>JAGAXM010000040.1 GCA_017940895.1 Clostridiales bacterium | reverse complement strand
TCTGGTCGGAGTGACGGGACTTGAACCCACGACCTCTTGCTCCCTAAGCAAGCACTCTAGCCACCTGAGCTACACCCCGATATAACTGTCACGAGCCTGTTCGGAAATCCTGGTCGGAGTGGCGGGACTCGAACCCACGGCCTCTTGCTCCCGAAGCAAGCACTCTACCACCTGAGCCACACCCCGATATTTCCGAGCCGGACTTAAGACAGCTCATTGATAATAGTACAAAACTTCGATTAATGCAAGTTTAATATTCACATTTATTTTATTATAATATGTAACAGTTCAGTTACGGAGGTTCGGTATGAGTCTGGCAGATGATATTTTTGTTCAGAATATTAATGATATTCTTAATTCAGGATATACAACAGAGAACGAGAAAGTAAGACCTCATTGGGAGGACGGAACCCCCGCTTATACATATAAGAAGTTCTGTATTGTTAACAGATATGACTTGAGTAAAGAATTTCCGATGCTCACTCAGCGCTATATTAATTTCAAGGGTGCCGTAGACGAGCTTCTTTGGATATGGCAGAAGAAGTCCAATAACGTAAAGGATTTAGGTACTCATATTTGGGACGCATGGGCTGACGAGAACGGTTCCATCGGCAAGGCTTACGGCTACCAGCTCGGAGTTAAGCATCATTATAAGGAAGGTGACATGGATCAGGTTGACCGTGTCCTGTTCGATCTTAAAAATAATCCCTCAAGCAGAAGGATCATGACAAATATTTATGTTCATCAGGATCTTTCCGAGATGAACCTTTATCCCTGTGCTTATTCAATGACATTTAATGTAACAGGCAACAAGCTTAATGCTATTCTCAATCAAAGAAGCAACGACATGCTCGTCGCAAACGGCTGGAATGTATGTCAGTATGCAGTGCTCGTTCATCTTCTTGCACGCTGCAGCGGTCTTGAAGTCGGCGAGTTTGTTCATGTAATTGCCGATGCGCATGTCTATGACAGACACGTACCCATCGTTAAGGACGTTATTTCCAGAGAGAAGTTCCCGGCTCCGAAGCTTGTTATAGATGAGGGAATCACTGACTTCTATCAGTTTACTACTGATAATATCCGTCTCGAGAACTATCAGTACGGAGAGAAAGTAAAGGGGATTCCCGTAGCTGTCTGATGAGAATAGTATTTGTAAGACATTGTGAGCCTGATTATACAGTCGATTCGCTGACCCCTAAGGGCTGGCGTGAAGCGAAGCTTCTTTCTCACCGCGTTCTTAACTGGAATGTGGATGCTTTCTACGAGTCGCCTCTTGGCCGGGCACACGATACTGCAAAGACCTGCCTTGATCTTCGCCGTGAGCACGGGAAAAACAGTGATGTAACCGTATTGCCGTGGCTTAAGGAGTTCTACTATCAGCTTAAGATGCCCGTAACGGGTGAGGATGTAATGTGCTGGGATCTTATGCCGTCCTACTTTAACGGCAACAAGGATCTTCACGATAAGGACAGA
This sequence comes from Clostridiales bacterium, assembly GCA_017940895.1. Taxonomy (GTDB): domain Bacteria; phylum Bacillota; class Clostridia; order Saccharofermentanales; family Saccharofermentanaceae; genus Saccharofermentans. The sequence continues at coordinate 142,237 of JAGAXM010000040.1, read as the reverse complement.
TGGTACGATACGGATCTTATGAGGTCCGGCAATATTCGCGCGGAATACGAAGCCGTGACGTCCGCTTTCGATGAGCTTCTTAAGGGGTACGGCTACGTAAGGCGTAGCGACGGCACTTATGAAGTAACGTCCCACAATGACAAGACTATAGTTATGTTCTGCCACTTCGGAGTTACCGCTTTGCTTACGGGACACATGACAGGTGTTGCACCTACGTGTCTGTGGCAGAACTTCTTCATGGCGCCCTCTTCGGTTACTATCATAGGCTCTGAAGAGCGAGAAGAGGGAACCGCTTCATTCCGTGTGCAGGAATTCGGTTCCGTGTCGCATCTTACTGATAATAATGAGCCCGTGTCTTCATCGGGTTATTTCGCGGAGGTATTGAACTTATGAGCATGACTGCCATAGCTGCTGTTGACGAGAACTGGGGTATCGGTTACAAAGGAGATCTTCTTATTTCTCTGCCTGAGGACCAGAAGGGCGTGTTCCGTAAGTATACCGCGGGCAATACCGTCGTGTTCGGCAGAAAGACGCTGCTTACTTTCCCCGGCGAAAAGCTTTTGCCCAAGCGCGTGAATATCATTCTTACCAGAAATCCCGAGTTCACCAAGGAAGGTGCTGTGATACTTCATGACAGGGAAGAGCTTCAGCAGTATATTGCCGATCACCCTGAGGAGAAGATATTCCTCATCGGCGGCGAGACGGTATATAAGTCGATGCTCGACCTTTGTGATGAGGCAATAATAACCAATATACATAAGGAATTCACAGCTGATGCTTATTTTCCGAATCTTGATGAGGATCCCGAGTGGAAGCTTGATCACGAGGAAGAAGATATAATGTCTGAAGCAGGCGTCGCATTCAATGTCAGATTTTACAAAAGAAAAATTGACTAACGGTCAAAAATGTAGTAGCATAGGTGCAGTTTAAGGAGAAAGAATTTGAAGAATATCGATCCGGCAATCAAGAATATGACTTCTTACATCGCACTCGCGACGCTTATCATGAGTGAACTTATGGAAGCAGTCTTTCTTATCATCGGAAGATGGGACCTTCCCGTCCTGTTTGGTAATCTTCTGGGTGCCGGTGTCGGTATCCTCAATTTCTTCCTTATGGGGCTCGGCCTTCAAAAAGCTCTCGATAAGGACGAGAAGGACGCGAAGGCAACGGTTGCTTTCTCTCATACAATGAGATTCTTCCTTCTTGCACTCGTGCTGATACTGGCGGCCGTACTTGACTGGTTTAATCTTCTTGCAGCCGTAATCTCTTTGATTATGCCGACGGCTGCCGTCTATATGAGTGCCATGGTGTCAAAGAAGAAGGGCATTCAGGAGGAACCTGAAGTATGACCGTATTACTGCTTATCTTGTCCATCATTCCTCTTATAGCGGGCATTCTCATCAAGGTTCTTTACGTACCCGCATCCGAAGGCATCGATATTTCAGGTGCTCATATATTCTTCACGATAGATCTTCCGCTGGGCGGACTTCCGATTACCGAGTCTCAGGTCAACTCATGGCTCGTAATTCTGTCTTTGTTCTTCTTCTGCCTGTTCCTGACTCACGGTCTCAAGACTAAGAATATGTCCAGAAGACAGATAATTGCTGAATGGATAGTTAACACGGTTGATAATCTCGTTAAGACCAACATGGGAGAGTTCTTCATGGGATTCGGACCGTTCATAGCTGCGATGCTCGGTCTCTCGGCCTGTTCATCTCTTCTTACTCTGATTGGACTTTTCCCGCCGACATCTGACATCAATGTCACCGGCGGATGGGCTCTTCTGACCTTCATACTTATTACTTACTATAAGTTTAAGGCTGGTCCCCTCATATATATCAAGAGCTTTGGTGATCCGGTGCCTTTCCTCGCACCTTTGAACATCATAAGTGAGGTTGCGACACCTATATCGATGGCATTCCGTCATTACGGCAACGTCCTGTCGGGCTCCATCATTTCAATACTCATAGCTAATCTTCTTACTAATGTATCTAAGATGATATTCGGATTCCTTCCCGGCTACCTTGGCGGTTTCCCGTACTTAAGGGTTGGACTTCCGGCGATATTATCCATTTATTTCGATCTGTTCAGCGGAGCCTTACAGGCATTCATCTTTGCTATGCTGACCATGCTTTATGTTTCAGGCGGTTTCCCGGAGGATGAATACTTCAAACGCAAGCGGATAAAGGAAGCTAAGAAAAAACAACAAGTTATCGAGAATACAAACGGAGGTGTTTGAAAATGTTGGAATTGGCAATCGGTATTATTCTGGGAGGATGCGCTCTCGGAGCAGGATGTGCGATGATCGCAGGTATCGGACCTGGTATCGGTGAAGGTAATGCGGTAGCTGCTGCCTGTGAAGCGATCGGAAGACAGCCTGAATCAAGAAGTGCGGTAACCACGACAATGCTCATGGGATGTGCTATCGCTGAGACTACAGGTCTTTATGCTCTTGTTATTGCTATCCTTCTTATCTTCGTAGCGCCCGGAAGACTCGTAAATATTCTTCTTGAATCTATCGGATAATCAACATGAACAATCTTGACGTTATTTCGTTAAACATCTGGCAGATTATCATATCGCTTCTTAATCTTGTCATTCTGTTCCTTCTGTTCAGGAAGTTCCTTTTCGAGCCGGTGAAGAAAGTCATTGCCAAGAGGCAGGAGGAAGTGGATTCCCGTTACGACAGCGCGTCCAAGGCTGAAGCCGATGCCATGGAGCTGAAGTCTTCATGGGAGACGAGAATGAAGTCTGCCGAGGATGAAGCAGGGGCAATAATCAAGGAGGCCGTCGAGAAGGCGGACCGCCGTAATGAGGTAATGCTCTACGAGTCCCGTGAGAAGGCCGAGTCCATCATCCGTAAGGCTAAGTCCGAAGCGGAGCGTGATAAGGCTGATGCTCAGGAATATATCAAGAAGGAGATAGTAGATGTCTCCACGGCTTTGTCCGAGCAGGTACTCGGCCGTGAGATCAATATGGATGACCACATGAATCTTATCGATAATTTCATCGATAATCTGGAGGATCAGTAATGAACGGGAACGGCAAGGAATATGCCATAGCTCTTTTCTCCCTTATGCTTGAGTCAGATGAAGCTGATAAGGTCATCCCCGATATTGATCTTGTTGATACTTTGTTTAAGGAGAATCCTGAGTACATAGATTATCTGATCAACCCGTCTGTTCCTAAGTCGGAGAGGATCGAGTCATTGAGAAGCGTGTTTGAAGGTCAGGTCTGTGAACACGTCTATTCTTTTCTCAATGTAATATGCGAACACCGCGACATGCATGTTCTGTTCTCTGCCATCAGTGAGTTCAGGATGATGTATGAAGACTATATGCATATAGCCGATGCGGTAATAACAAGTGCGGTCGAGCTTACCGATGAGCAGAAGGCAAGGCTTACGGCAAAACTTACGAAAGTTACCGGCAAGACCATTAGACCTCAGTATGTCATCGATAAGGGACTCATAGGCGGTATATCCGTAACTGTCGACGGCAAGCACTTTGACGGAAGTGTCAGAAAGAATCTCAAGAATATAAAGGAAGTGATATCCTGATATGAACAGAAAGCCGGAAGAAATCAGTAACATACTGAAAGAACAGATAAGAAGTTACAAGAACCGCATCGACATGGGTGAGGTCGGCACCGTTGTTATGGTAGGTGACGGAATCGCGAGTGTTTACGGCATCCGTAACTGCATGTCGACTGAGCTCCTTGAATTCGAAGACGGAAGCGTAGGACTTGCCCAGAATCTGGAGAATGAGATCGTATCAGTTGCCATACTTTCCGATACGGATGATATAAGAGAGGGAACCAGGGTAAAGAGGACCGGTAGGGTATTATCAGTTCCCGTAGGCGAAGGATTCCTCGGAAGAGTAGTCAATCCTCTCGGCGAGCCCATCGACGGCAAGGGTCCGATCCCTCATGCAGGCTATAAGCCTGTAGAGGCTGAGGCTCCCGGTATCATTGAGAGAAAGAGCGTATCTGTTCCTCTTCAGACAGGTATCAAGGCTATCGACTCGATGATCCCTATCGGAAGAGGTCAGCGTGAGCTTATCATCGGTGACAGACAGACAGGTAAAACACAGATCGCTCTTGATACTATCCTTAACCAGAAAGATCAGGATGTTATCTGTATCTATGTTGCTATCGGACAGAAGGCTTCTTCCGTTGTTGCGCTTGCATCTGAGCTTCTTCGCGAAGGTGCTTTGTCTTATACGATAATCGTATCCGCTACTGCTGCCGAGAGTGCACCTATCCAGTACATCGCACCTTATTCGGGCTGCGCTATGGCTGAGTATTTCCGCGAGCAGGGCAAGGATGTTCTCATCGTGTATGATGACCTGTCCAAACACGCTGTTGCTTACAGAGCCCTGTCGCTTCTTATCAGAAGACCTCCGGGAAGAGAAGCATATCCCGGTGACGTATTCTATCTTCATTCGAGACTTCTCGAGCGTGCAGCATGCGTTGCTCCCGAGTTCGGCGGCGGATCGATCACTGCACTTCCTATCGTAGAGACACAGGCGGGCGATGTATCTGCTTATATCCCGACTAACGTTATCTCCATCACAGACGGTCAGATCTTCCTCGAGTCCGAGCTGTTCCACAGCGGTATCATCCCGGCTATTAACCCGGGTATCTCGGTTAGCCGTGTCGGCGGTTCCGCTCAGGTTAAGGCGATGAAGAAGGTATCGGGTGAGCTGAAGCTTCTGTATTCACAGTACAGGGAATTGCAGGAGTTCTCACAGTTCGGCTCAGATCTCGATTCCGATACCAAGGCGAGACTTCACCTTGGTGAGCGTATCGTTAAGGTATTGGGACAGGACCGCAACAGCCCCGTAGAAGTAGGTGCGCAGGTAGCGATCATCTATGCCGTTATCAACGGTTATCTTAACGGTATCGCGCTTGATAAGGTTCAGGAGTTCGAGAACAAGCTGTATGAGAACCTTAACATGGACCACAAAGACTGGATGCGCCGTATAAGAAGCGGATCCTGGGAAAAGGATGACGAAGAAGAACTTAAGAAGCTTCTTAAGGAAATGACAGAGTAATATGGCAAAAGACATTAAGGCACTTCGTAAAAGAATAAAGAGCTTTGATTCGACGCTTCACTTAACGGGCGCCATGGGTCTTGTTGCATCCTCTAAGATGCGTAAGGCTACGGATGCCATGCTTGAAGGACGTAAGTATCTTAATGTCATAAACAGTATTATCAAGGACCTGTCCAAATGCGCCGAGTGTAAACGCTCCGTATTTTTTAAGGATGCTTCCGAGCATGAGATTGATGAGAGAACCAAGCTTATCGTTATCGCCGGTGACAGAGGACTGTGCGGCGGCTATAACGCCAATGTATTCAGACTGGTAAGAGATATGGAGGGTTCCCCTGAGATCATACCGATCGGAAAGCGTGCATTCGACCGTTATACGAATGATGAACTCGATGACTTTGATCCCGATACAATGCGTGATTATGATTCATCTGAACATTATCCTTTCGATAAGGCGATGAAACTTGCCGGAACTTTAGTCAGTGAGTTTAAGGAAGGGAAGATCAGCAAGGTCGGTATCGTATATAACAAGTACGTATCCATTCTTACGCAGGAACCTCAGATAAAGTGGATCCTGCCGCTCGAGAAGCCTTCGGAGAATGAACATGATGATACCGTCTATGAACCTGATCCGATGACACTGTTTGATGATGTCCTGCCTCAGTATGTAGCGGGTGTTATCTATTCTCTTGTAAAAGAGAGTTTTGCCTGTGAAGTAGCTGCAAGAAGAATGGCTATGGACAGCGCTTCCAAGAATGCGAATGAGATGATAGAAGATCTTACCTTGGAATACAACCGTGTAAGACAGGGTAAGATAACTCAGGAAATAACAGAGATAGTTGCCGGTGCCGGCAGTTAAGGAGTGAAGAATATGGGATCTAATGAGATTAACAAAGGACGTGTGGCACAGGTCATGGGACCTGTTGTAGACGTGCATTTCAATGAAGGCTGTCTGCCTCCCATCAACAATGCTCTCGAGATGTATATCGGGGAGAAGAAACTTACTGTTGAGGTAGCCCAGCATATCGGAGACAGCACGGCAAGATGCATTGCCATGGCATCTACGGACGGTCTTAAAAGAGACGCAGAGGTAATAGATACCGGTGCTCCGATCAGCGTTCCTGTCGGAAGAGAGACTCTCGGAAGAATCTTTAATGTTCTCGGTGAGCCTACCGATATGCTTCCTGCACCTAAGGATGCCGTGAAGTGGAATATTCACCGTCCGGCGCCTGCTTTTGCAAATCTTTCTTCAAGTAAATTGATCCTTGAGACCGGAATCAAAGTTATCGATCTTCTTTGCCCGTATTCCAAGGGCGGTAAGATCGGACTTTTCGGCGGTGCCGGTGTAGGTAAGACAGTTCTTATCATGGAGCTTATCAATAACATCGCGAAGGAGCACGGCGGTCTTTCCGTATTTACAGGTGTAGGAGAGAGAACCCGTGAAGGAAACGACCTTTATAACGAGATGAAGGAGTCCGGAGTTCTCGAGAAGACTGCGCTCGTGTACGGTCAGATGAATGAGCCGCCGGGAGCAAGAATGAGAGTAGCTCTCTCAGGTCTTACGATGGCTGAGTATTTCAGAGATGAGGAGAATCAGGACGTTCTTCTGTTCATCGACAATATCTTCAGATTCACACAGGCTGGTTCAGAGGTATCGGCGCTTCTCGGCCGTATGCCTTCTGCCGTAGGATATCAGCCTACGCTTGCAAATGAGATGGGTGCGCTCCAGGAGAGGATCACTTCCACTACCAAGGGTTCCATCACGTCGGTTCAGGCTGTATACGTTCCTGCAGATGACTTAACTGACCCTGCGCCTGCGACAACCTTCGCGCATCTGGATGCTACTACGGTTCTTTCAAGATCTATCGCATCACAGGGTATCTATCCTGCGGTAGATCCTCTTGAGTCAACTTCCAGAATCCTGTCACCCGAGGTCGTAGGACCCGAGCACTATGAGGTTGCCAAGGAAGTTCAGAGGATCATTCAGCGTTATACGGAACTTATGGATATCATCGCAATCATGGGTCTTGATGAGCTTTCCGATGAAGACAAGCTTCTCGTATCCCGTGCAAGAAAGATCCAGAGATTCCTGTCACAGCCTTTCCATGTATCCGAGAAGTTTACGGGTATCGAAGGTACATATGTACCTCTGTATGAGACCATCAAGGGCTTCAAGGAGATCATCGAAGGTAAGCATGACGATCTGCCTGAGTCTGCATTCCTCTTCGTTGGTACTATCGAAGAGGCGGTAGCAAAGGCCGAAAGAGAGAAGGCAGAGCTTTCATGACGACTTATGCTCTGACAGTTCTTACTCCCGATAAGGAACTCTTCTCAGGTGAAGTAATATCACTTGTCTTAAGAGGACACGAAGGAGACCTCGCAGTCTTTGCAGGTCATGTTCCTTTCGTAACTACATTAAGACCCGGGAAATGTGTCGTTACTTTGTCTGACGAGAAGGAACTCGAATGGGAGGTTACCTCAGGCATACTCGACGTTACAAAGGAAGGCGTTAAGCTGCTTATAGGACAGAAAACAGAGGAGACACATGAGTAAGTTCAGACAGCAGCATATGCCTGTCATGTGGCACGATCTGTCGCATGATAACAGTGATACTCCGGCTATTGATTCTCCTTTGAAGGAGAAGGCCAGTCTTATCGGAAGAATAGGTCTGATGTTTCTTGCCTCCGGTGCGGGTGCATACCGTGTCCGTGCCGCGATGAATAAGCTTTCGCGAGCTCTTAATGTTACATGTAATGCAGATATAGGAATCAAATCGATTTCTTATACCTGTATTCAGGGTAATGAGTCTTGTACTAATGCATTGTCTAATCGTACTACCGGTGTTAATACGACCAAGCTTAATTATCTCGAGATGTTCTGTGACGGATTCGCCGAGAGAGTGGGACGTTATTCCATAGACAGCTTCCATAATATGCTCGATACGATCGATAAGAGCGGAAGTAATTATGCCATATGGCAGCTGTGTCTTGCTTCGGGAGCTGCGTGCGGCGCTTTCGCATTCCTGCTCGGTGCAGGTTGGATCGAGATGCTTTGTACTTTTATTGCGGCAGCTGCGGGCTTTCTTATTCGTAAGCTGCTTCTTAATCGCAGTTATACGTTGTTTGCCAACGTAAGTGCTGCGGTTCTTACGTCGTGCTTTGCTTATATTATGCTGATCAAGGGAATATCAGCTGCTTTGAATGTACCTGCAGACTACAGGGCAGGGTATATCTGTTCTATCCTGTTTATCGTTCCCGGATTCCCGCTTATCACTGGCGGTATTGATATAGCTAAGCTCGATCTTAAGTCGGGAATCGAGAGGATAGTCTATGCATTTATGGTAGTCTGTGTGGCTGCACTTACATGTGCCTTTACGGCGTCCGTATTGCAGTATTCACCGGTTGATTTTCCTGCATATGAACTTGATATGCCTGTTAAGTATGCTCTTCGTCTTGTTATGAGTTTTATCGGTGTGTTCGGGTTCTCCATGATCTTTAACAGTACTCCCAAGATGGCTATGACAGCCGGACTTATCGGAATGGTCGCCAACTTTGTAAGGCTCTTTCTTACGGATCGTGGAATTAAGGTCGGCGTTGCTGCTTTTGTCGGCGCGTTGCTCGCAGGTATTATAGCTTCTTCGATAAAACGTTTGGTCGGAATCTATCCGCGTATTACTTTAACTGTACCTTCTATCGTTATTATGGTTCCTGGTATGTTCCTGTATAAGGCGATTCATTTCTTATCTACAGGTGATTTCGAACAGGGCGGAGCTTGGCTTTGGAAAGCAATAATGATTATCGCATCTTTGCCGCTCGGGCTTGTATTCGCCAGAATATTTACGGATAAGAACTTCGCTAAGTCTTCATAATTCGAATAGCAGGACGCCTCGCTACGTACTCGACGCTCCGCGTCTGCGTAAGTCCGCTCAGCGCCGTGCTTTATGAATAATAAAAAGAGTTGCCAAACGGCAACTCTTTTTGCATGTAAGGTTGTACTCTGCTTTATGACCAGTCGAAGTGATATGTGTTGATGTAGAAGTGCTGTACGTGGTTCTCTGTCGTACCTGTGATCGTGATATCAGTTCTTTCACCTGCAGGGAGTGAGCCGGATCTCGGTGTAGCCGTGAATGAGTTATCTCCATCAGATGTGAATGTGAAGTAATCAGACGTCAGGTTAGTGATAGTTGATGAAGTATTGAATGAGATTGTGAATTCATTCAGTCTGTTCATATTAACTGTATCGCCGTTGTTTGTTACAGAGAGATCAAATACGAATCCGTCTGAAGTAACGCGAGGATTTCTGATCGTGTAGCTGCAGCTTACAGGCGTATTGGAAGAAGAGGATCTTGTAGTTGTGGTTGTTGTCTCTTCTTCAGTAGTAGTTGTTGTCGTCTGCTCCGTTGTAGCTTCTGTGGTTGCTTCAGTAGTAGCCTCTGTTGTTTCTTCAGTCGTCTCTGAAGTTGTCTGCTCGGTTGCTTCCGTTGTCTCTGTAGTAGCAACAGCTGCCGGAGTTTCTTCAGTAACAACCGCTTCAGTTGTCTCAGCAACATCGGTCTCGACGACCTCGGTAACCGTAGTAACAGCCGTTACCTGGGTAGCACGTGTTGTATCGTCATTCTTACCGAACCATGTCTGATAGTTATCAAGAACCCAAAGTAATACGAAAATACCAGCAAGTACTCCGATGAGAGCGAACAGACCGCCTCTGCCGGGTTCCTTGGAACTCTTCTCGCGCTTGTTCTTATTCTTAGATTTCTTGACAGTAGTTACAGGCGCGATCTCAGTCTTCTTGTGGTCAGAAGTGGAATGAGATGTACCGGGTCTTGAGCCTGCTTCCTTCTCATCGGGGAGAGGCTGCTGGCGCATTGGCTTATGAGCACTGTTGTTTGTGTTTGCTCTGGGCGCAGTATGTGCTTCTTCAGGCTTTGCAACGGGTTTGGCAGCAGGCTTAGCTGCAGGAGCTTCATTTGCCGCGGGCTTAGCTTCGGTTGCTGCAGGTCTTGTGTTGGCAGATACCTTGGCAACATTTGACTGCGGCTTCTTAGCAGGCTCAGCCTGATTCATAACAAAAGGTGACTTCTCTTCGGGCTTGGCAGCGGGTGCTTCCTTCTTTACGGAAGAAGGCATAGCAGGAACAGAAGCTTTCTTCTCGAAAGGAGAAGGAGCAGGTGCCGCAGGAGCAGCAGGTGCTTTTGCTTCCGGAGCCTTAAAAGGAGAGGGCGCAGGCTTTGCTGCTGCAGGAGCAGGTGCGGGTGCAGGTGTTTCTTCCTTTGCTGGCTTCTTAAATGCATCTACGCCGCTGCTGACCTTACCGTATGTCTTGATGTTAGCAGCTTCCTTGTGTTCCTCTGCCTTGGGCTGAGTCTTAAGTGCAGGATCGGGCACTTTACCTGCCTTGGACATGGAGGGCATAGGAGGGATGCGGTCAGCATTCTTAGGCTTAAACGGATTAATAGCCATAGCTTCCTCGTCGAGTGCGAACTCGTCGTCTCCGCCTGTTGTGAAAGGGCTCTTGGAATCAGATGAACCTGCAAAATCCAGATCAGATCCGGACTCGAAAAGAGACTTGTTTACATTAGGATCCTCTTTAACTCCTGTAAATTCCTTGAAATCGAGATCTGCATCAGTGAATGCAGGATCATTAATGGGAGCAACCTGCTCGAAATCAGTCTTGTCGGAAGCCTTGGGAGGCTCGGCAATAGGAGCGGATGCTTCAGCAGTTACCGGCTTATTAAGAGGCTTGAATGCGGACTTGGAAGCATCAAAATCAAAATTATCGAATTCATCTTCGAAAGGATCGGAAGCATTCTCGCTTTCTTTGATCTTATCCGAGACAGACGAGGATTCGTTTGCCTTGAATGAGACCATAAATGAAGAATCAACGTAGTCATCCGAATTGGGAAGACCATTATTGTTGTTATTGTTCTGATTCTCGGGATCAATGATCATTTTGATACCTCACTACTTTTGGTTAATATTCTACTTAATTATATTTATTAATGAATCTATTGCAATGCGAAGTGTTAATGTGTAATGAAACAGTCAAACTTGACATACCAAATAACCGATGATATTATTCATAAGCACTTGCGGATAGGCTCGTGTGGCGGAATCGGCAGACGCAACGGACTTAAAATCCGTCGGAGTAAAATCCGTACCGGTTCAAGTCCGGTCACGAGCACCATATACAAGTGTTGCGATAACATCGCGGAGTGGAGCAGTTGGTAGCTTGCCGGGCTCATAACCCGGAGGTCGTGTGGTTCGAGTCCCGCCTCCGCAACCAATTACAAGACCGGAACTGAAGTTCCGGTTTTTTGTTATATAATTTCTCTATGATCCATGTATTTGCAGCAATTGATTGTGAGGTTAAGGCATTAAGACACCTCGTATCTGATGACCTTGAGATCGTACTTACTGGTATAGGTAAAGTTAATGCGGCATTTGCAGTCGGAAGGACCTTTCATTCCGGATTTACAAGACAGGATCTTGCATCTGATGTGATCATTAATATCGGTACATGCGGTTCTGATGATCTGCACGGATTGTTTCTGGTAAATAAGATCACAGATGATGCTGCAGGTAAGGATTACTATCCTGATATTTTGCGTGTTACGGGACTTCCCGAAGCACCGCTTATTACAGTCGATAAAGTAAAGACAGATCCTGAACCCGGTTGCCTTTACGATATGGAAGCTTCTGCCATTTATCTGGCGGGCTCTAAGCTTATAAGCCCCGACAGAATGATCTTTCTTAAGATGGTAAGCGATAACGGCGATGTAGGCCGTGTTACCGAAGCGTCTGTAAATGCTCTTGTTGAATCATATGTTCCGAAGATCAAAGAACTGATCACAATGATCCGAGACGGAATCAGTCCGTTAAGTGTAAAAAGCAATGAAGATCTCTACGATCTTCTTAAGGCTTCCGCATCAATGAAAGTTCAGATCGATGAACTTATGAGATTTGCCGAAAGTATGGGAATGGACGGAAGAAAGCTTTTCGATGAGGCGGGAGCTTCTGAAGTGACATCGAGAGCCGGCGGCAAGGAGGTGACAGCCCGTGTGCGCAGCGTTCTCACACATTTATCTTGAGTCGCGTGCCGAAGATTACCCCGAGACGAAGAGGCTTCTTGAGAAGTTTTCTGACAGCACAGTCGTCAGCATCCGACACTATAAGGACGTATTTAACAGGCCTGCGCAGGATTCGAGACTGCAGAACGGCTCGAAAAGCCTGATTCTTGCAGTGAATGACAGGAAGAAGATATTCGATGCGTCGCCTGTGTGCCAAGACTTCGGTATGGGAAAGTTCTATTATGCCGAGTCCGCGATGAACTGTGTTTTCTCTTGTGATTACTGTTTTCTTAAAGGTATGTACGGCACTTCAAATGTCGTTATCTTTGTTAATCAGGAAGATTATCTTAAAGAGTGTGAGGAGAAGCTTAAGGAAGGACCGGTGTATCTGTGCGCTTCATTTGATACGGATCTCGGGGCATTGTCTAAAGTCTCAGGCTGGATGAATGTATGGGAAGGATTCGCATCAACCCATCCTGATCTGACGCTTGAGTTAAGAACGAAGTCTGTTGTTGATTCGTTCCGTAATGATCCAAATATTATCTACGCTTTCACATTGTCTCCCGATGAGGTGATAGATCAGTTCGAGAAGATGACTCCTTCGCTTGATGCGAGGATCGCGTGTGTTAATCAGGCTATAGCAAAGGACGCTCAGGTTCGCCTCTGTTTTGACCCGTTGATTTATATAAAGAATTTTGAATTATGTTACAATAGATTTGTCGACAAGATACTTCAAAGCATTGATCTTACTCGTGTGAGAGATATCAGTATCGGCACCTTCCGAATATCCTCGGACTATCTTCCGAATCTGCGGAAAGCCTGTCCTGATTCTTCGGCAGTGCTTTTCCCCTTCGATCGTGAAGACGGGTTCTGTGTTTACCCCGCGGATGTCCGTTCGAGGTTGATCGGAATCATCAAGAATGAATTGGAGAAAGCCGGCTATGGAAACAAACTCTACATCATCCCCTAAGAAATCAGCAATCGTTACAGGTGCGTCTTCCGGTATAGGACTTGCTATCGCCAGGATGCTCACGGAATCGGGATACGAAGTATACGGTATTGCCAGACACTTTGATAAGAATACCGAATTCGGGTTTAATACGCTTATATGTGATGTAACCGATACTACTAAGCTTATATCGGTCGTTTCCGGCATCAAGAATCCCGAGATTCTCGTAAACTGCGCAGGAGTCGGCTTCTACGGACTTCACGAGAATCTTACGCTCGAGCAGATCAAGCAGATGGTAAGAACCAATCTCGAGGCTCCGATGATACTTACCGGATATCTTCTCCCGTGCTTTAAGAGGCAGGGAAAGGGCACTATCATTAATATCTCTTCCGTTACTGCTTATAAGACTAATACTTACGGTGCTTCATACGGTGCCGTAAAGGCAGGTCTTTCAAGCTTCTCCGCGAGCCTTTTCGAAGAGGCGCGTAAGCATGATGTTAAGGTCATCGAGATCTGCCCCGATATGACGAATACCAATCTGTACCGCAATGCCGATTTCACGGTTGATGACGACCCTATGTGCAGACTTGATCCCGATGAGGTTGCCGAGGCTGTTAAGTCAGCACTCGGAATGCGCGGTAATTCCTGCGTGACAAAGATGACTATCGTACCTCAGAAGATGAGGATCAAGAGGAGAACTTCCGATGAAAGTGGATCTTAATAATAACTGGATCTTTAACAGTGATTTTGACAAGCTGCCTGACGGTGATGAAGTCAGGATACCGCATACAGTAAAGGTTACCCCGCTTAATTATTTCAGCGAATCGTTGTATCAGGAGGTGTCGGGGTACCTTAAGTATATTGATGTGCCTTCTGACTGGAAGGGGAAAAGGCTTTTTCTCAACTTTGACGGCGTCGCTCATGAAGCCACAGTGTATATCAACGGACTTTTGGCGGGTACGCACAGCTGCGGCTATACGGCGTTCTCGTTCGAAATAACCGATATGATCAATTACGACGCTGTAAATGAGATCAAGGTCCGCGTTGACAGCCGCGAATCGCTTAATATACCTCCGTTCGGATATGTTATTGACTACATGACATACGGCGGAATCTACAGGGAAGTTTCCCTTGAGGTTAAGGAACAATGCTATATAAGTGATGTGTTTGTAAGGGCTACGGCTGCAGGTTCCGTATTTGCCGATGTCACATTTGACGGCGGTGATAAGGATCAGGAATTCGGGATCATAATCTTCGATAAGTATTCCGGAGAAGAACTTGCAAGGCTTCCCGGAAAGAAAGGGTACTGCGCCATAAGTAAGGTGCCCGGATATAAGAAATGGGATCTTGATGCTCCCAATCTTTATGTATTAAGAGTTGAATCCGAGACCGATGTTAAGGAAGTGACATTCGGATTCCGTGACAGTGAATTCAGGGCTGACGGTTATTATCTCAACGGCAGGAAAGTAACGATAATGGGGCTTAACAGACATCAGTCTTATCCTTATGTCGGATATGCCATGCCTAAGTCCATGCAGGCTTATGATGCTGATATCCTTAAGTACGAGCTCGGAGTAAACGCGGTAAGAACGTCGCATTATCCCCAGTCTCAGCATTTCATTGACCGCTGTGATGAGATCGGACTTCTTGTGTTTACAGAGATCCCCGGATGGCAGCATATAGGCGATGCAAAGTGGAAGGAACAGGCTGTTAAGAATGTCGAGGAGATGGTTGTCCAGTACAGAAACCATCCTTCGGTCATTCTGTGGGGTGTCAGGATCAACGAGTCCCATGATGACGATGAACTGTATACCAGGACAAACGAAGTTGCCCATAAGCATGATTCTTCAAGACCCACGAGCGGAGTTAGATATCTTAAAAAGAGTCATTTACTTGAAGATGTATATGCTTATAATGATTTCCTGCATGACGGTAAGACAGCGGGCTGTGAGAAGAAAAAGGCTGTTACACCCGATATGAATAAGCCTTATCTCGTATCAGAGTATAACGGTCATATGTATCCGACGAAGACATTTGACCGCGAGGATATAAGGACGGCACATCTTGTAAGACATGCAACGGTTCTTGATTCGGTAAGGGGAGAACCAGGGATCAGCGGATCATTCGGCTGGTGTATGTTCGATTACAACACACATAAGGACTTCGGTTCGGGTGACAGGATCTGTTATCACGGTGTGTGTGACATGTTCAGGAATCCCAAGCCTGCCGCAAGTGTATATGCCGCTTCCGGAAGCGTGGATGAGCCTGTTCTCGAGATCTCTTCTGATATGAATATCGGTGAGCATCCGGCCGGCAATAAAGGCGATGTGTATATTGTTACTAACTGCGATAGTGTAAAGATGTATAAGAATGATGAATTTATTAAGGAATATCATCATTCCGATTCGCCTTTTAAGTATCTTCCGAATGCTCCGATCCTGATAGATGACTATATCGGTGACAGGATGAAGGATAGGGAAGGCTTTACTGACAGGCAGAATGATATTGTTAAGGAAGCTCTTAACTATATAGGACGATACGGCGGCAACGATATTCCTCCGAAGATCAAGCTTCGGCTCGGTGAGGCAATGGCAAGATACCGTATGAATTTCCAGAATGCCTACGATCTGTACGGCAAGTACATCGGCGACTGGGGCGGCAAGTCCACCGGATTTAAGTTTGTCGGCATAAAGAACGGCAAAGAAGTTAAAACCGTGATCAAAGCCCCGTGTGAGGATATGGATCTGGATATTAAGGTGTCTTCTTTCGAGCTTACTGAGGGTGCTACTTATGATGCTGCATGCGTCAGGATCAGGGTAACGGATCAGAACGGAAATGTTCTTCCTCATTACAACGCAAGCCTTCATGTTGAGGCAGAAGGCCCCATTGAGATAATGGGTCCTGACCGAGTAGATATCAACGGAGGCATGGGAGGTTTGTATATCAGATCGATAGGAAAGTCAGGTAAGTCTTCATTGAAAGTTTACTTTCAGGACGGTTTTGTTAATAAAGGCTCTGATATAATTAAGTTAATCGAGTTTGATGTTTCTGGGGGTTCATAGTTTTGAGCAGAAGGCGGATCGCGTTGTTATGCGGACAACCTGAAGAATACTGCCAGCGGTTATTCGTTCAAGGCTTTAACAAGGTTGCATTGGCTTCCGATATTGATGTGTGCGTTTTTGCCATGTATCAGAAATATCAGGATTCACTGCAGCGCGAGACCGGAGACGCTTCGATATTCAATATTATCAATTACAATAAGTTTGATGCCGTTGTTGTAATGGCTGACTCTATTCAGACTCCGGGACTTTCCGAGAAGATCGAAGAGCGTCTTAATGACGAATATAAGGGTAAAGTTCTCTTTGTCGAGGGGGATACCAAGAAATATCCCAATGAGATTCAGGACAACTACACTCCAATTAAGAAGGTCATCTCGCATCTTATAGAAGAACATAAATTTACCGATATTGCATTCCTTACGGGTAAATCCTGGCATCCTCATGCCAAGAAGAGACTTCAGGCGTTTATCGACTGCATGGAAGAGCACGGACTTAAAGTACCTGAGGACCGCATTTTCTACGGCGATTTCTGGTATACAAGCGGCGAGAGCGTCGCGGACCGTCTTACGAAGAAGGGCGTTAAGCTTCCGCAGGCTGTAGCATGTGCCAACGATGCCATGGCTTTGGGACTTGCGAAATCATTGGTCTCCAAGGGCTACAAGATTCCTGAAGATATTGCTGTAGTCGGTTATGACAGTAATGATGAAGGTAAGCATGCGCCTGTTCCGCTTACTTCAGCGGATATACCTTTGTATCAGTTCGGCGAACACTGTGCGGGTGATATCATCGGCATGTTGGACGGCGGCGAACCGTCTGAATTCATCGCAGACGCCGAGTTGTTTGTCGGATGTACCTGCGGCTGTCACGGAGAAAGTATAGTTCCTCAGTTTAAACTTCGTGATGAATGGGATACACAGTTGTCCGAATCAGGTATTTATTCGGTCTTCAATCATATGACCGAGGATGTCATTAATCAGACGACATTTACCGGATTGATCAACACTATATATTCATATGTTTATCAGATCAGGCCTTTCGAGAATTTCTCGTTGTGTATTAATTCGAACTGGCTTAAGAAGAATGATTCGCTCGCCGAGGAGATGCTTCAGGTCATAAGATGCGGTTCGAGCGGTGTAAAGGATAATGTTAATTTTGATGTTCCTTTTAACCGTGAATTGATCCTGCCGGATCTTTATGAAGATATTGAGAAACCTTGTGTTTATTATTTCATGCCGTTTTCATATGATGACAGGATCTACGGCTTTACATCCATAGCATATACCGATCCGATGATGTGTATCGATGATACATTCAGAGCCTGGTGCAGAAGATGCATGATCGGTTTTGAAGTATTAAGAAGATCTTCGGAGACAGTTGCAGGAGATAAGACGATAAGAGACGGGCTTATCAAGGATAACCTTACAGGTCTTTATAATTATCAGGGTTTTCTTTCCGAAGGTTCGTATCTTGTCAGTAAGATGCGTAACAAGGGCTGCTACATCAGTGCTCTGGCTCTTGATGTTAAGGATCTGTCTGTAATTAATGAGCAGTTCGGACGAGCAGTCGGTGATAAGGCACTTGTCAGTGCTGCAAGTATGATCGAAGTAGTATTCAGGGATAATGATTCCATAAGTTCCTGCCTCGGCAACGGCGAGTTCGTCGCTTTGAAGCTTTCGTCCGTGCCTACCGAGACGGAGATGCTCGTGTCTTACGATAAAGTAAAGGCTAAGGTCAATACATATAATAACGATCCTTCCGTTAAGGCTAAGCTGTTCTTCTATTACGGTATTGAGACCGGCTGCCCGGAGACTATGACGGATCTTGAGAGACTTATCAATACTGCTATTAGTAAGAAGAACAGTAACAAGATTGCTGTTGCAAAGTCGCAGGAGATAGGACTTACCGAGGAAGAGAAGGAAAGATCCCTTGTTGTTAATGAGATCCTTGATTCCAACAGGCTTAATTATCACTTCCAGCCTATCGTATCTGCCAGGGACGGCGAGATATATGCATATGAAGCACTCATGAGAGTTGATATCAATCCTTATATCGATCCGCCTACGGTTATTCGCTATGCCGCGCTTTCCGACAGACTGTCGGATGTCGAGTATGAGACGTTCATTAACGTAATTGACGTAGTCGAACAAAGGTCGGATATATTCAACGGAAGTAAGAAAGTATTCATCAATTCAATTCCGGGACAGCATATTCCCGATGAGTATCTTGATGATCTTAAGAACAGGATCAAGAGGCTTCCCGGAACGGTAGTAATCGAGCTTACCGAGCAGTCTGAACTTACTGATGAAGAGCTCGACCGCTTAAGTAAGATATACAGCGAGATGGGCGTAGATACGGCTCTTGATGATTACGGTACGGGTTATTCCAATATTACGAATCTTCTTCGTTATATGCCCAGATACGTTAAGATCGACCGAATGCTTCTGTCCGAGATACAGAACAGTCCTCAGAAGCAGCACTTTGTTAAGGATATTATCTCCTTCTCGCACGATAACAATATCATCACACTTGCAGAGGGAGTAGAGACATCTGAAGAGCTTAAGACGGTTATTATGCTCGGTGTTGACCTTATTCAGGGGTTCTATACAGCAAGACCTGCAGCAGAGATTATCGAATCGATCGATCCTGCCATTATGAAAGAGATCCGCGAAGAAAGATCCAAGTATGAATCTTCCGGTTCGGATTCCGTATTTGTTGCCGGGCGCGAAGGCAGAATAATGCTTCCGAAGCTTAATGACGAAGGCGTTGAGGTTATTAATGTCGGTAAATCCGAATCTACATTTATTGACTTCGCTATTACCGGTTCTCCTGAACTCATGACTAAGATCGTTATGAAAGTTACAAACGGTTATACCGGCAGGATCACGATTGATAATGTCGGGTTCGGTTCGGATGTAAGCTGCCCTGCGATATCTATCGAGGACAATTCTGATGTTACTTTGGTATGTAAGGGTAATAACAGGTTGCTCGAGGGAATTTATGTAGAAGAAGGATCAGTCTTGCATATCGAAGGGGACGGAGATCTTAACCTTAATGTCAGTGCCATGGAATTCTTCTGTCTCGGTGCGGGTCCCGATAAGACGCACGGAGATATTATCGTTGACGGATTAGAGGGTTCTTTGATCATTAATGGTAACGGAGTATCGGGTGTCGGTTTGGGCTCCGGTCTTGGCGGCAATATTACACTTAATAATGCCAAGGTAACTGTAGCTACTCCGGGAAGAAGTACGGTTGCGATAGGTAATCTTAACGGTAATTCCACGATCAGGATGAATGCGTGTGATCTGAATGTTATGTGCAGAAGCATGCGTTGCACTGCTATCGGCTCACAGGGCGGTAATGCCGATATCAAGATAATTGATTCTGTAATTTATTCTAATATTGACGGAAGAGATGCGATGTTCATGGGTAACATGGAGCGCACCTGCGAGCCTGTTGTTATCAACACTACAATATCTTCCGTGATGAAGACTGCTATGATGAGGAATCCGCCTGAGGATATCAGTACTCTCGCGTTCTTAAACGGTATGTTTACATTTGATGATACAGGTGTTTTGCACCCGTCTTGACCTTTGTGATGTGGTTTGTTAACATCAACTCATATACTAAAAGCGTTGATGAAGACCAGTACCTTCAATGAGACCTGCAGAGAGCTGCCGTTTGGTGCGAGGCAGCGGTGAAGTTGACAGGGAACTCACTTCGGAGCAGCCGTTCTGAAAGGTTAACCCCAAGGGGCGGACGCAAGTCCAGCGTTAAAGGGACAGGATATCGGAATTCTCCTGTATCCGCAGAGTGCATTCTTCGTGAATGAATTAGAGTGGTACCGCGAACGACCCTTCGTCTCTAACAGGATGAAGGGTCGTTTTTATTTACGGAGGTACGGATCAATGAATTACAGAAAGTATCAGAAGATACCCGAGATCAGGCTCGAGAACCGTAAGTGGCCTGGCCGCGTTATCGATAAGGCTCCTGTCTGGTGTTCTGTCGATCTTCGTGACGGTAATCAGGCTCTTGAGGTTCCCATGACAATGGAACAGAAGCTCAAGTTCTTTAACCTGCTCGTTAAAGTCGGTTTCAAGCAGATTGAGATCGGTTTTCCCGCAGCTTCGGACACTGACTATAATTTCTGCCGCGAACTTATCGATAACAATCTGATCCCTGATGACGTGTACATTCAGGTCCTGACACAGTCACGCCCCGAGATCATCGACAAGACGATCGAGGCTGTTTACGGCGCGAAAAATGTAATCATCCATCTTTACAATTCGACCAGCACACTCCAAAGAGACGTCGTATTCGAATTCGGACAGGAAGAATGTCTCAAGCTCGCTGTAGACGGCGCTTCGTATATTAAAAAATGCATTACGGAAACAGAATCCGAGTATGATACGAATTTCATTCTCGAGTATTCGCCTGAGTCATATTCATCGACAGAGCCGGACTTTGCCGTTCGTATATGCGATGCGGTGTGTGATGCATGGCAGCCTTCACCTGATAATAAGATCATTATCAATCTGCCCGAGACAGTCGAATATACGCTGCCGAATGTATATGCTGACAGCGTTGAGTATTTTTGTAATGAAACCAAGTGGAGAGACTCTATGTATCTGTCTGTTCATACGCATAATGACAGAGGTACGGGAGTCGCTGCTTCCGAGCTCGGAATATTGGCCGGTGCAGACCGTGTGGAAGGTACTTTGTTCGGAAACGGCGAGAGAACGGGTAACGTGGATATTATTACTCTGTGTATCAATATGATGATGCAGGGTGTTGATCCCGTACTCGATTTCTCCAATATAAATGAGTGTATCGATATCTATGAAGAATGCACCAGAATGAAAGTCGATCCGAGACACCCGTGGGCAGGTAAACTCGTATTTACCGCATTCTCGGGTTCTCATCAGGATGCTATCAACAAAGGTAAAAAGAAGATGGAGGAAAGAGGCTCCGATATTTGGGCGGTTCCTTATCTTCCTGTCGATCCGGCAGATGTCGGCCGCGAGTACGAGCCTATCATCAGGATCAACAGCCAGTCGGGAAGAGGCGGCATATCTTATGTTATGGAGCAGTTCTTCGGTATTATTCTGCCGAAGTCGTTCCAGCGTGATTTCCTGACTGTTGTTAAGCACGAGACCGATGATAATTCGAAGGAACTCATGCCTCAGCAGGTATTTGATCTGTTTGATGACTACTACATAAATGTCATGACTCCTTATGCTCTGTCGACATTCTCCGAACATTCACTCGGAGATAAGTTAAGTGAGGTCGAAGCAAAGATCACGTATCTCGGTGAACCCGTTACCATCAAGGGTAAAGGAAAAGGTCTTCTTGATGCTTTTGTTGATGCGTTCTCAACATATACGGGAGTAAAATTCTCGATTAATATGTATAATGAACATGCGATGGAAAACGGCACGGATTCCGCGGCTATTACTTATCTTGAGATCAAGAGGGCGGAAGACGGTAAGATATTCCTTGGTGCAGGCGTATCGAGTTCTGTTACCAAGTCTTCTGTAAGAGCTGTTCTGTCTGCATATAACAGAATGATCAAGTGAGGATGACAATAAATGGCTGAAACAAGGAAAGATGTAATTCTTTCGTTTATCTCATGGGTGCTCCTGCTGATTCTTGCTATCGGCGGACTTGGAGTAATAGCCAGAGATGATGCATATCAGCTTCCGGGTGACGGATTCGAATATCTTATGATGCCCGTGTCAATTGTCAATCACGGATCGACAGACGTAACCCAGCAGGATATAGAAGATGCCAAGGCATATTACGGCAATAATATCTTTGATACCATCTACCGTGACCGCGAAGACATTACTCTCGTAGAGGGTGCAGACGGTAATTACTATGCCAAGCATTTCGGGCTGTATTCCGTATTGTGCATGCCCTTAAGAAGTCTGTTCCATTACATAGGGATCAATCCTGCCAAGGCATACCAGTATATGAATCTTCTGTTTTGGTTCCTTGCCTGTCTTATGGTGCAGCTTGTACTTAAGGCGGAACAGTCGAAGAAGACCATGCTGATGTTGTTCATGGTCCTCAATCCCGCGTGGTTCTATATCACCTGGGTTCATACAGAGGTTCTGATGTTTTCTTTGGTGGCCGCGGGTCTCGTTATGAGATACAACAAACGGTATGTTATCGCGATGCTTCTTATGAGTATCGCAGCCATGAATAATCTCGCGTTACTGGTTCCGGCATTTTTCCTCGGTATCGAGTTCCTTATAGTGGCTTATAAAGATTCCGGCAAGAAGATCGGTACTGTTGCAAAGCAGTCTATACCTGTTCTTGTGGCTGCCATTCCCGGATTTGTCCCCGTTGTAAGATCATTTATCCTGTTCGGAAGCTACAGCCCGGTCGCATCCGTCGCTGCAGTATCGAACAGTGATGTTGCGACCGATAACAGACTTATATGTGCACTGTCTTATATATTCGATCCCAATCAGGGTATGATCGCATATACACTTCTGATTGCTCCGGCTTTCTTCGTGATCGTTATCCTGAACCTTATAAAGAAGAAGGAGATCGCTTTTACGGTATTAAGTCTTCTTACTGTTCTTTGTATGCTGTTTATTGTCTCGCAGGAGTTGCATATCAATTGCGGAATGGCTTATATCATGAGATATAACGTATGGATGCTTCCGTTCATGGCATTCTTCAATGTGTTTAATATCAGGGAATTTGCCGCTGCTCCCGTGTTTGGTATAAGCAGTGCATGGACTGCTTTCGTCCTGATATTCGTAGCTCTGATGTATCCTCATAATCTCTATCTTGATCATACTTTTATAGGAAGATTCGTGATCGACAATTTCCCGACGCTGTATAATCCGCCTGTAGGTATCTACTATTCGAGAACCCTTTCCGAGGAATCATATTACTGTAAGTATCCGGTGCCTTACTTTGATGAGGACGGCAACCTCCGTAAGATCCTGATCACACCGGAAGCTGCGGAAGTTATGGAAGACGGGGAGTGGACGATATACGCTCCCGACGGTTCTGAAGTTGATTACACAGAGCTTCCTTCCACAAATATCAACGGTGAGGCATTTACTTACGTCAATATAAGTTCTGACGGCTATCACATGATAAGAGACACGGATACGCTTGATTTCTCCGATCTTACCCAGAATGATATGAGTCTTATAAGAAGTTCGGTAGGTTATGAAGGGGATGTCGCTCTTGTTTACGGCAAACAGCTGCACCTTTGCCTTCATATGCTGCCCGGGACTTATACGGGAAGATTCGGCCTTGCCAATGTTTTCGGCGGGGAGCAGTACATAACCGTAAGAGTTAACGGCGATGTTGTTTACGAAGGCCCCGTTACGATGGATGACGACAGCTTCGGGTTCGTTTTCACTGTTGGTGATGATTATCAGTGCGACCTTGTTATCGATATACCTAACGCATTCTCACCGATGTCGGTGATCGAAGGCAACACGGATGACAGAGTTCTGTCGCTGTATCTCGAAGATTTTGTTTACGTGAAAGAATCCTGATTCGTTAATCAGAGCATCTTATTCTTGTTGTTGAATTCGCGGGAAGCTCTGCGTCTTGCTTTCCTTCTGAAGATAATGAGGGAGTATACAAGAATTATCAGAAGAACAAGAAGAACGATAATGGTTACAAGAGCTTTCTTAAGTGCAGACCATATGGTTCTTTTCTCCGGATTGATCGATACGAGATTATCCTTCTGTCCGACCTGGATGTTAAGAACTCCGACGATATACGTCTTGCCGTCGTTAAATACCCTGAGGACGGGGATCCTGAAGTCCTGATTCTCCATTGAGGATGTGTCGATAATAACCGAAGACAGATCTACTGTGTTGGTGCTTCCGAGGGAAATACGTGCGGTAGTCGTTGTAAGGTAAGGGGACAGATCCATAGAGGATTCCATAACTGCGAGCTCGGTCCCGAGCAAAGCGGAATTGATCTGTTCTATAGTGTCGTTATAAAGCGGCATGAACTCGCCCTGATCGATAGGAAGCGTCGAGAACGAGGAATAACCGCTTTCGAACATGTCGATCATATCGGAGTAGCGCATCAGCGAGTCGGTAGCACCGAGAATGATGCCTATGAGTTTACGACCGTTCTTGTTCGCTGCTGCGGCGATAGAGTAGCCGACACCCTCGGAATAACCCGTAAGACCTCCCGCATAGTAATCGTATGAATATTCCTGTGTGGAGATGAATCTGTTAGCGTTCGAGATAATTCTCGAATCGCTGTAAAGGTTGGTTCCGGGCATTGTGTGCTGGAAAGTGGTTGAAATGTCGACAAAGTCCTGATGATCCGTGCATGCATCGAGTATCAATGCCATATCGTGAGCAGTGGAAAGATTGCTCATATCATCATTACCGTAGCAGTTCGTAAAGAAGGTGTTGGTGCATCCCAATTCACTTGCCCTTGTATTCATAAGTCCCGTGAACAATGACTCGGCACCTGATATCTTGATCGCAAGACATAGGCAGGCATCGCTGTCTGACTCGAGGAGGGCTGCATAGATAAGGTCTCTTACGGTTACGATCTCACCTTCGGTAACTCCGAGCGTGTAATAATTCTCGGGGATTCCGATGTACATGGGCTGGGTTACTGTTACCGTATCCTCAAGGTCGAGATTCTCAATCGCCAGAAGGACCGTCATAAGCTTGGTGATGGCAGCGGGCTGGATCTGGGCATCGGTGTTCTTGCCCATGAGAATCGTATCTGATTCTGTATCGTAAAGAATGTAGGAAGTGCCCGTAACCGACGGAAGATCGGCGGGAGCATCTGTCAAAAGGTCATTATATGCCTCGTTCTGGGAAACGAGACCGTCTTCGGGGTCGTCAAGATCATCGTTTACGGCTAATACAACATTCGGGAAAAAGAATGCTGTCGTAAGGATCAGGCTCAGAAGGAATGACATTACTCGTTTCATAAATACGATTATAACAATAATGAGATTTTTTAGTATAATTAATTGTTTGTATGGAAAGGAACTGATATGGCAGTAATAAAGGTAGGCGCAGATGATCTTCGCGGCCGCGATGCGGCTGTTAATGAACTTAAAGAGTATTTCTCGGCTCTTTCATCCCGTAAAGGACGTGATATCACATATAATGTGAGGACTTACGGCTGCCAGCTTAATGAATCAGATTCCGAGAAGATATGCGGAATGCTCGAGCAGTTCGGTCTTAAGGAAGTCGACGAAGACGCTTCTGCCGATGTGATCATATTCAATACCTGTGCCGTAAGAGAGAATGCAGAGGACAGACTGTTCGGCAATCTCGGTATAGTCAAGGCGGATAAGAAGTCGGACAAGGATAAGATAATAGCAGTATGCGGCTGCATGACCAAGGTTCCCGAGAATGTCGAGAAGATTAAGAAGAGCTTCCCGTATGTAGATCTCGTTTTCGATCCCCAGCAGCTTCATCTGTTTCCGATTTACCTTCGCGATGCCATAGGGAAAAAGAAGCAGCTCGTTAATATCTCAAGTGAGGATTACATCGTAGACGACTCACTCGTTCCGATAGTACGTAAGCGTAAATTCCGTGCTCTCGTCCCGATAATGTACGGATGCAATAATTTCTGTACTTACTGTATCGTTCCTTATGCAAGAGGTCGTGAAAGATCAAGAGGTATCGACGAGATCATCGAGGAACTTAACAGACTCGCTGAAGAAGGCTATAAGGAAGTAATGCTTCTGGGTCAGAATGTTAATTCGTATAAGGGCATTAACGGCGAGAGATTCCCGGATGTTCTTAAGGCGGCAGCGGCCATCAAGGGTTTTAACAGGATAAGATTCATGTCATCGCATCCCAAGGATATATCGAACGAAGTCATCGATATCATGGCTTCTTATGAGAATATCGAGACGCATCTGCATTTCGCGCTGCAGTCCGGTTCTGATGATGTGCTTAAGCGCATGAACAGACCTTATACCAAAGCAGAGTTTCTTAAGACTGTACATTACTTCAGAGATACGGTTCCGGGCGGGGCTCTGTCTACGGATATAATCGTAGGCTTCCCGGGCGAGACCGAAGAAGACTTTAAGCAGACGCTGGAAGTCGTTAAGGAATGTGCATTCGATTCCGCGTTTACTTTCCAGTATTCACCGAGACCGGGTACGAAGGCGGCTGTAATGGAGGATCAGATTCCTCATGATGTAGTTACCGAGAGATTCGGAAGACTTCTTGAATTACAGAATGATCTTGCTTTTAAGTCCAATCAGGCGAAGGTCGGAAAGACCGAGGAGATTCTTATCGAAGGTCAGAGTTCTACAGCTCCCGATATCCTGACCGGAAGGACATTGTCCAATCATCTTGTAAACTTTACGATTCCGGATGAGCTCAAGGATCCTTCCAAGACATCCGATGATTACGAAGGAATGCTGTGCGATGTTAAGTTTACAAATGCACGTCCGTATTCCGTTGACGGTGAACTTGTGAGGTTTAAATGACTGAAAATAAAGAATTAAGACTTGCTGATGTACCTTACGAGAATCTGTCGCCGATGATGCAGAAGTATGCCGATCTGAAGCTGCAGATGGGCGACATCATTATCTTCTACAGACTCGGAGACTTTTATGAATGTTTCTTCGACGATGCGCTTCTTGTAAGCCGCATGTTAGAACTTACTCTGACTGCCAGAGACTGCGGAAGCGGACTTCGCGCACCGATGTGCGGCGTTCCTCACCATGCCTATAAATCCTATGCGGCCCGTCTTGTAAACGAAGGACAGAAGGTCGCAATATGCGAGCAGTTAGAAGACCCGGCACAGGCTAAAGGACTTGTGAAAAGAGGTATTGTCCAGGTTCTTACACCGGGAACCATGACCGATACCGATGAGCTTGATGACCGCAAGAATAACTATCTTATGAGTATCATGTGTGTCGGCAATCAGTACGGTATAGCAGTTGCTGATATTACGACCGGGGACTTCGAGGCGACTCAGCTTGATTTTACGGGTAATGACGAGCACCTGATAAATCTTATCGGTAAGTATAATCCGTCAGAGATAATCTATAATCCTGAGTTCGAGGAATCGGTATGTTATAAGGTCCTGAAGCAGGCGTTCGAGATCTCATATACCAAGCGCTCCGAGCGTGACTTTAAGGCAACTCCCGTTAAGGAGAATAAGCGTATCAAGATATACGGTGACGATAAGTTCAAGGATACGGATCTCATGATCAGTGCCTGTGCCGCTTTGATCAGATATGCCGAAGAGACACAGACGGATAAGGTGGAGCATCTTAATACGATCAACTGCTTTAAAGTCTCGGAGACAATGGAGATCGATTACAGTACAAGAGTCAATCTCGAGCTTACACAGACTATAAGAACCGGCGCGAAAAAAGGATCTTTGCTGTGGGCGATCGATAAGACAAAGACATCGATGGGCGGAAGACTTCTGCGTAAGTGGGTCGAAGAGCCTCTTATCATCAGCAGTTCCATAAATGCGAGACTTGATGCCGTAGAAGAATGCTATGACAGATTTATAGAATGCCATGAGCTTATTGAAGGACTGACAGGTCTTTACGATATCGAGAGACTTGCTTCCAAGGTGTCACTCGGCAGCATCAACGGACGTGAGATGATCGCGCTTAAGAACTCGCTCGGTAAGCTTCCGTTCCTTAAGGAATGCTCATCCAAGTTCGGTAAAGGCATATTCAGACAGATCAATGAATTGCTCGATCCTCTCGAAGATATATACGATCTTCTTGACCGTTCCATCGCCGATGATCCGCCGATATCCATAACCGAAGGCGACATTATTAAGCCCGGTTTCAATGAAGAGTGCGACGAGCTTCGTGATATAGCGACTAATGCCAATGAATATATTGCTCAGCTTGAGGTCCGTGAGAAGGAGAGAACCGGAATCAAGACATTAAGAGTCGGATATAACAGGGTGTTCGGCTATTATGTAGAAGTCCCTAGATCGGTAACAGAACTTCCCGAGGAATATACCCGTAAGCAGACACTTGCAAATAACGAGAGATATATCTCGCCTGAATTGAAGACACTCGAAGATAAGATCCTCGGTGCCAATTCCAAGAGAATGACTCTTGAGTATCAGCTGTTCGTTAAGATCCGTGAGACTGTTAAGGAAGCATCTGACAGACTGTTCGGAAGCGCGAAGGCGGCTGCTCTGATAGACGTTGTATCATCGCTGGCTTCTCTTGCAAGTGAAGAGAATTACGTAAGACCTGTTGTTGACAATTCCAATGTTCTCGATATCAGGGACGGTCGTCACCCGGTAGTAGAGAAGATGCTTAACGTCAATAAATCAGACCGCTTCATCCCTAATGACACGAAGCTTGACGGTGACAACAGAATAATGGTTCTTACGGGACCTAATATGGCAGGTAAGTCTACGTATATGAGACAGAATGCCATTATCGTCCTTCTGGCGCAGATGGGTTCATTCGTGCCTGCATCATCAGCACACATAGGTCTTGTTGATAAGATCTTCACGCGAATCGGTGCATCGGATGATATCTCCATGGGACAGTCAACGTTCATGGTTGAGATGAAAGAAGTGGCAGGCATCCTTAAAAATGCCACTCCTTCGAGCCTGCTTCTTCTCGATGAGGTCGGAAGAGGTACATCGACGTATGACGGTCTTTCGATAGCTTGGGCGGTGCTTGAGTATATCGCAGACCCCAAGATACTGTTCGCGAGAACTATCTTCGCGACGCATTATCACGAGCTTAACAGACTCGAGAAGAGCATCAGAGGCATCTTTAATAATCATGTCGATGTTATGGAGAACGACGACGGAGTTGTCTTCCTGCACAAGATCGTGGAAGGCGGCACTTCGGATTCTTACGGTATCGAGGTAGCACGCCTGGCGGGAGTTCCGACCGATGTTCTTACTCGCTCACGTAATATCCTTAAGGAACTCGAGAGATTGGGTGAGTTCAAGACGAGCGAAGAAGCCGAGCTTCCGGGTCAGGATTCGATATTCAATCCTGATAATGTCTATTACCGTAAGGAAGACAGCATCCGTAATGCTCTTCGTGAAATCGATATTACGAGGGTCACTCCGCTTGAGGCAATGAATCTTCTTTACGGATTTATCGACACGGTTAGAAAGGAAGACCAGGATGAGCAGGATTAACGTCCTCGATCAGAAGACTGCAAATGCAATTAAAGCGGGCGAAGTAATCGAGCGTCCCGTCTCTGTTGTAAAGGAGCTTGTTGATAACAGTATCGATGCCTGTGCGACTTCGGTTAAGATCGAATTCGATAACGGCGGCATCTCACTTATCAGAGTTAGCGATAACGGCTTCGGTATGGACAGGGAAGACGCCGAGAAATGTTTCCTTCTTAACGCCACATCCAAGATTAAGACTATAGACGATATCTACGATCTTACGACACAGGGATTCAGAGGCGAGGCTTTGGCTTCGATAGCGGCATGTTCGGATATAACTGTTGTTACCAAGATGGAGGATATGAAGACCGGAACATGCATAGAATATGAGGACGGCAGGCTTAAGGGTATAAGCGAAGTCGCGGCTGACACGGGTACTGTAGTTACGGTAAAGAACCTGTTCGCGAATATCCCTGCAAGATATAAGTTTCTTAAGCGAGATGCGACCGAGAGTATGTATATCTGCTCTCTTGTCGAGAAACTTGCGATAATTAATCCGCAGGTGGCGTTTAAGCTTATAAAGGACGGCAAGCAGATCCTTTCTACGCCCGGCAACGGCAACATGAAAGATGCGATCTACGCGATCTACGGCAAGGAACTTACGGCTTCTTTGGTTGAGATCAATTATGAGCTCGACGGCATTAAGATAAAAGGCTTTGCCGCGAACCCGTCTTATGTCAGGGGCAACCGCGGTATGCAGTATGTCTACGTTAATGACCGTCCCATCAAGAGCGCCGTTGCTACTGCTGCCATAGATGAAGCTTATAAAGCTTCCGTCATGAAGCATAAGTATCCTGTGTGCGTATTGTGCATCTACATACCTGCAGGCGGAGTTGATGTTAACGTTCATCCGCAGAAAGCAGAGGTCAAATTCTCGGACGATTCTATTATTTTCAGACTTGTTCTGCACGGTATCCGCAATGCCGTTTTCGCGCAGGAGAGCGTCGTTCTTTCCGCACCCTCTGTCGAAAAGCCTGTTGCCGAGGCGACTCCTGTTGCAACTGCAGTGAGCAAACCTCACACTTTAGGTTCAAGACAGCCTGAGAGAAGCACATACACTCAGGCGGATGCGGGTGCGACGGATAATCTTCTGCGAATACTTTCCGAGTTTAAGCCTGATGTGAGCAAGATCGAGAATGAGGATAAGCCGGAAGAACCCGAAGAAGAGAATATCATAGAAGAACCGGCGACCGACCGCTCTGATATAGATGAGCTTTATGCTTCGGAATTTGTGGGATTTTTGTTCTCTACTTATATAATCATGCAGTCGGATCACGATGTCTTTCTTGTTGACCAGCATGCGGCTCATGAGAGAGTTCTTTATGAGAGATTCGGTAAGAAGCGTGAAGCTATGGATGAGACTCAAAGATCCGTACAGGAATTGCTTATTCCTCAGATAATCGATCTGTCGACAGCTGATATGTCTTTCGTTACCGATAATATCGACAGATTTAAGCAGTTCGGTTTTGATGTCGATATAGCAGGTGACAGGCAGGTCGCTTTACGTGCGGTGCCGATAGCTACAAAAGCTGAGGACAGACTTAAGAAGATGTCGAAGCCCGAAGTGTTTTTCACCCAGGTTCTCGAAGACCTTAAGCGTGAGACTCCCGCGAAGAGTCAGATGTGGATATCTCTTATCCAGACTACAGCATGTAAAGCGGCTATCAAGGCTCATGATGTTATTACAAAAGAAGAGGCGTTGTCTCTGATCTCACAGCTTCATGAATGTAATGACCCGTATCACTGTGCTCACGGAAGACCTACGTTTATTAAGATCCCCGAGACTGATATGGAGAAGAGATTTAAAAGAATAGTATGACGGATAAGAAGATCCCAATCATTACAGGTCCTACAGCAAGCGGTAAAAGTGCTGCGGCATTAAAGCTGTGCGAGATCACAGGCGGGGAATTGATATCATGCGATTCAATGCAGATCTATAAAGGTCTTGATGTGGGTACAGCTAAGCCTTCTTCGGATGAGCAGGAGCTTGTGCGCCATCATATGATCGATATTGTCGAGCCCGGTCAGTATTATTCGGTCTCGTCTTTTGTTCAGGACTGTTATGCTTGTGTAGAAGATATCCTCTCAAGGGGTAAGCTCCCTGTTTTGTGCGGTGGAACAGGGCAGTATATATCCGCATTAAAGGACGGGATCTCATTCGAAGATGATCCCAAGGCGGATGAGGAGACGGATAAACTGTACGAAGAGTACCGTAAAGATGGTATCGACGGCATATATCAAAGACTTGTACAGGTAGATCCCGAATCCGCTTCAAAGATTCATCCCAATAACACCAGGCGTGTTATAAGAGCATTGGCAGTCTATCTTGCTTCGGGCAAGACTAAGACTCAGCGTAATCTCGATTCACGCAAGGAAGGCCCCAGGTATAACTTCGAGTTGTTCGTTATCGATTATGAAGATGACAGATCAATACTTTACGACCGTATCAACAGGCGTGTTGATCTGATGATGGATATGGGACTTGAAAAGGAAGCAAGATTCCTGTATTCGCTTCCGATTGACAGAAAGTCGACTTGTTGTCAGGCTATAGGTTATAAAGAATTCCTACCGCTTATCGATAATGAGCCCGGCAGTTCCGCGGAACGTGCGGCTTATGAGATCAAACTCAATACACGTCATTTTGCCAAAAGACAGCTTACCTGGTTCAGATATATCGACGGTATCCATAAGATCGACCGTAATCTGAGTGCAGAAGAGCAGGCTGAGTTTATTCTTTCCGTTATTTAATTTTTGCTTTTACCTGTGCAAAAAATGCACAACTCGGCTTAGTTGTGCATGAAATGAACAGATATATGAATAAACTATTAATTGTGAGTCTGTTATCCTGTTAACTCACCTGATAATGATGAATGTGGATTTGGCTGCTGATATAGTCCTCATTATAAACCCTGACGGAAGAACGGAGGACAAAACATGATCTTAATCAATAAATAGAGTAGCGGTGCAGACCGACAACTTTGCCCAATATCCTGCAGCCTTCCGTGTTAAACGGGATAGGAGAGTATGCATCATTCTCGGGGAACAGATAGGGAACACCATTAACCTTTCCAAACCTCTTAACAGTAGCTTCATCATCAATCAGTGCAGCAACTATATCACCTTCCTGGCAGCTGCTTTGCTTTCTTACTATCAGATAGTCTCCGTCCATGATGTGTGCATTGATCATACTGGTTCCGCTTACCTTTAGTATAAAGGCGTCATCACTGCCGATAATGGATTTACCGAACATCGATGAATTGACGCATATCGATTCGGAATAATCCTCATGTGCATATATAGGGACACCTGCTGTGATCTTACCAAGACACGGAAGTCTGACCATATCGGCAGGGGCAGCGGTCTCGGGCTCAATATCCTGATTCTTAATTATGATCGCCCTACGCATACCCGGGCGGTATTCTATTAATCCCATCTCATCGAGTTTCTTAAGATACATGTGTACAGAGGATGTTGACTTGAGACCCGCTCCCTTGCATATATCTCTGACAGAAGGGGAGTACGTATTGGTCTTAATATAGTACTTAACGTAACTGTAGACTCTGTCTATAGTCTTCTCAGACTTGGATTCTGACTTAAGATCTGACTTTAGTTCTTTGAGTTCTTTGGGTTCCATTGTACGGTCCTCCAAACATATATTCTTAATCGATTTTACCCGAACGTTTATTCTGTGTCAAACACTTGTTCGTTATGGAGGTTTGTATGTTTTTATATGAGAAGGCTTTTAAAGCCAAGCTTAAGACTTTGTATCCCGATTTAACTTACGCATGCAATGATGCACTTAGTTTAATAAGGCTTATCAATGGCGGGATAGATGACAAGACTTCTGTCATACAGGATCTTTATTATCATGATCATGTTCCTGTGAAGGTAATTAATCCCGGACTTCATATTAAAGGCGGTCATTATGACATAGAAGATGAACTTATTTCTCTGGGTGAGGGTTATGACAGATACCTTAAGAATATGGGTACCAAAGTTGAAGACGCTATCTGCCGTCATAATGTGGCTTTGGAAATCCTGATCAATATCCTGTCGCTGCCGGATCCTTATGCCAGAACTTTGTACCTTCATTACTATAAAGGTTACACGGTAACCCAGATCGCCAAGGAATATTTCTCAAGCAAAACAACGTGCTACCGTAATATCGAGAAAGGTACGGAAATGCTTTATAAGAGATTATCGATAGAAGAGGAAGAGTAGTGATATAATCCTTTACATGAACAGAGAATCAGGGCATGACAATCTCAGTATAGGGCAGAAGTTAACCAATATCTGCGGTTCCGTAGTAAGGACTACTGTTAAGTTTTTTAAGAATATTCCTTCAAGAGTTCAGAATTTTATAAGAAGGAAGATTACAGAGTATAAAAGAAAGCCCAAGCGTGATGATGTCAACAAAGTCTATGTTCTTGTAGGTTACGCGACAAAGGAGCATATAGATGCCAAGCATAATGCGGAGCGTAACCTGATCATTCTTAATAAAGGTTTATTATTGATCATATTCTTTCTTTTGCTGTTTATCTCAATCAATGCCATTCTTCCGCATATCGATACGAAGCAGTATCAGGATATGTTCGGTATATCTTCTGTAGAAGAAGTAACCCGTAATGATCCGTTCTCGGTGCCTACGACCACTTCTTCGGCTCCGACTTCTCCGACTGTGGCTGTTCAGCAGGAACCGACTACATAAGTTTTATTGTTATTCTGAATTTTCTTGAATTGATTATTGCATAATTGGTATCGTTGATATATCATTTCTGCAGTTTATGAATTTTTTGAAGTCGCGACTTGCAAAATCGCGGCAAAAAGGAAAGGTGGAAACAATGGATTACACAATCTCAAATCCCTATCTTAATGACCTCATGCAGAGCGTTATGAAGAAGAACCCCAACGAGCCCGAATTCTTCCAGGCAGTTTATGAGTTCCTTTCTTCTATCGAGCCCGCACTTGCTACACATCCTGAGTTGATCGAGAAGCAGGTTCTCGAGAGAATCGTTGAGCCTGAGAGACAGGTTATGTTCAGAGTAGCTTGGGTTGATGACAACGGCAAGATCCAGGTTAACCGCGGTTACAGAATTCAGTTCAACAGCGCTATCGGACCTTACAAGGGCGGTATCAGACTGCATCCTTCCGTTAACCTTTCCATCCTGAAGTTCCTGGGCTTCGAGCAGATCTTCAAGAACTCCCTCACAACACTTCCTATGGGCGGTGCTAAGGGCGGTTCCGACTTCGATCCTAAGGGCAAGTCTGACAACGAAGTACAGGCTTTCTGCCAGAGCTTCATGAGAGAGCTCTACAGACACATCGGTCCTGACTGCGATGTACCTGCAGGTGACATCGGAACAGGCGCTCGTGAGATCGGTTTCATGTTCGGTCAGTATAAGAAGATCGTTAATGAGTTCTCCGGAATCCTCACAGGTAAGAAGATCTCATTCGGCGGTTCACTTGCCAGAACAGAGGCTACAGGTTATGGTCTTTGCTACTTCGTAGATTGCCTCCTCCATAAGAAGATGAACACATCTTTCGAGGGTAAGACAGTTGTTATCTCCGGTTCCGGTAACGTTGCTATCTACGCTTGCGAGAAGGCTACACAGCTCGGCGCTAAGGTAGTTGCTCTTTCTGACTCCAACGGTTACATCTATGATGAGAACGGTATCAACCTCGATGCTGTTAAGGAGATCAAGGAAGTTAAGAGAGGCAGAATCAAGGAGTATCTTGATTATGTTCCTTCCGCTAAGTACACAGAGGATGTTAACGGTTCCAAGGGTATCTGGACAATTCCCTGTGACATCGCACTTCCTTGCGCTACACAGAACGAGCTCAACCTCGAGTCCGCTAAGGCACTTGTTGCAAACGGCGTAAAGGTAGTTGGTGAGGGCGCTAACATGCCTACAACACCTGATGCAATCACATACTTCCAGGAGAACAAGATCTTCTTCTGCCCCGGTAAGGCAAGTAACGCCGGCGGTGTTGCTACTTCCGGTCTTGAGATGTGCCAGAACAGCGCAAGACTTTCCTGGACATTCGAGGAAGTTGATGCAAAGCTTAAGGGCATCATGACAAATATCTTCGAGACAGTTGATAAGACAGCTGCTGAAGTTGGACACGAGAACAATTATGTTGTTGGTGCTAACATCGCAGGTCTCCTCAAGGTTGCTGATGCTATGATCGCTCAGGGTTGCATCTGATCGATAATTAAGACTTTTCGTGGAAGGGGCTGCGAATAGCAGCCCTTTTTCATTTTTGTGAGATAATAGATATATGCTTAGTGAACCGGTTTTTATTGATACGCATATACACGGCGCCTTCGGCGAAGATATAAGCGATGCTTCGGCTGAAGGCATTGTCAGGATGGCGCGAAGACTCCCCGAATTCGGCGTTAAGGCTTTCTGTCCGACTACGATGACAATAAGCGAAGATAACATCATGAGATGTTTCGAAGCTGTCAGTGAAGCATATGAGCAACTTGAGCAAGAGGTCGGAGAATATGCCCGGATCCTCGGTATACATCTCGAAGGACCGTTTATGAGTCCTGATATGGCCGGGGTGCAGAATAAGGAATACTGCATCGCTCCTAAGTTTGCAGGGAAGATAGTAGACAGGATAGAACAAAACTTCCCCGGATTACTCAAGATAATCGATATTGCTCCCGAGCTTGACGGAGCCATGGATTTAATCAGTGAATATAAAGACAGATATGTTATCTCTCTTGCTCATACTAAGGCTGATTACGATACCGCCTGCGAGGCTTTCGAAAAGGGGGCGAAAAGTGTTACCCATATCCTGAATGCCATGAAACCCTGCGGTAAAAGGGATCCCGGTGTTCTCGGAGCAGTCTTCGATAATAAGAATGTATATGCCGAGATAATATGCGACGGCATACATATAGCACCGCCCGTACTTAGAATGCTGTTCAGTATGCTCCCGGAAGACAGGATCATAGTCGTTTCTGACTCTATGAGAGGCGCCGGAATGCCTGACGGGGAGTATAAGCTTGCCGATGCTGATGTAACCGTAAAGGGAGGCAGGACATATTACGGACCCGGCGGTAATCTTGCAGGATCCGTTACGAATATGGCCGAGGAGGCGTCAAGACTGCTTTCATTCGGAGTTGATCCCGCCAAGATCCGCCTTGCTTGTGTTGAAAATCCTTTGTCCAGATTAGGAATAAATGATAAAATTAATTAGTTATGGGCAGTGATTCTTTAATTACACAGATTATTGATTTTATTGTTGAGTTGTTCAACAGCTTTTCGAGCGGGTCAGTCTTCTTCGGAAGCACGCTTGATGTTATAAGATATGCAATCGATATCTTTCTTGTTGCTGCCCTGTTCTACTGGATTCTCCTTTTTATTAAGCAGTCCCGTGCATGGCAGCTGATGAAGGGTATCATACTTATCCTGCTGTTCGTGCTTATGTGCGGTCTGTTCGGGCTCGAGATGGTAGGGTTCATCTTCAACAAGATGCTCTATGTGTTCGCGATCCTGTTTATCGTGCTTTTCCAGCCTGAATTAAGGCGTGTTCTCGAGACCGTAGGTCTTAAGTCTTTTACTTCAGTAAGAAATCTGTTCTCTTCAGAGGATGCTGCGGCTTCTGCAGTATCTTCCACTTTTATCCATGAAGTCAGCACTGCATGTAAGGAGATGGCTGCCACAAAGACGGGGGCACTCATTCTTATCGAGAGAAAGACGAGACTCGATGAGCTTCTTACGCAGGAGAATGTAGTTAAGTTCGAGTCTTCCGTAACGAGTTCCGTGCTTCAGTCCATCTTTTATAAGGGCTCGCCGATGCATGACGGCGGTCTTCTTATAAGAGACGGAAGGATCATAGCGGCAAGGTGCCATGTTCCTCTGTCGGTAACGATGCACAGCCTTGACAGATCAGGAACCAGACACAGAGCGGCCGTAGGTGCGAGCGAGATGGGCGATACCGTTGTTGTTGTCGTCTCGGAAGAGCGCGGCAAGATGTCTGTTGCCGTTAACGGCAATCTTTATGAGATGAAGGACTCTCTTGAGCTTGAGGCAAACCTCGACTATCTTCTCGGAGTATCAACAGATAAGACTGAGCGCAAGGGCTTGGGCAAGCTTATTCATAAGGTAAGAAGAATGAAGCAGGCTGAGGAAGAAGCACGTCAGGCTTACGTCACGGCTACCGAAGCTGCGGGCGAGAATTCTGAGAACCTTGAGATCCGTACAGCAAAGGCGGGTGTTATCGCCAATTCTTCCAAGGTCGGACCCGGAACCAAGCTTATGCTCATGCTCATTTCTTTGCTTTTGTCATTCTGTCTTTGGATGTATATACAGGTTAATACCAATCCTGTAGTAACCAAGTCCATAACCGTTCCTATCACTTACGATAATTCTGCGACGCCCGATAATATCGATGTTTCTTATCCTGTTGATACGGTCGAGCTCGAGCTGGTAGGAAGAAGCAATACTATCGATAGAATCGATGAGAGCGATGTAATCGCCACTATTGATTATTCTGCTATATCTGAGACCGGAGTCGTTGAGCTTCCGGTAGTAATTTCATCTTCGGACAGCAATTTCTATTTCAGAGTCGAGAGGCAGGTTCCGGAAACTATATCCGTAACCGTCTATTCTTTGAATGAAGGTTCCGAAGGATAACAGGAGGAAATAACAAATGTGTGGAATTGTAGGTTACATTGGAGCAAGAAATACACTTTCTGTTCTTATTAAAGGTTTGAAGACACTGGAGTATCGTGGTTACGATTCTGCCGGTGTTTCTTTTATAAAAGACGGTGAGCTGAATCTCATTAAGAAGAAGGGCCGCGTTAATGAACTTGAAGAGGAAGTAGCCTCTTTGGGATTTAACCTGGATGAGCATAAGACCAATAAGATCTCATCCGGAATCGGTCATACAAGATGGGCTACCCACGGTGCTCCTTCAGATGAGAATTCGCACCCGCATCTTTCCATGAACGGCAAGATCTGCGTAGTTCATAACGGAATCATCGAGAATTATGCAGAACTTCGTAAGTTCCTTAAGAAGAAGGGATATGAATTCAAGTCTGAGACAGATACTGAAGTAGCTGCACAGCTTATCGAGTATTACTATGTTAAATCCGGCAATAACGATATCGAAGCTGCCGTATGCAGGGCTCTTGCAGATATTGTCGGTTCATATGCTCTTTGCATCCTGTGCGTGGATAAGCCTGATCAGCTCATTTGTGCCAAGAAGGATAACCCGATCGTTATCGGCCTTGGCAAGAACGAGAATTTTGTTGCTTCCGATATCACGGCACTCATCGAGTATACGAGAGATGTTGTCTTCATGGAGGACAACTGCTACCTCGTCATGAAGAAGGATTCCATCGAGATCAAGGATATTCACGGTGAGCCTGTAGAATACAGCGTATCAACTGTTGAGTGGGATGCAGATGCCGCACAGAAGGGCGGATATGCACATTTCATGATGAAGGAGATGTTCGAAGAGCCTTCTGCATTTGATGCTACCGTACGTCCCAGAATTCAGGATGAGAGGATCTATCTCGAGCATATTCCTGTTGATAAGGAATTCCTTGCAGGAATCACGAACATCAATATCATTGCATGCGGAACTGCATATCATGCAGGCTGTGTAGGCAAGTTCCTCTTTGAGAAGCTGTGCAGGATACCGACCGTGTGCGGAGTTGCAAGTGAATTCATCTATTCCGATCCGTTGATCGATGAGCATACACTGACTATTGTCATATCACAGTCCGGTGAGACTTTGGATACACGTAATGCAATGAAGATTGCTAAGGAGAAGGGAAGCCGTACGATAGCCGTTGTTAATGTCATCGGCAGTACTATCGCACGTGAAGCGGATTATGTTCTCTATACTGCTGCAGGTCCTGAGATCTCAGTTGCTTCCACCAAGGCATATACAACACAGCTCGGATGCATGTACCTTATGGCAATTAAGTTTGCATATACGCTCGGATGCATTACACCCGAGAAGTATAAGGAGTATCATGCGGAACTTCTCGCTATTCCCGAGAAGCTTAAGGCAATTCTTTCCAAGCAGAATCAGATTCAGAGATTTGCATCAACGCAGTTTAATGCCGATTCAATCTTCTTCATGGGAAGAGGACTTGATTATTATCTGTCCATGGAAGCTTCACTTAAGCTTAAGGAGATCTCTTACATCCATTCAGAAGCATATGCAGGCGGTGAACTTAAGCACGGAACCATTGCTCTCATTGAGGACGGAACCTTGGTTGTATCACCGATAACACAGGATGAGCTCGCTTCCAAGATGGAGTCAAATATCAAGGAAGTAAGAACGAGAGGAGCAACAGTTCTTGCCATCATCCCGGAGAGACTTGCGAAGAACAGTTTCTCCTGC
The DNA here is from genome assembly GCA_017940895.1 of Clostridiales bacterium. GTDB lineage: Bacteria > Bacillota > Clostridia > Saccharofermentanales > Saccharofermentanaceae > Saccharofermentans. The sequence continues at coordinate 102,589 of JAGAXM010000040.1, read as the reverse complement.
GATGAGAAGTTCGTAATTCCTGACTGTGATGAGATATTCGCGCCTATTCTCGGTGTTCTGCCCTGTCAGCTGTTCGCTTATTATATGGCGGTCAACAAGGGCTGTGACGTTGATAAACCGAGGAATCTCGCGAAGAGCGTAACTGTTGAATAATGTATTGATATCGAATGCATAATGATATAATGAACTATATTTTTTAAGGAGAACAATATGGGTAAATACTTTGGTACAGACGGATTCAGAGGAGAGGCGAATGAAGTCTTAACATCTGCTAAGGCTTTTAGGATCGGAAGATACCTCGGCTGGTATTACGGTCAGAAGCACGAGGACGGCAGAGCAAGGATTATCATCGGTAAGGATACAAGAAGAAGTTCGTACACTCTTGAATACGCACTGTCCAGCGGTATTACTTCATCAGGTTCCGATGCATATCTGCTTCATGTTTCTACAACACCTTCAGTTTCCTACTGCTGCAGAACTGACGGATTCGACTGCGGAGTTATGATCTCTGCTTCACACAATCCTTTCTACGACAACGGAATCAAGATCATGCGTGCCAACGGTCAGAAGATCGAGGCAGAGATCGAGGAGAAGATCGAAGCATATATCGATGGTGAGATTGAGGAACTTCCTCTTGCCAAGAGAGAGAAGATGGGTAACGTAGTCGATTATGCGGCAGGACGTAACCGCTACATCGGTTATCTCATGTCAATTCCAACAAGAGGATTCAACGGAATGAGCGTTGGTCTCGATTGCGCCAACGGTGCTTCATGGAACATCGCAAGAGCAGTTTATGAGGCTCTTGGTGCCAAGGTTTATGTAATTAACAATACGCCTAACGGTGTAAACATAAATGAGAACTGCGGATCTACTCATATGGAGAGTTTAAAGAAGTATGTTCTTGAGAATCACCTTAATGTCGGATTTGCTTACGACGGCGACGCAGACAGATGTCTTTGCGTCGATGAGCACGGCAACGAAGTCAACGGTGACCACATCATGTATCTTTGCGGTAAGTATCTGAAGGAGAACGGTCAGCTTGACGGTGATACGGTTGTTACGACCATCATGTCCAACATGGGACTTTACAAGGCTTGCGAGGCGATCGGCATCCGTACTGAGAAGACCGCTGTCGGTGATAAGTATGTGGCAGAGAACATGATGCAGAATCATTATGTTCTGGGCGGTGAGCAGTCCGGTCATATCATTTTCGGTAAGTATGCAACTACAGGTGACGGTATCCTTACATCCCTCATGGTAATGATGACGATGCTCGATAAGAAGCTTCCTCTTTCCATGCTCGCAGGCGAGATGAAGATGTATCCCCAGTGCCTTAAGAACGTTGTCGTTAAGGACAAGAAGGCAGCTCAGGAGAATCCCGTTGTAGTTGCTGCGGTAGCTAAGGTTAACCAGGAACTCGACGGCAACGGAAGAATGCTCCTCAGAGCTTCAGGTACTGAGCCCAAGATCAGAGTAATGGTTGAGGCTTCCACTGATGAGATCTGTGAGAAGTATGTAGATCAGCTCATTGAGGTAATTAAGTCTGAAGGTCTCACAGCAGACTGATGACTAATTCATATTAAGGAGAAAACATATGGAAACAGCATTGATCAGCAATTTGTACAATCTTGATGAGACTATTGCAAAGGACATCTTCGAAGGATGCACATATCCTTGGGAGGTTCTTCCCAAGATCAAGGATTTCATCCTGAAGCTCGGACCTACTTTGAGCCCGGATGAATACGATAAGGTAGGGGAGGATGTATGGATTGCAAAGGATGCAGAGATTTTCCCTTCTGCCTATATTCATGGTCCCGCCATCATCTGTAAGGGGGCGAAGATCAGACAGTGCGCATTCATCAGAGAATCGGCAATCGTCGGAGAGGGCGCTACAGTCGGTAATTCCACAGAGCTTAAAAACGTAATCCTTTTCAACAAGGTTGAAGTTCCTCATTATAACTACGTCGGTGATTCAGTTCTCGGATATAAGGCTCACCTCGGTGCAGGTGCCATCACTTCCAACATTAAGGCAGACCGTAAGAACGTTGTCGTTAAAGGTGAGGGAAGATCATATGAGACGGGACTTCGTAAGTTCGGTGCAATGTTAGGCGATAACGTCGAGGTAGGATGTAATTCCGTTCTGAATCCCGGTACTGTAGTCGGACCTCATACAAATATCTATCCTTTGTCCATGGTAAGAGGTATTGTTCCGGATCATTCCATCTATAAGGATAAGGACAATATCGTTGTAAAAACAGAAGATTAATAATACAGGAGAGAACAAAATGAGAGTAATCAGAAAAGCCAATTATGAAGAAGCATCCAAAGCATGTGCAGAGCTCATCGCATCTCAGATCAGACTTAAGCCAAACTGTAAGATCGGTCTTGCAACAGGTTCCACGCCTGTAGGCACTTATAAGGCTCTTGTTGACATGTATAAGGAAGGCAGCCTTGATTTCTCCAAGGTTACTTCAGCAAACCTTGATGAGTACAGGGGATTAGGCGGTGATCATGACCAGTCTTACAGATACTTCATGAATACCAACCTCTTCGATCATGTAAACATCGACAAGAACAAGACTTATGTACCTGACGGACTTGAGGCTGACGCGGTTAAGGCATGCACGGATTACGATTCAATTCTTAAGTCCCTTGGCCACCTTGATATTCAGCTTCTCGGTATCGGCGGAGACGGTCATATCGGCTTCAATGAGCCTGCTGATGCTTTCTGCGTTAACACTCAGTGCATCGATCTAGAGCAGCAGACGATTCAGGATAATGCCAGACTCTTCTTCAACGGTAAGATAGATGAAGTTCCTACACAGGCTTATACAATGGGAATCGGTTACATCATGAAGTCAACTACTGTTATCCTCATGGCTACAGGTGCCGGTAAGAAGGATATCGTTGAGAAGGCTTTCACAGGCCCTGTTACTCCTTCTGTTCCTGCTTCTATCCTGCAGCTTCACCCCAATGTTGTTGTTATCGGTGACGAGGCAGCTATCTCTGATAAGGTAGTTGCTGCTGCTGACTGATAAAAGATTAATAAGACATAGTAAAAGGTCCGTCATGATGACGGACCTTTATTATTTTAATATTATATGTTCAGACCAATCTGTCCTTGAGTCTGTCGAAAGCATTCTTGGCTATCTGTCTTACATTAGGATCTGAATCTGCGAACGCGAGCTTCTTGACATATTCTTCACAATGCTTAGCTCCGATATCTGCAGCAGATGTAGCAGCCGCGGCTCTGACAGAAGGGGAAGAATCACGAAGCAGGGGGATGAGAGCCATGCCGGATTCGTAAGTCTTGATCTGTCCCATAGCTATCGCAACTTCTGTGCGTACATCCTCATCGGAATCGCCTGAGAGCTTAACAAGACCATCCAGCTTGCCCTTCGCGGCCAGCTTCATAATCTTATTACGTAAACTGTCTACTCGTGACATTCCTATATCTCCTTACTTCTTACTTCTAAAACAATTATATATCTTGACATAATTAAGTTTGTTAACAAAGTATGACAAATAATTAAATGACAGTCAACTTCTTGCCTTATTTAATATAAATGAAATATTGAATTAGAACATCTAAAACTATATACTGATTTTATCTTTTTCTAGGTGGAATTAATATGCGATCAAGAGTCCTGAATGCTGCAGTTGCTTTGTTTATCTGCGTTTCCGTGCTTTTCTGTGCCTGTTCATCCAAGCTTCCGCCGGAAACTTTACCTCCTCAGCCGACAGCAGCTCCTACATCTGAAACTTCCGAAGAGACAATTCCTTCCGAGACAATTGCCGAGACCGAGCCTTCTATCGGCCCTAACAGTACATCTCAGGTTCTTGAGGTTCCTGTCGAAGTTAACGGTCAGCTTCATGTAGAAGGTACACAGCTTGTAAATGAGTACGGAATGCCCGTTCAGCTTAAGGGAATGAGCAGCGGCGGACTTCAGTCATGCTTCCAGTTCTTTAATGACGATGTATGCGACACGCTTATTCAGGACTGGGGATGCACGGTTATCAGACTTGCGATGACATCCCACGGACTTGATAACGGTTATACTTATTTCCCCGACAGATATTTCAATGAAGTATGCGGTTATATGGATACGCTTATAGAGCATGGTGTATATGTAATCGTTGACTGGCATATCCTTTTTGACGGCGATCCTACTGAGTATCAGGAGGATGCAGTTGATTTCTTCTCCAGAATCTCAGCTCTTTACGGTGATTATCCGAATGTAATCTATGAAGTATGTAATGAGCCTAACGGCATGAGATTCGATGATCCCGAGTCTCCTGTTGACTGGGATAACTGCATCAAGCCTTATGCTGAGACGGTTATCGCGGCTATAAGAGAGAATGATCCCGATAATATCATCATTGTAGGTACACCCACATGGAGCCAGGATGTAGATGTGGCTTCACTTAATCCCATCGACGGCGACAATATCATGTATACTTTGCATTTCTACGCAGGTTCCCACGGTGAGGATCACATGGATAAGGTAAGAACTGCTGTCGCGAATGGACTTCCCATCTTCTGTACGGAGTGGGGTACATCCCTTGATTCAGGTAACAGCGGTGTATTCTATACCGAGACACTTGAATGGATGGCTCTTCTTGATGAGTACAATATCTCATGGTGTAACTGGTCCATCGGAACGGCAATACTTGAAAGTTCCAATGCGCTGAGACTGTATTCGAACAGATTTACGGTTGAACAGAAGATCGCGGGACATTGGCCCGATGAGATGCTGTCGGATTCGGGACTGTTCGTAAGGTCTTTGATACTCGGACGCGATTTTGATATCCCCGAGGGAGGTTACGGCACATAAAAGTGAGTAACAGATCCTTAGTACGCACTCTTTTCGTATGTTTTACGGTGCTTGCAGCATCAGCTGTATTAGCTGCATGCTCTTTCCTGAATACTGTTCAGGAGACTGCGGTTCCCACAGAAATAACCGAGACCGTAATACCGACGTCCACGCCGACACCGACACCCGTGCCTACCAATACTCCGACGCCTACTCCGGCTCCTGAGCATATTGTCGTAAGTTTCTTAGGGGATCTTACTTTAGCCGATGCTCTTGCTTGGAGCGGTGCACCCGGAAGCTTTGATGCTGTAGTAGACGGTGACTGGACGTACTGTTTCCAAAATTGTGCCGATTATCTTGCGACAGATGATCTTACATATGCGAACTTCGAAGGAACATACGGTGATGAGAACGCATCGCATATGACTAAGGAGTTCGTATTCGCGAATGTTCCAGAGAGTGTTCAGATGCTTATCAACGGCAGTATTGAGGCCGTTAATCTTTCCAACAACCACAGTTATGACTATTGGGAAGAAGGTCTTGTAACTACTCAGCAGACACTCGAAGAGGCCGGTATTTATTGGAGTAACCAGCATCAGGTCGCTATCTATGAAGTAAGAGGTATTAAGATCGGTATGTTCGGTATCGATATGATAGGCAACGGCGATACTGCGGCCACTGCTTATCCGCTCATTGATGAATTAAGGGATGCCGGATGTCAGATTATCATCGCTTCATGTCATTGGGGCATCGAGCGTTATTATGAGCCTACCAATGATCAGATATATGTTGGTCATGCTTTGATAGATTACGGTGTTGATATTGTTGTAGGCGCACATCCTCACAGACTTGAGCCTATCGAGCTTTATAACGGAAAGTATATTCTTTACAGTCTTTCCAATTTTTGTTTCGGCGGTAATACGGGACTTTCCGATCCCGATACTTGCATAGTAAGATGTGAGTTCGTTATGGATGAGACAAATTCATATGTCGAAGATTATAATCTTACGATCGTTCCATACAGTCAGACAAGTTTCACGTCTAATGATTATTGTCCCAGACCTTATGAATGGGAGTCAGATGATTATTACCGTGTTATGGACAGACTTAACTGGAATCAGGAAGACGAATAATTAAAGGAAAGGTATTAATATGGCAGGCAAAAAAGTATTGATCATTATGGGTTCAGATTCCGACTTCCCGGTAATGGAAGGTTGTTTTAAGCTTCTTAAGAAGTTCGGTATCGAATATGAGGTGCATATCGCATCCGCTCACAGAAGTCCCGATAAGGCTCATAAGCTGGCGGCTGACGCAAGAGATAACGGATTTGGCGTTATTATTGCAGCTGCAGGTCTCGCTGCACATCTTGCAGGTGTACTGGCTTCCAATACGATCCTTCCCGTTATCGGCGTTCCCTGTAAGGGCGGCGCTCTTAACGGTGTAGATGCTCTTTATGCGACGGTTCAGATGCCTACCGGTATCCCGGTAGCTACGGTAGCTATCGACGGCGGATCCAATGCGGCTATCCTTGCAACTCAGATCATCGCTCTGTCTGACGATGATGTTGCTTCCAAACTTCTCGACTATAAGAAGGAGCTTGCTTCTTCTGTAGATACTAAAGAAACAAAGCTTCAGGAAAAATTAAAGGAGGCAGGACTTTAATGAGCGGTATATTCGGTGTTATCAACAGATCAGGTATCGACGAGGGAACAGCGAGCACAGCATACTACGGTATCTTCTCTTTGCAGCACAGAGGTCAGGAAGCTGCAGGTATCGCTATCAACAATAACGGTACATTCCTTCTTCATAAAAGAGACGGAATGGTAGCTGATATCTTTGATGAAGTAACTCTTAATGCTCTTGGCGGTAATTGTGCCATCGCTCATGCAAGAGGTGCCGACGGTATTGTCGGACCTGACGGTATCCAACCCGTTGTAATTAAGTCCAGAGTAGGTAATATCGCATTAAGCTGTGATTCGGTAATTCTTAATGCGGAGCAGATAAGGGAAGAACTCAAGAATCAGGGTGCTATCTTCCAGACAAATACAGATACTGAGCTTATTCTTTCTCTGTTCTCCAGGAACCGTGTTGTTAGCGAGACTACTGAAGAGGCTCTTCTTAAGACCATGAAGGAATTGCAGGGTGTATATGCTCTCATCATCATGACTGAAGACAAGCTTATCGGTGTCAGAGATCCGTATGGATTGAGACCTCTGTCACTTGGTAAGAAGAATAACCAGTGGATGCTCGCATCTGAGAACTGTTCTTTCGATGCGCTTGATGCAGAGTATGTAAGAGATCTCGAGCCGGGTGAGATCCTCTCCATTTCCAAGGACGAGGTATCAAGCATCTTCTACAACAGCGAGATATCTTCCGACGAGAGAATCAAGAACGGCAAGGTCTGCATCTTTGAGTATGTTTATGTTGCACGTCCCGATTCTGTAATCGACGGTACAAACGTATTTAAGTCAAGATACGAGGCTGGTAAGGCCCTTGCGAAGCTTCATCCCTGTGACTGCGACCTCGTAATCGGTGCCCCTGATTCCGGTAATGCCGCAGCTTTGGGCTTTGCCGACGGTCTCGGAGTTACATACGGTATGGGACTTCTTAAGAACCGTTATGTAGGAAGAACATTTATCAAGAGCACACAGGAGCAAAGAGAGCTTGCCGTAAGAATGAAGTTCGCAGTTCTCAAGGAAGCCATCAAGGGTAAGAGGATCGCCATAGTTGACGACTCGCTTGTAAGAGGTACAACAACAAAGCACATCATCCGCTTCCTTAAGGATAACGGTGCTTCCGAGGTTCATGTAAGGCTTGCATCCCCTGAAGTTAAGTATCCCTGCTGCTACGGAGTAAATGCTTCGTCTGACAAGGATCTTCCCGCTACATACATGACAGTAGAGCAGATCGGTGAGATGATCGGCGCCGATTCACTGGGTTATATCAGCCTTGAGTGCCTTAAGGAAGCTCTCGGCGGCCTTATCTGTGATACATGTTCCGCATGCTTTGACGGCAACTATGTTGCAGGTAAGCCCGAAAGCTTCGAAAAGAGCGTGCATCAGGTGACTAACTTATGAAGATAGCGGTATTTGTTTCAGGCGGCGGAACCAATCTTCAGGCCATAATCGACCGCATCAACTCGGGCGAACTGAAGAATGTCGAGATTGCACTTGTTATTGCGTCCAACGACAGCGCTTATGCGCTTACGAGAGCATCCGATAACGGTATTCCGTCAGTAGTTATGTCAGCTAAGTCATATCCTTCAAGAGAAGAGTGGGATGAGGCAGTTGTAAATAAGCTTAAAGAAGTCGGAGCAGAACTTATTGTTCTTGCAGGTTACCTGTCACTTCTCGGAGCAAGGACGGTAAAGGAATTCAGTAACAGGATCATTAATATCCATCCTGCACTGATCCCGTCATTCTGCGGCAAGGGTATGTACGGTATCAGGCCTCACGAGGCTGCACTTGCAAGAGGCGTTAAGGTATCCGGTGCCACAGTTCATCTGGTTAATGAGAACTATGACGAGGGTCCGATCCTTCTTCAGAAGTGTGTCGATATCCTGCCTGATGACACTCCCGAAGTGCTTCAGAAGCGCATTATGAAGGAGTGCGAGCAGGTTATTCTGCCGAAGGCGATAAGCCTTTTCGCAGAGGGTAAAGTAGAGATCAAAAACAATATTGCATATGTAAAGGAATGAAGTATTTATGGAAAAGAAGAACATCTCAGAGATCCTGAAGACAAACGCTTACCCCGGAAGAGGTATCGTTATCGGTAAGTCCGCAGACGGCAAGAAGGCAGTAACAGCTTACTTCATCATGGGAAGAAGCGTTAACTCCAGAAACCGTGTATTTACGGCTACAGAGGACGGCATCAAGACAGAGGCTTTCGACCCTTCCAAGCTTTCCGATCCGCACCTTATCATTTATTCTCCCGTTAGAGTTCTCGGCAACAAGACTATCGTTACAAACGGCGATCAGACAGATACTATCTATGAGAATATGGATAAGCAGCAGACATTCGAGATGAGCCTTAGAGGAAGAGAGTTCGAGGATGATGCTCCGAACTATACTCCCAGAATCTCCGGTATCCTTCATGTTGAGAACGGCACATTCAATTATGCTATGTCTATCTTAAAGTCGGCAGACGGTAATCCCGAGTCATGCGAGAGACATACATTCTCTTACACAAATCCCATTGCCGGCGACGGAAGATTCATTCATACATACATGGGTGACGGCAATCCGCTCCCGAGCTTCGAAGGCGAGCCTGAGAAGATCGGCATTGATGCAGAAGATATTGATTCTTTCACAGATATGCTTTGGACAAGTCTTAACGAGGAGAATAAGGTCTCTTTGTATGTTAAGTTCATCGACATCGCTACAGGCGAAGCCGAGACAAGAATCGTAAATAAGAACGTTTAAGGAGTGATAAAGAAATGAGTAACGAAATGCAGCTTAAGTACGGTTGTAACCCCAACCAGAAGCCCTCAAGAATCTATATGGAGAACGGCGCCGAGCTTCCTATCGAAGTTCTTAACGGAAAGCCGGGTTATATTAACCTTCTCGATGCTTTTAACGGCTGGCAGCTTGTTAAGGAGCTTAAGAAGGCAACAGGACTTCCTTCGGCAACTTCATTCAAGCATGTATCTCCTGCAGGTGCTGCAGTAGGCAAGCCTCTTTCCGAGACTGAGGCTAAGATCTATTTTGTAGATGACTTGGGTGAGCTCTCACCGATCGCTTGCGCTTACGCAAGAGCAAGAGGCGCAGACAGAATGAGTTCTTACGGCGATTTCGTAGCACTTTCCGATACTTGTGATGCCATTACGGCAAAGATGCTCGCTCGTGAGGTTTCCGACGGTATCATCGCTCCCGACTATACTGACGAGGCTCTTGAGATCCTTAAGACAAAGCGTAAGGGCACATATAACGTTATCAAGATCGATCCCGAGTACAAGCCTGAGCCTATTGAGAAGAAGCAGGTATATGGTGTTACTTTCGAGCAGGGAAGAAACGAGCTTGATATCAACAATGATCTTCTTACAAATATCGTTACAGATAACAAGGAGATCCCTGATGACAAGAAGATCGACCTTCTTATCTCACTCATCACATTGAAGTACACACAGAGCAATTCCGTCTGCTACGTTAAGGACGGTCAGGCTATCGGTATCGGTGCAGGTCAGCAGAGTAGAATCCACTGCACACGTCTTGCAGGAAACAAGGCTGATATCTGGTGGCTGAGGCAGCATCCCAAGGTTATGGGTCTTAAGTTTGTTGACGATATCAGAAGACCTGACAGAGACAATACTATCGATGTATATATCTCCGATGAACATGATGATGTATTAAGAGATGGCACATGGCAGACTCTGTTCAAGGAGAAGCCTGAAGTTCTCACAGATGCCGAGAAGAAAGAGTGGCTTGCCAAGAATACTGACGTTGCGCTCGGTTCCGATGCATTCTTCCCATTCGGTGACAATATCGAAAGAGCCTATAAGAGCGGCGTTAAGTATATTGCAGAGCCCGGCGGCTCCATCAGAGATGATCATGTCATTATGACTTGCAATAAGTACGACATGGCTATGGCCTTCACGGGCATCAGACTCTTCCATCATTAATAAAGGCGGACAAAGTAATAATGGAATCAATTGAAGAAGCGTACATAACTTTACCCAAGGGGTTTAAGGCCAACGGAGTTGTTGCCGGACTTAAGTCCAATTCGGCAAATGTTAATCCCGATGTCGAGAAATCTCTCGTATTAGATGTAGCTTTGGTAGAATCCGATATTCCTGCTACGGTAGCCGGTGTATATACATCGAATCTTGTTAAGGGACATTCTCTTGTAAGAAGCATTAAGAAGATCGATCAGGGCGGCAAGATGCGCGGTATGATCGTTAACAGTAAGAATGCCAACGCAGGTGTAGGTAAGGTCGGTGAAGAGGATGCGGACAGAGTCGCAAAGGCTGTTGCCGATGAGCTCGGATGCACATCAGATGAGATCCTCACGGCTTCGACAGGCGTTATCGGTACCAGACTTCCTTACGAGAAGATCATCAATAAAGTTCCTGAACTTGTAAGCGGTCTTTCTGCTGATGCCAGGAATGCTCATTATGCGGAATACGGCATGATGACGACTGATACTGTGCCTAAGGAAGTTGCAGCGACAATAACTCTTAAGGACGGCAAGGAAGTAACCATCGCAGGTATGGCTAAGGGATCTGGAATGATCCATCCTAATCTTGCGACAATGATCGGTATCTTTACGACAGATGCGGATATTGAGAAGGATCTTCTGCAGAATGCTTTGAAAAAGGCAGTAGCACATACATTCAACAGAGTTACCGTAGACGGTGATACATCTGTATGCGACATGGTAGTCGTATTGGCTAACGGCGCTTCAGGTGCCGTTATCGAGAAGGACAGTGAAGACCTTAAGCTTTTCGAGGAGGCTCTCGAGGAACTGTCTTACGATATAGCGAGGATGCTTGCTGCCGACGGCGAGGGTGCTACCAAGTTTATAGAGATCGAAGTCTTCGGTGCCAAGGATGAATATGATGCCAAGCTTATCGTAACGGCTGTCGCAAGATCTCCTCTTTGTAAGACAGCATTCTTCGGCGAGGATGCCAATATCGGCCGTGTGCTTACGGCAGTAGGTTACTCGGGCGCGAAGTTCGATCCCGAGAAGATCGATATCCTTGTCGGCGGCATGCTGTTCTTCCATGACGGTGTATGTGTGCCTTTCGATGAGGATGAGGCAGCAAAGATGCTTCATGAGCATGATATTCATGTTGAGATAAAGCTTCAGGAGGGGGATGCATACGACCGTATGTTTACTTGTGACTTCTCCTATGATTATGTAAAGATTAACGGCAGTTACAGGACTTGATATAACAGGGGGAAATATGAGGGACGGTTTTGTCAGAGTCGGATCGGTATCACCGCAGGTGCGTGTCGCGGATGTGGACTTTAATGTCGAACAGATAATAAAGCATTGTGCCGAGGCGGATGAGAGGAGCTGTTCTTTACTTGTTTTCCCAGAACTTTCCATTACAGGTTATACATGCGGTGATCTTTTCCTGCAGGATGAGCTCATCGAGTCTGCTTTAAGAGGTCTTTACGATATTGCCGAGGCTACATGCGAGATGAATCTTGCTATCGTAGTCGGACTTCCTTTGAAGTTTGAAGGCAAGCTTTATAATGTTGCGGCAGTAGTTGCCAAGGGAGAGGTTTTGGGTTATGTCCCCAAGAGGTTTATCCCTAATTATTCCGAGTTCTATGAGAGAAGATACTTCGAGCCTTTCGAGGGCGAAGACGAGACTGAAGACGGTGTACCGTTCGGTAATCTCGTATTCCGTAATGAGACATATGAGGACTTTACGTTCGGTATCGAGATCTGTGAGGACCTGTGGGTAGCTGACCCGCCTTCTGTGGAATCCGCGAAGTCCGGCGCCATGATAATATGTAATCTCTCTGCTTCGGATGAAGTGATAGGTAAGAAGGAATACAGACAGAAGCTCATCTCGATGCAGTCCGGACGTCTTATATCAGGCTATATCTATTCTGACTGCGGATTCGGCGAGTCTACGCAGGATCTCGTGTTCGCAGGTCACAGAGTTATTTGCGAGAACGGTTCTGTGTTGTCTGAATCCGGCTGCTTCGGCAAGCCCGGTACGGTTTATGCAGATATTGATCTTCAGAGACTCGCTCACGACAGGATAAGAAATACTTTCGAGACATCGGATGATCCTTGGAGCATCGTATATTTTGATACGGAACCCGAGACTGATCTTAAGCTGATCCGTAAGATCGCAGATCATCCTTTCGTTCCTGCCGAGTCTTCCGATCTTTCATCCAGATGCGATGAGATACTTACAATGCAGGCGGCGGGTCTTGCAACAAGACTTCATCATATTAACGGCAAGTGCGCCGTAGTCGGTCTTTCCGGCGGTCTTGATTCCACTCTGGCTTTGATCGTTACAGTACATGCTTTCGACATGCTTGAGCTCGACCGTAAAGGAATAATAGCCGTTACCATGCCGGGATTCGGTACCACGACACGTACGAAAGGTAATTCCGAGAAGCTTGCCGAGGCTTACGGCGTAACTCTTAAGACTGTTGATATCAAGGCTGCAGTAAGACAGCACTTCGCAGATATCGGACATGATGAGAGCGTTCATGATGTTACTTATGAGAATTCACAGGCCAGAGAGCGCACACAGATCCTTATGGATATTGCAAATAAGAACGGTGGTATCGTAATCGGTACAGGTGATCTATCAGAGTTGGCGCTCGGATGGGCTACATATAACGGTGACCATATGTCTATGTACGGAGTTAATACTTCGATACCGAAGACATTGGTCAGACACATTGTATCTTTTGAGTCTTCAAGGACGGAAGGTGAGTTGTCTTCCGTATTGAAGGATATTGTTGATACTCCGGTTTCTCCCGAACTTCTTCCGCCGGATGAGAACGGACAGATCAGTCAGAAGACAGAGGATCTTGTAGGACCTTATGATCTTCATGATTTCTACCTGTATTATTTCTTGAGATGGGGTTTCAAGCCTTCAAAGATCTACAGACTTGCTTGTATTGCTTTCGAAGGAGTATTTGAGCCTGAAGTTATCTATAAGTGGGAAGAAACATTCATCAGAAGATTCTTTAACCAGCAGTTCAAGCGTTCCTGCCTTCCTGACGGACCTAAGGTCGGAACAGTAACTTTGTCTCCCAGAGGAGATTGGAGAATGCCGTCTGACGCAGTAAGCAAACTGTGGCTTGACGACCTGAAGAGTGTGCTGTAATGCTTTTTAATTCAATTCAGTTCGCTCTGTTCTTCGTTGTTGTTATGGCGGTCTTTTATCTGATGCCGCCGAGGCTTCGCGTATGGTGGGTTCTTTTAAGCTCTTTGTTCTTTTATTGCTTCAAGAGTGTCGAAGAACCATTGAACGAACAATCAAATTATCTGTTTATAGCGATCATAATCTCATGGTCGGCAGGCGTACTTATGGACGTCATACCGTCGAAAGGCAAGCTTAAAGCATTAAGGGTCTTCTTTCTTGGTGCAGGTTTGCTTGTTGATTTCGGTATGCTTTTCTGGTTTAAGTACACCGATTTCTTTATGGAACTTATTCATGCACCGGGTGCCGGCAGCTTTAATCTGCTGATGCCTTTGGGAATATCTTTTTTTATCTTTACGTCTACGGGTTACCTTTTCGACGTGTACAGAGGCAAGGTGCATGCGGAGAAGAATCCTTTGTATTATGCGCTGTTTACGTGCTTTTTCCCGTGTATTATGTCGGGTCCTATCGAGAGAGCCGATCATCTGATACCGCAGCTTAGGAATCTTCATAAGGTAAAAGTATTAGATGCCGACAGAATGAGTAACGGTATTATCCTTATCGTGTGGGGTCTGTTCGCCAAGATGGTGATCGCGGACAGGATCGCCATGATAGTCGATAATGTGTACGGAAGTTACTATCTTTACGGTTCGGTGGAACTTATATTCGCATCCGTATGTTATTCGATCCAGATCTACTGCGATTTTATGAGTTATTCCACGATCGCTATGGGATGCGCCAAGCTGATGGGAATAGACGTATACGATAACTTCAATGCACCTTATCTTTCCTTAAGCGTTAAGGAATTCTGGAGAAGATGGCATATATCTTTAAGCTCATGGCTTAAAGATTATGTTTATATTCCTCTGGGCGGAAGCAGGTGTTCCAAGATCCGTAAATACCTCAATGTCATAATCACTTTCCTTGTAAGCGGACTGTGGCACGGCGCCGGCTTGAACTTTATTCTGTGGGGCGGCATACACGGCGCTTTGCAGGTCGCAGATGATATTACTCTTCCTGCGCGTAACAAGCTTAATTCGCTGACTCATGCCAAGACAGACAGCTTCGGATACAGATTCTTTAAGGGGCTGATAACGTTCGCTCTTGTAAATCTTGCATGGGTTTATTTCAGAGTTACGGACTTCCATACGGCTAATGAGATCATAATCAGAATGTTTACGAAGCCTGATCTGTGGGTATTGTTTAATGACGGTATCTATAATCTCGGACTCGACCGCAAGGAATTCAATGTTCTGTTCATCGCACTGATCATACTTGTTGTTATGGATCTGGCGAGAAAGAAGAAGGATAAGTCGATAGGAGATATCATGATCTCGCAACCGTGGTATTTCAGATGGACTGTGATTATTGTGCTGTTATTCGCTATACTTACTTTCGGTATATACGGTCCCGCTTTTGATGCGGCGAACTTTATATATTTGCAGTTCTAGGAGGAAGATGTTGAAGGGGATTGTTAAACAAGGATTGATATCTGTTAAGAACATCGTCAGAGTTACGGCGTTCGTTCTTGTTGTTGCCGTTCTTCTTGATATATGGGCTGTATGGTTTAAGAAGAAAAGTTATGACGGAAGTCTGATGTTGCAGAACTTCTATGAGCAACCCGAGAACAGTATTGATCTTCTGTGTATCGGAAGCTCGCATGCTTTTATCGATATCAATACCGGGGTCCTTTGGGACGAGTACGGCATACCTTCATATGTTCTCGGCGGCTCACTCCAGCCTTTCTGGAATACTTATTACAATCTTAAAGAAGCGGTAAAGACACAGACTCCGAGACTTGTTGTACTTGAAGCGCTGGCGTGTGACATCTCAACTGAATACAGTGAACACGGAATGATAATCAATAACGTATCAGGTATGCATTGGAATATGAATAAGCTCGAATCCATTAGAGCGAGTGTATGTGATACCGACGGCCTGATCGATTACACTTTGCTGTTTGAAGAGTTCCACAGCAGATATTCCGAACTGGATATGATCGATATTGCATCAGATCTGGGCGATAATGTACGGTCAGAAAACTGGAAGGGCTTCTATGATTATTTAAGGACGGAATTTGCACTTCGTCCCGAGATAAACGAAGATGTTGAAGCGATTCCGATGTCCAACAAGGAAGAGGTTTACTACAGAATGATAATCGAATTCTGTCAGGAACAGGGAATACCTCTTCTTATAATTGTTTCTCCTGATGCGGGATATGAAGATATTTCCAGAGCTCATTATCTGTATGCTGCCGATATCGCGGAAGAATACGGAGTGGATTTCATTGACTTCAATGAGCATTATGATGATATCGGTCTGGACTTCTCTTATGACTTCGGTGATATTGGTCATCTTAATTTCAGAGGAAACAGGAAGTTCACTTCATATCTCGGTGATTATATTACCGATAACTTCGATATGATCGACAGAAGTTCAGATCAGTCAGGTCTTTACGATTCATGGGCTGAGAATTACAGGTACGGTGAGGCGCGTGTCGTTAACTTCGAACTTGCTCAGACTGCGGATCTTCATGAGTATATTGCAAGACTTAATGATCTGTCGGATGATTACGATGTGTTTGTCGATCTGTACGATATCAGCACACTGGACGATGATCTGAGGACTTATCTTAATCTGTGCGGTATTGCATGCTCAAGGGCAAATGACGAAAGAAGATATCTCATCAGGGGAGGTCAATCAGTTTCGCTTGAAGCTGATGAGAACGGTCTGTATTACGAATACTTTCAGGGAAATCATCATTTGTCTGTTACTTCCGAAGGTGTGGTCTTTGATAACATGAACCTGACTATAACAGAGCATCCGGGTGTATATATAACCGTATATGACCGGTATAACCAGACTGTAGCCGATTATTCTTCGGCAGCTTATGAAGAGGTGTTCAGACTTGACTATTGATTGGCGTAAAGTGTTGAAGACCTCTGCTTTGGGTCTGTGGTATCTGATTAGGATCGCGGCTGCCGTTCTTATCGTATGGTGGTGTTTCGGAAAAGTTAATGAATGGAATAATTTCCAGGTGTTCAGACAATGGAATGATCATTACGGATTCATGGGATCCGGAACTTATGAAGATCCTTATCTTATAAACAGCGCCGAGGATCTTATCAAGTTCTCCGATGCCGTAAACAACGGCAACAGCTTTAATGATATTTACTTCAGACAGACTGCGGATATCGACCTTCAGAATTACGGAAGCTTCGAGCCGATCGGAGAATTGAACAGCGGATATATGTTCAGCGGTATATATGACGGCGGATGCCATAAGATCAGTAATCTCTATATCAATGCGAATGATCTGGATTGTTCTTTTGTAGGATTGTTCGGTAAATTGGGCGGCGTTGTTATGAATCTCGGTATCGAGAGCGGACGTATATACGGCGACTATGTAGGGGCCTTTGCCTCTACTGACGGATCGGACGAAGCTATGATCATCAACTGCTATAACAATGCAGATCTTTACGCCATGGTAAGATGCGGCGGTATAGCTGATAATTTCTCCTCGGGAAAGATATTCGGTTGTGCCAATTACGGACATCTGTCGGGAATGGTGACATGTCAGATCGTAGCTTACGACTGTGCTCTTATCTCGGGCTGCTGTAATCTTGAGACTTCAAATGATTCCATTGTTCCTTACGATACTTTCCGAGGTAATATATATGACTGTTTTATCGGAACAGGAAGTGTAAGTGAACTTAACAGATTTATCCCGGACTATCAGGACTCTATCGTTTATCATGAGATAACAGATATTGATGTCTTGCCTTGGCCTGAGGGTTGATGTCAGAAATAATCTGAAAACTCCGGATCAGAAACCGGTTGTCTGTTCTTGTAGTAGAAGACCTCGGAGACTCCCAAAGACTTAAGATACTTTGCCGTCTTCTCGAAATGCAGACCGATCCTGTCCGACTTATGTGCATCAGAGCCGATGGTAATAAGTTTGCCGCCCATGGATATGTAACGCCTGATTATGTCAGGGTCAGGCATAATATAAGAGGATCCTTTGACAATCTGCTTATCTATGGAGCTTGTGTTGATCTCGAGGGCTTTGTCCTTTTTTATTAGCACATCGAAAAGCTCGTCGAATTCTTCAGGGCAGTCCTTATAGAAGACTGCAGAATCTTTATCTTCGATATAGCGGTTAATATAGTCGTAGTGAGCGATTATGTCGTAGCAGTCGAGCTCTCGCGCCATCCTTGCAAGCAAAGAGATGTACTCTTTATTTCTCTCTTTTCGTGGGATAAGGGGGCACTCGGTGCTGTAGAAGATCTCCGAACCCCTGAATACATGTGCCGAAAGCAGTACGGTATCGAAGGGAAGAGCGTTAACCGTCCCGATTATCCGGTCGTTAAGGTGAGGCTGCCAGCCGATCTCGATGCCCATATTAAGTTCGGGACCGCCGACCTTCTCCGATAATGAACGCCAAGAAGGGAAAACCTTACCGTATTCTTCAAGATCGAATACAAAACACTCATCTTTGTGGGGATAATCCATATCAAAGTGTTCCGTAACCGAAACATGCTTAATTCCCAGCGCTTTGGCACTTTTTATGAGTTCCTCGGGAGTCTGGGATGCGTCTGAGCTGAAAACTGCGGTATGCATGTGAGAATCTGCTAACATGGGATTATTGTATTACATTTTTTTATTGAATTAAAAGTAAAATGTTTAAGCATTTACTTTTAAGCTCCGATTAATTATTATTTTAAGGTAATTTTTAATACAAAGGAGTTATTCTCATGGAAATTTCACCTCTTCAGAAGGCAAGATATGAGTATCAGCCTAAGCTTCCCGGTATGCTCAGAAACGGCGTTGCCGAGATCTGCGTAAAGGAAGGCGCTGAGACATCAAGTGTTGCTGATCAGGACAAAATCAAGGCTCTTTTCCCTAATACATACGGTAAGAAGGAGATCACTTTCGAGAAAGGACAGAATACTTCCGTTGCTAAGAAGCAGGTTGTAGGTGTTATCCTTTCCGGCGGACAGGCTCCCGGCGGACACAACGTTATCACAGGTCTTTATGACGCTTTGAAGGCTGCTGACAAGAGCAATGTTCTTCTCGGCTTCAAGGGCGGTCCTGACGGACTTCTTAAGAATGACTTCGTAGAGTTTGATGACAAGTTCATCGATTCTTACAGAAATACAGGCGGTTTCGATATCATCGGTTCCGGCAGAACAAAGCTCGAGACAGAAGAGCAGTTCGCTATCGTTACAGAGAACGCTAAGAAGAACGGTCTCACAGCTATCGTTATAATCGGCGGTGACGACTCCAACACAAATGCTGCTACTCTTGCTGAGTACATGGCTGCCAACAACACCGGCGTTCAGGTTATCGGCTGTCCTAAGACAATCGACGGTGACCTTAAGAACGAGGATATCGAGGCTTCTTTCGGTTTCGATACAGCTACAAAAACATACTCCGAGGTTATCGGTAACATCGAGAGAGACGCTAACTCCGCTAAGAAGTACTGGCACTTCATCAAGGTTATGGGACGTTCCGCTTCTCACGTAGCTCTCGAGTGCGCTCTTGAGACACAGCCTAACATCTGCCTTATCGGTGAGGAAGTTAAGGCTAAGAGCATGTCACTTTCCCAGATCACAAACTACATTGCCGATTCTGTAGAGAAGAGAGCAGCTAACGGAGAGAACTTCGGTGTTGCTATCATCCCTGAGGGCATCGTAGAGTTCGTTCCCGAGTTCTCCGCTCTCATCGCTGAGATCAACGAGCTCCTCGCAGGCGAGAAGACAGATGCATTCAATGCTCTTCCTGACTGGCAGGCTAAGTACGACTTCATCAAGTCCGGTCTTTCCGCTTCTGCTTTCGCAGTATTTGATCTCCTTCCTGTAGGAATCCAGCAGCAGCTCTTCCTCGAGAGAGATCCTCACGGTAACGTTCAGGTTTCCCTCATCGAGTCTGAGAAGCTCTTCTCCGAGCTCGTTAAGAATGAGCTTGCAAAGAGAAAGGCTGCAGGCACATACAAGGGCAAGTTCTCTGCGCTCCATCACTTCTTCGGTTACGAGGGCAGATGTGCATTCCCTTCAAACTTCGATGCAGACTACTGCTATTCTTTGGGTTACAATGCATTCATGCTCATCCAGTACGGATACACAGGTTACCTCTCCAAGGTTTCCAACATCTCCAAGTCGGCTGATGAGTGGGTTGCAGGCGGTATGCCTATCACAAAGATGATGAACATCGAGAGAAGAAACGGTGCTGATAAGCCTGTTATCCGCAAGGCTCTCGTAGAGCTCGACGGCAAGCCGTTCAAGTACTTCGAGGCTAACAGAGATAAGTGGGCTGTTGAGACATGCTTCACATATCCGGGCGCTATTCAGTACTTCGGACCCTCAGAGGTTTGCGACAGAACAACAGTTACACTCGCACTCGAGCAGGGCTGATAAGATCATTAAAGATCATCCAGGGGCCGCGGTTAATGCCGCGGCTTTTTATTATAAATTAGCCTGACAAGTAAAAATGCTTGACAGGCTTTGCTGATTGTAATATTATTCTCAAGGTCTTATCAGAAGGGGGAGTGTTATGAAGTCCTTTGAAGACAGTCTTTTACTGGATTTTTACGGTAATCTCCTGACGGATAAGATGAGACTCACACTTGATATGTATCTTAATGATGATCTTTCTTTGACTGAGATCGCCGAAGAGGAGGAGATATCAAGGCAGGGAGTCCATGATACGGTCAAGCGCGGATTGAAGCAGCTTAAAGGCTACGAAGAGAAGTTGGGTCTCGTAAGAAGATTTCTCGAACAGAAAGAATCTGTTAAAGAGGCGATAGACCTTATCGATAAAAGAGAATATGAAGATGCAAGGAAAGTATTATCCAAGCTTTCCGAAGAGATAGAGGAGTAAAGGTACATGTTCGAGAGCCTGTCAACAAAGCTTCAGAATATAACAGCTTCCATGCGCGGCAAGGCACGCGTAACCGAAGCTGATATTAAAGATATGATGAAGCAGATCAGAATGGCTCTGCTCGAAGCTGACGTTAACTATCAGGTAACCAAGGACTTCGTTAAGGATATGCAGGAGAAGTGCCTTAATGCTGATATCGAAGGCAGCTTTACTCCCGGTCAGCAGATCGTAAAGATTGTTCATGAATCATTAAGCGAGCTTTTGGGATCTGTTAATGCGAAGATCGCTGCTTCTTCTACCGGATTCACGGTTGTCATGCTTTACGGTCTTCAGGGTGCCGGTAAGACGACTACAGCTGTTAAGCTTGCCAATATCCTTAAGAAAGACGGCAAGAAGCCGATGGTTGTATCCGTTGACGTTCACAGACCCGCTGCTGCCGAGCAGCTTAAGGTTCTTGCCGACAGCGCAGGTATTGAATGCTATATCAATACCGAAGAGAAGGATGCCGTTAAGATCGCCAAAGAAGGTATCGATAAAGCAAAGTATATGCTTTGTAATTATCTGATCGTCGATACAGCGGGACGTACCGTTGTCGATGATGAGATGATGGATGAGCTTAAGTCCATCAACGAGGCTGTTAAGCCTGACGAGAAGCTCCTCGTAGTTGATGCTATGATCGGTCAGGAAGCTGTTAATGTTGCTATGGCTTTCGAAGAGGCTATCGGTATGGACGGCTTCATTATGACGAAGCTCGACGGTGATGCCAGAGGCGGTGCCGCACTTTCCATCAGAAAGATGACAGGCAAGCCTATCAAGTATATCTGCGTAGGTGAGAAGATCGACAAGATCGAAGTATTCCATCCTGACAGAATGGCAGACAGAATCCTCGGTATGGGTGACGTTATGTCATTGATCGAGAAGGCATCCGCTACGATCGATCAGGAAGAGGCTGCCAAGACTCTTGATAAGATGATGAGCAACAAGTTCGATCTGAATGACCTTCTGTCCCAGTTCGAACAGATGAAGAAGATGGGTTCCATGAAGGATATCATCGGACTCGTTCCCGGAGTTGCAGGCAAAGTAACCGATGAGCAGCTTGATGACGGCGAAGTAACCATGAACAGGAATATCGCCATCATCAGATCCATGACCAATAAAGAGCGTAAGAATCCCAATATCCTTAATGCTTCAAGAAGAAAGAGGATTGCGGCAGGTTCCGGTACTACTGTACAGGATGTAAATAACCTTATCAGGCAGTACGATCAGAGTGCCAAGCTTATGAAGCAGATGACAAAGGGCGGATTCAAGATGCCTAAGGGATTCCCAGGCGGAAAGTTAGGCGGCTTCGGCGGCTTCGGTAAGCGCGGATTATTCTAAGTGATCTAACCCGATGGGTAAATCAATATAAAAAAGAAATAATTAAATTTTGGAGGAAAACAAAAATGGCAGTAAAGATTCGTTTGAAGAGACTTGGTAAGAAGAAGGCTCCTTTCTACAGAGTAGTAGTAGCTGATTCCAGATACCCCAGAAACGGTCGTTTCATCGAGGAGATCGGTACTTATGATCCTATGACAGATGATGACAAGCAGGTCAACATTGATGCTGATGCTGCTAAGAAGTGGATCGGCAACGGTGCACAGCCTACAGATACAGTTCGTGATCTTCTTAAGAAGCAGGGAATCATCTGAGGTGAACTAAATGGAATTACTTACTTACATGGCTAAGTCCCTCGTAAGCAATCCTGATGAAGTCAAGGTTAAGAAGACTGAGCGCGGCAACACGATCATCTTCGAGCTTTCCGTTGCATCTGAAGATATGGGTAAGATCATCGGTAAGAACGGCAAGAGAGCTCAGGCTATCCGTTCTATCATGAAGGCCAAGTATCTGAAGACCGGTAAGAGGGTAGTAGTAGATATCGTAGGATGACAGTAAGTCGTCTGATAATCGGGAAAATAACGGCGGCGCACGGCGTCAGGGGAGAGGTTACCGTCTTTCCTCTGACGGATGATGCCCGCCGTTTTCTTAAGCTTAAGGATGTATTCCTTTGCAAGGAGGATATCTCTGACGAGACTTCGATTACTATAAAGAATGCCAGGATCGACCGTGACAGGGTTCTTGTTAAGTTCGAAGGCTGTGAGGACAGGGATAAGGCTGAGTCCTATAAGGGCCGTTTTATCTCGATCGACCGTAAGGATGCAGTCCCGCTTAAGGAAAACAGTTTCTTTATCGAAGACCTTAAAGGTCTTGAAGTTGCTGATGACAATAAAGGTGTCTTGGGTATTATCAAAGACGTATATAAGTCCGGCACCAAGCATATCGTTATGATCCAAAGAGCCGGTAAGCAGGATCTTCTTGTTCCTTTCGCGAATGAGATCTTCTACGATGTAAGACCTGACGAATCTGTTGTTAACTGCAGACTTCCCGAAGGTCTGTATGAGATGTACGAATGAGATTCGATGTCTTAACATTATTTCCGGAACAGATAGAATCCAATGTACATAAGAGTATTACGGGACGTGCGCTGGATAAAGGCGTGATAAGCCTTAATGCCGTTAATATCCGTGACTTCTGCGGTAACTCCTACGGCAAGATCGATGACACGGTTTACGGCGGCGGTACGGGTCTTCTAATATATTCTCAGCCTGTTTACGACTGCTGGAAAAGCCTGTGGGGAACTCAGGACGATAAGCCTTACACGGTTTACGTCAGCCCCAAAGGAAGCGTTCTTGATCAGCGAAAAGCAAAGGAACTCTCTTCTAAGAAAAGACTGTGTATCATCTGCGGTCATTATGAAGGAATAGACAGCAGAGTAATAGATAAGATCTGCGATGAAGAGATATCAATCGGAGATTATGTCCTCACGGGCGGTGAATTGGCCGCATGCGTTATCATCGATTCCGTATCGAGAATGATAGACGGTGTACTTCCCAATGAGGATGCATATACGAATGAATCCCATATGGACGGAACGCTGGAAGCCCCTTCATATACAATGCCTTCTGACTGGGACGGAATGAAGGTACCCGAGGTCCTGCTGTCGGGTAACGATGCCGCGATAGATGAACACAGAAGAATTGCATCATTGGTCGAGACATGGATGAAAAGACCCGATATGCTCGATAAATTGGAGATCACAGAGTCCGAATGGCAGAAAATGCTTGCCATGAGAAGGACTTTATGATATTTTATTACGGTTATCAGGGCGGTCCTCTGGAATAAATAGATTTGTACGAACGCCTGCAGGAGAAGGAGGAAACTCATAATGGATTTGGTAAAAGTTATCGAGAGCGAGAACGTAAAGAATACTTTCCCTGAAGTTGAGATCGGTGATTATGTTAAGGCATATCTCAAGATCAAGGAGGGAACTCGCGAGCGTGTCCAGGTCTTCGAAGGTTATGTTATCGCACGTAAGGGCGGCGGACTTTCCGAGACAATGACAATCCGTCGTATTTCTTACGGCGTAGGCGTAGAGAGAATCCTGCCCGTTAACTCACCTAAGATCGAGAAGATCGAGGTTGTACGTAAGGGTAAGGTAAGAAGAGCTAAGCTCTATTATCTCAGAGGTCGTCAGGGCAAGGCTGCACGTATTCAGGAGAAGCTCTGATCCTAAAGTTTCTTATGACTTTAAATTTAAGACATCGCACATCGCGGTGTCTTATTTTTATGATATGATATCCACATGGCACAAGATATAAATTGGTTTCCGGGGCACATGCGTAAGGCCCTGAATGATACTTCAGACAGGTTAAAGCTTGTAGATCTTGTATATGAGACTTGCGATGCGCGTATTCCTTTATCAAGCCGTAATCCCGAGCTTAATAAGATTATCGGCGGTAAGACCAGAATATTGATACTTAATAAATCCGATCTGGCTGATCCTTCTGATACAGACAAGTGGGTAAAGTATTTTGCTTCCAAGGGTACACCCGCTGTGGCACTTGAAGCGATTGACCGTAAGAGTATTTCAAAGCTTACGGATCTTACTATGGAGCTTATGAAGGATACGCTTGATAAGGCGGCTTCCAAGGGAAGAACAGGAAGACCCGTCCGTGTTATGGTGGTAGGCGTTCCGAATACCGGTAAGTCTACGCTCATCAATACACTTGCAGGTAAGAAGGCAGCTGTTACGGGAGATAAGCCCGGTGTAACAAGACAGCCTAAGTGGATCCCTACCGGCGGAAGACTTGAACTTATGGATATGCCCGGTGTACTGTGGCCGAAGCTCGGCGACAGAAAGTCTCAGGTCATTCTTGCTGCTACCGGTGCTGTTAAAGCCGAAGTAACGGATGTAATTGAAGTAGCTTATGATGCGATCAATCTTCTGTGGAATATGTATCCCGAGCTTATGTCAAACAGATACGGTGAATATGAAGAAGGCATCGATCCTTATGACAGATTCCAGATGATGGGTAAGAAGAAGGGATGTATCATGAGTGGAGGAAGAGTAGATGAGGACAGATTCGCCAGATTATTCATAGATGACTTAAGAAGCGGAAGGATCGGAAGGATTACTTTCGAGAAGGCACAGTAACATGGCACGACTTACACAGGAGCAGCTTGTCGAGAAATATAATCTGCTGAGCTCATATGAGAATGAGTATCTGTCACAGGGACACAGATTTATAGCAGGTATAGATGAAGCAGGAAGAGGTCCGCTTGCAGGTCCCGTTGTCGCAGCTGCATGTATTCTTGATCCCGGGGTTCAGATTCTCGGGCTTGATGATTCGAAGAAGCTGTCCGCGAAGAAAAGAGATGTGCTTTTCGATGAGATCAAAGAAAAGGCGCTGTGTTACGAGATCTGTGCGGAAGACGCGCAGACTATAGATGAGATCAATATCCTCGAGGCTACCAAGAAAGCCATGAGAAGATGCGTAAAGGGACTCGAGGAGAAAGGTTACAAGCCCGATGTCCTTCTTATTGATGCAGTTAAGCTTGAAGGCACGGATGTTCCCGTTATCGTTCCGATAATTAAAGGCGACGCCAATTCGAATTCCATCGCGGCTGCTTCGATTCTTGCGAAGGTGACGAGAGACAGGATGATGATCGAATATGATGAGCAGTATCCCGGATACGGATTTGCCGGTCATAAGGGTTACGGTACTGCTGCGCATTATAAGGGAATCCGTGAGCTCGGAATGTGTCCGATCCACAGAAGATCATTTCTTAAAGTTATTCACTGATCAGGAATTGTAATCGGGATTGGAAAGAAGCTTCTTAAAGAAACGCTCTGACAAAGCCTTGTCGTAGATATCTCCCTGGAACATCGTGCATCCGAACTTATATGCCGATACTGCGACTTCTTCGTTCTTCGGTTCTGTACAGATTACTTCATAACCAAGTTTCTGTGCCATGAAGGTAATATTCTCGATGATGATCATATCCTTGGCGGAATTCGAGTTGATAAGATCAGGACTTAACTTTAAGTACTGGAAATCGAAGTCGGTCAATACGTTAAGGGAAGACGATCTTTTACCGTAATTGATTATGCTGATACGGATGCCGGCCTTGGTGAACTTGGCCGTAGCAACTTTCATCTCTTCGACATGTCCGTGGAAGCTTTCCTCATCGAACTGAAGAATAATCTTATCTCTGGAGATACGGTATCTGTCGATATTACGCAGAAGATTATCCGCGAATGCCGTGTTGAAATAATCGAATGATGAGATGTGGATAGCGATCGGCACACTCATAATTCCGTATGTATCCCAAGCGTTGATGATATCGCATGTCTTCCTGAAAAGAACCTCATCGAGATCTCTTAAGATATTTGTGTTGCCGGAACCTGGGACGAGGGCATAGGGGTCTACGAGACGACCGTCCTTGCGCCATCTTAAGACGGCCTCAGCTGCACAAAGTTCTTTCTTGCCGTAACTGCCTTTGGTCTGAAGGACCGGCTTGAAATAGACAAGGAACTGATTGGAGTTCAAAGCCTGCGTGATCTCTGACAGATAGATATATGACTTGTTGCCGTTAGGACTTCCGTCACCGTTGATGTAGTAGATGTCGGGGTTCTCGCGAAGTCTTGAGAAGCCGAGTGCATTCTGCACCAGATGGATGATGTCGCTGCTCTTCCTGTTGATGGATGCGAGGTTAACGACACCGGCTCTTATCTTAACGTTATATTCAACTATATCTCCGTTAAGATCGATGCTTACTTCTGAATTATTCATGGCATCAAGGATCTTATCCATATTGGCGGTAAGAGCAACCATGATAAAGCTGTCGGATGAAAGTCTCGAGAGGAGCTCATATTTATTCTGATCACAAAGATCGAGGCTGTCCTGTGCAAAGTCTCTTATGATCCTGTCAGTGATATCAGATCCGAATATTCTGTTAATGGCTCCGCAGTTCTTGATATTAATGCAGGCAACGGAATAGATATCGTTCATGCCTGAATTAAGAAGCTTATCAAGATAGTCGAGGAAGAATGTGACATTGGTAAGCTGTGTAAGCGAATCATAAAAACGTGCATTCTCATATGCTTTAAGCAGATTCTTTACACATATACCTGACATGACAGTCTCGCCGAATACCTGAAGGTTATAAGACCCGTCAGAATCGAGAGGCTCGCTTCCTGCCTTTCTTATTATCTTGAGCATGATGACACGGTCATTGCTCGCGACTCTCTTAAAATCGAATTCTTCGCCGGAAGAGGAGTTATCCGAATGATAGATAACGGCTGACTCGATGCTGACATCATTGAAGAAAATCCTGTATGAGATCTTACTTATATCAAGGGTTTTGGCAAACAATTCGACAGTCTCGTCTCCGTCGAACCTTGTGTCAAAATCCTGACATACTTTTATGAGATTATAGATGTCTCTTACACCGATGCCCATGTTTATGATTTTATATTCTCAAAAGAGTTAATTCAACATATATACGGACATGTTGCATATTTTTTTTCTTTTAAGTAAAATAACGTGAGTTTTAAATAAAAAGATTAAGGAGACTTTTATGATCAGCGCAGGTGATTTTAGAAACGGACTTTGCTTCGAGATGGATAATCAGGTTTATCAGGTTGTTGAGTTCCAGCACGTTAAGCCGGGTAAGGGAGCAGCGTTCGTAAGAACAAAGTATAAGAACGTTAAGACAGGTTCCGTAGTTGAAAGATCTTTCAACCCTAACGAGAAGTTCGAAGAGGCACACCTCGACAGAAGAGATATGCAGTATCTATACAATGACGGTGAGCTCTACTACTTTATGGATCAGGAGACATACGATCAGCTTCCTATCCACGCTGCACCTATCGGTGACGCTATCAAGTTCCTTAAGGAAGAGATGATCTGTAAGGTTCTTTCCTACAAGGGTGAGATCTTCTCAGTTGAGCTTCCTATCACAGTTGAGCTCGTTATCACTGAGTGTGAGCCCGGTGTAAGAGGCGATACAACAAACAATGCCAACAAGTATGCAACTCTTGAGACAGGTGCTGTTGTTAAGGTTCCTCTCTTTGTTAACCAGGGTGAGACAATCAGAGTTGATACAAGAACAGGTGAATACCTCGAGCGTGCTTAATCAGCTCGCTGCCCGATAAAGTTTAATGAGTGTTAATACCAACATTGAATCCATAAAGGGCGACAGATCTATGACGCAGGGCTTCGTGGCGCAATACGCCGCGGAAGCCGCGCTCCAGATCGACGGAGTATATGAACTTAAACCTTCCTTCGCCGTTGCACTTAAGGAGAAGTCCGGAGTTGTACATGAAGGCAAGGGAGTGCGGGTCGTGTTCGGTGACTCGGGTAAAGAGAATGTATCCATCACGGTTTATCCTGTAATCTATTACGGAATGGTTATACCTGAAGTAGCATGGTCGATTCAGGAGAAAGTTAAGAAAGACGTAGAGCTCTATACCGGACTTGATGTCGAATCTGTTGATGTATACGTCTGCGGAGTAAAAGAAAGAGAAGAAGAACCGGAAGGAGACAAAGAGATAACATGAATGGTCTGATGCGTTTCTTACTTTTTGTGTATTCTGTTTTTCTTGCTCTGTTGTCGATAATCCTGCTTTTCGCTGTTGTTGATGACGGTATATTCGCTGATCTTCTTTCTCCTCTTGCTACCGTAGTAACGAATCCCGTAACCAGATATGTTTATGTCGGTATCGTTGTAGTTGTACTTATCTCGTGCATATTAAGCATATTCTGTGTAATCTCCATTGGAAGAGCATACAGGACCAAGCTTCGTAAGACAGATATCGGATCTGTTGATATCGGAGCGGATGCACTTGAGTCCATTGCAAGAAACTCCGCCATGTCTGCGCAGGCAGGAATCAAGACCGTTAAGGCAAGAGTTACTTCTGCCAAGAACGGTTCCATTAATGTAAGCATACATGCTACTTTGTATTCCAACGTTGAGATACCTTCTTCGATGTCCAAGGTTCAGGAGAGGATCAAGAAAGATATCGAGAGATATACGGGTATCATAGTTGAGGAAGTAAAAGTCAGAGTCAACAGAGTCGAACCTGCAGCTGCAAGAGTTGAGGGTCGATAATAATGGAAAGACTCTTATCCAGAATATTCGAGAAATTAAAGAATACTAAGGCAGGCACATTGTTTGCCTTAGCTTTCTTTATAATCGCGGTGTTGATCTGCATATTCGGATTCTGGAAGACTTTATTTATAGTTATATTTACACTGGCAGGTTTTATCGTCGGTTCATTCTTGTTCGGCGATGAAAGCAGATTCAAGAGATTTCTTGACAGGATCCTGCCTCCCGGGAGAGTAAGATGAGCAGGATAGAGACAAGAGAAGCAGTTGTCTTTTTTATTTATCAGTATGAATTCAGGTCCGAGAATATCGAGGATCAGATTAAGATCTATGTAGAGAATAATCAGGATCTCGAAGAGGATATCGAGTATTTCAGATCTACAGTAACAGGTATCATCGATAACAGGAAATCGCTTGACGAGAGCATCACCAAGTACCTTAAGAATTGGACTCTCGACAGAATCCCTAAGCTTGATAAAGCTATTCTTGAGACTGCGATCTATGAGATCTCTTATAATGACGATATCCCTACGGGCGTTGCTATTAACGAAGCCGTAAAGCTTGCGAAGAAATACGGCACCGATGATTCTTATTCGTATATTAACGGGGTTCTTTCCAGCTACGAGAAGAGTCTTTAAGGATATCTTATGTATTCCTTCGGATCGGTAACTCAACTCAATAACTATGCCAAAGGTGTTCTCGAATCCGATGAGCGCTTAAGCAGCCTGAAAGTTATCGGCGAGATTTCCGGATTTAAAGTCTATTCGAGCGGTCACGCTTATTTCACACTTAAAGACAGTAAAGCTGAGATATCCTGCGTTATGTATTCTTCTTATCTGTCCAAAGTCTCTTTCAGACCCAAGGACGGTGATAAGGTCGAGCTTACCGGTAAATGTACCATTTACGAAGTAAGAGGAAGTTATCAGATCATTTGCAATACAATGAAGCCTGCAGGTGCAGGCGACGTCAAGGCTCAGCTTACAGCTTTGTTCAATAAACTTAAGGCAGAAGGTTTATTTGCTCCCGAACATAAAAAGGCGCTCCCTATGCGTCCTTCAAGGATCGGTATTATAAGTTCTCCTACCGGCGCCGTCATCCATGACATGCTGGTTAAGCTCAATGAAAGAAATCCGTATTTTGATGCGGTGCTTTATCCTGCTTCCGTGCAGGGTGAGAATTGCCCCAGGGAGATCATAGAAGGTCTCGATTATTTTATAGCTAATCATAATGTAGACGTTATAATTATCGCCCGTGGCGGAGGTTCAATAGAAGACCTGTGGGGTTTTAACAGCGAAGAACTTGCAAGACGCGTATATGAATGCGATATCCCGATAATATCTGCCGTAGGACATGAGACGGATTATACGATCCTTGATTATGTGGCGGATAAAAGATCTCCGACTCCTACCGCGGCAGCTGAAGATGTATTGAAGACTTACGACGAATTATCAGGTTACATCTCAGTATTAAGATCGGATCTTACGAAGAATATGATGCTCTATCTTAACAGAAAGAGAACTCATCTTGACGGTCTTCGTAATAACAGAGCTTTGTTTGCACCCGAGATGGTCGCGACTATTAAGCGTAATGAATTAAATGCTTTGAACGAGAGTCTTTCACGTAATGTGAAGAATATAATCGATAAGAATAAAAGAGATCTGAGCGGTTACATCGATAAGCTTGATCTGCTCGGTCCTCATAATGTTTTGAAGAGAGGTTATTCATATGTAACGCTCGACGACGGAACTCCTGCGGTCTCCGTTAAGTCCGTTGCAAAGGATTCCAGAATCAATATTGTTTTTAAAGACGGTAATGCAAATGCCGTAATAAGCGAAGTATTCGGGGAGGATAAATAAATGGCTGACAAGTTCGTATACGAAGATGCCGTTAAGGAACTTCAGGATATTGTTAATAAGTTAGGTTCAGGTAATGTATCATTAGATGAATCACTTAAGCTGTACACAAGAGGAATCGAGTTGTCTAAGCTTTGTGATGAGAAGCTCAAGGAGATCGAGCAGAAATTCTCTGTTGTGGATCCTTCTACGGGTGAAGTTAAGGAGTCTGAAGTCAAATGATAGATGCCAATGCATGGGTTACTCCGTATCTGAATGATCTTTTCGCGCAGTATGACAGTGAAGATCCTGTAGTTAAGGCTGCGTCTTACAGCCTTTTCGCAGGGGGTAAGAGGATGAGACCTGCTCTTATGCAGGCGTCCGGTACGCTTCTTAAGGAGTTCGGCGTGTCGGATGACGACATCCTTCCGTATGCATGTGCGCTTGAGATGATACACACATATTCTCTGATCCATGATGATCTTCCTTGCATGGATAATGATGACATGAGACGCGGAAGACCCACATGCCATAAAGTCTTCGGCGAAGCTATCGCGCTTCTCGGCGGTGATATGCTTCTTAATACCGCGCATGAGGTTTTGCTTGAGATGTCTGTTAAGTCTCAGGCTCATGCCAAGGCTTCTTATAATATTTCACGTCTTTCGGGAATTAACGGCATGATCGGCGGTCAGAGCATAGACATTGATTCCGAGGGAAAGAAAATAGAGATAGAGCGTCTTTATGAACTTCAGCGCAAGAAGACGGGAGCGCTTATCGAGGCTGCTGTTACTACGCCGTTTTATCTTTCATCTGCATCTGAAGACATACTCGAAAAGCTGCGTGAATATGCTCTGCACCTGGGCCTTGCATTCCAGATCAAAGATGACATCCTTGATGTCGAGGCTGATGAGAAGCTTCTGGGCAAGAGTACCGGCAAGGATCAAAGAGACGATAAGCCGACTTTTGTTACTTTGCTCGGCTTGGACGCTGCGAAAGAAAAACTCTCTGAAGAAGAAAATGCTTGTTATGAGATCCTTGATTATCTTAATTCTTTAAAAATGGATATAATTCTATTAAGAGAACTTACAGATTTTAATCTTAAGAGGGAATATTGATAAATTGGAATATAAGCTTCTTGGAACTGAACTGACGCCTTCATATCTGGCATCTCTTAGCAAAAAAGACCGTGAGCTTTTGTGCGCGGAATTAAGAGACAAGATACTTAATACTGTATCTCATAACGGCGGTCACCTGGGCAGCAACCTTGGTGCAGTCGAGCTTACTGTGTCTTTGCTTTCGGTTTTTGATTACACCAAAGATAAAATCGTGTTCGATGTAGGACACCAGTCTTATTCATATAAGCTTCTTACGGGACGCTTCGACAGATTCGATACATTGAGGCAGCAGGACGGCATTTCCGGATTTCCGAGAAGATCCGAGAGCCCTTACGATGTATTTGATACGGGACATTCCAGTACATCCATCTCGGCTGCGCTCGGTATGGCGAGAGCCCGTGATCTTAAAGGCGGCAAGGAGTATGTCATAGCGGTTATCGGCGACGGTGCTATGACGGGAGGTCTGGCTTACGAAGCTCTTAATGATCTTGGTCATTCCAAGGGTACTAAGATGATTGTTATCCTTAATGATAACGAGATGAGTATCGATAAAAACGTCGGCGGAATGAGCAAGTATTTAAAGCAGCTTCGTATCTCATCAGGATATCTGTCTGCCAAGAAGAATACTGAGAGTTTCCTTAATAAGATCCCCGTGCTTGGTAAGGGAATTATTGCCATTATCATGGGCATTAAGAAGCTTATAAGATTCTTCGTATACGGCAAGTCCCATTCGATGTTCGAAGATCTCGGGCTTCGCTACTACGGTCCCATCGACGGACATGATACGGAAGGTCTTATCAAGGCATTCAATGCCGTTAAAGATCTTAATGTTCCCGTGCTGATGCATATCGTTACCAAGAAGGGTAAGGGCTATGAGTTCGCTGAGAGAAATCCTTCCGATTACCACGGCGTAGGACCTTTTGATATCGAGACCGGAGTAAAGAAATCCAATAAGATATCTTATACAGGTGCTTTCTCGGGCGCAATGCTTGAGCAGGCAGCCAAGAACAAGAATGTTGTCGGAATCTGTGCCGCTATGGCAGTCGGTACGGGAATGGATGCGTTCTCCTATAAGTATCCTTCCAGGTTCTTTGACTGCGGTATCGCAGAAGAGCACTGCGTTACTATGGCAGGAGGCATGGCGACTGCGGGTATGATCCCGATTGTAGCGATCTATTCTTCTTTCCTGCAAAGAGCTTATGACCAGATCCTTCATGATGTCTGCTATATGAATAACCATGTTGTATTCGCGATCGACCGCGCCGGCTTTGTAGGTAATGACGGTCATACTCATAACGGAATTCACGATATCTCTTATCTTAATTCCATGCCGGGAATGACTGTTCTTTCTCCAAGAGATTATACGGACCTTAAGATTTGTTTTGATCAGGCAGTAAATAAGATCGAGGGCCCTGTAGCCATCAGATATCCCAGAGGTGCATCCCCTTATGAGGAGGAGGGAGCACTTTATAAAGATCCCGAACTTATGTATAAGCCGCATATTGTATCCGATGAAGGCGATGACTATGTGCTTATCACAACAGGCTTGTACGGCAAAGTCTGTGATAATGCTGCCAGGATCTTAAGTGAAAAAGGTTATAAAGGTAGGGTAATCTGCCTTACGGTATTAAAACCTCTTAATACTTCCGATATAATGGATGCCATAGGTAATTCGAGATATGTATTTACGGGCGAAGAGGGCATCCTCTCGGGCGGATTCGGAGAGAGCCTTAAGCTTGAACTTACAAGAGCAGGATATACCGGCAGAGTTGATAACTTTGCCATTGAAGATCAGATGATTAGGGCGGGAACCGTTCAGCAGCAGCTTCAGCGTGCCGGACTCGATGCTCAGAGTGTATCTTCTCGGATAGAAGCTGTAATAACGGAGGCGGTAAAGTGAGATTCGGAATTCATTCTAATGACAGCCGTGATCATGATTATAAGACGGCCATTGATCTTTCAAAATTGCTTATAGAGCGTAACTGCATTCCCGTATTCGAGAAAGGTCTGGAGAATACCAATCTGTCTTCGGTTGACGGCATCGAGTTTAACGACTTTGATGATGTTGATGTTATTGTATCCATCGGCGGTGACGGAACGTTCCTGTCCGTTATATCGGATTACAGGCATCTTGATAAGCCTTTCGTAGGTGTTAATAAGGGCAGTATCGGCTTCCTTACCGAGATCTCGGATTATAATATCGAAGCCGCATTTGACAGGATTATCGCAGGTAAATATTCGATCATGGAACGAATGCAGCTTAAGGCAGAGCTCTATGACCGTTACCATAAATTGAAGTGTGAAGATGTCTGCCTTAATGATGTTTCCGTCTTAAGAGGAGCTCAGCCCCATATTACAAAGCTGACTCTTTATATCGATAATGAGAGGGTTGAGAAGTTCTACGGTGACGGAATCGTTGTTGCCGCTCCTACAGGTTCCACGGCTTATACTCTTGCTGCCGGCGGTCCTCTCGTAATGCCCGATCTCGATGTAATTCTCATAACACCGCTGTGCCCGCATTCCTTGCAGAACATGAGTTATGTTATTCACTCCAACAGTGTAGTCGAGATACAGCTCGGATCATTCGAGACAGTACCGCTGATATGCCCTGACGGAAGGGAATTCCCCAATATCGAACAGGGTGATGTGCTTAAGATAAGAAGATATGATAAGAATGTACATACGATCAATCTCGGTATGACAGGCTTCTTCCAGAATATCAAGCGTAAGATCGTAGCAAGGGGTAGTTTCTATGAAGATGGCAAAGAATGAGAGACAGGAGCTTATATTAAGGCTCATTCGTGAGAATGATATCTCCACTCAGGAAGAACTAACTAACCTTATAAGAAAGCAGGGCATGGATGTAACTCAGGCAACCTGTTCTCGTGATATCAAGGAACTCGGTATCATTAAGGTCATTCTTCCCAATAATCAGAGTAAATATGCTGTTCTTGATAAGACGGGTGATATTGCTCCGGGCAGACTTCTCAATGTATTCTCAAATTCGCTTTTGTCATGCAAGAATGCTATGAATCTTGTAGTTATCACAACTTTGCCCGGTATGGCGCAGGCAGCCGCCTCCGCTCTTGATTCTATGCATCTTCAGTATGTTGTAGGCACCATTGCAGGTGACGATACTGTATTCGTAGCTACGGAAAGCGTAGATGATGCCAAGGCTTTATGCGCCACCATACTTGACATGACCGGATCGGATCATGCTGACAAGACTTGAGATCAGAAATCTTGCTGTTATAGAACATGTTGTGTTCTGTCCTTCTCAAGGTCTCAACGTTATATCAGGTGAGACCGGTGCGGGAAAGTCTTTGCTTATCGATGCCATAGAACTCATTTTCGGTCAGAAAGCGTCCAAGGATCTTATCAGAAACGATTGTGACAGCGCTTCCGTAGAAGCGGTATTTGAACTAGAGCCGTTAACGGAAAAACGCTTAAAGCCTGTGATGGACGAATACGGTATTCCGATCGAAGACGGACAGATAATCATCTCCAGAACATTTAAAGAAGAAGGCAAGAGCGCAGCGCGTATTAACGGGACCGGTGTTGTCTTAAGTCAGTTAAGACGCATTAGTTCGGAGCTGATCGATATCCACGGACAGAATGATAATTCGAGACTGTTCGATCCCGCTCTTCATATCACAATGCTTGATTCTTACGGCGGAAAGAAGATCGATGAATTATTGTCGTCTTACAGAAATAAACTTCAGGAGTATAAGGACTTAGCATCCGAATATGCTGAAGTTAATAAGCTTGCATCATCATCTTCTTCAAGGATCGAGTATCTTACTTATGCTTTTAAAGAGATAAGAGAAGCGGACATTAAACCCGGTGAAGATGAGACCCTGCTGTTAAGAAAGAAGGAATTGTCTAATCTCGCAAGAGATAAGGCTCTGATCGATGATGTCAATAAGCTCACATCAGGCGCCGATAATTCGGGACTTACGCCGTCAGGCAGATTAAGCGAAGCCTTAAGGACATTAACAAGACTTGCTTCCAAGGATGATTCCTACTCGGAATATGTATCAAGACTTGAAAGTATAAGCCTGGATCTTGATGCATTTGTCTCGGATTTTCAGGATAAGACTTCCGATTCTGCGTTCAGCGAAGATGAGGAACACAGGGTCGCGGACAGGTTAAGTAAGATCTTCGAGCTTGAATCCAAGTACGGAAAGACTATTGAAGAAGTTAATGATTTTGCGGATAAAGCTCAAAAGGAGTTGTCCGATATCGAGGAAGCGGGCCTTAAGTCCAGTGAACTCAAGAAGAGACTTAATACGGTAAAAAGCGAGCTTCTTGATATTGCAGGACAACTGTCCGATGAACGAAAAAAGCTCGCCGATAAAATGTCTTCCGAGATCACATCGGAGCTTAAAGATCTTGAGATGCCTTCAAGTTCGTTCTCGGTAAGATTCGATACGCGTCCCAAGGACCGTTACTTCAATATCAACGGTATTGATGACGTCAGATTCATGTTTACCGCCAATCCCGGTCAGCCTCCCATGGATCTTGCCGCGACCGCTTCCGGCGGTGAAGCTTCCAGGATAATGCTCGCGATCAAGAACATCCTGTCATCTGCAGATACCATGCCTACGCTGATATTCGATGAGATTGATACCGGAGTGTCGGGAAGAGCTTCTTTGGCTATCGCGAGTAAATTGAGGTCAATCTCAAAGGAGCATCAGGTTCTGTGTGTATCGCATACTGCACAGCTCGCTTCTGCCGCGGATGCAGGTTTCCTTATCGAAAAGAAGACGGACGGTATCAGCACTCATACCGATATCACACTTTTAAGTGATGAAGACAGGGTAAAGGAAGTATCCAGACTGCTTTCAGGTAAGGATGATAATGAATCAAACGAGCTCGCCCGTAAGATGATCGAGGAACTTCGGACTTAAATTCCGGATCTGTTCTGGAAGATCACTCTCGAAGGTCATTTCTTCTTTTGTGACAGGATGTATAAAAGTGATCTTTTTGGCATGTAAAGCAAGCCTTCCGCATCTTTTGTCCAACTCTTCTGCTTTAGGATAAGCTTCTGAAGGATTATCGTCGGAACAAGGTCCGTAAAGTCCGTCTCCGATAAGAGGGTGTCCGGAATTAGTTGAATGAACCCTTATTTGGTGGCATCTTCCTGTCTTAAGTTCATATTCGATAAGTGAGATATTAAGGTCCTCATCATAAGCCAATGTCTTATATAAAGTGAGACATTCGTGTGCGCCTTCGTCGTTGATATCGCATATGTCTCTTATCATGACTGACCCAGGTCGCCTCCTTATAGGAAAGTCAATGCTTCCTTCCTGAGGATCCCAATGCCCGAATACTGCAGCATTATAGATCTTTCTGATCTTCTGTTCCGTAAAAAGCTTGTGTATATGTCCTGTCTTGGCGACGATCATAAGGCCTGATGTCTCACGGTCCAGTCTCATTACGGGATGAAGGGGATTGTCAGACGGGTTAAGTGCAGTCAGCAAAGAGTCGTCCAAGTGTCCGTGAACGGGGTGTGTTACCATACCGGACGGTTTATTTACAACGGCAAAGTACTCATCCTCATAGAGTATGGGAATGTTGTCTATAGAGATGAGTTTTCCGACATCATCGTCGAACGAGGCAAAGATGACATCGTCCGCGCACAGAATTTGCTTTACGGTTGCGTGTTCGCCGTTGACTTCGAGAGTGCCGTATAACTTGATTCGCTTGATCATAGTCGAGCTCATGTTAAGCTCGTGACTCATTACGGATTTCAGTGTTCTGCCGCTTTCGGTGCTTGTTACAACGTGGTTAAATTGCATCTTATCGTC
Organism: Clostridiales bacterium; assembly: GCA_017940895.1. Classification (GTDB taxonomy): domain Bacteria; phylum Bacillota; class Clostridia; order Saccharofermentanales; family Saccharofermentanaceae; genus Saccharofermentans. Next base: position 64,817 of record JAGAXM010000040.1, on the reverse strand, counting down.
CTTGACACCCGTGTTTTTTATTTTTATTATAGCTAATGGCTAATTATAGTCTATAAATGTTCTTTGACAACTTTATAATTGGAGGTGAGTACCAACATGCCGTGGTTTATTTATTTAATCATTGGCTTGGTTCTCGGTATCCTTATCGGTTTTATCGGTGTGCATATGTACTATAAACTCGGATTGTCAGCCAAGCAGAAGCAACTGGCTGAGGATTCGGAGAAGGCTAAGGCCGAAGCTGAAAAAATCGAAGCAGAAGCACAGAAGGATGCGGAGAATCGCAAGCGAGAACTCCTGTTGCAGGCAAAGGAAGAGATCTCTAAAGCCCGAGTCGAACTTGAACACGACGTAAGGGAGAAGAGACAGGAGCTTGCAAGAGAGAGAAACAAGCTTGAGCAGAAAGAGGACAATGTCGAGAAGCAGCTTCAGATCGCAGAAAGCAAGCGTGCTATGTATGAAGAGAAGCTTCAGGAGGCTCAGAGGAATGTCGAGAGGACAAAGGAACTCGAAGCCCGTAAGGAGCATGAACTCGAGAATATCTCAGGATTGTCCATTGCCGAAGCCAAGAACCTTGTTCTTGATGCGGCGGAGAAAGAATACAGTCATGATATGGCTGTTATGCTCAGGCAGATGGAGGAGAAGACCAAGCAGGATGCTGACAAGATTGCAAAAGACATCATCGTCACATCCATCCAAAGATATGCATCTGATTATGTATCGGAAGCTACCGTGTCTGTTGTAAATCTTCCTAATGACGAGATGAAGGGTCGTATTATCGGTCGTGAAGGTAGAAATATCCGTGCGATCGAGACGATAACAGGAGTTGACCTTATCATTGATGATACTCCTGAGGCAGTTATTCTCTCGTCCTTTGATCCCATCAGAAGAGAAGTGGCAAGGATCACTATCGAGAAACTCGTATCCGACGGAAGAATCCATCCGGCAAGGATCGAGGAGATGGCGAACAAAGCAAGGAAAGAGATCAACCAGACGATCAAGCAGGAAGGTGAGAGAGCAGCCTATGAGACAGGCGTCATGAACCTTCACCCCGAGATCATCAAGCTTTTGGGTAAGCTCAAGTATCGTACAAGTTACGGTCAGAATGTGCTCAAGCATTCCATCGAGGTTAGTTTCCTTGCAGGTATGATGGCAGGTGAACTCGGTCTTGATGTGAATTTCGCAAAGAGAGCAGGATTACTCCATGATATCGGTAAAGCTGTAGACTTCGAACAGGAAGGAACACATGTACAGCTCGGTAATGATATCGTCAGGAAGTATCATGAATCAGATAATGTCTGCAATGCCGTTGAAGCTCATCACGGCGATGTCGAAGCCAAGACTGCTGAAGCAGTTCTTGTAGCTGCAGCTGATGCTATATCTGCTGCAAGACCCGGAGCAAGAAGAGAGAATCTTGAGACATACATCAAGAGAATCCAGAAGCTCGAAGAGATTGCTACAAGCTTTGACGGTGTCGAGAAGAGCTATGCTATCCAGGCAGGACGTGAGATCAGAGTTATCGTTGAACCCGAGAAGGTTAACGATGAGGAGATGATCCTGAAGGCAAGACAGATCTGTAAGAAGATCGAAGATGAGTTGGATTATCCGGGTCAGATCAAGGTTAATATCATCCGTGAAACTCGAGCAACTGATGTTGCAAAATAATAAAGAGACTTTTTTACCTTAGTTAGTTAATTTGTTATGAGTTGGCAATCACCTTAAGAAAGACGGGCATTCTGCGGCCCGTCTTTTTATTTCCTCAATATTTCACTAACTTTAATCCTTTTTTATTATAAAATAATTAGGTTAAAACTCTGATTAAGGTGATATATGGATAAAGTTATATACATTGCAGATGACGACGATAATATCAGGAATCTGCTTAAATCATTTCTTGAAAGAGAAGGATATATAATCTACGGATTTCCCACAGGTGATGACCTTCTTAAGAAATTCATTACCAATCCCTGTGACCTTATCATTCTTGATGTAATGATGCCGGGAAGAGACGGGTTCTTTATTCTTACCGAGATAAGAAAGATCAGTAATGTTCCGATCATCATGCTTACAGCAAGAGATTCGGATGCGGATTATATCGAAGGATTGAATCTCGGAAGTGATGATTATTTTACGAAGCCTTTCAGCCCTATCAAGTTAGTAACTAAGGTTAAATCGATCTTTGCAAGACTCGAGGCGGTTAACTCAATTAATAATGATGCTTCCGATTCGGAACTGACATTTGCCGATATTGTTATTAACAGAAAGACCAAGTCAGCTACTCTTAAGGGTAAAGAATTGAGTCTTACACCGAATGAATATACTTTGCTTACATATCTCATGATCAACAGCGACCGTGCTGTTCCCAGAGTTGAGCTTCTCGATAAGATCTGGGGATATGAGACCGAGATAGAGACGCGCGTTGCTGATGATACCGTAAAGAGACTTCGTAAGAAGATCGCCGATTCCGATGCCAAGATATCAACCGTTTGGGGTTACGGATTCAGACTGACGACGAATTCAGATCAGACTGACGGCTGATGATAGGTCAGAGCAGAAACAGGGCAAAACACGATCTGTCAGACAGGGCGTTCCGGCTCCCTCTGTTTGTTCATATTTATATCTCGCTTTTATCTATTACTCTTATCACTGGAATCCTTATTTGGGTCTCCAGTAATTTCATTATGCAGAACTATATTGCATATGAGTGTGAGAACAGAATCAATAATGCCGTTAATTCATGCCAGTCATTCGCCGAGGCTTTCAGAAATTCACTTACTGCGGAATCGGGTGACGAGGAGCAGATAAGGACCAATCTTCTTAATTCGATCGTGTCTTCATCCGACCTTTCCAATGAAGCGTCGATTGTCCTTTTCGAAGATGACGTGTCCGGTGAAGGTTACAACGTACTGTGGCCGACCGCTTCTTATTCGGTATCGTCCAGAAACAGGGCGGAGATGTACCTTAGTACTATCGTTGAGAACATGGCAAGATATAAGACCATGTCCTCCAACGATACGAGAAGCACGCTTGTTGACAACAATCTTGTGTACTACAAATTCATTAATGTTGAGTATTCGAGTTACGAAGCTCAGGATGAGACCGAATACGATCAGTATTATCTTCTGATATACATAGATACGAGTTCTTATTACAGTTTCACGACTGCGATCAATGTCGCTATATTCAGAGCAATTATAATAGCTGTACTTGTATCTACGGTTATATCGCTCATTCTTGCTTTCCCGCTGTTTTTCTCGACCAGAAAGCTGTCTAAGTTCGCATCCCGTGTAGGTAAAGGAGATTTTACCCCGGTCAAAGGTCATATCATGAGCCGTGAGCTTTCGAATCTCGGAGCCAACATGAATATAATGGCCAATAAACTTGAGCAGGCAGATATCGAGCAGAAGACATTCTTCCAGAATGCATCTCATGAATTAAGAACACCGCTTATGTCCATACAGGGTTATGCCGAAGGTCTTAAATACGATATCTTTGACGATCAGCAGAAGAACGGAGCTATAGACGTTATTATCTCGGAAACTACAAGATTGACGACGCTTGTTGAGAATCTGCTGTCCATATCCAAGATGGATATGTCCAGAAGCGGATCCTATACAGTTAAGAAGACTATCATTAATGTCCAGGAACTATCGGAAGATATAGTCGCACGTGTGCGCGGTAATTTCCTTTTTGACGGTAAAGAACTGGTTACTGATATAAGGGCGGAAGACTCTTATATATGTGCCAACGAGAATGATATCTTACGAATGCTGGAGAATATCTTCTCCAACTGCAACCGTTATGCACAGAAGATGGTAGATTTCTCGGTGTTTAAGATCAGGAACGAGATTCAGTTTGTAATAAGCGATGACGGACCCGGTATTGATGACGCGGTTCTGCCAACTCTTTTCGACAGGTTTGCGAAAGGCAGTGACGGTAAGCACGGAATCGGACTCGCGCTCGCGAAGGCAATCGCAGAGGAACACGAGGGTACGATCCTTGCCGAAAATAAGCCTGAGGGGGGAGCCAGGTTTACGATAACTATCCCGATAATCAAACCGAAGGTTCAGTTGTCGCACAGGAACAACGAGGGGTAATCTGCATTTGTAACAGGAATGAAACACTTTAATATATATACTATTCAAAAAAGGCTTTTTTATTTGTATAATCACTTGAATGTTTTTAAGGAGGGGCTATATGAAGACTGTTCTGGTAACCGGCGGTATGGGTTTTATCGGATCTCATACAGTCATTGCACTTAATGAGAACGGCTATGATGTAGTTATCGCCGATAATCTTGTTAACAGCAAAAGGGAAGTGCTTAACCGTCTTGAGACGATAACCGGCAAGAGGTTTAAGTTCTACAATGTAGATTGTTGCGATAAAGAGGCTTTGTCTGTCGTATTTGAAGAGAATGAGATCGACAGCGTAATTCATTTCGCAGGACTTAAAGCAGTAGGTGAATCAGTACAGATTCCTTTGGAGTATTATTCCAACAATATCAACAGCATGCTTACTGTCATCGAGCTGATGAGAGAGCATAATGTAAAGAAGCTTGTATTCTCTTCATCGGCTACTGTTTACGGAATGAGCGAAGATGTACCTTTTACAGAGGAAAGTCCTCTCGGAATGTGTACCAATCCGTATGGTTGGACCAAGTGGATGATAGAGCAAATGCTTAGGGATATTGCACATGCAGACCCCGAGATGAAAGTCGTTCTTTTAAGATACTTTAATCCCGTAGGTGCTCATGAGAGCGGACTTATCGGTGAGGATCCGCAGGGAATCCCCAATAATCTTTTCCCTTATATATCCAAAGTTGCTGTAGGCACACTTAAGTGCCTGACTATACATGGTGACGATTATGATACGCCTGACGGAACATGTTTAAGAGACTATATCCATGTATGCGATCTTGCAGACGGACACGTAAAGGCCTTGCAATTTATTGATAAGACCGAAGCCGGTGTCAACGTATTTAATCTCGGTACAGGTAAGGGAACTTCGGTTAAGGAAGCTGTTGCCGCTTTCGAGAAGGCATGCGGGCATGCTATCCCTCACGTAATCGGTCCCAGACGTCCCGGCGATCTTCCGGTATGTTATGCATCAACAGAAAAGGCGGAAAAGCTTCTCGGCTTCAAAGCTACCAGAAATATTGAAGATATGTGCAGTTCCTGCTGGAATTGGCAGGAAAAGAATCCTAACGGATTACAGGATTGATGCAGGAGGATCAGATGAGAAGTAAGTCTCAAAGTAACGGAACGGCAGCGCCTCAGAAGAAAGGCAAGGCAGGTAAGATAATTCTTACTGTCGTAGCAATTCTTCTCGGTTTGGCAGTTGGTGTGGGCGGCTTCGTCTATTGGTATGCGAAGCAGTTGGTTGTTAATAACGTAACTTTCGTTACTAACGCAGTACCCACAATGATTGATGAACAGGGTAATACTGTTGATCTCGAGGCCGTTAGACAGACAACTTATTATGAACCCATCGATACAGCCGATGATATTCATAATTTCCTGCTTATCGGTATCGACAGCAGATCCAGAAATTACAATGAGACAGGTACCGGCGGACTTTCCGATGTTACTATGGTAATGTCCGTTAACAGTACAACAGGTACGATCAGACTCATCTCCATCGCAAGAGACTGTTATGTTCATGTTCCCGGTTATTCTTATGCTATGAAGATCAACGCTGCAATGAGCCGCGGCGGCCCGGATGTTCTTTGCGCTACTGTTGAAGATACTTTAAGAATCAATATCGACGGATGGGCATATGTTAATTTCTATCATATGGCTGAGATTATTGATGCTGTAGGCGGTGTTTACTGCGATGTTTCTTCCAGTGAGCTTAATTCAGAGGGCGGACTTAACTGGAACCTTGCAGAAGTTAATAACCTCATGGGACTTCCCGCATCTCAGGATGCCGTAACCAATACCGGTTATATCTGGCTTAACGGAAGACAGGCAGTTGCTTATGCAAGAATAAGAAAGGTCGATTCCGACTATAAGAGATCTGAAAGACAGGTAGAAGTCTTAAGATCACTTATGGATCAGTTTATTAATCTCTCATTAACGGGTAAGCTCGCTGCAATGGATGATATTCTTGGTGCTATCACCACCAATATCCCTTATGACAGCATTGAAGATTATGCGATCAATTTCCTTCCTTCGGTATCCAATATCAGTATCGAATATATGCAGCTTCCTATCGAAGGTTGCTTCTATTCCGGTATGTATGGTGACGAATGGAGTATCAGACCTAACTGGAATGCGATGATCCCTTATGTTCAGGAGTTCTTCTATGGTGAGACAACAGATTTCGACCCTGTTCCTGACATCAGTTCATCACCTTCTTTGGACAGCTGTCCTTCGGATCTCGATATTAACGATCTGCTTAAGTAATGTTGATTTGAGGCAATTTCTAGTGATTTGACTTTTTTTGATATTCATTATTGACAGATATTAGAACGAGACTTATTATTAGTACTGTTGGCACTCGGTATATAAGAGTGCTAACAGTATTTTTTATTACAAGGAGGCGTTTGATATGACGATCAAACCATTAGGAGATAAAGTAGTTATCAAGAAACTCAAGGCAGAGGAGACAACCAAGAGTGGCATCATTCTTGCATCAGCTGCTCAGGAGAAGCCTCAGGTAGCCGAGATCATTGCCGTAGGTCCAGGTGGTGTAATAGACGGTAACGAGATCAAGATGGAAGTAACGGTTGGCCAGAAGGTCATCATCCGTGATTATGCAGGAACAACAGTTAAGCTTGACGGAGAAGAAGTCATCATCGTACGTCAGGAAGACATTCTTGCAATTGTTGAGTAATAGAAACCGGAGGAATAAAGAAAATGGCTAAGAACATTGAATATGCTGAGGATGCAAGAAAGGCACTCGAAAGAGGTGTCGATAAGGTTGCAAATACCGTTAAGGTAACTTTGGGACCTAAGGGAAGAAACGTTGTTCTCGATAAGAAGTACGGTGCTCCTCTTATTACTAATGACGGTGTAACTATCGCCAAGGAGATCGAGCTTGAGGACAGAGGCGAGAATGCCGGTGCCCAACTTCTTAAGGAAGTTGCTTCCAAGACAAATGATGTAGCAGGTGACGGTACAACTACTGCAACACTCCTTGCTCAGGCAATCATCAGAGAAGGAATGAAGAATGTTGCTGCAGGTGCTAACCCCATCATCTTGAGAAAGGGTATCTCTTCCGCGGTTGAGACAGCTGTTAAGGAGATCCTCGACAATGCCAAGAAGGTTGACGGCTCCAAGGATATCGCACGTGTAGGTGCTATCTCCGCAGGTGATGATGAGATCGGCCAGCTTATCTGCGAGGCTATGGAGAAGGTTTCTTCTGACGGTGTTATCACTGTTGAAGAGTCCAAGTCCATGAAGACCGAGCTTGATGTAGTTGAGGGTATGCAGTTCGATAAGGGTTATATCTCACCTTACATGGTTACAGATACAGATAAGATGGAAGCTGTTCTTGATGATCCTTACATCCTTATCACAGATAAGAAGATCTCTAACATTCAGGACATCCTTCCCGTTCTCGAGCCCATCGCCCAGTCCGGCAAGAAGCTCCTTATCATCGCTGAGGATGTTGAGGGTGATGCAATCACAACATTGATACTCAACAAGCTGCGTGGAACATTCACATGTATCGCAGTTAAGGCTCCCGGTTACGGTGACAGAAGGAAGGAAATGCTCCAGGATATCGCTATCCTTACAGGCGGTACGGTTATCACTTCTGATCTCGGTCTCGAGCTTAAGGACACAACTCTTGAGCAGCTCGGTACTGCACATCAGGTTAAGGTTACCAAGGAGAACACTATCATCGTTGACGGTGCTGGCTCCAAGGATGAGATCAAGGGAAGAGCTGATCAGATCAGAAAGGCTATCGAGGAGACAACATCTGACTTTGACAAAGAGAAGCTTCAGGAGAGACTTGCAAAGCTTGCAGGCGGCGTAGCTGTTATCAAGGTTGGTGCTGCAACAGAGACTGAGATGAAGGAGAAGAAGCTCCGTATCGAAGATGCTCTTAATGCTACAAAGGCTGCTGTTGAAGAGGGTATCGTTCCCGGCGGCGGAACAGCTTACATCAATGCTATCCCTGCTGTAAGAGCTCTTCTTGATTCTTCAGAGGGCGATGTTAAGACAGGTGTCTCCATCGTAATGAGAGCTCTTGAGGAGCCTGTTCGTCAGATCGCTGCTAATGCAGGACTCGACGGAAGCGTAATCGCTGAGAAGATCAAGAATTCCGAGAATGGTGTCGGATTCGATGCTCTTAATAACAAGTATGTTGACATGTACGAGGCCGGTATCGTTGATCCTGCTAAGGTTACAAGATCCGCTCTGCAGAATGCAGCTTCTGTATCTGCAACACTTCTTACAACTGAAGCACTTGTTATTGATATACCTGAGCCGGAGCCTGCAGCTCCCGCAGCCCCGATGTATTGATAAAGAGTTGTAATATCGTATAATTAAGCGGTCATGCGTTAAGCATGGCCGCTTTGCTGATGTAAGGAGATTTATGGAAGATCTTTATTGTGAGAAGACCGTTAAGAGAGATATGGGAAAGAAAAGAAAGATCTTTCCTGTTGTTCTGATAACCGCTCTTGTTATATTTTTGGTTTTTCTTAACGGAATTCCGATCTTATTCGGATGGAACATAATCTATTTTACCGGTATGGCTTCATTCGGCTTGTGCTATCTGGTTTACAGGTTGATCAAGTCATTCAATATCGAGTATGAGATATCGGTAACCAATGAGATCTTTGAAGCTTCCAAGATTATTAATCTTAAGAAGAAAGAGCTCCTTGCATCCTGCTCTATCAGGGATACCGAATATATCGGTTCGGTTACTTCGGACAGATTTAAAGATGATATTGAGAAGGCCGAATTTACCCTTAACTGTACATCCAAGCAGGAATATGAGATCTCTGATGATATCTGGTACGTCTGTATTACCCAGGAAGGCGTAAGATACAATCTCGTGTTCGAGTATGACCCTGAGATGTATCCGATCTTCAGAAGGTTTAATCCGAGAGGCACACAGCGGGTTGATGTCTGATCATTCTGAACTCACTTTTTATACCAAGAGTACTGACTGCGGAACGGACAGTTGTCTTGCTCCGCATGTATTGTTGGCCGATCTTCAGGAAACTGCCGATAAAGGTGCGGCAGATACGGGATGGGGAAGAGAGGCTATCGGTGAATATGACTGCTGCTGGATCATTTTGAGGTGCAGGATCAGGATAGACAGACTTCCTTCGTGGAAAGAGGAATTTACCATAAGCACATGGTCTTGCGGCAACAAGAAGCTTTTCTTTGACAGAGAGTATGAGATTTACGATAAGAACGGGGTGATCTTGGGCAGAGCATCTTCCGTATGGATACTTGCCGAGAAATCGACACACAGACCTGTTTTCCCGTCAAAACTTGAGACACTCCCGCAGGATGTTGTTCAGTCTGACAGATTGGCTCTGGGTCAGACGTGTCCCAAACTTAAGATTCCCGCGTTAAGTCAGGACCTTAAGCCTTTGATCACCAAGTATGCGGATTATACCGAACTTGATCACAATCATCATGTCAATAACACCAGATATCTTGCGTGGGTATACGATGCTTTGTTTAAAGCGGGATTCGATGTTCACCAAGTGTGTGATATCAACATAAATTACATTTCCGAAGTTAAATGCGGACAGAAAGTTGATATTTACAGTGTCGAAAGTGAAGAAGGACTTCTTGTGTTCGGTTACAGGGATGGTTCTTCGGGCGTTTTTGTCTGTGAAATAAGATTTCGCATTTAAGTATATTTATATTATAATATTCGCTGATGTGCAATTTTCAGGAGGCACTTTATGATTGAGATTAACAATCTGGTGAAGAGATACGGCGATATCAAAGCGGTCAACGGTATTTCTTTCACAGTTAATGACGGCGAAGTCCTTGGTTTCCTCGGACCTAACGGCGCCGGCAAATCAACTACGATGAATATCATCACAGGTTATCTTTCTTCAACTTCAGGTTCTGTTAAGGTTAACGGACATGATATTCTCGAAGAACCCGAAGAAGCCAAGAAATGCATCGGCTATCTGCCCGAGCAGCCGCCGCTGTATTTCGATATGACGGTACTTGAGTATCTTAACTTCATCTGTGATCTTAAGAAGGTTCCGAAGAAGGACAGGAAAGAGCAGCTTGCTTCGATCCTTTCCATGATCAAGCTCGTTGATATGGCAGACAGACTTATCGGCAACCTTTCTAAGGGTTATAAGCAGAGAGTAGGTATCGCGCAGGCTCTTGTAGGTAATCCCGATATATTGATCCTTGATGAGCCTACGGTAGGTCTCGACCCGAATCAGATCCTTGAGATCAGAAAGCTTATCAGAAAACTTGCTGCCGATCATACGGTAATCTTAAGCTCACATATTCTGTCTGAGATTCAGGCGGTTTGTGACAGGGTTGTTATTATCAACCACGGTAAAGTTGCAGCTATCGACACCATAACGGATCTGTCGACTAAGCTGAGCGGTTCCACAAAACTCTCGCTTTCATTCAAGGGACCGGTTAAAGAAGTTACAAATGCCATCAGGGCAATCCCCGGCGTATCTAACGCTGTCTCTGTTGTATCCAATGATGATGTATCCATGCATCAGATCGAGATCACTGCAGTAAGTGATTCCAAGAATGATGTCAGAGCATCGATCTTCTATGCCATGAGCAAGGGCGGATGGCCGATTCTTGAATTCAGATCGCTTGATCCTTCTCTCGAAGAGATCTTCCTGTCGATCACATCTGCCTGATTACGGAGGTTTTTAAGTTTATATGTCAGCTGTTTATAAAAGAGAATTAGCTTCATATTTCAGATCGCCGGTGGGATACATAGCTTTGGCTCTGTTCTCATTCCTTTCCGGTTTTGTATTCATCAATCAATATGGTGACGGATCTGTTAACATCTCATCAGAGATCATGTCACTTTGTTCCTTCTTTGTTATCATCGTACCGGTTATAACAATGGGACTTTTCTCGGAAGATAAGAAGAGGGGCACCGAAGTTCTTTTCTATACGAACCCGGTATCCATGTTCGAAGTCGTTCTCGGCAAGTTCTTTGCCGCTATGACTCTGATCGTAATTCTTTTCTCAAACGTATTTCTGCATATGATCATAACAGCAGCTTCCGGAGGCGTTGTAAACACAGGATCCTGGGGTTCTGTAATTGTTTACTTCTGTCTTGCGATTCTGTTTACTTCGATCGGTATTCTGGCTTCTGCTTTGACTGACACGCAGATTATCTCTGCAATCATCAGTTTTGTAATTATTCTTGTAATTCAGTTGCTTCAGACTATCAGTACTCTTGCTTCTTCAGCTTTGTCATCGCTGCTTTCTTTATCAATGTTTGCGCTTGAGCCTGAGAAGGTCAACAATGCCTGCAATAATGTAGCAGCGGCTATTACATGGTTAAGCCCTTTTACCAAGACACAGGATTTCAGATACGGAGTCTTCTCAGTAGCTCCGCTGGTTTTCTGTCTGTCTATGGCTCTTGTTTTCCTGTTCTTAACTTACAGGATCCTTGAGAAGAAACGTTGGTCACAGAATTAAGCAGAGGTTAATAAAATGGGTAAAGACAGTTCAAAGAACAACAAGCCTGCCAATGCAGGTATAAAAAAAGAGAATGACAAGAAGGAGAAGAAGGTTCAGACTGATGTCAGAGCCGGAAAGCTTAAGCTGTTCTCTATAAGCTCATTTGTTATTCTCCTTGTTATTGTAATTTCAATTAATATCATCTTCAGTCTTAAGATCAACAATACAAGTATTGATGATTATCTGACATATGATATGACTGCGACAGGACAGAATTCAGTATCTGAGGTTACCATCAATTATCTGCGTTCACTTCCTGCCGATACACATATCAGAATCGTCGGCTTAACGGAAAGACCTACCAATCTTCGTGACACACCTTATGAGTATGTAGTTCCGCTTCTCGATGATTATGTATCTGTTTCCGAGGGAAAGGTTACGGTGGAATACATCGATCCCAAGAAGTATCCTTCAATCATTGCAGAGCTCGATCCTCAAGGTGTATATGATCTGGCTAATGCCACAGGTTATGTTGTAAGCTGCAACGGTAATATCATTCAGATCAATCCAGTAGACTGTTTTACATATGATGCAGAGTATCTTCAGTACGGATACTATCTGCCTACTTCAAATATAGTTGAGCAGAAGTTTACCAGTGCTATCGTTAATCTTACACAGGGATATTCTTATAAAGCTTACTTCGTAAGAGGATTGGGTGAGGGATCTCATGAGCAGCTGACCAATATGCTCGCATCTATGGGAATCGACAGTGAGGATATCATGGCAAGTGATTCTTTTACTGTTCCTAATGATTGTGATCTTCTTATATTGAACGGAATCAATTCGGATATTACTGACAGCATGATAGAGTCAATTAAGAGTTATCTGTCCGGAGGCGGTAAGATCATTGTTGCGGTAAATTATTACAACACCAATGTTACTGAGTCTTTCCCTAAGCTTAATACTCTTTTGGCAAACTATAATATAAGTATCGGTAATTCTCTCGTAGTTGAGAATACACCTGCATATCAGATCAACAGCGATCCTTATAACACTTTGCTCGATGTTGCATCTGATTATGTTGATATGGCTGGCGGTAATACCTCGCTTCGTAATTCTTACGCAAGACCGATCACGGATGCTGATACACCTTATTCGTATATTAATATTTCACCGATTGTATCCACATCATCTAATGCAAGTATCGGTATATACGATCAGACTACAGGTAATATCATTCAGAGTGCGCAGACCGGCAAGTTCAATATCGGTATGTATTCCACATTCACAGGTACCCCCACTCCGCCTGATGTTTATGTATTCGGTACTCTGACTTTTACTTCCGATGACTATATCAGTGCATTCGGTTTTAATGATGCGAATGTTGTATTCATCAGAAATACAATCAGAAATATGCTTGCTGCTGATGACAGTGTGTTTGTAGAAGGAAAGGCACTTTCCGATTATTCTATCGACACAACCAAGGTTAACAGCAACACGGTTACAATACTTACTTTTGTACTTGTTGCCATCATTCCTTTGGCTTTCGTTGTAGCCGGCGTAGTAGTTTATAACAAGAGAAAGAATCTGTAAGAAAATGAAATCAATAAAGAGTCTGTTGATACCTTTCATAATAATGGTAGTGCTTGTAGCAGTTGCCATTGTTGTGGTTATCTCCAACAGTAACGGATCTTCAACGGAAGAAACCGGAAATTCTTCCGAGAATGTTATTACAATCGAGAATTCACTTATTTCATCAATTGAAGTAGTAAGACAGGATGGAACCGGAATAGGATTCCAGGGTTCGATAGATGATGTCGGCAATACTTCATGGACTTTGATGGATAAGTACTCTTCGGATGTTCCTTTAAGTAATAATTCGATTTCTTCGTGGGTGTATATCCTGTCTAATTTTATGTCCGACGGTCTTATCGGTGACAGCAGTGAATTGAACCTGGCTGAATACGGACTGGATAATCCTTCTTATACGATCATAATTACACAGTTTGACGGCACTGTCAGCAGAATATTTATCGGTAATAAGACTGCTAACGGATCCGACTGTTATTTCATGGTTGAAGGAGATCCTAATGTATACACGGTGGTTTCTGCCAAGTATACTTATTGCGGATTCCAGCTTATTGATTTCCTTGAGTCAGCAGGTCTGGGCATTGATTATGCTTCACTGTCTACGTTCGAGTTTAAGCGTGCTTCCGATAATATCGATCTGTTTATTTCATGTACACTGCTCGATACAGGTGATCCCGAGTTTATTGTTATCTCACCGTTTAATATCGAGGGAAGTCCTTATTTCACAACATTTGTCGACAGCATAGTTAACCTAGAGATTACTTCGTTTATTGATATTCCTGATGATATGCTTGCAGATTACGGACTAGATTCACCGGCATATGAGTTTACATTTAACCTCAATGACGGACGTGTAGTCACTCTTAATCTGTCAGCCTTGATCAACGGATATTATTACGGTACAAGTAATGTGGTCGACGGCTATTTTAAGATCTCCGAGATGCAGATAACGGGTATTGATACACAGCTTATGATGATGCTTGACAGTTATCTTGTATATTATCCTGCTTCGGAGATGTCCAGCATAACCGGTACTTACGGCGATGAATCGTTTACATTTGAGATCTCAACTAACGATTCTATCTCAGCTGATGATGCAACCGCGCTTCTTAATATGCGTGACGCTAAGGTCTTTACGTCAGAAGGAAGATCTTATGCAGCAATTCTATATGAATCACTTATAACGATATCTGTTTCAGATGTAGATCTTGATGCAGATCCGGTATTCGAACCTGAACTTGAGTTCGAATTTATAACTACCGATCATCAGACTCACACATTGTCTTTTGTTCCGAGAGACAATAACAGTTATTATGCATTCCTGAACGGCGAGTACACGTATTTCGTTGTTCCTGCAAGCGAGTTGTTCAATGACAGCGGTACAAACACCTATTATTACGGTGCATGGACTGCATACGAGCTTGCAAGAGAAGCAATTGATAATGCTATAGCCGGAATCTATGACATACCGGATCCTGAGGCAGCCTGATCAATATGAGTAAAGACGGTAAGACAAGCAGTATAGATACTAAACTTAAGTTTACCGTAATAGGTTTTGTCGGTCTGCTTATCATTGCCGTTGTTCTTTTGGTGCTTGTATCCAAGAGTGAAGAGGACAGCCGCGGTGCGGAACGTTTCATCAGATTATCAGGACAGACAGGCTTTTCGTGCGAATACGCTGAAGCACAGAAACTGTATGCTTTCGGTGAAGGCGTTCTTAAAGTAACAAAAGAACGAGTAGCCTATCTTACTTTGTCCGGTAATGAGGTGTTCAGCACTTCTGTTTCTTATAATAATCCGCAGTGCTATATCAGAAATGATAACTGCGTTGTTTTTGATAATGACGGATACGGTTTTGTTGTGATGGATACAGAACATGTTATCTATGAGAAACCGACTGAGAATAAGATTCAGTCAGCGATGCTTTCTGATTCCGGTCTTTGTGCGATCATAACTGACAGTACTGAGGCTTACGGCGAGGTTATTCTTTATAACAGTGAAGGATCTCAGATATCCAGATGGTCTTCCTATAATTCCGGTTATCCGATATGTGCTGCATTTTCTGATGATGAACAGTATTTTGCACTTTCCACTCTTAATACAACCGGTGCCGTATATAAGCCATATGTAAGAGTTTTCAGTCTGGATTACGATAATGATTCGATATCCGCTGCTGATTATGCCGTATATTCGATTGATGATACAACGATTCTTTCTTATACGGCTTATATAGGTTCTTCCTTGTATGCTTTCTGTGCTGACAGAATCTATACCGTAACTAACGATACGCTGGTACCTCTTAACGACAGCTTCGGTACCATTAATTACGTCAGGATCGTTGATGATGTTATCTTTACGGTTTATTCAGACGGTGTAAATCAGCTCAATAAACTGAAGATCTTAAGCTCTTCAGGAGAAACAATCTACGATTCTGAAGTCGGTTCTGATGTTAATGCCATTGCTTCCAACGAGGATTATTATGCTTTGTCTATTGATGACAGAATTCTTGTATTTGATTCAACAGGAAATGTAATTTCAGATATATCGGTGGATGAGGATATAATTAGGATAGGGTTTACGGGCAATAACCGTCTTGTTGTCGTTTCCACCGGCGGCGTTCATACGGTTGATTATTAATCTAGAGGATGTATGGAAACTGAAATAAAACTTGCTTTTAAAAGCAAAGAAGAACTGATGGGGATCATTAAATCTGACTGGTTTGCAGATTACTGTCTCGATGTAGGTGATAAGGAGCCCGTAAGACTTACAAACAATTACTATGATACGAAGGACAGGGTTCTCTTTAAGAAAGGTACTTCCATAAGAGTCAGACTCTATGAAGATTCCGAAGGAAGCCGCTATGAACACACTGTAAAGTACGGCGGTTCGGTAGTTAACGGTCTTCATCAAAGATATGAATGGAATGTGGATTCCGATTCATCTGAGTTTGATGTTGATGAATTCAGACTCAAGGCCTGTCAGGGTGATGACGATCCTCAGGAGATACTTGATGAAGCTCTTGGTGATATAAAGAGTGATGATCTTGTTTGTCTTTGTTCCACTTACTGTGAAAGAACCACATATACATTCGGATTTGGTGATTCTATGATGGAAGCATGTTTCGATACCGGAACGATTAGTGCGGGCGGAAAGCATGAGGACATATGTGAACTTGAGATCGAACTTGAATCCGGAGATGTAGTTGATCTTAAGGATATGGCACAGTTTATTGTCGATAACACAAGTGCTGTTCCTTATAATGCGAGTAAATATGTAAGAGCTTTAAGGCTTCTCGATTCTTCTGATGAGCAGTAACAACAATAATTATGATGTGATCATTATCGGCGGCGGTGCATCCGGTCTGATGTGCGCCGCCGCTATTAATATGAAAGAACCTTCGCTTAAGGTACTTATTATCGAGAAGAACAATAAACCGGGTCGTAAACTTCTTGCCACCGGAAACGGTCGTTGTAATTTCACCAATCTTTCAATATCTTCGGACTGCTATAACACGGATGATATAGATAAGCTTCAAAGTATTCTGGGTGTTTATACTTCAGACATCATAATAAAGCTTTTCGAGAAGAAGTTGGGTGTTATACCTGCTTTCAAGGGCGAGCTCGCGTATCCCATCACATACCAGAGCAAGACCGTGAACGATGCTCTTGTTAATGCGTGCAGCAAAACGGAATTCGTTTATGATACCGAAGTAACTTCAGTCGTTAAAGACGGTATGGATTATAAAGTTAACGGCACATTTACAGGACATGTCGTTGTATTCGCATGCGGCGGCGTATCCTTGCCGGATTCCGGCAGCAACGGCTCACTATATCCTGCCATCCGTTCGTATGCCGGTAATGACAGCTTCGAGAAGCTTCTGCCTTCTCTGGTTCCGCTTAAGAGTTCTGACAAGGACTTAAAGAAGCTTTCGGGACTTCGCCAGGAGTGTACGGTAACTATGTGCGGTCGCGTCGAAAAGGGAGAGCTGCTGTTTACTGATTACGGTGTATCCGGCATCTGTATAATGCAGCTGTCGGGATACTATAACAGGGCAGTATCTTCAGGTAAGAAGATCGATTCATTATATGTTGATCTGATTCCTTCAATGGATTATGAAGCCAAGAAAAACTGTGTATCCGGATTACTTGCGGCATTCCCGGACAGAACACCTGCTGATGCATTATCCGGACTTCTTAAGAAACCGATAGCCGAATGTGTTATAGCAAGATCCGACGGAACGGCTGACAACATCGCATATAACATCGGCAACTTCAGGATCTCACTTGCAGGCAGTCTCGGCTTCGACAATGCACAGGTTACATCGGGCGGTGTTAAGTTATCGAGTCTTACACGCGGACTTGAGATGATCAATTCAAGAGGTCTGTACGTGTGCGGTGAAGCTGTGAATGTAGATGGCATTTGCGGAGGATTTAATCTTCATTGGGCATGGAGTTCCGCTTTGACAGTCGCAGACAACATTGTCGATACTTTCGAGGTTGAATAAAGTGATCAAAGAACTGTCCTACAAGCCTGAGCAGATCGGTAATGCCGATGATATATTTGCTGTTTTGTCCCAAAGCTCAGATATATCTAAAGACAGACTGAGAATTATAAGATCTTATATTGATGCGAGAAAGAAGCCCAATGTAAAGATCTGCTACAGGGTAACTGACGAACCGTCTTCTGATTCGTCTGTACCTGTACTTATTCACAGAGATAAGGCTGTTAATACTTCTCAAAGACCTGTAATCATCGGCTTCGGTCCTGCGGGTATGTTCGCCGGGTTAGTACTTGCTCAATACGGCCTTAAGCCTATTATCATTGAGAAGGGTAAAGATGTAGACAGCCGTAATAAAGATGTAGCTGCTTATAAAGAAAGAGGAGTTATAGATCCTTCATCGAACATACAGTTCGGAGAGGGCGGTGCCGGTACATATTCCGACGGTAAGCTTAATACAGGAGTTGCTTCCGAGTATAAAGACTATATCTACGATGTCTTCATAAAGCACGGCGCGCCCGAAGATATCAGGTATGATTCGCATCCTCACGTAGGAACGGATAACCTTGTAAATGTAGTAAAGGGAATAAGAGAGCAGATCCGTGCGCTTGGCGGTGAAGTGCATTTCGAAGAAGAACTGAAGGAAATCAATCTTCATAATTATGCGAGACCGGCAAGATTAGAAGGAATTACGACCGATAAAGGATACTATCCGACCGATAAACTGATACTTGCGATCGGAAACAGCAGCAGAGACTTTGTAAGAGCTAACTGCAATCTTCTCGGTATAACATCAAAGCCTTTCTCGATAGGTGTCCGTATCGAACACTTAAGGGCAGATATTGATAAAGCTATGTACGGCTTCGATACTGCGCTTTATAAGAATATCTTTGCCGCCAATTATAAGCTTGCAGTAGATACAGGTACGGGCAATAAGCTCTATACATTCTGTATGTGTCCCGGAGGAGAAGTTGTTCCTTCTGCTTCTTTCGCGAATGCCGTATGTACAAACGGCATGAGTTACAGAGGTCGTGACGGCTTTAATTCCAATGCTGCTCTGCTTATACCGTTCAATCCTGCTTACGAGTCAGATGACCCGCTTTACGGCATGATCTTCCAGGATATGCTCGAGATGAATGCGTTTAAGCTTGCGGGAAGCACCGCTAAAGCACCTTTTATGACTTACGGTGACCTGCGAAAAGGCAGCTGCGGCTCTTCATATACCTCAGTCAGACCGACTTACAGCCCCGGCGTTGTACCGTGCGACTTCAGAGAACTCTTACCCGGTTATATGATCGATACTTTGATCGAAGGCATAGCATTAATGGGCAGAAAAATTAAAGGTTTTGACTCGGAATCTGCTATTTTGACAGCAGTTGAGACCAGATCGTCTTCACCCGTCAGGATACCGAGAGACAAAGATTCATTTCAAAGTATCAGTGTTGACGGGATTTATCCAGCAGGCGAGGGCGCAGGCTATGCAGGAGGCATAATGAGCAGTGCCGTAGACGGCATAAAATGTGCTAATCGGCTTGCTGAAAGTATGCTATTATAACTCTGATAATTAATTCCGGGAGAGTTATATTATGGAATCCAATAAGAATACAGCCGTTATCTCGGTCATCGGTAAGGACCGTGTAGGCATTATCGCAGGCGTAGCTACTTTACTTTCACAGAATGACATCAACATCAAAGATATCTCTCAGACTATCCTTGACGGTATCTTCACCATGATCATGATGGTAGATCTTAAAGATAATGTTATTGAGAATTCCGATATTGTCGAGAAGCTCAATGCTCTGGGCGAAGAACTCGAAGTTACCATCACAATCCAGCATACAGATCTCTTTGACAGGATGCACAGAATATGATCACTGATTACGAAATATTAGAAACGATGAAGATGTTCAAAGAGCAGCACTTGGACATCAGAACAATTACAATGGGTATCTCACTCATGGACTGTGCTGCTTCATCGGTAGATGAATGCTGCGATAAGATCTATGACAAGATCGTAAGATATGCTCATGACCTTGTTGCCACAGGTGAGGCTATAAGTAAGAAATACGGCGTACCGATCATTCACAAGAGAATATCCGTTACACCTATCGCTATTGTTGCCGCAGCTTGTAATACATCAGATTACACGCCTTTCGCGAAGACGCTCGATAAAGCAGCTAAAGCTTGCGGAGTTAACTTCGTAGGCGGTTTCTCGGCTCTCGTTCAGAAGGGGTACACCAATTCTGACATGAAGCTCATTAACTCTATCCCTGAGGCTCTGGCTTCCACGGACTTTGTCTGCTCTTCCATCAATCTTGCTTCCACAAGAACCGGTATCAATATGGATGCCGTTGGCGACATGGGACGCATTATAAAGAAGACAGCCGAACTTACGGCTGACAGAGATGCTTTGGGCTGCGCGAAGCTCGTTGTTTTCGCGAATGCTCCCGAAGATAACCCGTTCATGGCCGGAGCTTTCTTAGGTCCAGGTGAGCCGGAGTGCGTAATCAATGTCGGCATTTCAGGTCCCGGCGTTGTTAAGCATGCCCTTGAGTCTGTAAGAGGTGCCGATCTCGGTACTGTAGCAGAGACTATCAAGAAGGCTGCATTTAAGATCACTAGAGTAGGTGAGCTGGTTGCAAGAGAAGCCTCCGAGAGACTTCATGTCCCGTTCGGAATCATCGATCTTTCTTTGGCTCCTACTCCTGCTGTCGGTGACTCCGTTGCAAGACTCCTTGAGGAGTTTGGTCTCGAGGAGTGCGGTACATGGGGTACGACGGCTGCACTTGCCATGCTTAATGATGCGGTCAAGAAGGGCGGTATCATGGCTTCTTCTTACGTGGGCGGTCTTTCAGGCGCATTCATACCTGTTTCAGAGGATGAAGGTATGATCGCAGCAGCTGCAAGCGGAGGACTCCGTCTTGAGAAGCTCGAGGCTATGACATGCGTATGTTCTGTAGGACTTGATATGATCGCTATCCCTGGTGATACAACAGCAGAGACTATATCCGGCATCATTGCTGACGAGATGGCTCTCGGTACGTTTAACAATAAGACCACGGCAGTAAGACTCATTCCTGTTCCCGGTAAGGGCGTAGGTGACAAGGTAGAGTTCGGCGGTCTGCTCGGATATGCACCTATCATGGAAGTTAATAAGGCTTCTTGTGCTGATTTTATTAACAGAGGAGGAAGGATTCCGGCTCCGATCCACAGCATGAGAAACTGATATGGATTATAGAAGCAAGACTGTCCTTCTTTCCGTTCCTTCAATAATAGGAAGTATCCTGTTCGCCGCGGTCACAGGTATCGCTGCTATTTGGAGCCGTTCTTTGTGGCTCGGGACTATGACGGTTTTCTATACAATTACCATATTCATGAAAATATCAGTATTATCCCGGGGGAGTATGTCTCTGATCTCCAAGAACCCGGGATATAATTCTGCCAATAATTACAGGCTGTTCAGCATAAGACTTCTTATATTTGATATCGTATTCGGTATAGCACTGATATTCTTCCACATTAACTACTTTGTTAAGGATTATCCCGGATATACGATTTTTGTAACCGCCGCATATGTGCTTATAAGGGTCGGTTTATCGGTTAAGAATATGATCCAGGCAAGGATCAGCCAATCGTTCACAACCATCTCGTTAAGGAAGATAGATACAGTAAAATCAGTGGTTTCACTGCTTATTCTTATCAATGCGCTGCTCGGAAGATTTGCCCATCCGTATTCAGATTTAACAAGAAATTTAAATTCTGCGGCGGGAGCGGGCGCATTTTTGATTATACTGATAATGAGTCTTAGCGGGCTTATAGAATCAAAGAAAGCGAGACCTTCGTAATGACGACTGATTTCAAACTGCCGCATAAGCCTGATAAGAATGAGCTTAAAGAGCACCTTCGAGTCAGAAGAGACGAATTATTTGCCAAGCAGATGATCATAAAAGACAAGAAGCTTCCTGTCCTTATCATTATTGAAGGATGGGGAACGGCGGGCAAAGGTACGCTGATTTCCAATATCATCAAGAATATCGATCCGAGATTCTTCAAAGTTTTTAATATCGATAAGAGAACGCCCGAACAGAAGCGTTATCCTTTTGTTAAGCGATATTACGATCTTATTCCCGAGCAGGGACAGATCAGCATCTGGGACGGAGCCTGGATGAGCGAACTTACCACTTATAAGGCGGAAGGTAAGGAAGCAGAGTGTACCGCGCACCTTAAGAGCATCAAGTGCTTTGAAAGACAGCTTGTCGAAGACGGATATCTTGTAATAAAGCTCTTTGTACACATCTCCAAGAAAGAACAGAAGAAGAGGATTAAGGATCTTCTTGCGGATAAGAATACAAGATGGCGTATAAGCGAGAATGATCTTAACCAGAATAAGCATTATGACGAGCGTCTTGAGGATTTCGGCGAGTTCATTAAGGAAACTAATTCTACTTATGCTCCTTGGCATATAATCGACGGTTCTTCCGAGAATTGGGCTGCACTTCAGGCTTTGGATGTAATTAATGAAGCCCTCGAGACTGCTTTCTCCAATTCGAGCATCAGTTTCCCTGTGCTGCAGAACACATTCGATCTTAATAAGACTTCCAAGCTGTCGTCCATCAGCCTTGATGATAAGACCATAACTGACGAAGAGTATGAGAAGAAGCTGGATGATTTGCAGAATAGGCTTCATGAGCTTCATTATGAGCTTTACCGTAAGAAGATCCCGGTAATAATCGCATATGAAGGCTGGGATGCGGCAGGTAAAGGCGGAAATATCAAGCGAATTGCTGCGGCTCTCGATCCGAGAGGATATGAAGTTCACCCAATAGCAAGTCCTGAGCCTCATGAGAAGGCAAGACACTTCCTTTGGAGATTCTGGACGAGACTTCCCAAGGACGGACATATCGCGATATTCGACCGTACATGGTACGGAAGGGTAATGGTCGAGAGGATAGAAGGCTTCTGCACCGATAATGACTGGAAGAGAGCCTATAACGAGATCAATGAGTTCGAGAAAGAACTCGTTGACTGGGGTGCTGTTGTGATCAAATTCTGGGTACAGATAGACAAGGACACCCAGCTTGCAAGATTCACGGAACGCCAGAATACTCCCGAGAAGCAGTGGAAGATAACTGATGAGGACTGGAGAAACCGTGAGAAATGGGATCTTTATGAGTCCGCCATAGATGAGATGATCAAGAAGACTTCGACAACATTTGCCCCGTGGTATGTTCTCGAGTCCAATGACAAAAAATATGCAAGAATAAAAGCTCTTGAGATCGTTATCGAGAGTATAGAAAGGAAACTTAAGTAAATGTGGTTTGAAGAATCGGTATTTTATCAGATCTATCCTTTGGGATTCTGCGGAGCTCCGTTCGAGAATGACGGTGTGCCCGAGTCGCGTATCCTGAAGGTTCTTGACTGGATACCTCATATTAAGAAACTCGGCTGTAATGCCATCTATTTCTCACCTGTGTTCGAATCTGATACACACGGATATAACACACGTGATTACGGACTTATCGATACGCGTCTGGGCACCAACGACGACTTTAAGAATGTAGTAGATGCCTTACATGAAGCTGGTATCAAGGTTGTTTTGGACGGTGTATTTAATCATGTAGGAAGAGGCTTCTGGGCTTTCAGAGACGTTCAGGAGAAAAAGTGGGATTCACCTTATAAGGATTGGTTTCATTTGTCTTTCGATGGTAACTCCAACTATAACGACGGCTTCTGGTATGAAGGCTGGGAAGGTAACTACGACCTCGTAAAGCTTAATCTTCGTAATCCCGCTGTCGTAGATCACATCCTCGATAAGGTTAACTACTGGATCGATTTCTTTGATATTGACGGTCTGCGTCTTGATGTTGCATACTGCCTTGATCACGAGTTCCTGCGCCGCCTGCGTGAGTTCACGGACGGGAAGAAGGCTGAGTTCTTCCTCTTGGGCGAGGTTCTTCACGGCGAATACGGCAGAATGCTTAATGAGATGCACCTGCATTCTCTTACCAACTATCAGTGCTATAAAGGAATCCATTCTGCATTCAATTCAGGCAACATGTTCGAGATCATTCACTCGCTCCTGCGCATGTTCGGACCTGAGGACTGGACTGTTGCCCGCGGATCGCATCTGCTGTCTTTCGCAGACAATCACGATGTAACACGTATTGCTTCCATCATCAACGATCCCGAGCTTCTGCCTTGCGTTTACACCATGGTATTCGGCATGCCCGGTATCCCTTGTGTATATTACGGCTCTGAGTGGGGAGCACAGGCTCGAAAAGAAGAAGGCGATCCCGCGCTTCGTGCATGCTTTGATGAGCCGGTCTGGAATGATCTTGCAGATCACATCAGCCGTCTTGCAGCAGCAAAGACTTCCACTAAAGCCCTTAATTACGGCGGCATGAAGTCTATTGTTCTTACCAACAAGCAGTGCATCTTCGAGAGAAACTGCGGCGATCAGAGAGTTCTTGTAGCCATCAACATGGATTCCAATCCGTATACTGCACACTTCGACGCAGGCTGCGGTCAGGCTCAGGAGCTTATCTCAGGCACGATCCACGACTTCGGCGGAGGATCAACACTCGCACCTAAATCATCTGAGATATGGTTGATGGAGAGATAACATAACAACGTGTATGGTCGCTACGTACTCGGTGCTTTGCACCTGCGTAAGTCCGCTCACATACACGTTGTTATTTAATTAGTTGTTATCGAGGTATTGTTTTACCGTGTCCGGAGCGGGACCGCCTGTAAGTGTACGCTTGTTTACGCATGTCTCAAGCGAGATCGCATCATATACATCGTCCTCGATAAGATCCGAGAACTGCTTGAACTGGTCGAGCGTCAGCTTTTCGAGCGTGGTGTTGTTCTCGATGCAGTAGTGTACGAGCTTGCCGGAGATTGCGTGTGTCTCACGGAAGGGAATTCCTTTTCGAACAAGGTAGTCTGCGAGGTCTGTGGCATTAGTGAAGCCGCCAAGTGCAGCTGCCTCCATGTTGTCCTTACGGATCGTCATGGTCTTCATCATGCCCGTGAAAGGAGGGAGTACACCCTTGATGGTATCAACTACATCGAACAGAGATTCCTGTACTTCCTGCATGTCCTTGTTGTAGGTGAGGGGAAGGCCCTTCATGATTACGAGAAGTGAGATAAGATCGCCGTAAACGCGTCCTGTCTTACCGCGGGTAAGCTCGGCTACATCAGGGTTCTTCTTCTGAGGCATCATGGAAGAACCTGTGGAGTATGCATCGTCGAGTTCATAGAACTTGAACTCCTGTGAAGCATAGAGGATGATCTCCTCTGACATTCTCGAAAGGTGCATCATAAGTATAGAAACGGCAGATGCAAACTCTATCGCGAAATCTCTGTCAGCAACGCCGTCGAGGGAGCACTGGGTTACGCCGGACATACCGAGTTCATCCGCAACGGACTCACGGTCGAGAGGATATGTTGTTCCTGCCAAAGCACCGGAACCCAAGGGAGAGACGTTTGCTCTTGAAGCTGCTGCCTCAATCCTGTCGCGGTCGCGCTTGAACATCTCGATGTAAGCCGTGAGGTAATGAGCATATGTGATAGGCTGTGCACGCTGAAGGTGAGTATAGCCGGGCATATAAGTTGTTAAATGCTCCTTAGCCATATCCGTTATTGTCTCAATAAGCTCATCAAGAAGCTCGATGACATCCAGAGCCTCATCAACAAGGTAAAGTCTTTGGTCAAGTGCTACCTGGTCGTTACGGGAGCGGCCTGTGTGAAGACGCTTGCCGGCATCGCCGATACGGTTGGTAAGCTCTTCCTCAATAAACATATGGATGTCTTCAGCATCAGAATCGAATGTGAGCTTTCCGCTGTCTATATCATCCTTAATGGAGAGAAGACCTTCTCTTATTGCATCCGCATCTTCCTGAGAGATGATTCCCTGACGCGCGAGCATCGCAGAGTGTGCTACAGAACCTTCGATGTCCTGTGCATACATTCTTGAATCAAAAGGAAGGGAAGAGTTGTAGTCGTTTACAGTCTCGTCAGTTGCCTTCTCGAAGCGGCCTGCCCACATTTTCTTTGCCATATCAATTACTCCTTAACATAGTCGGGATCTATCCTGACCATCTCGGTCAGTGCTTTGTTTCTGTAGTTCAGATCTTCACGGAGAGTAAAGCCCTGATTCTCCCAGAAAGCGTTCCCGCCTTCATTTTTCTTGAAAGCGACCAGAAGGACTTTGTTTATACCTTCTTCCTTAAGTGCTTCAAGAGCAAGATCAACAAGCTTATTACCGATCTTCATTCTTCTGTAGTCAGGTGAGACACATGCATGCTGAATGATTCCGCGCCTGCCGTCGTGCCCACATAATATACACCCTACGACCTTGCCGTCACAAGTTGCGACAAATGAAGTGGAGGGATTACGCTTCAGGTATTTATCGATTCCTTCACGCGAATCGTCCTTATCATTGAGTCCGTTGCCGCAGATGATCCAGAGGGCATAAGCCTGCTCGTAATCTTCAATCGTCATAAGCCTGTAGTCGATCATAAATCACTCCTTTTCGAAAAAGAAAACGGGGCCGTAAGTACGACCCCGTAAGTTGAATCGTTTGGTTCGATTATCAGAGAAGACCGTTCTTCTTCTTCATCTGAGCAACGACCTTCATAGGCAGACCGAAGCAGTTGATGAATCCGCCCGCATCAGCCTGATTATATACATCCTCAGCCTCGAATGTAGCGATCTCTTCGTCGTAGAGAGAGAAAGGTGACTTAGCGCCTGCAGGAGTGCAGTTACCCTTGTAAAGCTTCATCTTAACTTCACCTGTAACAACCTTCTGTGTCTCATCAACGAAAGCGGAGAGAGCCTCGCGGAGAGGGTGGAACCACTGACCGTAGTAAACGAGCTCTGCGAACTTCTGTGCTACGAGATCCTTGTAGTGAAGTGTATCTCTCTCAAGAGTCAAGAGTTCGAGCTCTCTGTGAGCTGCATACATAAGTGTTCCGCCGGGAGTCTCATAAACGCCACGGCTCTTCATGCCGACAAGACGGTTCTCAACGATATCTGCGATACCTACGCCGTTAGCACCTGCAACCTTATTGCAGTACTTGAGCATCTCTACAGGGGAGAGCTTCTGTCCGTCAACTTCTACAGGAATACCTTTCTCGAACTTGAAAGTGACGTATGTAGGTGTGTCAGGAGCCTTCTCAGGCGAAACCATGAGCTCAAGAATCTTATCGAGATCAGGCTCATTTACAGGATCCTCGAGATCCATACCCTCGTGAGAGAGGTGCCAGAGGTTCTCGTCCTTACTGTAGTTGTTCTCCTTGGTAACAGGTACCGGAATACCACGGGCCTCAGCGTAATCAATTTCTTCGGATCTGGACTTGATGTCCCAAACTCTCCAGGGAGCAAGGATCTTCATCTCAGGAGCGAGAGCCTTGATAGTAAGCTCGAATCTTACCTGGTCATTACCCTTACCGGTAGCACCGTGAACGATTGTTGTGCAGCCTTCCTTGCGTGCGATCTCAACCATCTTCTTAGCGATAACGGGTCTTGCGAAAGAAGTACCGAGGAGGTACTTGCCCTCGTAAACTGCATTAGCCTTAAGTGTAGGGTAGATATAGTCTGTGATGAACTCCTCAGAGATATCTTCTACGTAGCACTTGGAAGCACCGCACATAAGAGCCTTTTCCTTAAGGAACTCCTCATCAACGCCGATTCCGACTTCACCGGCCATTGCGATAACTTCGCAGTCATAGTTCTCAAGAAGCCAGGGGATGATGATGGATGTATCAAGTCCGCCTGAGTATGCGAGTAAGAATTTTTCTTTTGCCATGTGGCACCTCCGTTAATTAAAATGCATCATACTGTATATTTATGCAAGCTTTTGTATAAACCTACATCATAATACTCTTGTGATATGTTAACGTCAATGACAATTTTCCTTTATTTTGTCTTGTTCGAAGTTATCCTTAACAGACCTCTGCGAACATACGGTTCACTTATGTCATAGTCATAATAATAAATCATATAGCCTGAGGAATGCTCGATGTTCCAATCCTTATAACGCTTGGAAATCAGATCTTCGTGTTCCTGCCTGTGATATGTGCATACTGCTATGGAACAATTCTGTGCTTCGTTAAGCATAGTTGCTCCGTCCAAGATTCTTAATTCATCTCCTTCGGCATCTATCTTTATAAAAAGATTCTCATTCTGAAGGGAATACTCTTTGATCAGATCATCAATACTCATATGAGTACTGTCACTGTGATCCGAAGCGAACTTGGCAATGATCGTGATCTTGTCCTTATAGGGTTCAAACGTCTTTTCCATAGCATGTATCCATTCGGGATCACATTCAAAGATATATGCATGTTTGATCCGTTCGATATTTGACAGTGTAAAGATACCTTCTGCGCCTCCGACATCAATAAGAACATCGCCTTCGTGAGGATAGAAAGTGTCTGTCATATATCGGTGTGGAGAAGCGGGGTCCTGTTCAACATTAAGATTCTTAATATACCTTGAAGCAAGATATGAGAAATTGTATTTTTTCTTTAAATACATTCGCTTACCGTCGAGTTCGTAGTAACGAAGTCCGGCTGAACTGTCTTTGATACACTTGTAATCTTTGCCGTTGTAACGGGTTGCAAAGCTGTAGGGAAATGTATTTATGTTGTTTGATTTAAGATATTCACCGATCGAGCGGATCTCGGGATCATCTGAAGCTGACAGATAATCAGCAATCTTTTTCCTGTTTAAACGTGCCCAATTGTCACGCATTATGAATTCGGTTATGTTAGATGCCAAACGTCCGTTCATATTCACTCCAAATATGTATCATATGATTTTCTGTAGAATACGAGTAATATTTTAACAATAAAATCAGGCCAGAACTTCCTGAACATAATACCATCTTCGATTACCCGTGTGTTGTTCCTTATAAAATCCATCGTCGTTGCTTCATTATGGATTCTGTAATATGTAAGAGGCTTAGCCACATATGCAAAGCCGCCTTCCATCTTTGCAAATTTAAGAAAAGTATCCCAGTCCAAAGAAAATTTCAGGTCTGAAGTGAAGATGGGACCGTCAATTACGGATCTGTGATAAGAGACTGACGGGCAACACATGCAATTGCCGTGAGACAGCGTTCTCACGCGTACGAAACGGCTTTGGGCCAGCAATCTGAATTTAAGCGGCCAACGCAGGAATCTTTTGATTCGGCAATTCCTGTCATCAGAGATCTTACCGTGGATAATCGGCCTGTAATCTGTCATGGCCATTACTGCTGAAGGCATCTTATCAATCTTTGCAGTTAATACTTCAACATATCTCTTATCATATACATCATCCTGATGTGCTATGGTTATCCATTCGGATTCCAATTGCTGAGCAGCAAAGTTCCAGTCATCCTGAATATCACTTTGACCGTTACGAACATATACGGGAAGAGAATACTTATCGGCAATTGAGGAAATATGATCGTTCGGAGTAGAAGTAGCTATAGCTATCGGAGATCTTACGGTCTGTTCAATTAAAGACTTAACACATTCTTCAAGGTATTCAGACTCTTTATATGCACAGACAACAAACGCGTGTTTGATCATACCGTCTCCAAAAGTAATTCAATGAAAGTATTTTAATATATTAGAGACTTAATGCAAATGAAAACGCCCCCGAGCGGACTTACGCAGGCGCTTGCGCCGAGTACGTAGCGAGGGGCGTTTGAAATTTGGTGCGGATGGCGGGACTTGAACCCGCACGAGATTGCTCCCACTAGCACCTGAAGCTAGCGCGTCTGCCAATTCCACCACATCCGCGAATTGCTTAACGATATTACATTAAACCCGGATTAAAATCAACATGGTAAAGAATGTTATAATAACTGTGGAGTCAATATGAGGAAACGATTAACAGTTATCATTGCTTTATCCTTTGTTATATCAACAATCCTGGGAACAACAGGATGTAATGTTGAAGAGGATGTTTTCCCTGATATTGTTTTTTCATCCGAAAGCAATGAAACTTCTTTAAGCTCAGACTATTCAGGTCAAATTGATAACGGATTTCATGAACTGACAGTAGCTTTACCCGTTAACGAGGAGACTGTCAACCTGCTGTTGAAGCTTTATTATGCTAAGAACAATGATCTGTTTCCTTCCGAAATGAACGGGGGAGATATAAGCATCGAGTATCTTAATGCCATCAATACTCCCTGGGTTGTTAATACAGTCTTTACCACAAATAACGGAGAAAGCACTGAAACACTGCAGGCACTTGAAGATGAAGGTATTCTTCCCGATATTTTCCTGGCATATGATATGAACAGCTTGATATCTGACGGGATCGTTCAACCGTTCGATCAATATCTATCCTCTGATGAGAGTCTTTTATCCTCCGGTATTTATCTGAATGAGCTTGAAGCATTAAGATACGGGGATTCACATTACGGTATACCGTTTTATTCTTCGGTCTATCTTCTTGCAGGAAGCAGGGAATACCTTCCAGATGACGGAGTTCCTTCATACAGTATGAGTGCAGATGAATTGCATGAATACATAAGAAGCATTCCCGGCATCAATTCTGACGGATCGGTATATATTACCAGATTCTATGATGCTGACAGTCTTACTCCTTTTCTCGGTGAAGATTATTCTTTGATGATCGCCAATGAAGGTTTGTCATCCGTTACGGATTCATTCGGCGCCGATCCGCGTGTATCAAGAACCTGCGGAATGTGGCTTATGAATTCCGCCGAGACAGATACATGGAACACTTACTATCCCGACGGACTGTATTTCACAATGCTTCCTTCCGAGAATATAAACGCTGTGGTATATCCGCTTTGTTTGTCGGCTGATTCCGATGATGCGGAATTTGCGGCGGATTTTGCTGCTTTTATTTGTTATGACAGAGATGCTCAGATGCTGCTACGAAGACTTGAATCATTAAGAGGATTCTTCCCGCCGGTATCTGCACGCGGAGTATGGGACGAGATGTCAGCCGATGAGGTGTTCGGTGCTCAGTCCATGTTGTATGAGCAGTATATGCCGAATGCCGTTTTCACTGTTGCAGGTGACTGATATGAACGAGATCAGGAAAGTTCGTGTTCAGGATGCTTCGCGTATAAAGTCCGTAATCGGATTTGATACGGTTGCTGCGGCCCAGGATCACATCAGAAAGAATATCTATTATACGGACGAGAGCTTTTCGGTGCTTGCCAGAAGTTCTTATACAAGCAAGTATTCGGTTACCGTCAGGTTTATAGGAAGTGTTGATGATGTTTTCGCAGATGCGCTGCTGAAGTTTCTTTTCTTCTCGAAAGATATTTACAAGGTCAGTGTTATCATCTCCGTCGATGATGCCGCTACCGAGCATGTGCTCGTAAGGAACGGTTTTGTGCAGGAGGCAGTACTTCACGAAGAGCTGTATGAGAACGATTCTTTTGTTGATGCAGGGCTTTTCTATATAACGCTTCCTATGTATAAGCAGTACAGCGTCGGTTTTCTTCCTTTCCAAAGGGGAGTAATAGCTGTATCCGGCGGCGTTGATTATGTTGATGATGTCACGTTCTTAAGATTCGATGAGACACCGTCGAACGAATACATAAGAAGATGTGCAGATCACTGCGGACTGATAACGGACGGGAAGATGAGACCCCGCGGAGACGAATTCTATAAAGAGTACAAGAACGAAGACGTACCTGCAGAAGTTCAGAGAGCATTAACTCAGATAAGGGAGTATCTGCTTAAGAAAAGACAGTCATTCGATATCAATGTAAAGACAGGCAATGCTTCTGAATTTAAGACATCCGTATGGGCGTGCATCAAGAAGATTCCTTACGGATATACAATAAGTTATGAGGATATAGCGCTTGAACTTGCAGGCGGAGATATCAAGAAAGCACGTAAACTTACACGTGCGGTCGGACATGCCTGTGCGGAAAACCCTGTTCCGATCATAGTTCCGTGCCACAGAGTCATCGGCAAGAACGGTAAGCTTGTAGGCTTCAAGGACGGAGTTGAGTTCAAAGACTTTCTTCTGACACATGAATTATTCGCGGCTATGCCGCTTGCCTGAGGAGGAAAATATGGCAAAACACGATAAAACCACTCTCGGTCTTTCCACGATCTTGAATCCTGTACCTGTTGTTATGATCTCATGCGCAGGAAAGGATTCTACTGCAGCAGAGGGAAGACCCAATATAATCACGGTAGCCTGGACGGGCACGATCAATTCCGAGCCGCCGATGGTGTCTGTTTCTATACGCAAATCCAGACATTCACATAAACTGATATCCGAGACGGGGGAGTTTGTCATCAATCTCGTCAACAAACAGCTGTGCAAGCCCTGCGATCTGTGCGGTGTAAAGAGCGGAGCAGATATCGACAAGTTCGAAGTCTGCGGTCTTAATGCAGTTAAAGCCGAAGGACTCGAATATGCTTATGCGATCAAAGAAGCTCCGGTATCGATATCGTGCAAAGTCGAGTCTGTTACAGAGCTCGGTTCACACGACATGTTTATTGCTAAGATAGTCGGAATAACGGCAGATTCTTATCTTTTGGATGAGAACGGAAGACTGTGTCTCGATAATGCCAATCTGGTTGCTTATAATCACGGTGAGTATTTCCTTCTTGGCAAGAAACTCGGATTCTTCGGATATTCTGTGGCAAGCGAAGAGATCATAAAGAAGAGAATGGGAGATAAATAATGGAATTTATAGGCATAGAGAAACTTTACGAGAGCAGATTCATCACCAGATATAACGTTCAATATAAGACGAATCTCGGAAATATCAAGAATTACGAGATCGTAAGCAGAAACAATAATCTGACTTCATTGGAAGATCTTAAGAACAGCCCGGCCGAAGCCGTAGTTCTTATTATCCATGACAAAAGCGGTCAGAAGATACTGCTTAACAAAGAATTCAGAATGGCAGTAGGTGATTATGCTTATAATTTTCCTGCAGGTCTTATAGATCCCGGAGAGGATTACAAGGCTGCGGCTGTAAGGGAACTTTGGGAGGAGACAGGACTTAATCTTACCGAGGTTAAGGATGTCTGGCCTCAAAGCTTCAGTGCCGTCGGTATAATGAACGAGAAATCTATAGTTGTCATAGGCGAGGCTGAAGGTGAGTTCGCGCCTTCCACATCAGATGAGGAAGAGATCGAAGCGGTCTGGTTTACAAAGGATCAGATGAAAGAGCTGCTTAAGACCGATGAGCATTTTGCCGCGAGAACCCAGGCATACTGCT
Source organism: Clostridiales bacterium (assembly GCA_017940895.1). Lineage (GTDB taxonomy): Bacteria > Bacillota > Clostridia > Saccharofermentanales > Saccharofermentanaceae > Saccharofermentans. The sequence goes on along the minus strand of JAGAXM010000040.1, from coordinate 31,912 downwards.
GGTGCTGGGCTAACATGTAAGGATCCGTTCTATGATTATCACAACGGATACACTTAATAAGCAGATAAAAGACGGAGATGACAATCTCTTTCTGTTGTACGGTGAAGAAGATTTCTTTATAGAGCTTGCCGTAAACTCCATAAAGCGCAAGTATCTTACCAAGGGATTCGAGCAGATGGATCTGACGAGACTTGATTTCGGCGGTAAGGCTGTAATTCCGGATAAAGTTTCCGAGAACATCGAACTTCCTCCGTGGACATCTTCAAGACGTGTAGTCGAGATCATTAACTTTGATTTTGATAAGGAAGCCTCCGAGAAACTGCCTGCCGTCATAAGCAAAGTTCCTGAGAGCACGGTGCTGTTGTTCGTAACCGATAAAGTCGATAAGAGAAAGAAAAAACTCTATGACACATTCTCCAAGTACGGTGTCGTATGCGAAGTAAAATACCTTGAAGAATCGCGTCTTACCAAGTTCATTAACGGTAATTTTGCCAAGAACGGTCTTACGATAGATCCCGATGCCTGCGAAAGCATCATAAGCAGATATGATTCCTCGATGAGAAGGATCGATTCTGCTATAAAAAGAATATCAATGTACTGTTCCGCGACTGACACCAAGAACATTACTTGCGGAATTGTTGATGAGTTATGTGAACCTGACGTACATGCCGATATATTCAAGATCATGGATGCTGTCGGAGAAGGAAGGGCAGATGAAGCTTTGGTTCTTCTTGATAACCTCATTAAGCTTAAAGAACCTCTTCCGAAGATAAGATTTATGATAGCAAGGCATTTTAGGGAGTTGATCTGTGCCAAGGAGCTCGGCAACAAGGGGGCTCTGATGAGCAGAATGGGTGCCAGAGGCTTCATTGCAGACAAACTTATAAGCCAGTCCCGCAATTTCAGGATGGACAAACTTATCAAGCTGTACAGATTATGTTATCAGAATGATTATGACTTAAAACACGGAAACGTGGATGAAAGGGCGAGTCTGGAGTCTTTTATTGTCCTTGCATCAGGTAAGTAATTACTTTAAAATAATGCAGTTATTATGAAGTTGGAGGACTTTTATGTCTAAGATTGCTATGAAGACGCCGCTCGTTGAGATGGACGGCGATGAGATGACCAGGGTTGTATGGAAGCAGATTAAGGATATCGTCATACTTCCTTTCGTTGACCTTAAGACCGAGTACTTTGATCTCGGACTGCCTAACAGAGATGCTACAGGCGATCAGGTTACTATAGATTCGGCTAACAGGACAAAGGAATTGGGTGTAGCCGTAAAGTGCGCAACTATCACTCCTAACGCTCAGCGTATGGATGAATATAAGCTCCATCAGATGTGGAAGAGCCCTAACGGTACGATCAGAGCTATGCTCGACGGTACGGTATTCAGAGCTCCGATCCTTGTAAAGGGTATTAATCCTTTTGTTTCCTGCTGGAAGAAGCCTATTACCATAGCAAGACATGCATACGGTGACGTATACAGAAATTCCGAGATCAGAGTTGACGGACCTGCAACAGCAGAGCTCGTTGTTACTTACCCCGACGGAAGAACAGATAAGAAGACGATCTTCGAATTCAAGGATGCAGGTGTAATTCAGGGTATGCACAATACCGATAAGTCAATCGAGGCTTTTGCACGCTCCTGCTTCATGTACGCTCTCGGAGTTAAGCAGAGCCTGTGGTTCGCTACAAAGGACACTATCTCCAAGACTTATGACCACAGATTCAAGGACATCTTCAACGATGTTTATGAGGCTGAGTTCAAGGCTAAGTTCGAAGAGGCCGGAATCGAGTACTTCTACACACTCATTGATGATGCAGTAGCAAGAATCATGAGATCTGAAGGCGGTATCGTATGGGCCTGCAAGAACTATGACGGTGACGTAATGTCAGATATGCTCGCTTCTGCCTGCGGTTCACTCGCTATGATGACTTCTGTTCTGGTTTCACCCGACGGAGTATACGAGTACGAGGCAGCTCACGGTACTGTTACAAGACATTACTATAAGTACCTCAAGGGCGAAGCTACATCTACGAACCCGATGGCTACGCTTTTCGCTTGGACAGGTGCTCTCAGAAAGCGTGGTGAGCTCGATGAGCTGCCTGAGCTCGTTGACTTTGCAGACAGGCTCGAAAAGGCTTCTCTCGAGACGATCGAGTCCGGTACTATCACAGGAGATCTTAAGAACCTTATCGATGTACCCGTAAAGAATGTAGTTAATACAGAGGATTTTCTTAAGGCTATTGCCTCAAGACTTGCATAAAGGAGAAATACTATGACTTATTATGAGACATGGATCGACAATTCCGAGAATGTAAAGGATCAGACTTCCTATACTCATTACATCAACACTTATTATTCAATGGAGAAGGATGCTTACGATAAGATCCTTTCCGCTTATCCTGACAATAAGGAGTTTACTTCCGGCAAGGCTTCCGAACTTGCTAAGAAGCTCGGCTTCAATAAGGATACGATGGATATCTTCGTAGGTTTCCTCGACGGTATCAAGACATCATTGAAGGGTGAGTTCGATGTAGAGAGTGTCGATGATGATACCGAGATCGACCTCGATATCGATTACGAGAAGCTCTACTACAACATGAGAGATGCCAAGGCATCATGGTTATTCAAGCTTTCTTCATGGAAGAATGTACTTGATGAGAACCAGACAGCTCAGATCGCACGTGAGTACAGAGAGGCTAACATCGCTCACTCCAACAAAGTCGGAAGAAACGATCCCTGTCCTTGCGGATCCGGCAAGAAATACAAGAATTGCTGCGGTAAAAAAGTAAACTGATAAAATGCGAAGACTGCTCCTTAACAAGCGGTTCTTAACAGCGGTAACCCTGCTTATACTTCTGGCTGTTATCGTACTCGGCTCTTTGCCGGGAAGTCCGATCAACTCACTTCTTAAGCCGGTCGGTGCTGTAGTTAACCCTGTTCAGAAGGCTGTAAAGTACAGCGGTAATTCCATATCGGCATTCTGGGCTGCGCTTACAGACGGTATTGCCATACGAAATGAGAATGAACAGTTAAGAGCAGAGATCGCCGAGCTTCAGTATCAGCTCAATCAGAATGAAGAGGCTTCGATAAGATATGAAGAATTGCAGGAAGCTTTCCATATCAGGGAGGTTTTCAGTAATTACGATATCTTCGGAGCCTCTGTTCTTTCGCGTGAATCTGACGAATGGTTCTCCGTAATCAGGGTAGGAGCAGGTAATTCCGACGGCATTTATCTTGAGCAGGGCCAGTCTCTTGCCGTAGTAGATGTAAGAATGAATCTCGTCGGCAGGGTTATCGAAGTAAATGAAGATGACTCCGATATACTTCTGCTGCTTCACGAAGGATTTCAGGTCAGCGGTAAGGTTAATGCCGTAAACGGTGCTACTTTCCTTATCGTAGGAGATGCTTCACTTAAGCAGCAGGGATTATGTCTTGTTACGGGTATCGACCCCGATACTATCCCGAATGTAGGTGATGAGATCGTTACATCCGGTGACGGAGGTCTGTTCCCTCAGGGTATTCCGATCGGTGTTATCGAGTCTGTTGATACTTCAAATGAATTGAATATTACTGCAACCTTAAGACCTTATTCCGACATCGAGGATCTTAATGATATCTTCATCATGGTTCCGTTCGAGGAAGAAGTGCAGGAAACTAATGAGACGGCCGCAGCAGATTCGTAAGTTCATTGTATATGCTTTATATCTGTTGTTATTCTCGACTGTACAGGTAACATTCTCGGGAATACTGACTTTTTACGGTATCAGAGCAGATCTTCTGTTTGTGCTCGTTGTTTTGGTTTCTTATATGTTCGGGTTTTATGACGGTATTGTATTCGGTGCTTTGGCCGGAATAATAAGAGACTATTTCTCGGCACCTTCAATTACCACGCTGGACGGCACTGTTACGACCGCTTTGGGTATCGGTCTGTTTCTTATGGTAGCCGCGGCTGCTTACGGATCGTCTTTCTTTACGGTAAGGATCGAAAGGAATTTTCTGCTTGCATTCCTGTCGGTTGTGACGGCAACTCTTCTGTATAAGATAGTCGGTCATTTTCTGATTTTTTTGTGGTCTAATCTGGTTCCCGGTCTTACATATAACATGGGATTATCTCAGATAATCACAAGATCTGTATTGCCTCAAACTGTGCTTAATCTTATAGCCGCCGTTCCGATATACTTATTACTGAGATTCTTAGGACCTTATAAAAAGGGCGTTAACCCTGTTCTTATAGATGAGAAAAGGAAAGGAGATAACTCTTGGCTGACAATGTAAACAGCAATAAACAGGAGTCTGCGTTAACAGAACTGCTGGGTGTCATAAACAACAGATATTTTCTGTTGGGACTGATATTCTGTGTGTTTGGCGCGATCATTCTGTATATGACTGCCGCATTGCAGTTCTCGGGTTATCAGAGAACGATCTCCGCTTCTTCGGAAGGTGTATCCCGTCAATATATCGTAAATGCCCCCAGAGGCGATATTATCGATGCCAACGGTATCGTGCTTGCCACATCCCAGGAAGTAAACACAGTCATGATTTCCAATGCTTATATGGAGAATGATGATCTTAATGCAATGTGTCTGGAATTGAGTTATCTGTTCGATCAGTATAACTGCATCAGCGAATCCGAGCTCGACGATTATTTTGCTACAGAGCCTTTCAGATTCCTTAAGAGTGAAGAAGAGATAAGACTTTGGCAGACAGATCACAATCTGTTTGATCTTGATGATTATTCTGAAGGCATTATTGTTACTTATTCAGATAATTATGTTAAGACAGATCCTCAGGTATTCTATCTATATTTAAGACAGCTTTTCGAGCTGGATACGACCTATACCGAGGAAGAAGCGTACAGGATAATCAGAATACGCTTCCAAATTTTTAAAGATAACTGGTCGTTCCAGACAGGAACTCCTGTAGAGATCGCGACTAATGTCCCGGATGAGCTCGTTACGATATTTAATGAGCAGAATTATCACTATATGGGCATCATTACGACCAAGACTTACAGACGTACTTATACTCCGCAGGCTCAGTTATCAAGTCACGTTGTCGGGTATGTAGGAAGGATCTCTCAGGAATCACTCGCCACTTTGGCGCCTTACGGTTATTCCAACAGCGACCTGGTAGGACAGTCCGGAGTCGAATCCCAGATGGAAAGATATCTGCACGGAAGTTCCGGTATCTCAACTTACAACACATGGACGACGCAGGGGCAGGAGGGAGTGTTCTTCCCGTCATATTACGGTACGCCTGCACAAAGCGGCGCGACCGTTCAGTTAACTATTGATACTGACCTGCAAAGAGTTGGTATCGAGGCACTCAAGACTTATATCGAAGATGCCATGAATGCCGAAATTATCGAGCAGACAGGTTATAAGACCGCGAATGCAGGCGCTTTCGTTGTTATGGATGTTAATTCGGGAGCAGTACTCGCGATGGGATCTTATCCGAACTTCGACCCTAACGACTTCGTTCTTTCCATGTACGGCGACGAGAGGGCAGAGGAGCAGCTTCAGTATTACCTGGGTCTCGGAGAATATGAGGATATTACGGCAGAAGACATGCCTCTTTGGAACAGAGCGATCATGTCACAGTATGCACCGGGCTCTACATTTAAGATGTGTACAGCACTTGCCGCTCTCGAGAACGGTATCATTTCACCCGGATCTACATGGTATTCATGCGATTCTCCTATTGATATCGGCGGATGGACGTTCAGATGTCTCGAGTTTGCAGACGGAGGTCACGGACCTCTTGATCTTAACGGTGCGATGGCAACTTCCTGCAATATTTACTTCATGAGACTCGGCGTAGATACCGGTATCGACAATATCGATGCCATGGGCGAAAGAATGGGACTCGGTGAGTATACCGGAATCGATCTCCCAGGTGAGATAAGGGGAGTCAGGGCCAGCCGTGAGACCAAGATAAGGCTTCACGAATACGAGTACGACCGTACCTGGTTCCCTGCTGATACTGCTCAGTCCGCTATCGGTCAGTTCGATAACTGCTTTACTATCATGCAGCTTTGCCGTTATACCGCAGGTATTGCAACCAACAGGCTCGTTACTCCGTATGTAATCGATAATGTAACGGCAGTTGACGGTACCGTCCTTTACGAAGGACAAACCCAGTCTGTTCCTCTTGATATCAGCGAACCTAACATTGAAGCGGTAAGATATGCCATGAGATGCGTTGTTACTGGAACTTCGACATGGCCCGGTACTGCTCAGGATATCTTTTCTAACTTCCCCGTGGATGTCGTCTGTAAGACTGGTACGGCTGAGACGGGTTACGAAGAGATTCGAAAAGAGTACAGTAACGGTCTGTTCGTATGCTATGCTCCTGCAGAAGATCCCGAGATAGCCATTGCTCTTGTTGTAGAAAGAGGTGAGTGGGGATCATCGACTGCTATCATTGCTCAGAGACTGCTCTCGGCTTACTTCGATGTAGCACCTACAAGAGCAGAGCAGATGCTTGATCTGGTTCCGATTACAGGAGATGATCTTGATGCACTGATACCGGCTGTTGTGCCGGATGAGCCTGCAGAAGTATAAATTATCAAATTTATCTAATATTTATTACATTTGACAATATATTATTGTTTTTTCTCATACTTTTTTATACAATATCTATAGTTTTAAATGGAGGAAATTTGGTATGAAGATCGTGCTCATGGCTGACAACCGTAAAACCGAGCTTCTTGTAAATTTCTGTATAGCATATAAAACCTTACTCACCAAGCATCAGCTTATATCGGTTTACAGCACGGCGAAGTATCTTAAGTCTTCTGTCGGCATTGAAGTATCCGGTCTTAACGTTGATTATCTTGGAGGAATTGAACAGCTTGCTTCAAGAGCAGAATTCGATGAGATCGACTGTGTTATCTATTTGAGAGATGCCGCTTCAGACAGCGACACTGCATCATCAGATCTTCTTAAGACCTGCGATTCCAATAATATTCCGTATGCTACCAATCTTGCTACTGCCGAGATCCTTATACTTGCGATCGACAGGGGAGACCTCGATTACAGAACCTGGCTCAAGGATACAAGAGTTTCCTGAATCTCATGACAGATCTTAAAGTCTTTCCTTACGGACCTTTAGCCTCGAATATGTATATATTAAGTACAGATTCGGGGATTTTTATTATCGATCCGTCTGTTTATCCGGACAGACTTAAAGAATCGGATATCCCGTCGAAAGTGGATTATATACTCATAACCCACGGGCATTTTGACCATATTAATGCCGTAGATGAATGGAGCAGGATGTATCCGGAGGCAGAGGTTTATATATCTTCTGATGATATGGATGCTTTAACTGATCCTGAAAATAACGGATCTTCCTATTTTGCTGAAAAGTGCAATTATGAAACTGTACCATTAAGCATTGATGATCTTGAGTTTGACGGTCTTACTGTAATTAAAACACCCGGGCACTCGAAAGGCAGCGTCTGTTTCCTTTTTGAAATTGACGGGAAGAAGATCATGTTTACGGGAGATACTCTTTTCGCCGGGTCATGCGGAAGAACGGATCTTCCCGGCGGAAACAGCGCTCAGATAATGTCATCGTTACGTCTTCTTTCCGGGCTTGATCCTTCGATCAAAGTTTTCCCCGGTCACGGACCTTCATCAACTATTGCTATTGAGCTTGCAAGCAATCCTTTCTTTAATTTCTAAAGGGGTTGTGTTATATTCTTTTAGTTAAAGTGTAGTTTTCAAGGAGGCTTGTTTTATGAGCGATCTTCGGGAAAGTCTGAATCAAACCCGCGAAGAATTTGAAAAAAAGATTAAAGAGATACAGAATCTTGCTGATATCGAGAAGATAAGAGTTGAGTATTTCGGTAAGAAGGGTAAGCTTACCGGCGTACTTCGCGGCATGGGCAATCTCACACCTGAGGAAAGACCTGAAGCAGGTAAGATGGTAAATGAAGTCCGTGCAAAGATGGAAGAAGTATTCGCTCAGAGCCAGGCTAAGATGAAGGCTCTCGAGAGTTCTTATAAGCTTAAGAAGGAAGTTATCGATGTAACTTTGCCTACTCATTATGAGGGTTGCGGAGCAAGACATCCTCTTAATAATGCTATTAACGAGATCTGTGATATCTTCCTCGGTTTGGGATACAGTATCGGAGAAGGTCCTGAAGTTGAGTATGATAAGTACAACTTTGAGCTTTTGAGAATTCCTAAGGGACATCCGGCAAGAGATACCCAGGATACATTCTATGTAAGCGATAACATCCTCCTGAGAACTCAGACTTCCGGTATGCAGATCCGTATCATGGAAGAGCTTACAAAGAACGGCGGCAAGCCTCCGATCAAAGTTGTCTGCCCCGGTAAGGTATACAGACAGGATACACTTGATGCTACACACTCTCCCGTATTCCATCAGATCGAGGGACTTGTAGTCGATAAGGGCGTAACAATGGGGGACCTTGTAGGCTCGCTTCGTCTATTCGCCAAGAAGTTGTTTGGTGAGAATACTGAAGTAAGACTCAGACCTCACCATTTCCCGTTCACGGAGCCTTCCGTAGAGGTTGACCTCACATGCTGGAAGTGCGGCGGCAAGGGCTGCAATGTATGTAAGGGAGAAGGCTGGATCGAGGTTCTCGGTGCCGGTATGGTTCACCCCGAAGTACTTGAGAACTGCGGAATTGATTCTTCTGTTTACAGCGGTTTTGCTTTCGGTATCGGTGTCGAGAGAACTACTATGGGTCGTTACGGCATTGACGACATCAGACTTCTTTATGAGAACGATGTACGTTTCTTAAAGCAGTTCAAGTAAGGAGGCAATTAGCAGATGAAAGCACCCGTAATTTGGTTAAAGGATTTCACAGATATTGATATTTCTGCCAAGGAACTGGCAGATAAGATGACACTGACAGGTTCAAAGGTTGAGGAAGTAATCGACTATAAGCTGTCAGGTGTTTATGCAGGAAAGATCTTAAGCGTAGCCGATCACCCCGATTCAGATCATCTTCACATCCTGAAGGTTGACTTCGGAAGAGATGAGATCGGTCACGATGTACAGATAGTATGCGGAGCTCCCAATGTTTACGAGGGCATGATCTGTCCTATCGCAGCAGTTGGAGCAGTTCTTCCCGAGATCACTATCAAAAAGGGAAAGATCCGCGGAGTTGAAAGCTTCGGCATGTGCTGCTCCGGCGAGGAGTTGGGACCCGTTGTAAGCGGCAAGCCCGGTGCAGACGAGTACGGACTTTGGGACTTAAGCAAGCTCGACAACTGTCCCGCACTCGGTACTGATATGAGAGAGTTCCTGAACGTTGATGCGTTCGTAACTATCGACTATGAGATCACATCCAACAGACCCGACTGTTTCTCCATCGAGGGTCTCGGTCGTGAGGCTGCCGTATCGATCGGCAAGGAATTCAGACCTGTTAACAGCACTTTGAAGCAGGAAGGTTCACTTAATACCGAGGATGTAGCCAAGATCGAGATCCAGGCTCCCGACCTTTGCTACCGCTACTGCTCCAGAACGGTAGAGGACGTTAAGATCGGTCCTTCCCCCGAATGGATGGCACAGAAACTTACTGCAGCAGGTATGAGACCTATTAACAATATCGTTGACATCACAAATTACGTTTGTCTTGAGTTAGGTCAGCCAATGCATGCTTTCGACCTTGATTATCTTAAGAACAATCATATCATTGTACGTACTGCACAGGACGGCGAGAAGACCGTTACTCTCGACGGCAACGAGCACATTCTTGATAAGGATACTCTCGTTATCGCCGATGAAGAGAAGGTATGTGCCATTGCTGGTGTAATGGGCGGCGAGAACTCTGAAGTTCTTGAGAGCACGACAAGCATCCTTTTCGAGTCAGCTACATTCAATGCAGTAAGTGTCAGAAAGACTGCCATCAGAAACGGACTTCGTACCGAGGCTTCCTCAAGATACGAGAAGGGTCTCGACCCCGAGAATGCCTTAAGAGCACTCGATCGTGCATGCGAGCTCGTTGAGCTTCTCGGCTGCGGTAAAGTAAGCAAGGGACTTATCGATGTATATCCCACAAAACGTCCTGTCAAAAGAATAGAATTCAGACCTGATTGGATCAACAGTTTTATCGGTATCGAAGCATCCGAAGAGTTTATGAGAAAGACTCTTCTTGACTTAGGATGCACATTTGCCGATGAAGACGGCAAGGAGATGATCGTTCCTCCCACATTCCGTCCCGACCTTGAAGGCGAGGCTGATATCTCAGAGGAGATCGCCAGATTCTACGGATATAACAACATTAAGCCGACACTTCTTTCCGGTAAGGAAACGACTCTCGGCGGCAGAACACGTGAGCAGAACCTTGCCGAAAAGATCAGGAACACTCTTGTTTCCTGCGGTTTCTACGAGGCTATCACATATTCATTCGAGAGCCCCGCAGATCTTGATCTTATGAAGGTAGCCGAAGACAGCGATCTTCGTAAGCAGGTTAAGATAAGCAATCCTTTGGGAGATGACTCCTCAGTAATGAGAACAACGATGCTTCCTTCTATGCTTCGCATCGCTGCAAGAAACTCCAACAGAGGTGTGCCTTCTGCCAAGGTATTCGAACTTGCTTATGTTTATATCCCTGATGCGGATCCTGCTAATCTTCCTGAAGAAAGACCTACGGTAAGCGGATTCTATTATGACAATACGGTTGGGGACAGTGCAGGCATCTTCTATCATGTAAGAGGCATTATCGAGGAATTGGGTAAGGTGCTTGATATCAGATCTTTGGCATTCGAGCCGCTTACTGATAACCCTTCATTCCACCCCGGAAGAACAGCAAAGATTCTCGTAAACAATAAAGAGTGCGGTGTTATCGGTATTATTCACCCCGAGGTTGCCGATGCATTTGAAGCACCTGAGAAGGCTTGTTTCTTCGAGTTCGAGTCAATGGCATTCATTAATGCAGCAAAGACTGAAAGAGTCTATAAGCAGATTCCTAAGTTCCCGGGTATCTCCAGAGATATCGCAGTCGTTGTAAATAAGGATGTTGCCGTAGGTGATATCTTAAGAACATGTAAGTCTGCGGGCGGTAAGCTGCTTAAGGAAGTTGAGTTCTTCGATGTATACGAAGACAGTAAACTCGGTGATAACAAGAAGTCCGTTGCCGTATCTCTTATCTTCAGAGATGACACCAAGACTCTTGCTGATACCGACATTCAGGCACCTTACGACGCTATCCTTGCCAAGTTAGAGAAGACATATGACGCGCACTTAAGATAACTTTTGTCGTTTTTTGTCGAAAATTGTCGAAAATTGTCGAAAAATAACGGCCTTAACCCCTGTATCCTTGTGGTAACACTTTGGATACGGGGGTATTTTTATGAGTACACTTGAGACAGTTATAGTTATTTCCCTTGTAATGCTTGTTCTTACCGGAATGATAATTCTTCCGGCCGGTATGTGTGCCGATACTCTGATCGATGCACAGGAAGCAATAGAGGATGTATTGGACGAAGACGATCTGATCTCTGCTGAAAGGCTCAATACGTTCTTTACGGGCATTTCCGAGAATTACAGGATTATCTACGGAGCCATTACCGAGGAGGTGTCAGATGAAGAATAATAAAAAAGGCACTTCGACTCTGTTTTTGGCGATAATCCTGTCTGCTCTGATACTTGTCGAGACAACTTATATCGCTTATGTCGCCGATCTGGACAGAAGGCTTACATACACACGGGCCTTGAAAGAACAGGCTCAGATATATCTCGCAAGTTATGACAGACAGCTATTCAAGACATACGGAATATATGCGTTTAACTCATCATCGATAGATTCATCGGTCTTTAACAGCATTCTGTCTGCCAACGGTTATGAACCCGGAGATGTAATATATGCAAGCGGGATGTACAGCATTGATACGGAAGTTCTGAAACGTGCCGTGGCATGCTATTACTCATACAGAACCTCGGGCATACTGTTCGACAGATTCTCAGCACAAATAATGTCTTTGATCGATCAGATAGGAGACGGAGGCATCATCTCGGAATTAAGAGAATTCGTTTCCAGTCCTGCTTCAGGTCTGTTGGGAAGGATAATTGACGGAGGATCCGATGTAAGTGAAGCAATAAGCGGAGCAGTTGAGATTCTCGGTATAGATGATACTTCGCCGTCATATCAGTTGTTTATGAGTCTTTTGTCTTCATTGGGAGCAATAGATAATGATTCTCCTGATATTGCCAACGGATTTGATCCATCTGATATAGGGTTTCTGTTCGAACTTATCGAGTTTAATTCCGATCTGTATGATTACGGAACTGCTTTTAATGAAAACATTAATCTTCATGGGTGTCTTGCCGATTATGCCGCCAATAACTTTGACTGCATGCTTGAAGAAGATACAGCTCTTAACGGTACATCTTTCAATGCCTTTCACGCAGATAACGAATCTGATTCCGAATATATTCTTACGGGTCTTGAAGGATTACCGGGCAGGGCATTGACCGATTACTATATCTTCAGCGCCATATTTCTTAAGAATTTGGTAAGCAATATGACGGATCAGGGGGTACAGGAGATAGTTGTTCCGACAGCCGAGATCCTGTCAGCAGTAATCGGTGTATTAAGTGCAGGAACGGTTATTCTTCCTCCCGAGGTCTATGAAGCCGTCATAGTTCTGCTTATTACTGAGATTCAGTCCGTAAGCGAACTTTGGCAGGTCTTACACGGGGAAGAAATCACATTTATAAGTCTCGGTGAGATCGAGGCGCTCACTTTGGATTACAGGGACTTTCTGACAGTATTCATGAACTATGTACCCGATGATCTTCTGCTTTCCAGAGTGCTCGTCATATTTGAGAGAGATTTTCCGGATTATGCAGTCGGTATTGATGTTGAGACAGATTACGGAGGGAGTACGATTTCTTATGAAGCACGATATGAATTGTATGAATAGGAAAGGATCGGTTTCTTTGGAAACTGCAATATCTTTTTCGCTGGTGCTGGTCTTCCTTACGGCTATTATCAGCGTAACGGCGTTCCTGCGAACAGATATACTTATGCAAAGAGCAGTTAAGCAAAGCTGTGACGACCTTGCTCATTTCATGCCTTTTACGGTAGTTGCAGCGGATTCCGTATCGACCTTGGTTAATGCTCTTCCTGATGAATACTGTGATGACGGAACAATAGAAAGAGTGGGTTCCGTTATCGCAAGTATTGATTCCGCTTCTACTGGACAGGTGAGAGCAGGTATTCTTAATGCTTTGCTCGGAAGACAGTTTACTGACGATATAGCCTCCGAATACTATGAATATAACGGAAGCAGTTTCTTCGGTCCGGATGAGATCTATTGTGATTTTGATATCGAAGATTACTATATCAGTGTTTATGTGGTTTACAGTGTTAATACGGTCATCGGTCCGATACAACGCGAGATAGTATCAACAATACCGTTTTACGGAGATTTTGAACTGTTTCTCTCAGGAGAAGAAGGGGAAACCGAGAATACAGATGACATATGGCATCAGAACAATTTTGTACGCGGGAGGTATTTCGCTGAAAAATACGGGGCAAACCTGCCGGCAACATTTCCTTGTATCAATTATTATAATGCCGGTCAGGCGACTTCTGTTGTAAGTATAGATCTTAACAGACCTACTTATTCCAACTCTGCCGCCTGTATCCTGAGAGTGACGCAGCAGATCGATGAGCTTGCACACTTTAACGGAGCGGATGTCATGATCGACGGATCAAGATATGTTGTTTACGGAGAAAACATCCGTCAAAGAACCTTGATAGTCGTAATTCCGGAGGATTCTCCCGAAAGTTCAAGAAATGCCGTATATTCTATGGTTGCTTACGCGACTTCGGCAGGAGTAGCACTTCAGGTAATTGAAGACGGTTCATCGCGATGACATATTATTTGTTTTAACAGATACTTTAGGTTATTATTGTATGAGTTATTTTAGAAAGGTGTGTCCAAAAGGCGATGAACAGCAACGTAAGAAGACCTTCTATAGCAGTTTCTTCCGTCAGCAGCAGCATCGAAGGTAAAGAATCCGTCGGTGATGTTCTGCGTAAGGCAAAGAAGGAACTGATCTTCAAGAGGATCTGCATAGGTATGTTTCTTATTGTTCTGGCTACATTGATTGTTTATCTGTGTGTTTCGGGTTATATTCCTGATCTGATAGACGGTTTCTTCGCTCTTATTGAATAATGATGGAATTCGATAAAGAAGAAAGAATGGCTTTGGACAGCCTGTATAATGCAATTCTTACGCTTAAGTCTCCCGAAGAGCTTCATCTGTTCTTCGAGGATCTTTGTTCAAGGAACGAGCTTTGTTCAATGCTACACAGGTGGCAGATCTTAGAGCTTATTGATCAGGGTAAGAGCTATGAGGAGATCATAAGAGAACTTGCCCCCGAGAATAAAGATTCTGTGGTTTCCGATGATCAGAAGGGGACAAGAAAAGGGAAAGGAAGGAATGCCACAAAGGTCAGTTCCACAACTATTTCCCGCGTAAAAGCATGTTATAACAATCCCGAAGGCGGATACCGGACTGCTTTGGGAAGACTTAAAGGAGATAACAAGTAATGGTATTAGCGTCTTTATTCGGAACGCACAGTGATCACGAGATCAAGAAGATCGAACCTATCAAGAAGAAAGTTCTCGCTTTGGAAGAAGAATATTCGAAGCTTTCAGACACTGAGCTTCGTGCCAAGACAGATGAGTTTAAGTCAAGACTTGCAAACGGTGAGACACTTGACGATATTCTGCCTGAGGCTTTTGCAACGGTTAGAGAAGCTTCATGGAGAGTTCTCGGCTTAAAGCCTTATCCCGTACAGATCATCGGCGGCATCGTTCTTCATCAGGGCAGAATCGCTGAGATGAAGACAGGTGAAGGTAAGACACTCGTTGCTACCATGCCTGTTTACCTTAATGCACTTACAGGAAAGGGCGTACACGTTGTTACGGTTAACGATTACCTTGCCAAGCGTGACTCCGAGTGGATGGGTAAAGTTTATAAGTTCCTCGGACTGACCGTCGGACTTATTATTCATGACATTCCGAACAAAGACAGAAAGGCAATGTATGCGAGCGATATCGTTTACGGAACCAACAATGAGTTCGGATTCGATTACCTTCGTGACAACATGGTTGTATCCAAATCCCAGCTGGTTCAAAGAGAGCTTAATTATGCTATCGTCGACGAGGTTGACTCGATTCTTATCGACGAAGCAAGAACCCCTCTTATCATTTCCGGTAGGGGTGAGGCTTCATCCGATCTGTATCAGAAAGCAGATGCGTTCGTCAGAATGCTCAAGCCTTATACAGTAGTTGAGACTGACGACAAAATCGATATGGATGAGCTCGTTGGTGATGCTGATTATGTTATCGATGAGAAGGCAAAGACTTCCGTAATTACAGCCAACGGTATTAAGAAAGCTGAAGCATACTTTAATGTCCAGAATCTCTCTGACCCTGAGAACTTCGATCTTCAGCACTATATAAACAACGCTCTTAAGGCTCACGGTAACTTCCATAAGGATGAACAGTACATTGTTACTGAGGAAGGCGAGGTTGTTATCGTTGATGACTTCACCGGACGTCTCATGCCCGGAAGAAGATACAGTGACGGTCTGCATCAGTCTATCGAGGCCAAGGAAGGCGTTAAGGTCGCTAATGAGAATAAGACACTTGCTACTATCACATTCCAGAATTTCTTCAGAATGTACGATAAGCTTTCAGGTATGACAGGTACTGCTTATACAGAGGAAGCAGAGTTCAGACAGATCTATAACCTTGATGTAATTACTATTCCTACAAACAAGCCTATTCAGAGAATCGACGAGAATGATGCGGTATTTAAGACCCAGAAGGGTAAGTATCACGCGGTTCTTAAGACTGTCATCGAAGTACATAAGACAGGTCAACCTGTTCTCGTAGGTACTGTTAACGTTGATAAGTCCGAGTACCTTGATAAGCTTTTCCGTAAAGCCGGTATTCAGGCTAACGTTCTTAACGCTAAGAACCACAGACGTGAGGCTGAGATCGTTGCCCAGGCAGGCCGTAAGAATGCGGTTACTATCGCGACCAACATGGCAGGTCGTGGTACTGATATTCTCTTGGGCGGTAACCCTGAGTTCCTGGCTAAGCAGGAAATGAGAAAACTAGGTTATGACGAAGATCTGATCGAAGCATCTACTGCTCATAACGAAACGGATGATGAGCTCATCCTCGAAGCAAGAAAGAAGTATGCAGAGATCTATGAGAAGAAGGCTGAAGAGATCAAGCCTGAAGCTGATGAAGTAAGAGCTCTCGGCGGTCTTTACATCGTAGGTACCGAGCGTCACGAATCCAGACGTATCGATAATCAGCTCAAGGGTCGTGCAGGACGTCAGGGAGACCCCGGACGCACAAAGTTCTTCCTCGCGCTCGATGACGATCTGCTAAGAATCTTCGGCGGAGACAGAGTAAACGGTCTTTATAATTCTCTCGGTGTCGATGAGACTATGGAGATTCAGAACGGTATGCTCACCAAGCTTATCGACAGTTCACAGAAGAAGCTCGAGGCTGTTCACTTCGGTGCACGTAAGAACGTTCTCGAATACGACGATGTCATGAACATTCAGCGTACAATCACATATGAGCAGCGCCGTAAAGTTATCGACGGTGAGGATATGCATGATACACTTCTCAAGATGCTCGAGAAGGTTGCCGAGAGACAGGTCATGGCTTTTGCCAATGACGGCGTTATCTCTTCAAGCGAGAGATATTCCCTCGGAACAAAGCTTGCTGAGATCTTCGGTGAGCTCCCGATCGTTCTCGATATCAGAGATGAGAGCAAGGAACTGCCTGAGCCGAATGAGATCATCAGTTCTCTGTACAGTCAGTCTCTTGATTCGCTTTCTGCAAAAGAAGCTATGGTCGGAACTGAGATTTTCAGACAGACTGAGCGTTCGATCCTTCTCATGACTGTAGATACAAAGTGGATGGATCACATCGATTCCATGGATCAGCTCCAGACTTCCATCAGAATGAGATCAATAGGTCAGCATGATCCTGTAGTTGAGTATAAGAAGGAAGGCGGCGAGATGTTCGAGGAGATGAACGAAGCCATCCAGAATGATGCCGTTAAGCTTCTTATGAGAGGTAAATTCGAATTAAGAAAGAATGCTCCTTCAGGTTCTTCTGAAGAAGGACAGAGCAGTGAAGCAGATCAGAATCCTGATATGGCATCTCCTCTTGCAAGAGCTGCGGCTAGAGCAACTGCTTCACAGAAGGCTGTTCCTGCCCAGGCTAAGCAGGTAGAAGGTGCTGCACAGAGCAATCAGACATATGAACCCGTTAAGCGTGACAAGAATAAGGTCGGCAGAAATGACCCTTGTCCTTGCGGATCCGGCAAGAAGTATAAGAATTGCTGCGGTAAGAACGCATGATCGAATCTGAGCGCACAGCAACAGAAGCCGTTTATAAGGCTGCATACTACATCAAATCGAAGATCACAGAAGGTGATATTCCTTCGATCTGTATTGTATTGGGCTCAGGATTAGCACCCCTTGCAGACGAATGCGAAGTTGAATTATCTATTCCTTATGCTAATATTCCCGATTTCCCGGTCTCAACAGTGCCGGGACACGAGGGAAGACTCATTGTTGGTACGCTTGAGGGTAAAAGAGTCTTCATGATGTCCGGAAGGTTCCATCATTATGAAGGTTATGATACGTCAGTCTGTTCTTTCTATGTTAGAGTAATGAAGAATCTCGGCGTCACCACTCTTTATCTGACAAATGCTGCCGGAGGAATCGCAGACTTTATTAATCCTGCTGAACTGATGGTTGTTACAGATCATCTGTCTTTTTTCTGTGAATCACCTTTGATCGGACCCAATATGGAAGACTTCGGGGTAAGATTCCCTGATCAGTCACAAGTTTATGATCCCGAGTATATTGAACTTCTTACGAAGATAGCAGATGAGAACGGGATTAAGCTTCATAAAGGCATATATGCATACATGAAGGGACCTCAGTATGAGACTCCTGCCGAGATAAGAGCTCTCAAGAACATGGGAGCTGATGCAGTAGGCATGTCCACAGTACCTGAAGCAATTACTGCTTCTCATTGCGGAATAAGAATAGCAGCTGTCTCATTGATCTCCAATAAAGCAGCAGGTCTTTCGGATAAGAAACTTTCTCATCAGGAAGTTATGGAATGTGCAGCAAAAGCTTCAAGCGACAGCTGTAAGCTGGCTAGATTGTTTATTAAGTCACTTTAAGGAGACAATTATGGCGAATTACGACATTAAGAATATAAGCCTCGCACCATACGGACAGGAAAAGATTGACTGGGCTTACAGAAATATGCCCGTTTTACGTGCAATAGAAGCTGAGCTTATCGAAGAGCAGCCTTTCAAAGGTCTTAAGATAGCCGTAAGTGTCCATGTTGAAGCAAAGACTGCCTGCCTTGCAAGAGCTCTTATGAGAGGCGGCGCTGAGGTTGCACTTACCGGATGCAACCCTCTGTCTACACAGGATGATGTCGCTGCCGCGCTCGTTGCCAATGCCGGAATGAGCGTATATACGATTCACGGTGACAATGAGGAAGATTATATAAAGCATCTTAAGATGGCTCTTTCATTCGGACCTGACATTGTTATTGATGACGGCGGCGACTTTGCAATGCTGCTGCACTCTGATCTTAAGGATCTTACAAATAATCTTATCGGCGGATGTGAAGAGACAACTACCGGTGTACACAGACTCAATATTCTTGAGAAAGAGAATAAACTTCTGTATCCCGTAATTGCAGTTAATGATGCCCGCTGCAAGCATCTGTTTGATAACAGATACGGCACAGGCCAATCCGTATGGACTGCAATAATGGCAACAACAA
This sequence comes from Clostridiales bacterium, assembly GCA_017940895.1. GTDB lineage: Bacteria > Bacillota > Clostridia > Saccharofermentanales > Saccharofermentanaceae > Saccharofermentans. The sequence continues at coordinate 13,061 of JAGAXM010000040.1, read as the reverse complement.
ACCTCATCGTAGCAGGTAAGACAGTAGTCGTTGCAGGTTACGGTATGTGCGGCAGGGGAGTAGCCATGAGAGCTAAGGGCCTCGGTGCCAAGGTAATCGTTACCGAGATCGATCCCGTAAAGGCATGCGAAGCTATCATGGAAGGCTACGAAGTCATGACTATGGATCAGGCAGCTCCTTTGGGTGATATGTTTGTTACTGTCACAGGCTGCGAAGATGTAATTGTCGGAAGACATTTCGAGCTTATGAAAGACGGAGCTATCTGCTGTAATGCAGGACACTTCGACTGCGAGGTCAATGTTAAAGAACTGTCGGAGATGAGTGTTTCAAGCAAGGAACTGCGTCATAACATCATCGGATACGAGCTCAAGAACGGTCACACCGTAAGCATTATTGCAGAAGGAAGACTCGTTAACCTGGCAGCAGGTGACGGACATGCGGTTGAGATCATGGATATGAGTTTCGCGCTTCAGGCTCAGTCAGCAAGATATATCGCCAAGAACGGTAAATCACTCGAGAATAAGGTCTATATGGCACCTGAAGAAATTGATAACAGAGTTGCCGAGATACTTCTTGAAACACGCGGTATAAGCATTGACAAACTTACCGCGGAGCAGGAGAAATACATTAATTCTTGGGACTTTTAAGTCTTGACACTTTCCGGCTTAATGAGTATTCTTTTTAAGCCGAAAGAATATGCCAATGTGGCTCAGGGGTAGAGCAATTCACTCGTAATGAATAGGTCGTGGGTTCGATTCCCACCATTGGCTCCATAACCGGGGTTGTGGCGGAATGGCAGACGCAGCAGACTCAAAATCTGCCGACCATAAATCGTGTGGGTTCAAGTCCCACCAGCCCCACCAGATGATACGGAAACTGAACCATCGAGGTTTTCCGTTTCCGGCGAAACATTAAAGTCGATTTCGAATCCTTCGTCATCGGCTTTAATTTTTTTGATGAAATTTGCCGAGAATGCTTTTCTGACTGTCTCATCGTTAAAGTTTTGCTCCTTAAAGCCGTAGAACCACTCTTTTACGCGTTCTTCGCTTAAAGGTGGGAAATTTGCCGTCAAACTCTTCAGGCGCTTATTTAGGCCCTTTTTCTGCTCTTGTAGAGCCTTTAGCCTTTCGCGGACTGCTTCTATATCGTCTCCATCTTCCGCAAGCTTAAGAAGATTTGCCTGTTTTTTGCCAATTGAAGACAGTTCCGTTTCAATCCTTTTTATTTCATCTGAATTGTTTCTTCGCTCCCGGTCGAGCTTTACAAGCTTTTGGACTAAGGAGTCAACCGCTTTATCGTCAAATATGATCTCAAAGGATTTTTTTATAATCTCATCTTCTAATAGGTCCTTATTGATCCACTTATACTTACAAGAAGGGCAGGTGTAATACCCGATAACTTCTTTGGATCTGGCGGTACCCCATTTGCCCTGGAGCTTCTTGCCGCATTTAAGACAATATGCTTTTCCTAAGAATAGAAATTTGTCCCGATCTTTTGTCTTTGTCATGATTTTGAAGCTCCTTTGCACTTTATCGAATGTTTCTTCATCTATTAAAGGTTCGGTTCGTCTCTCAACATCAAGAAAGTCAAAGTTTCCTGTTTTGTACTTCTCTGTACGCAATATTCTTGCAATTGTCGTCTTCGTGATCAGACCGCCGGTATTGCTCTTAATACCTGCATTATTCAGGTATTCAAGGATATCCTGATAAGATTTGCCTTGAAGTCTCATTTCGAATGATTCTTTAATATATGGAGCGATATTCTCATCAATTACAATCTTTCCTTCTTGATCTCTTTTGTATCCTAAGGGCAGAACTCCCCCTGTCGATTGTCCTTTTCGTGCCACTGTGGTCATACCTCGCTTTACTTTCTGGGATAGTTCTCGTACATAGTATTCGGACAGTCCCTCGAGAACAGCAGAAAGCAGGACTCCTTCGGGTTGCTCTCCCAAAGGTTCCATTACTGAGATGAGGGTGATGTCGTATTGCTTCAGAAGTCGCCGAAATAAGGCCAATTCATCTCGTTCTCTTGAGATTCTGTCAACCTTCCATACCATAACGGTATCAAATTTCCTGTTCGGATCTCTGATATCACGTAAAAGCTTTTTATAAGAGTCTCTGCCAGCAACGGATCTTCCTGAAATATGCCGGTCTATATAATTGTCTATGATTTCTATGTCGTTTTCATCGGCGTATTTTTCTATATCGTAAAGCTGACCTTCGATGGAGTTGTCTGTCTGTGCAGCGCCTCTTGAGTAACGGGCATATGTAACGGCATGGGATGTCCCGGAGACCGGGATCTTTGTACTTACTTTGTGACTACTTGTCTTTCCCATAGCATTACCCGTACCTAAACCATTCTCAACCCATAAAGAAATATCAAGCTTGATCTTGATATGTGTGATTTTATCAAAGGCAGGTGGTACTTTTCAAGAACCCGAGTGGTTTCGGTGGAAACTAAACAAGATTTATTCATTTTTTACGGTGTTAATATTAAAGCAGCAATAAGTACATAAGGTAAAAGGAGGATTGCACCATGGCTGACGGAAGAAGATCCAAGACTCCGCAGTTTATTCGTGGTTATTCAACCGGAGACGAACGTGCTGAATGTGAAAAGAGGGTTAATGAACACTTCTTCGCTCAGGCTATGCTTGACAGATTCTACGCCGATACTAAGCAGGAATCCATAAATGAAGAGGATTCTGTGTATTTGGGGAGGTGAAGAGTCATGAAAGCTCTTGAAATAAACGATGGCGATATCGTTCTTATCGACTATATTGAAGAATTCACCAAAGAGAGACGCAACGAAGGACTGGCGATAGTTTTGTGGAAAGGTGTTAATAATCAGCCACTTATAGTTCGTGTAAAGGACTTGGAGCGTGGTGAGTATAACCCGACATGGCATCTTTATTCTAATTTTAAGAAGAAGGTAGGCCATATCGATCTGAAAGATATATTCTCTGAAATATTCTCTGAAAGAGTGTTTGTTGACAGCTGGGGACAGACTACTGACTTACGCAATTTTCCTGACGGTACTTGGTTTCATGTGGCAAATGGCAATTGGGTTGGTTATGTGTTTTCTCAGGACGGAAATAAGTATATGCACATAAAAGATATCAATGAAGACAAGATTCTGACCGGAAAAGAGGATTTAGTAATTGACCGTACTTGGCGAGAAGTAATGAGGGGCCAGGAGATAGTGATTACCGGACTTGTATCAGAAGATCCCGAGTGGGGTTTAGGAAGATAAGGGAGGTAAATATGATTGATCTCGGTAATAAATGGTTCGGACTGATAGATCATACAGATACGCCTTTGCACGGAGAAGAACACCGTTATGAAGTTATGCTGAACGAGAAGAAGACAGCGGGTGGGATTCATAGAACTGGTTGTTATTTTTCTAATCCGGTGGACGCTTTAAGTTATGTTTGGGCCTATCTGAAGAATAATGGTTTCGAGGATATCGCCGTTGATTATGATTCTTTTTCTGTTGCAATGCCGGATCCGTCTTTAAGTATTGATGACATAAACAAGTGTGGGTACGACTTTGATTATTTGATGCTCCCCTTATCTAAGGAAAGAGCTATGGAGATCCGTGATAATGCAGATGTAACGGTCTATGCTCTTTATGATGACAGCACAGAAGCGGCGATAGATGATGTTCGCCAGTTCAATGAGCATAAGGGCTTATTCGGTATAGAACTTGAAGACTGGAAAATAGCAAGAGAAAGGCTCTTGGCTATTGATAACAGCATCAGCCGATAAATGAGGAGGGTTTTATATGTTGGATCATGAATTCTGGTTAAACGGGGACGAGCCGGGAGGACATAGTAACCGATATAACAGCGTAATGATGATCTTCCAGGAGTTTTCGGAAGACACAAAAGAGAAATTTGAGGATTTTATCGGAGATAATTTCGGAGACGCCGCGATGTACGGTGAGATTACTGAAGAACCTGCATTTACAGGTGTCAGCTTTGATATTCATAAGGGGTCATATCAGGATGCAGTGACTATAAGTAAGGCTTTTCCCGATGCTATCGTAGCAGTTGATTGTGGCTGGGATGACTATTATTTCGATGTTATCAAGGACGGCGCCGACTATAGTGACTATTATGCTTCTTGGGATCACGATGAAGAGCCTGAACCTTATGTTGATGGCGGATCTGAGCATTATGATTGCGACGTTAACATCGATATAAAGCTTCCATGGACTGAGCATAAGGTGAGAACCTATACAGGCGGCGGATGTCTTGATAAAGATGAATATGAATACTTTAAGGTTCTTGTAGATAATCACCGCAGAGAGCCCGGAATTACAAGGTAAGAGGTGTCTTTTATGATAATTCAGAAAGTACCAAATGAAAAAAGACTTGAGTTTCCCTTAATGGGAGAGAATGTGGATTTAGCACTGTTTGTAGATCATTACCAGAACGGACCTTTATACATAGGTCTTTCTGAGCTTGATCCTGACAGCAATGTCATTAACGACTTTTTTGGGGACTTAACAAAAAATCTTCCCGGTATATCGGAGATGATCGATAAGAACGAGGTTGTGATTGATACCAATAACCTTTCCAATGCAGGCGATTTTATAAAAGGCAATAATCTTGGGGAATTCGTCAAAGCTGTTTCTTATAATTGGGGAAGATATGAAGTATGGAGACTTAATATGGAACGGCTGAAAGAGATTTGCCTTAACCCTGAATTGTTAGATCCGGAAACAGGAATCCAGCGTTAGTTCTTTGTCTTATTACTGTTCGAGTATAGGCTGTTCTTGCTATTGGCAGGAATGGCCTATTTAATTTTGAAAAAGATATTGCAAAGTATAGGATAGTATGGCATTATATAGTAAAGTATTGAATACAGACAATTGACAACCTCTTAATATATTTTTCTTTTGGATTTCCGCTCCCCCTATTGTGTTGCACATCACAGTCCTCGGGGAGCGGTTTCATTGTGAAGGTTTTTTCGGATTATTGTTATGATAAAACAATCGAAGTATTGCAAAGTATAGAATAGTATGGTATATTGAAACTACCAAAAGAAAATACCAAGATAAAGGAGCAATCAAAAATGGCAACTACCAATGTAAGAACAGCAACTTGGAATAATATCGGAACAGATATTAGCGAAATGAAGGATGTTTCCCAGATTCTTAAGGCGACAAATCTTGATTATGATGTAATTACTCTGCCTGCCGGATTTATAAGAGAAAAGGGAGTAGAAGATCCTCAGTTTTACGCAACAGATCATCGCTTTACGGTTAAGGCTGATACGCATGAACCGATATCCGTTGTATCCAACAAGTATGTGCCGGTCCAGAACAGAGATGCATTTGCCTTCGTTGATTATGTAGCGGGCGAAGATGAATCCTTTAAGTTTGTTAAGGCAGGCGAAACCAAGTCTCACTTTGTATATATCATCGGCAAGACCAGTCCGATCAATGTTTTAGGAGATGAGATAACGCCTTATATAATCTTTTCTAACTCTCACGACGGAAGATCTTCTGTAAGAGCTACGATTACACCTTTGCGTATCGTTTGCAATAATCAGTTCCGTATCGCTTTCAGGGAGAGTCCTAACACGGTTTACGTTCGTCATGACAGTAATGCAATGGTTAAGCTTGATGATGCTCAAAAAGTTTTATCTTCTCTGAATTCTTATATGCACACCTTCACTTCAGAGGCCGAAAACCTTGCTACAAGCAGGCTTTCTAAGGATAACGCTATCAAGATCTTCAACTCGCTCTTTGATAAACAGAATATGACGCTGAGACAGCAAAATCACACTGAGAATATGAGAAATCAGTTCATTTCCGCCTATGAAGCCGATGATAACCAGAATTTCCAGAATACCGCCTGGGGTGCAATAAATGCCGCATCGGACTTCATTACTCATAAAGAGGGAAGAAAGACGACCGATGACAACAAGTTTATGTCCGTTACTTTTACATCGCCGTTCCTGCAGCAGTTCTTGATGTCAGTAATTTCAGTATCGGTGTAAAAGCCGGTACTGAAAATGCACAAGATTCGTCCGTATTTTTATCGTGTATAATCAAGAAAAGCAATAAGTACAACATACAAGGAGTTTTGGACTATGTTTGCATTTGTAAGAAGAAACGAAGGTGTTATTATCGGAGTCGCCAGCGCTCTTGTAATAATGATCGTTGCAATAGTTATGATCGCTGCTATCTTTATAAAGCCTGAAAAGGTTGAGGTGATCGAGGGAGCTTCCTATACATATGCTGAATTTTACGACCTTGAGGGAAATCTTATTTCCGGGAAGGTTAATGCAATAACAAGAAGCGATTTTTCCGATTCTTATATTATTACTTTAGATAATGATATCTCTTATGTAGTTCCTCAGGACCAGATACTCTTTTCGTCTGAATCGTTTACCGAAGAGACCAGTATCCTAAATAGCGAGCGATAAATCTCATACATAACAACCGGTAGTTCTACAAAGCTTCCATTGGAAGTGTGTTTCAACATATCAAGAATAGGAGGTTAATCTATGTCAGATAGCACGATCAATATGCTTAAAGGAGCGATCTCATTAAAGATAGCAGATGAAGGAGACAGCATAGGAGATTACAAAATTTTATCCGTTTCCGTTTACTATAAGGCCAATGATTCCGGCAAATATTCGAAGATCGGAACTTACCCCACCGGGATTGGCGTTGATACCTTCTATAAGCATAGGTATGAGTTTCTCGGAGATCTGATGGAGATACTACATGGAGTTCTCTCAAAGCAGACCGAAAGTAACGAAACTGTTGCAGCTCTTAAAGAAGAGGCGGAAGCAATGTCGGCGTTATCGATGATCGAGGATCTGCCGTATCATGCTAAAAATCTAATAAAAGAAAAGGAAACTTCAGCGGCTTGAACCGAAGAAGATATTGAAATAACCATACGGGAGGTGATACTTTAGAAAAGGTCTATTCAACGCCAAAACTATTATTGTTTGAAGATAATATGCTTTTTAGAAGATGACGGAGCAAAACTATACTAATTTTTAAGCCTATTTAAGCAATTTGCACCGCTTCGATCATGCCGATAAGGAGCATAACCTTCAGAACAGAAAGGTAAAGAGTCCGCTTGCAGCTTATCGCTGTCAGAGGCTCTTTTCTTTTGGAAAAAACTACGATATTTCTCTTATAAGTATTGCAAAGTATGGTATTTTATGGTACAATTTAATTACCAAAAGAAAATACAAGAGAGGTACAGGTTTTATGAATACAAAGTATGTGTTTGAGATAAACCCCGATGTTGACATGACTTCGATCAGAGATTCCATGCTTCTTGATATAGATATCATGGAACAGTACGAGAAATGTGAGGTCAGCTGATATGGTAAGGACGTTCTATGTTGTGGTCGAGAAAAGACCGAGATCTGTCTGGCTCAACATTTACTATGATAAGAACCACAAGGACAGGTATCTGTTTGATGTATTTGATTCAATGGACGAAGCCATATCTTATACAAAGGACAGACTTAAAGGGGATAAGCTCTTTCTTACTATAAAGGGAAGAATTGCAGCTTAAGCATAGCAATAATTTTTTAAGAAAAGAGGATTTTATTATGAGTTATCGTGTCAATCATGCTTATGGAGAATTAAAACTTAAAGATGCTTCTGCTGTGTCTGAAGTCGAGAAAATTTTGAAGGAAAGTGAGATGTTTGATGATTTCACGACCTATCAGCAAATCGGAGAGTTCGAGTTGATAATGAATGACTCCTCTTATAGTGAAGAGGACTTTTATGACTTGTATCTTAAGTTGATCCCGTATCTCAAAGAGGGATATATCGAGTTTGAAGGTGAGGATAGCTCCTTATTCAAGCACGTTTTTGAGGACGGCAAGTGGTCGGAATTGAGGGGCAAGATCGTTTATGATTCACCGTTTTTGTTTTGTGAGCTTGGAGAAGAAGGGAGAACCTTATAATGGACGCTTGGAGTACACAGCTTGGTGTGGATACTATGAGGGCAATTTGCCGTATAGCGAGAGAACTTGAGAATACTAACGAGAAACCGCATAAAGTGTCTGTTACAGACGAAAGTCGGGTTATCGAAAATTGTTTGGCAGAGGCTAATACCGACACATCATCAGAGGTAATGAGTGAGCTTTTAATGGATCCTGATACAACAACTTACAAGATGTTCGAGGGCCTTGCCGAGGACTATCTTCAGGGTAATGATGATGTTAGGAAGGGTATCGATTCTGCGGTTACGTCTTTGACGGGATGGTCAATGGCTTCTGTCGCTTGGATGATTATAAATCGTTCCTCGGACCGTGATAAGGAGTGTAAGTGATTATGGGTACCTGTGGTAAGTGCAAGCAGAGCGAGGGAACAAAAAGTTGCTGGATTTGCTCAAACTTCATAAGAGAGGCCGATTGTTGTGTTGTTTCTCTATATTATGATGGGAAAGGGAAGATTGCTGATTGTTCAGTTGCCAACTCTTGCGGATATTTTAATAAGGGTGCGGAACTATGACTAATACGTGGACTAAAGAACATCAGAATTCTGTACTGGAGACTTTCTTTAAGGAATGCTTGCGATTTTGGGAGCGCGAATTGAAAGTTAGCACTGATGATAGTCAGGAGCCTTACAAAAATGCTATTCGCTATATTCCGCAGAATGATCCCTATACGCCTTTTAATGCATCCGTGTTCGATCCGGATATCAGGGATTCCTTCATCAAATCTCGATATATGGACTGCTACGGGCTTTCGTGGAAAGAGCATTTTGATCGGCATGACTGTGGGGAGCGTCCCGGTCTCTGATATAGAATCGGTTGATAAGAAAGGAAAACACAATGAACATTAAGATCAACAACAAAGACATCGAGCATCAGATAGGTGATCCTATATATTACATTTGGTTCAGCAGCACGACCGGAGAAGTATCCATCAAAGACACTCTTTATGTCGATAAGGTTGAAATAGATGAGGACGGAATCCGATATTTCGATAGTGATGGATCCGAGATATTACCGGACGTGATGAAGCGATGCGGAGAGTTTTGGAGCAGGGAAGAAGCTGAAACATGGCTCAAAGAGAATTATTCCGGCGTGGTAAAGTACAAGCCGAAGGATATTGTCTTTGCAATTGTTGAAGGTGTTATTATCACGCTGCAAGTCAGATGGGCCGACTTTATGAGAGTACAGGACGGCCGAGTAGTGTACGAATTTGAGGTCCCCGGAGCGCAAAATGGGTGTTATCTTGTTGATGACCAAACAGATTCTCTTTTGTCTGACGACTGTGAAAAGGTATGTCCCATTGTTTTCAAGTCTTATAAAGACGCACGTATTCATTTGATACAGCAGAGTGTGAGGTGACAATACGGAGAAGTGAGAATAGCAGGTGTCGAGTTATTACAGAAAAGATAGAATTTTCCATTGTAAGGACACGGGTGAGGAAGTTGCAATGTCTTCGTACCTCAGCTCGAAGCACTGGAAGAACTTCAGAAACACTGTCTTTGAGTTTTACAAAGGGGAGTGTCAAAGATGCCATACGGTGATACCCTTGAGTCAGGCACAGATACACCACAGGAATTACAATAATCTCGGTCACGAGAAAGTCAGAGATTGTGTTTTATATTGTTCAAAGTGTCACACTGTCGTTCACAAGAACAGATCTGAACACAAAGATATCAACTCTTTCTTGATGTCTATGTTAAAGGACCTGACATTTGAGGAGAAAATAGATGTTTGCAACTATGTCCGTAGCATAAAGGGTCTCGAGCCTGTGATTCCCGAAGAAATGTTGAAGCAGGAAGAAGAACGAAAGAAAGAACTCGAACTAAAAAGAATACTTAAAAAGCGAAAGAAGGGCATTAGATTAAGTGATTCAGAACAAATGAAGTTATTTGAAGGAGCTGTTTCAAAGCCATCTCCAAGACGATTTCCTCGCAAGCATGTAAAGAATTAGTTTTTTTCAAAAATGTATTGCACGGTATTGAATAGTATGGTATAATCAAATTATCAAAGAACAAAGGAGATCTAATCCATTCGCGAAAACTGCATTCGATAATTTTGAAAAATTTTTGAATTACCTATTGCATTTTTCGAACATGAACGATATAGTCAGTTTAGATGAAGGAAGTGCCTGTCCGACATCTAATCATTCATGAGATTGATTAGATTGCAGGAAACTTCCTTTTTTGTTTGCTTCAAAGGGCAGACAAAGAAAGACAGAAAGGACAAAGGAAATGCTAAGAACTGGTTTAGTACAAAGCACATGGCATATGAATACGCTTGATAAAGCGTTTGCTACAGCATGTCACTTTGTCTCTATGTCATCGATATCTTTGGATAATTTCCACCTCTATGAGGGACAGGATATTGAATTTGAAGGGCGGTTACGATGTTAATCTGAACTTTTGTTTAGGCACAAACAAATAGGAATCATCAGAACCGCCCGAGGAAACAAATAACCTTCGGCGGTTCTTTTGTTTTCGTGAATCTTGACAACTTCATATCTTCTTTTATTCATACACCCGTATAGCTCAATCGGTAGAGCAACCGGCTGTTAACCGAGAGGTTGAAGGTTCGAGTCCTTCTATGGGTGCCAAATCGAAATCCTGTAAGAAAACAAGCACTTCTTACAAGATCTCGAGTTTTATCAGGAAGATATTTGGAAACAGGCACTTCCTTTATCTTCCTTTACGGGTCGGTAGCTCAATTGGCAGAGCGGCGGTTTGAAGTACCGCGCGTAGCAGGTTCGATCCCTGCCCCTCCCACCATATTACTATTACCTGAAAGGAGACTAACTTTATGAAGCGAAAACAAAGGAACGATTCTGGCTAATCATGCGTCTGTAGCCAAATCGGTAAGGCACTTGACTTTTAATCAAGGGAGTGTGAGTTCGAATCCCGCACACGTCACCATATGGCGCTTTCTTCTATCGGTTAGGAAAATAGGTTCTCAGCCTATGAAGCAGGGTTCGATTCCCTGAAGCGTCACCAAAGAACGCCTAAGCGAACGGAGAGATACCTAAGCTGAATCGTTCACTCGCAGCATGTAAGTCCGGACCGCCGCGATACTGCTTGTTGCGTATCATATCCTTGTGGCGGAACGGCAGACGCAGACGGCTCAGAACCGTAAAGTTGGAGGTTCGAATCCTCTCAGGGATACCAAATGCTTGCTTAGACCAGCAGGCAGAGTCAGCGGTCTTAAAAACCGTACAGGACGGGTTCGAATCCCGTAGCAAGCACCATAATGGCCGAGTAACCGAATTGGCATAGGTACTGCACTAAGGATGCAGGTTTTAAGGGTTCGAGTCCCTTCTCGGCTACCATATTGATCTTTTCTTCGATAACCGTTGAAGTAAGAGATCATCATACGCCGTCGTAACCCGTTAAGGAGGCGGAACGGACTGTAAATCCGTTGTCTTATGACTCGAGTGGGTTCGATACCCTCAGGCGGCACCAAATTATGCCTCGGTAGCACAACTGGAAGTGCAACACTCTTCTAAAGTGTAGGTTCAGCGTTCGAGTCGCTGTCGGGGTACCAGATGTCTGATTGATGCAATTGGCAGACATGCCTGACTCAAAATCAGGATCTTTCGGGTTCGAATCCCGAATCAGACACCAGTCGAGAGTACACGCAAGAATCACAAGCGGGCCAACGGTACATTGGCAGCCTGAACAGGATTAAGTGCACATGAGTCCTTAAGGGCAACGGCGGGGTAGTGTCCGTCCTCTCACACCAACAAGCTTTCGTAGCACAATGGTAGTGCGACTGCCTTGTAAGCAGTAGGTTGTGAGTTCGAGTCTCACCGGAAGCCCCAGATGCCTCATACGGAAGGTTTCGTCACCCGTATGTAAAAACCTGAGGGTAAGGTCTTGAGTAAAACGAAACTGCTCAAGAATAGCGTAGGTCAGATAGCCCAGGTGTGGCCTATTCTCCGAGGAGATATAAAGCCCGTGCTTACAAATTCCGCTACGCAAACATACTCCTGTCGTTCAACGGTACAGGACCGCAGTTTCCTAAACTGCAGATCAGGGTTAGAGTCCTTGCAGGAGTACCAATATGGGCGAGTAGTCCGTAACAGGTAGCGGGCCAGACTGTAAATCTGGTGTCTTTCGACTCAGGGGGTTCGAGTCCCTCGTCGCCCACCAATATACCCGTATAGCTCAGCCGGGATGAGCAGGTGCCTTACAAGCACAAGGTCGGGAGTTCGATCCTCTCTACGGGTACCATAAAAAACACGATGACATTGGTAATTTGCTGAAGTTAACTGCAAGAATAGGATATCGGGTAATCAGCAAAACCTTAATCCAAAGGTAGCAGAGAGGGTTTTTGAGGCCGTGTTTCCCTCATTTATGGGGCTGTAGCTCAACCGGGAGAGCGCGAGTTTTGCAAACTTGAGGTAGTGGGTTCGACACCCATCAGTTCCACCAAAATGCAGGTATTGTATAACGGCTATTACGCTACCTTGCCAAGGTAGAGATGAGGGTTCAATTCCCTCTACTTGCTCCAATATTGCGAGGAGGCACGGCTGCTTCGGAGGTTTCATACACCTTTCGGTTCGGGTTCGACTCCCGACTTCGCAACCAAAATGTGGTTATTGGTGTAATGGCAGCACGGCAGATTGTGGTTCTGTTAGTATCAGTTCGATCCTGATATATCCACCCAAAATAGCAGAGAAGAGCAACGGTTGTTCGCAAGGCTCATAACCTTGAGGTAGCAGGTTCGACTCCTGCCTCTGCAACCAAAAGTGGCCGGACTCGGTTCCTGTGCCTTGGGGATTCTCCTATGTAATATGGGGGATACCCGGGTAGTGTAGGTCATCAACGATAATACTGAGAAGAGGTCCATCACCTGATACTTTAAGTCGGGGAACTCCAGAGACATACTCTGCAAGCGAGGGTTGAGCCTCGCACCTTATCCACCATTGGTGTAATGGCTAACACTCCTGCCTTCCAAGCAGATGATGAGGGTTCAATTCCCTCATGGTGGTCCATAAAAATTGCTTCCGTGGTTCAACAGGCAGAACGGTTGCTTCGTAAGCATCAGGTTACGGGTTTGATTCCCGTCGGAAGCTCCAAGTCAGATAAGC
>JAGAXM010000003.1 GCA_017940895.1 Clostridiales bacterium | reverse complement strand
GGGGCTTTGTCATGCGGTTTATCTCTTACGTTTCTCGGCACGCATGTTCATCGTCCCACAATCGATAATCACAGCACTGTGCACTATGCGATGTTAGCGCCCAGTGACTTTGACCACCACGGGGCCATCAAAAACGACCAAACATAGCTCACATAAAAAGCCATTGCGTTTTCCTTTATACTGATAAAGCCAACACATCAGCAAAGGAGGTATTTTGACACGCAATGACTTTAAAGAAAATATATCACAAGCAATAGATGAGATGAAGAAGGAGCAAGGCAACTCCTTTGATCTGTCTAAGATCAATCTGGCAGAGCTCGAACGTCGTACGGGCATAAGCAGATCTAAGCTGAGGCGGCTTAAACGCAATGGATTTGTTTTCAAATCTCATGGGAACGCCGGGCACAAACCCGCCCGTACAGTTCTCACAGGCTTTGAGGAATATATCGATGAATTGTTGGCTCACGGTGTATCCAACTCGAACGTTTGCTTTGAAAGAATTCAAGCGCTTGGTTATAAAGGCAGCAAATCCACTTTGAAGAGATACATTCAAAGCCACAAACACCTTCTACCACCCAAGCGACAGGTGGTATCCAGCCAAGGTAATCGTGGAAGAAGATATAGAACCACTCCCGGCGAGGCATATCAAATGGACTGGGGATTCGTACATGTCGAGAACGGATCCGGCGGAGACTATAGAGCTGCTTGTTTTGCTATGGTCTGTCACCACTGCGGAAACCGTTATATCGAGTTCTTCCCTAATGCCAAACAAGAGAATCTGTTTATCGGTATGCTCCACGGCTTCGAATATATGGGTGTCCCTGAGTACATCCTGACAGACAACATGAAAAGTGTTGTTATCGGAAGAGATGAGGACAGACATCCTATATGGCAGAAGGACTATGAAGTATTTATGGATACGGTGGGGTTTAAGACAAAGCTATGTAAGCCCCGTCACCCGTTTACCAAAGGAAAGGTCGAACGTCTTGTCAGATATGTAAAGACAAACTTTTTGGCATACAGGGTCTTTGGTAACATAACCGATCTTAACTTCGAAGCATTAAAGTGGTGCGACAAAAGAAACAGCGAGTATAGTCGCGCAGTTGCCGATGTCCCTTGCGATGCACATAGTTCCAACTGTCTTAGCAGAGCTTCAGTACTGCGACATAACGATTCTACGCTCGCATATCTCTGTCCTAAACGTAAGATAACCTTCGATGGATTCGTTAACTACGAAGGCAGACGATTCGGTGTTCCATACTGGTATCCAAGGAAAGAATGCCGCATAAGACGCGATGGATATAAGCTGACAATCTATAGCGACGATATGGAGCAGGTGCTGGCAGAACATAACGTTACCTGGAGCAGAAGAGACAGTTTCTGTGACGATCAGTACTCGCTGGAGCAGCCGGAAGAAATGCCGACGGCACCTGTTAAGGAAAAGATCTATCAGATAAAGATGCCTGTAACCAGAACTGGCTTCGAGAAATTCAACTTCGCGGAGGGACTCGAAGATGAATAATGTATTTGATGCTATTCAAATATCCGCTAAGGCTCTTAAGATAGATGCATATGCCACCGATGTAGCAGTGTTTGCCGAAGAGAAAGAGTTCAGTAAAGATCAACTTGAAGCAATCGCAGAACTGCTCGGGCATCTTAAAGATCGAAGAGATGAAACGATTGTGAATACGCTTCTTAAGATGAGTCGCCTTCCTCTTAAAGAACCAAAGACCTTTCAGGGATTCGATTTTGGTTATATAAGGAGTAAGGACGTCGATAAACTTAAGTCACTTTCCTCATTGGCAACACTTCACGCTAATAGGAATCTGGCATTCATCGGACCTCAGGGAGTCGGCAAGACCCATCTGGCTATGGCATACGGAAGAGAGTGCTGTTTACAAGGATATAAGACATATTTCCTTAAAGCCACAGAGCTTAATCAGCGCTTCTCGGAAGCCATTAAGTACGGTCGTGAAGGTTCGGTGGTAAATGGACTTGTTAAACCATCCTGTCTGATTATCGATGAGATAGGTAGATGTGTATTCAACAAAGAAAATACACGTCTGTTCTTTGACATGGTAGACAGGCGGTATAGCAAGGAAGGTCCGAACTCCATGGTCTTCACAAGCAATCTGATGCCGGACAAGTGGTGTGAATTCTTCAATGAGGACGAATCACTTAAATGTGCATTGGACAGAATCTTCGACGATGCTGTTGTCTATATGATCCAAGGCGAGAGTTATCGAGGCAAGAATCTGGAGACCTACTCAATAACGACGTCGGCGAACAGAAACAAATAAACTAATCTAAGTATCAGCTGATGTGTTGGCTATTTTACATGAGCTGAATTTGGTTAAAATCAATGAGCGCGGGAGTGGCTAAAATCACTGGGCGCTAACAATAGTCTGATAACTTATGTTTTTCAAAATTCATTTTGTATCCCTGCTGCCACCTTTATAACGGGCATAGCAGGAACACATGTTGAACTACTATCAGACAAAACACTTCAATGGTTGATGATAATCACAATAACTCTGGGATTATCTGCAGTATTGATAGAACTGATCAATCGCTGTTTCCCGTGGATGCTCGGAAAGTCTTCTCCGACGGCTCCGCCTTCTCCACGGGCGGCGCTTTGACCTGCCAATATGAGAACCCGGGGTAGCGCAATTTACATCGAGGTTATCCAGTAACGTATTTTGAGATGCGCTCTAATGGGAATATCTCCTGTCCCGGAAGTATAAAGTAGTTTTCCGTAAGGATAACCGCTTTGCGACTCTCGTAGAAAAACTTCTCCGGGTATCGTTAGTCAGGCAGGTCTCACAAGGTCAATTATACAGGAACGGTTACAATTTATGGGGATGCTTTATGTTGTAAATTTGTGATCAGGCATTCTTTACCTATCAAACCGCTAGGCATAAAATAAAACCATTCACATCATCAGGATAGCGGAGGGCGGTCATTTGATTACCAGGGAAGAAGCATTCACACTATTAAAGAAATACAATAAGGATCCGTTTCATATTCAGCACGCGCTGACTGTTGAGGCAGTAATGAAGTGGTATGCGGAAGAACTCGGATATGCTGATGAAGCAGAGTATTGGGGGATCGTGGGTCTCCTGCACGATATAGACTTTGAACTGTACCCGGAAGAGCACTGCCTTAAGGCTCCGGAACTTCTTAGGGTCGGCGGTGTGAGTGATGACATCATCCATGCTGTGTGCTCGCACGGTTACGGGATAACGGTGGGCTGCGGTACGACGATAGATGTCGAGCCTGTGCGTGAGATGGAGAAAGTGCTTTTCGCTGCGGATGAGCTTACGGGTCTTATCTGGGCCGCGGCACTTATGAGACCTTCGAAAAGCACGAAAGACATGGAACTTAAGTCGCTCAAGAAGAAGTATAAAAGCAAGGGTTTTGCTGCAGGGTGTTCCAGAGAGGTCATCGAGCGTGGCGCGCAGCAGCTCGGCTGGGAGCTTGATAAGCTTCTTACGATGACGCTGCAGGCTATGGCTGCGAACGAAGATGTCATTAATGCCGAGATGGCTTCTGAAGAGAATACGTGAGGAATCTCATATGAAATCGATTCTTATCAAGGACACTACGAGAGAAGAGCGGGAGACGATAATCAGATCTTCGCTCGACTGCGGAAGTGGGTGCGAGAACTGTTCTTCGTGCTGGCTCGGCGGCGGAAGCCCGTGGGGTATTTATCAGGATTATATCGACGGTAAACGCGAGATAAGTGAGATCAACATGGCATACATGGAAGAGCACCGTCAGAACAGACAGATTAGAGGATGAAGATGGACGCGGCTCCGGAAATAAAACTTTCTACCGTTGATGAACGCAGGTCGTATATATTGAACAGATATCCTTGTATTGCAGATTGTGATGCCTGTGGTCTTTGCAAGGTGTTCCACGGCAAAGACCCCGAGAATGCTTATCGTGAATATATCGATGGAACAAGGTCATTCGAAGATATATCATTGGAGTACAGGCGTTGAGAAGGAAAATAACCTGAAGGGCATCGAAAAGGAGTAAGTTATGTTCAGAAAGATGAGAAGATTCAAACAGCAGGTGTCGGACGAAGAATGCATCCGCGTGCTTAAGGAGCAGCCGCGCGGTGTGCTTTCGATGATAGGTGATGACGGATACCCGTACGGCATCCCGCTCGACCACTGGTATTGCGAAGAAGACGGTAAGCTCTACTTTCACGGTGCCAAAGAAGGCCACAAGATCGATTCCATAATGAAGTGCGATAAGGTGAGCTACTGTGTTATGGATGAAGGTTTTCGCAAGGAAGGCGAATGGGCTCTCAATATAACGTCTGTTGTTGTTTTCGGCAGGATCAGATTTGTCACGGATCCCGATCTCATATTGAAGATAGGAACGAACCTGTGCCGCAAGTTTACGAACGATGAAGAGTATATCAGGCATGAAGTTGAGTTCGCGCTTCCGAGAGCGCAGTGTCTTGAACTGATCCCGGAGCATATCACGGGAAAGCTCGTTAATGAGTCATAAATAAGAGTTAATGAATATGAAAAGAAAGATAATATCTTTGGTACTCGCGGCAGCGGTTTTAATGTCGCTTACAGCGTGTGACAACGCACCTGCGGAATCTTCTGAGTCTGCTACGGAGACAACGCTTGATATGGAGCAGGCGATAAGAGATCTGGACGAGTATATTGGCGGTTACGGCGTGGCTTTCCGTATGAGTTCCGATGAATATCCTGAGCAGAATATTATCTATGATTTTACCGGCGACGGGTACGATGACGTGATCACGGACATTCAGCACGGCAGCGGATACGTAGTAGTAACTATCGTCCTCTATGATGTATACAATCAGGTTTTCTATACTCTGGGAGAAATGGATCACAGCTATACGATAAAGTCGTTTGAAGACGGAGTTCTTAACGTTGAGGAGTATATATATCCTGACAGTTATACTACGGGAACTGTGGAGTTTATAAATGATGAATTAGTCTTCATCCCGGCTTCTTCGGTACGTGAGCCGATTGATGAGGAGTACGCATGGCAGCTTCAGACAATCTATGACAACATCGATGTCTGGCGTTTGTCCGACGAAGATAATGTGGAGCCTGATTGGTATTGCGTGTATGCGATCACCGATTTTGATCAAGACGGTTTGCTTGAAGTTTGTAAGCGCGCCGAGTATAACAACGGTCCTGTAACTCAGTTGTGGATATATGAGGTTACTTCTGACGGCAGCATTGTCGAGCTGGAGTCTGATCTTGAAGATCCTTCTGTTGATTACAGATCTTCGAATTATCCTGACTTTTCTATCGGTCTTCCGGTTTCTTATTATCAGGACGGCGGCGTGTACAGATATCTCGTTCATGACTGCCACAGTTACGGAATAACCTGTGTCTATAACGATTACGGGTATCTGTCGATTCAGGATAACAGGATCGTGTTTGACGTGGTCTGCTCAGAACTTGCTGAAGATGCGGGAACGGTGATGACTTATTACGACGCGGACGGCAACGAGATCAGCGAAGCGGAGTATGAAGCACTGTATAACGAATACAATTCGAATGCAGACGGTAATGCATGGATCAGATGGTTCTTCGACAGCGAGATCGACATGGATCATATAACGGATTCTTACTCCCCAAGTTAAAACTAATCCTAACTTGTTTTGTATAAGAGCCTTGATTTATATTGATTCCATTTGCGTTCTAATATCCTGTGTCTATTGGGTATCCGAACTGGTGTTATCAATTTGTTATCAGCGATGTGTTATCACTCCTCGTTAATCATAAAAGATTGATTACTTACCGCTATTGATATTATGCTGTTTACTTGATAACGCTGTCAAGAATCATTGTTATCATCTTCAGGATCGACAGACCGATTCTTCGGTTTGTCTTCAGAAGCTGAATCTGCGTCAGATACCAACTTATCAAAATCACTCTGATATAGTTTGTCCTGAATAACACGGTACTGCTCAAATTCTTTCTCCGCAAAAGCCTTTGCAATCTCAGCAGTAACTTTCCCCTTATCTTCAAGTATCTCTGCATCATTGAACTTTAAGAAAGCATCAAGCTTTCCTGCCCAGTCAGCCATCGTCATAGGGATATGTCTTCTTGCCTGTCGGGCAGCATAATCCAAGTACATCGTGACGATCTCGTTTAATTCCTGCATCTCAGGTCTTGTAAGATAGTTCTTGGCGATTGAGACGTCAGCCTTGACGATCTTACCATCCGGAGCATTCTTCCAAGAAGTAAGCCCCATGTTTTTCTTCTCGTGATCAGCTCTGTTGTATATCACCTCAGCCGCTGTATTGCCGTGTATTGCATAGTGCATTTTGTTCTGGACGGTAGCAAAGAAGTCACGAGTAATCTTACTATCAAGCGAATAATCAACTGCCGTCGCATATATATCAGTTATCTTTTGATAGAAACGCCTCTCGCTTGCACGGATTTCCTGAATCTCGGATAGCAAGTGATCAAAATAGTCATCATCGAATATCTGCCCATTAATAAGTCTCTCCTTATCAAGCACATATCCTTGCTTTGTAAAAGTCTCTAATACCTTAGTAGCCCACTGTCTGAACTGTGTTGCACGAGAAGAGTTGACCCTGTAGCCGACTGCAATAATAGCAGCAAGATTATAAAACTTATATTGATATGTTTTACCGTTATCGGCAACTTGTGCAAAATTTGCACAAGTTGATTTCTCGTCAAGTTCACCTTCTTTAAAAATATTCGTCAAGTGCTTAGCAACAACGCTGCGGTCAACATCAAACAACTGTCCCAATGCTTTTTGTGTAAGCCAGACATTATTATCTTGAACGCGAACCTCAACAACATCACCGGCATTCTTGGTAAACACAAGAAAATCGGCTGTGCTATTCTTTATATATTTTTTCTTGTCATCATTATCATTCTCCGACATTCGTCATGCCTCCTGTTTATCCAAATAATGCAAAGGAACTTTTTTAGTCAACCAGACACCGTTAACAGATTGATAGAATATATATCCATCACGGAACATTCTTCCGCTATTTACTACATAGATCACAGGGCTTCCATGGCGTTGTCCAACTTTTTTAGCTGTATCTGAATCAGATGACAAATGAACATATAACCGAGACTTCGGAATCAAACCCTGAACATCTATAGATGCTACATATTTCTCACCTGTTCCATGATATAAAAACTCTGGCGGTTCTTTTTCTTCAAGTTCAACATCTACAGGAATAGAATGCCCTTGGTTTGCTCGAATCAATGTCTTATCCTCATTGAACGAATAGCGTTGCTTCTCATCTTCTGCAACTATCTGCTCCAACGTAGCCATATCAATTGGTTGTGTCTTCGATATTCCTTCAATAAGTTCGTTGACATTAGCCCAACCATGCTCATCAAGTGTTATCCCAATTGCTTCAGGCTTGTGTCTAAGTATAAGTGATATAAACTTGCTTGTTTCTTTAAGACTCATATAACCATCTCCGTTGTATTTATCGATTCTCCGGATGATAGGTCATAGCAAACACAAAATCGAGCAAATAAAAGATTTTAATGAATTATATGTTGATTGGTTCATAACACTTTCCGTCTCCTACATTTCTTAATATTTTCAAATTATTTAAGCGGTATTTCATTGCCGTCTCAGATGAATTAAATTCATATGCCATTTCTCGTACAAGGTTATCAATATATATCCACTTTAATCTGCTGTACGATGTACGAGAGAACATTTTATCGAATGTTTCTATCACTAAATCTCTCGGCATTAAAAAGCATGCCGCACATTGATTTGCTTGGTACTCAATATAGTCTATAGCCGTCTTCAGCTTTTTATGACCATTACTGTCGTATTCAGGGTTCTTCGAGAAATGAGCATAATTAGGCGGTTCGTTACGAAAACACTTCTTATGCAAAACCTGATGAAACACCTCGTGCATTACTGTAAAATTCTCTCGACCTATGTTACCGCGTTCTGTAAGAGTGCTGTCTATTAGGATCGTTCCTTTCTCAACCGGTACTTTATATGGTTTCATACCGACACGATACACGGGTTCCGGCCAAGCCCAAATGAAACCCGGATTAAATGCAGTAGCACCGAGGATCGACTGGTCTGGTGTAAGATATTTCCAATCGTATGGAACATCAAGTAACTTCTCTATCACATCATAAACATCAATCTGTTTGGGTGTTACAAGCAATTGCTTATCATACGAAGCCAAAGTCTCAAGAGCCTGCTTTTCAAGTTGATTTTGACTATAGCTAAAGTAAAGCACTGGTACTAATCCTCAGATTCCAGTAGATCTATTACTTTCTGCCATGTCTCTTCGGAGGCATTGTTATCTCTTGCAATACGAAGAGCTACTCTAGCTTTCTCGTTTCCCATAATGTATTCTGGGAGATCAGGGGACACTGTATTTTCTTTCTCTCTTGCTGCAAGATCAAACATGAGATCAGCTTCATCCTTGGATAAAGATAGTACTTTTACAATAACATCAAGCTTTTCCTTGTCCGGTGGATAACGATGTCCTTTCTCAATATCGCTCATATAAGCCGGAGCAATATCAAGTTCAGTAGCTAACCCTCGAAGAGTTTTATTGGACTCTTTTCGTTTTTTCTCAATAAATTTTCCAAACTCTCCCGTCATATGATAACCCCTTTCTGGATGGTAAGCACGTTCGCTTATATGCTTACATTATAAATGTAAGCATATAAGAAATCAATATTTTTGTCTCGAAATCAATGATGAAATAAACTGGCGAAAACACAATATGTAGTGAATGTAACAATGTTCTTGACAAGATATAGGGAGTATGGATAGAATTGCGTTAGATTTTAGCGAACACGCGAACATGCGAATCAGCAGAGGAGTCTCTAGATATGTTTGATAGTAGTTGAAATAAAACAAAAGAAAAGGCAAATAGCCGCTTTCGCAACCACCTGCCTTTTCCGTGATAAATCACTTGTAGCAAAGCCATTCTATCACGGAGACGGGTTAAGAACAACAAATATTCTTATCCGCTTTGCGGAGAAAGGCTTTAATATGAAAAATAAAAATTTTGTTATAGATGATGGTTTTAGAGCAGAGCTCGTGCGCTCGGCAGAGTTTAAAGGTATTTTCGAGATTCCATACATCAATCCCCCAAAGAAGATCGTGCTCCCTAAAGACACAATCCCTTTCAGTCTCATAAAACGCAGCAAGGATTACAGTGAATTTGTGGTTTTCTATGAACATGATACCAAGTTTTCCGATGTGATTTCTGCAACAGATGAATATCTTGACGAACTCAAGAAATTTCCCGGTGTTGTAAGTCCAGATTGTAGCCTTTATCGGGACATGCCCTTGACTCTTCAGATTGCGAACACGTATATGAACAGAGCAATTGGTCACTACCTTCAGTTACATGGAATCTATGTGATTCCGAATGTCCGTTGGGGGGATGAGAGAAGCTATACAACATCCGTTCTCCCTGAGAAGTTTGCTTTTGCCGGACTTCCCAAACACAGTATCGTATCAGTAGGCACTTACGGTTGTATTCAGGGCAAAGAGAACAAACGTTATTTCAGAGAAGGGTTGACAGCCATGCTTGATGAGCTTGAACCGGAATATGTTCTCATATATGGCAGTATGCCCGATTCAATCTTTGGCGATCTTGCTGACCGTACCACCTTTGTGCATTACAAGGACTGGACAACAAAAATGAGGGGAGGTGATTAACGTGGGCAGCGGTTCAAGCAGCATATACTCAGGTACAGGAGGCGGATCTCAACCTTATGCGGATTCATATCATGTAGTTGGGGCAATGCGAGACATTGATAAACAAGATTCGGATATCTACGGTAGCAATGGATACTTCCACAATCCAACCGCAACAACAATAGAAGATGCTGTAAACGGGAACAAGGTTGTTGTAGACGGAAAGGTTCCGGATGGACCCTTAACCTATGTTATGGACACGAATGGTAATATTATAATTGGAAAGCGTGTTAATCCAAATGATGGTAGGAAAAGGGCGCCTCATCCGACATTGATTGGAGGTAAAGATCCTCAAGTTCAGTGTGCAGGCATGATCACTTTTAGGAAAGGCAAAATCCTATCAGTAGATAATCAAAGTGGTCACTACAGACCCAACATCGAATCGATGAGTAAGGTCAATGAAGCAATGCAGAGACTTTATGATTCTAACCCGAACCTGTTTGCTCCAGGTTCAGAATGGAGGAAAAGAAAATGAGTAATATTGATAATGAGACATTGTATTTGTTTAATCGTCCCTACGACGAGGAGCTTACTGACGAGCAAGACGAAGCCTTGTTAGATCGAGCTCAACAGCAGATTATAGATTACGGATGGGACAAAACTTTTGCAAGCTGGAGACAGTACCTGTTCTCAAATTGCACAACTCCAGAAGCCGTGATTAACTTTGCACACCTTTTCTGGAGTTATGGCGGATATGAATATATCATCCCTGATCCTTATAATTTCCTTGCCTATATGTATTACCGTATTGACATGAATGTTCAGAAATATGATGACATGGACATCCTTGACGGAATCGCAATCACTATATTACCTAAAGCCGGATTCGACAATGCGGACTTGATGAAGAATCCTCTTTATTCACCGCTACTTGACGATAGAATGAAATCTGAAGTCGAGAAATTCAAGAATAGTGAGGTGTGATAGGTATGATAAAAACATGTCCGGATTGTGGTTGCAGAATGAAGTATCATAAAGAAAGATTCGGTGAAACATGGACTTGTCCCAAATGCGGATACGGGATTCATTACACATTTGAGATACCGAATCCTGAGATGCTTCAGGAATACGAGAAGCGTAATAAGTAATCATCAACATTCAAGTGCTAAACGACCGAGAGAATTGAAGTGAACCCCAGCTCCTGATCTCTCCTTTTCTGTTGTACCCTGTCGCTTCGGATCTCATAAATACTTTGTACATTGATCACTTTCTCCTGAAGTGATTTCTCACGTCTCTTGATTTCTGAGAGTTCTTCGTACTCATCATTCGCGGGTTAAGTTTTTTCTAAAGCGGAGGGAAGTAGGAATAGACCAACACAAACCCCGTTAAGTGTTGATTAAGCCTATGACTGCTAAGAAGTAAGATTTGATGATAGAATCTATTTCAGGAATAGGAATTCGGAGGTAGATCTATGCGAAGACTTATGGTTACGGCAGTTGCTGCTGCGATGGTGCTTACATCATGTTCATCGGTTACAAAGACCCGCGAGAGTGCAGAGAGTAACGAGGCTGGCGGGTACGCAGCGGCTTATACCGAAATTCTCGGGCAATACGAAGATAAAATCAGATTGATCGAGGATTCCGAGGATCACTCTTTCGAGCCGTGTGCTCTGTATGATATTACAGGCGACGGTATTCCGGAGCTGTTTATCGTATATGCGTCTGACGAGGAGGAAGCACATCCTGTTGCTTCCGGAACGTATGAACTTGCGGCGCTCAGTATCTATACCTATGACGAGGAGCGTGACAGGGCCGAGTCGATGATGCACTGGCCGTCGTTCGCGAACTTCGAGGAGAGTGCGCTCATTCCCGGAACGGATATTGATACGGGCGATACGTTAGGCGAGCTCGTTTACCTTAATGACGGAAATATCATCGTTCACTATACTTTCGGTGTGCTCGATTCGTTCTATGATAACTACCTTGTGATGGCGGTGGATGACGATGATCTTACACGCGTTGCCGGCGCCGAAGGTGCGGTCTCGTCTTCCGGATCGCAATACTTTGTCGAGTCGGATGAGTTGACGGGTGTAATGGATGAGGATGAGTTCGGGGAATTCATCGCAGGATACGCCGGTAATGTCGAGGAGGTTATCTTCGGATCGTCCCGCATCGAAGGCATGATCAGCCTGTCTGACCGCGATTCCGTTCAGATGAGTTACGACGATATTATGAGCGAGTTAAGCTGAGATAATTACGGCAGTATGCTGTATGCGATGCTCTCGTACTCAGCGTACTTCTTCGCCTTCAGCAGCTTTTTGATATCGCGCTCACGCCCGTCGAAAAGCACTTGCCAGTAAGTCCACAGCTCTCTCATCTTGAACAGGACGTTGATGTCAGGAGACATGAACTTCTGATACTCGTGATAGATGGTGTCGTGTAATTTACGAAGCTTAACGAAGTCCGTCTCCGACGTAACTCCCTTAAGTTTATCAGCGAGGGACGGATCTGATATGAGACCTCTTCCGAGCATTACGGGATCAAGGCTGCTGCCGAATGCGCCTGATAAGTCTTCGTAGTCTTTAACGGTAAAGATATTGCCGTTGTATACGAGAGGATTCCTGGAATGCTCCAGAGCGTATGCGTAGTATTCCCTGCGGGGCTCGCCTTTATAGAAATCGGTTCTTATCCTCGGGTGCACGATCAGCTCGCTAATAGGGAATGCATTGAAGATATCTATGAGGTCATAGAACTCGTCCGGGTTATAGTAGCCGAGGCGCGTCTTAACCGAGATCTTCATATTATCGGATTCTGCATAGGAATAGATGTCATCAAGGAACTTCTGCAATGCCAATGTCTCGGGCAGGAACCCCGCACCTTTTCCTTTCGCGCAGACGGTTCCCGAAGGGCATCCGAGGTTTAGGTTTACTTCCGTGTACCCCATAGCCTTAAGTTCTTTTGTTGCGTCGATAAAATAGTCCGACTTACACGTCAGGATCTGAGGGACCAGATAGATCCCTTCATTATTCTCAGGAGTAATATCTTTTTTCTCACGGGGAGTTATCGGGCATTTCTCTGCGGGCGATAAGAAAGGCGAGAAATACTTTTCGATGCTGTCGCTGCCGTAGATTCCGTTGTAAGCGCGGCGGAATATATGTCCTGTAATCCCTTCAAGCGGGGCGAAATAAATATCCATGCGTATATTTTATCGTAATGTATACACTCGCTACCATCACGAACAGAGACATCTTCGTTAACTACACAGCAGGATTCGTATTCGTAACGATCGTTGTTTTCATAGTTACTGTTGTTAAGAGAAAGAAGGCAGCCCGCGCATAACAGCTTCGCCTTTGCTGTATAATTGATCGTGATGAAGATTTACGTTGATTATGATGACTGCCTTTGTGAGACCGCGAGAAGTTTCTCGCGGCTTGCTGTCGAGATGTTCGGTAAGCACGTTCCGTACGAGAAGATAAGATACTTCGATCTGGATAAATCCTTCGATCTTGATGATGATCAGTTCCAACGCTTTATGATAAAGGGTCACGATCCCGAGGTGCTGCTGTCGTATGAGGAGACTCCCGGTGTTTCCGCGACAATTAATGAGTTGATCTCCCATGGTCACGAAGTCTCGATAATCACTGGTCGCCCGTTCAGCTCCTATGAGCCGTCGCGCGAGTGGCTTGATAAGCACGGACTTAAGAATGTCAGACTGTATTGCCTTAATAAATACGGCCGCGACACTTCCTTTTACAACACTGATTTCAGCCTCGAACTTGAAGACTACTATAAGATGAAGTTCGACTTCGCCGTGGAGGATTCCCCCAAGGCGTTTAAGTTTTTCGATCACCTTCCGAATCTTAAAGTTCTGGTCTTCGACAGACCGTGGAACAGGGAGTGCGTTTTCCCCGGCGAAAACTATACGAGGTGCACCGGCTGGGATATGATAAGGAAGATCATCATCTAAGGATCATTTTTAAGATACACTGGGAGAAAGAAATGGAATTCGATCAGCTTATTAAGCGCATAAATGAATTGAGCAGGAAGTCAAAGGCGACGGGGCTTAACGAGGAAGAGAAGAAGGAGCAGACAGAGCTTCGTAACATGTACCGCTCGATGGTCTTGGGCAACCTCTCGTCCCAGCTTGATACCATGAAGATCAAGTATCCTGACGGCAGCATCAAAGACGTAAAGAAGAAGTCTGAGTGATAACGGTGTGGCGGAGTTAATCTCGACTATTGCCTCAAAGACTGCCCAGAGTAGTGGTTTTGGGCAGTAAATTTGGCAATATAAGCCGATATTGCCTAAAGTACTGCCCGAATCCGGTGTAGTAGGCAGTGTTTGAGGCAGAGGGAAGATAATAGAAGTAACAATTGGAGGATAGTTATGTCTGATACACCGCAGGAGATCTGGGATCTGTATGACCGTGACGGAAACAGGACCGGTGAGAAGTTTGTAAGAGGGTTCGGCAACTTCAAAAATATAAAAGAAGGCAGATACCATCTTATCGTCGATCTGTTAGTACTTCATACTGACGGAACTTATCTTCTGACCAAGCGAAGCGATGTAAAAGACGTATATCCCGGTTACTGGGAGGCGAGCGCCGGCGGCTCTGCGTTAAGCGGTGAAGAGCCTCTCGATGCTGCCACCAGAGAACTCTATGAAGAGACAGGTCTTAAGGCTGATTCGCTCGAGTTAACGGGCATCTCTTACAGCGATAAGAGCCACGGTATGTATTATTCGTATATTGCATATGTAAGCGGCGACAAGGACCGGATCGTCCTTCAGGAAGGTGAGACCACTGACTATAAATGGGTGGACCGCGAAGGACTCCTCGAGTATGTGGATTCGGATGAAGCCATGACCGCGCATAACAACAGATATGCGTCGTATATTAACGCTCTGAGGGATTTGTAAGATAACAAGTTTATATGGTAACTTATTCGCATAAATGTACATCTTATGCAGTAATGCTTGAACGGCGGACAAGATTATAAGATAGTCAGCTCACGGAGGCAAAATAAGTGAGATTGTTCCTTAAAGAGATAAAGGATCTGAAGGAAACCGAAGTCGAGATCAGATACCGTGAGCGGGACGAAGAAGTCGAGAACCTGATAAGCGCCGTCAACAGTGCACATGACAAGCTGATCGGGGTCAAAGACAACGGAGACTGTGTGCCCGTATCCTTCACGAAGATTCTGTATTTCGAAGCGGTGGACAGAGGTGTGTTCGCGTATACATCCGCATCCGTCTATAAGATCCGCAACACTCTTTATGAACTTGAAGACACGTGCAGCTCCAAGAGCTTCGTGCGCATCTCCAAGTCAACGATCGTAAACTTAAACGCCGTCAGAAAGATCACTCCGGACGACGGAAGAAAGTTAAGACTTCTTCTTGCAAACGGCGAGACGGTCATCGTGTCGCGCGGGTTCGTCGGAGATCTTAAGAAATCGCTCGGTATGAAAGGAGATGCTTAATATGGATAGCTCAAGACTTAAGCAAGCGTTCAAAAAAGCATTTTCGGTCGTAACGGCTGTTTTCTCTGCCAGCGTCGTTTTGCTTGCCGGTATCAGTGCTTTATACGGTGAGCTGATCTATCCCGAGGTCGTCGGAAGACTCTTCCTGGTATTTGTCATGCTGTACTTCCTTACAGTAGTCAGGATGTATGTTGCCGGAACACGCTGGGCGTGCAACAAGCCCTACATACTGGTGAATATCATGTTCGCACCGCTGTACTTCGGATTCGCAGTACTCGGTCTGTTCCCGGGCAACCCCTTCTTAAGCGCGAAAGACCTTCTGATCGCTGCGCCGACATTCATTATCTCGTTTGCTATCGCGCAGATCGTAGTTTATGTGTATAAGAAAGCCAATACCGACAGGATGAACGATGCTTTGAATGAATTTCATAAGGAGCATCAGAATGATGGATACGAAGAAGAATTGGTTGACGGTAATTAAAATCGTTGCAGCACTTGTCGTCTGGTTCGGTGTTTACAGAGGTATAGTTTACTTAATCGATCCGTGGCTGTCCGCAAGCGTCCCGGAAGTAATACGTAATCTTATCTGCGCTACGGTAATCCCATATGCGATTGCTATGCCGCTCGCATATCTTGTTATCCGCGGCATGAAGACCGCACAGAGCGATTCACCTCTCATGAAGCCCGGCATTAAGAACATGGCGCTGATCTTTATCATTCAGTCCGGTCTGTCCGTATGGGCAATGCTGCCCGTGGGGATCCTCATTAAAGTACTCGACATCAAGACGCCCCAGGTAACCGCAGATCAGATCCTCGCGCAGCCGGTTTATTACTGCTTTCTGCTGCTGATATTCGCGCCCATCCTGGAGGAGTTCATGTTCAGAAAACTCTTCCTCGACAGACTGATGGTGCTCGGGACAAGACCTGCGATACTGATATCAGCGGTCCTTTTCGCGCTGCCGCATCTGATCTCGCAGGGACCCGCGCAGGTGTTCTACACATTCGTACTGGGTCTGTCGTTCGGCTATGTCACGGCACGTACAAGAAAGCTGTGGCCTGCGATCTTACTGCACTCGTTAAGCAACCTCTACTGCGGAATAATAGCTGCTGTATGGCCCAAGGACATCCCGGTGTTCCTGATGGCATATGCCGCGATCTACATCATCGCCGTGCCGGTAACGGCCGTCGTTCTTGCGGTGCTCAACAAAAAGATGCTCGCAGTATGAGCGGGGATTACTTCAAGTAACGCTCCTCGTATTCTTCCATCGTTATGGGCTTGCTGTAGTAATACCCTTGGATAACGTCGCAGCCGAGTTCTCTCAGACGGTCGACCTGCTCTTTATGCTCGGCGCCCTCTGCGAGACATACGAAGCCCATCTCGCGTGCAAGAGCGATGATCAGGCGGATTACCGTAACGTCCTCCCTGTGCTCGTTATCCGTGCCGATCTTGTCGACGAAGCTCTTATCTATCTTCAAAGTATCGAGCGGCATCTCGGTAAGAAGCGACAGTGAGGAGTAGCCCGTGCCGAAGTCATCCATCGAGATCTTGAAGCCTTTGTCGCGCAGCTCTCCTAATGAGTTCAGCATATGCTCTTTGTTGTCATAAGTCGCACTCTCGGTAAGCTCAAAATCGATGAGTTCATGATCGATGCCGTAACGGTCGATCGTATCAACAAGATGTTCGATGAGATTCGGGTTATAAAGCCTCTTGCGCGAGAGGTTGACCGAGATCGGATACAACGGCTTGCCTTCTTCCTTCCACTTGGCAAGAGCCTTGCACACATTCTCGAGAACGATGTCGTCTATCTTGCCGATGGAGCCGTCGCGCTCGAAGAACGGGACGAACCTTCCGGGGGACAAGAGCTCCTTGCCCTTGTAGTTCCAGCGTATGAGCGCTTCTGCACCCTCGATGACCTCACGGCGGATATCGAACTTGGGCTGCAGATAGACGAGAAATTCGTCGTTGGCAACGGCGGTGTCGACATAGGCTTTGATGAAGTCGCCCCACGTGATGTCGTCGTGCATCTTGTCCGTGTAGATGGTGATCTCGGTCTCGTTCTTCTTGGTGCCGAGAGCCTGCGCCATCTTGGCGGCATCTGCGACACGGTTGCCCGACAGTATCGTCCTTTGCATCGGAACGACGCCGCACCTGAAGTAGATCCTGTAAGAAGGGTCCTCCGGAAGGCGTGACAAAGACTCGAAAAACTCTTCCAGAACTCTTACCGTCTCGTCCTCGGGCATATCTTGTATCATCATCGCGAAATTATCGTTATGGCAGCGCGCACTTGCATAGACGAAGTCCGCGTTGTTCATGGTATTAACGACATTACGTAAGACGCGGTTCGCAGTATTGTGCCCGTAGACCTCGTTTATAACACGGAATTCCTTGATGTCGAAATGAACGAAAGCATAATCGCTGATGCCGCTGTCCGTGGGCATCTCAAGGAAAGGTACGAGATGATTCCAGTTATAGTGTTCGGTGATAGGCTCCGTGAAAGCCATGTTATAAAGTACATTCTTATCGAAGCGGTCTGCATCATTGGAGATGATATCTTTGGCGATCTCGCCTTCGGGTTCGCACTCGTAGAGGATCCTTAACTTGTTGGAATAATTAAAGACGGAGATAACCTCAGACTCTGCCTTTAACGACAGGTCGCTGTATACTCTGTGGGCCGCGCCGTCCTTCGCGATGCCTGCGAAAACAGCATTAATGTTATCACGGCTAAGATCTATCTCGTCGTCTGTCTCAAGGGAGAAGAAATAGGAGCCGTTAAGCTTTATGTGATCGAGATCCTGCGGGTAGTCGACGAACGGGTCATCAGCCCTGAACTCTATGCCGATAACAGCCCTGTTAAGGCTTCTTATAAAGAAGACTCCGGGGTAATCATATGTGCCGAATGCGCCGGAGAATTTAAGGACGCTGTCCGGGATAACGCCCTGCGCGAAAGCCAAGATATCTTCTTCCGACGCGTCGACGCAGTACAACAATCTGTCAGGCTTATAAAGCTGATTAAGTTTCTTAACAACCATAGTCTTACCCTCAAAACCCTGCAACAAACTATGTTTGGATTATAAACTGTTTTGCTTCGTAAATGGTATACGCTGTGTTTAAATATTTTTAATATTTTAGGCTTTATAATTGAAAACAAAAAACCGCCCGATTACCCCTCAGGAGGTATACCATGAAGAGCGATTACAAAGCAGCCAAGAAGAAAGCCGAGAAGGCCGTTCGTGAAGCGGTCAGAGAAGGGCGCTCACCGTATCTTCCGGTACTGGATGCCTTAGAAGAGATAAAGCATGCGACCGTAACCAGAAGCATCGGTCTTCTGGACCTTCCCGTTAACCGCATAAAAGGCAACAAAGAGCAGGGGAGAAACTCCGCTTTTGCCGCGAACTTCATGCCGCTTCTGGACGAGAATACCGAGTTCGCACTCAAGTGGTCGGATCTGTATGACTCCTATAAGAAGGAAGGCATCAGAGACGCGATCAAAGTCTACGAATACATGCACCAGTTCTATGTGCAGGAAGGTAACAAGAGAGTGTCCGTCTCCAAGTTCGGAGGCACGGACTACATGCTCGCCGACGTCACGAGAGTTATCCCCGACAAGTCGGATGATCCTGAAGTGATCGCATACTACGAGTATATGGATTTCTTCAAGGTCACGCATAATCACCTGATCGTATTCACCGAGCCCGGTGAGTACAAGAGGCTTGCAGAGCTCGTGGGACAGGACTTGAAGAAAGTATGGCCCGAGGATCTGTGCAAGGATCTTAAGTCGGCTTACTTCCGTTTCGCGAGGATGCTTAAGAAAGAGTTCAAGATAGAAGACATGTACACGGCGGGCAACGCGTTCCTTGTGTACCTGTCGATATTCCCTCTCGCGACTTTCTCGGAGGATTCGGACGAGCAGATCCTAAAGAACGTGAGGCTCGCGCGTCATGAGATCCTTGCTTCGGGCACCCTCGACAGCATCGAATTCCTTGATACTGCCGAGGGCGAGGAGGAGAGAAGTTCTCTCCTGTCGGGCTTCTTTAACAAGCCGCGCCGTTATATGGAAAACGAGCCTCTTAAGGTCGGTTTTATCTACGACAGGGGCGTCGACGATTCGAGGTGGATCGACAGCCACGAAGCAGGCAGACTCTATGTTGATGTCATGACCGGCAGGAACGTAGGCACTTCCGTTTACTATACAAATCAGACCAGTATCACCGACACGCTCGAGCGGTGTATCACAGACGGATGCGAGCTTGTTTTCGCAGTGTGTCCCGAACACTACAAAGAGGTCTTAAAGGCGGCGGTAAAGCACCCCGAGGTCAAGTTCGCATGCTGCGCTGCAGGTCAGACGAATCCGTCGGTAAGATGCTATCAGGGTAAGCTGTACGAGGCTTCTTTCCTGATCGGTGTATTGGCCGCGCAGACGGGGCTTCTGGAATACGGCAACGAACCTGAGCGTAAGATAGGTTATCTTGCCCGCGGAACCGATCAGATCAACAGGATCAATCTCAATGCTTTCGCGATAGGTGCTGCCATGGCAGATCCCGAATGTAAGATCTCGCTTAAGGTCGCGGACCGCGATGAAGATTACAGACAGCAGTGGGACGCCGAGGGCGTTAAGATCTACTCCGATATGGAGTATTCGCCGACGTCTAATGACGGGCTTCGCCCGGGTGTCTATAAGATCGTGAACGACAGGGAAGTCTATGTCGGTGCTTCGTACTATAACTGGGGTAAATACTATCTTCAGATCGTAAGCTCTGTTCTTAACGGAATGTGGAATATCAATGAGCTTGTCGAGAAGCACATGGCTGCGAACTATTGGTTCGGACTTGCGACGGGAGTCGTGGATATGAGGATCCCCGGTATCAATAAGCAGACACAGAAGATGCTTGATTTTTTTAAGGATGCCGTTATAAGCGGTACGGATCCTTTCTCGGGAAGCCTTATCGATAATCTGGGTAATAACAGGACATTCGAAGGTTCTATCACGCCGGGCGATGTCCTCACCATAGACTGGCTCTATGAAAATATCGTAGGAAAGTTGTAATTCACAAGGACGGTAAAGTTCTGATCGTTATCCTTGCTGTTGCGGCTGCTTGGGTGTTCCGCAGTTGCCGCAGAAGTTATATGTGCACAAAGTTCCGCACTTGGGGCAGTTCCATGTGGTATTGATCATGGGACGCGGCTTGCCGCAGGCTGAGCAGTAGTTGAAGTAATTAACGATACCGCAGCTGCATGTCCAGTTGCCTGCGACCTGAGGTCTGTAAATCGTCTGCACGTTGTTCGGGAGCATTACGATGCAGAAGTCGTTCTTCGATGCATTGATAACGCAGATGAATGCGAATACGAGCAGTACTACTACGAAGATGAACCAGAATATAACTGCAAGTCCGATGAAGAAATCCGTCTCGGTCGCTTCCCCTCCGAAAAGGATCGCGTCAAAGATTCCGTGGAGCACGATCGGGATCAGCATGGCAAGAGACTTGTAACGAGCGCATGCGCTCTTGTTGCCTCTTACTGCCTCATACTTTGCCTTGCTGTAGAAGAATCCCATGAATACTGCGAACGAAGCATGTCCGGGAACTGAAGTGAACATACGAAGAAGAGCTGTTCCGATGCCGTTCTGGAATACGTAGCCGACATTCTCGAGGCAGGCAAATCCCAAGGATACGAATACCGCATATACGATCGCGTCGTAGCTGTAGTTAAAGTTCTTGTTCTTCCATGTGATGAGGCGCAGGACCGCATATTTGCCGAGCTCTTCGGCGGGACCTACTACGATCAGAGCGAGGAGGATCGCCTTAAGTACGGGGGTGTACGGCAGTATGAGCTCGAGGATCGCGTCTCCTATGAACTCCGCGATGACGGCTGTGATAATAGTACCCATGCCTGCGAAGAATAATCCGATGAGAAGACCCATGGGTTCTTTCTCGTTCTTGTCCTTTAAATAGATGAAGATAAGAAGTGCGATAACAGGTATCAGTGCCAGTACAGCAAGTAACATAATATTCTCCTTCGTGAATCACAGAGCGAATTTCTAAAGTATATTTTATTGTATTTGTCTTGATTTGAATAGCACGATGATATAATCGGAATATGCTTTACATAATAAGACACGGACTTACCGACTGGAATGTCGCTCACAGACTTCAGGGACAGACGGATACGGATCTTAACGAAGACGGTATCAGAATGGCTCATGAAGCCGCTTCTGAATATAAAGATATACACTTTGACGTCTGCTATTGCTCGCCGTTGAAGCGCGCACGCATGACCGCAGAGATCTTACTTGAGGGGCGCGATGTGCCGATCATTATCGACGACCGTCTTAAGGAGATGGCATTCGGCATCTACGAGGGCTTCGAGAACTGCTTCTCATTCCCCGACTGCCCGATGTATGCATTCTTTAAGAACCCTGTGGAATACAAGGCCCCGCAAGGTGCGGAGAGCATGGATGAGCTTTTCGAGAGGACGGGGGCGTTCCTGAAGGAAGTTGCCATGCCGCAGGTCGAAGCCGGCAAGGACGTGCTCATAGTAGGTCACGGCGCGATGAATTCGAGTATCGTGTGTCAGGTCAAGAAGCGTGACCGCTCCGAGTTCTGGGCGGATCCGATCCCTAACTGCAAGCTTTTGCGACTCTACTGAGCGTAGGTACAACTTCTGCCGGGGGCGCGTTATCCTTCAGGCAAGGAGGTGATCGATATGGATCAATACGTAACAGGCGAGGCGATAAGGACCTTGCGCGAGAAGGCGGGATTTACCCAGGCTGAGCTCGCTTCGAAGATATGCGTGTCGGATAAGACCGTATCCAAGTGGGAGACGGGAAAGGGTTATCCGGATATCTCATTGCTTGAGCCACTCTCTGAGGCGCTCCATGTATCGATAACGGAGCTGCTGTCAGGCAATCTTATTACCAACAACAACGTGTCGGCGAACATGCTTCGCTCGAAGTTCTATGTGTGCCCCGTGTGCGGCAACATAATTCACGGTACAGGGGAGTCTGTAGTGCAGTGTAACGGTGTTACACTCGTGCCCGAAGAGCCCGCAAAGCCCGATGATAAGCACTTTATCAGGGTTGAGAGGGTCGAGGATGAATACTTCGTGTCCGTGGACCACGAGATGACCAAACAGCACTATATTTCGTTCATAGCGGCGGTCTCTGACGACGGAATTCAGCTTAAAAAGATCTATCCGGAATCAGCTGCCGAGGCAAGATTCCGGATAGAGGGTGTTCGTAAATTCTACTGTTACTGTAATAGGGACGGATTATTTGGACTTTGAGATGAACTTCTCCGTGTTCGAGTCGAGATCGGAGATTGTCTTTACGATGAAGTCCTTGGGCTCGGCGAAGCCGCCTCTTACCCACAGTGCGATGACGGATACGCAGCCTCTGGAACGGTAATTCGTCTGATATCTCAATGTGATGTCGTTAACCGGGGTGTCCTTCTTCTCGGCCTCGTATGCTCTGAAGGAGCCCTCGAGACATCTGTTGAATCTGTCACGAAGCTTGCTCGTGCTGTTAGGGCTGAACATCATTCTGAAGATAGGACGGTTGTCGTCGATATAATTGATCAGGTGAGTGAAATACTGATCGGAAGGGAGATCCTCGAGCTGCAGGACCAGCATGCCGAGGTCAACCATGATATCCTGCTCCGCCTTATCGTAGAGATCATATACGTCGAGGTAATGCTTATAGAAGGTACCGCGGTTGATGTCGGCGATCTCCGTGATCTCCTTGACCGTAACCTTATGCAGCTCCTTCTCGAAAAGAAGATCTGCAAGGGCATTGATAATGGCCTTTCTTGTCTTCGCGGTTCTTCTGTCGTAAGTATTTCCGTTCTCGCTCATAGTCAAAAATCCTTTATTAATAGAAAATCTAATTCTTGTTTAACACTGATTTGCCGTTTTTGCAATTAAAAAGCGACGTACGGGCGTGTTTTTGTCGCTAAAGCGACATTCGCGGAAGGTATTGTTTATTGGTTTCTTTGCCCCTTCAGAGTTAAATATAACCATAGCAAGCCAATCTTCTAATCAGCACATTGCCTTCCATTCGATGCTGGTTTTAACCTAAACAGTGACCCCCGGAAATTACCTCCCGGGGGTTCATTGTTGTTGACAGATCAACCGGCGGGTGTTAATTTTTGTTATGAATGAATATTCGTTCAGTCATAACGAGGAGAGATACCATGCCCAAGTCACAGGAACAGTGTAAGCAGATGAGAGAAGACATGCGTAACAGGATTCTGAAGGAGTCCTCGCTTTACTTCGCGAAGAACGGCTTCGGGGACACGAAGATCGGAGATCTTGCGAAGTCCATAGGCATCGGGCAGGGAACGATATATCTGTACTTCGAGTCCAAAGAAGAGCTTTTCGAGCAGATACGAAAGTCCGCGGACAACGAGGAGGAGATAAAGAAGCTCAAGGTGCTTTCTAAGCTGCCGCTGCCCGCGATGACCAAGATAAATAAGATCTCGGAGGAGGTCGTGAAGAAGCTCAAGAGCGATCAGGATTATGCGGTCAAGATCACGCTGCTGTCGCAGCTGATGCTCGAGAATGACGGCGAGATGTATTCGAACGGGCTTTATAAGGAGCTCGCGAAGATCATAAGACAGGGACAAAAGGAGGGCACGGTCGTGAAGGGCGACGCGCTGTACCTCGCGGATCAATACTGGGGATGCGTATATCTTAATGCGTTGAAGACGCTGTTCGTGCGCGAGTATAAGCTCGTCACGAAGGAAACGCTTAACCGTTTGCTGGAGGCTTGATATGACAAAGATAGCGATAATAACGGGTGCAACGGGCGGAATCGGAAAAGAGTTCGTGAAGCAGATAAGTGTCAGAGATGATATCGATGAGATCTGGGCTGTCGGAAGAAATGAAGATAAACTCGCGGCGATTTGTTCGGAGTATAAGGCCGTTCCCGTTCAGACGGATCTGACGGACGGCGGAATCGAGGTGATACAGACCAGGCTTAATGAGAGTAAGTCCGATGTAAGGCTGCTTGTAAATAACGCCGGCATAGCGTATATGGGGATGTTTGCTGACATGGATCCGCAGCAGATCGATAAGTTCGTTCAGATCAACTGCAGTGCCCCCGCGAAGCTTATGAATGTTGTACTTCCGTTTATGAAGGAAGGCTCGGGCATCATCAATCTGTCGTCGGCATCTTCGTTCCAGCCGAATCCGTATCTTGCGATGTATTCGGCAAGTAAGATCTATCTTAAGAACCTCTCTCGTGCGGTTAATATCGAGCTTAAGTCCCGCGGGATAACGGTAACGTCGTCGTGCCCCGGCTGGGTCGACACGGAACTTCTGCCGAGAACAAAGGACGGGCAGACCATAAAGTATACCGGCATGATATCCGCCGAGAAGGTTGTTACCCGCGCGCTTAAAGACAATGCGAAGGGTAAGGATATGTCCGTGCCGGGATTCTTCGCGAAATATTTCAGATTCTATTCGAAGGTTACTCCGACCTATATCGTAATGAATATGTGGAGCAATTCTGTAAGGAAATATGTATGAAGCATAAGATCTTTTATGAGAGAGAAGAGCTGTTCGATGTGAATATGCTCATCACCATGATCGTGAAGGTTAAAGGCGGGCCTTCCGACGATGAATTGAAGAGTGCTTTTGACGGTGCGGTGAAGGTCAACGGGATCCTTAATTCGAAGATCGTGATCGAGCCTGACGGCAGTGCATATTATGTTGATAACGATGCGCCGCGATCGTCGTTTAGTATCACACAGGATGATCTGATCGAAGTTAAGAAGCGCGAAGAGAAGATTCGCTTCAGACTTGAGGACGGTGAGTTTATAAGAGCTTTCGCAAGGCGCGAGGATGATGTGACTTCGATAATGTTCCTTATGCATCACATGGGCGGCGACGGCAAGTCTTTACTGTATTTTATCGAAGACTTTATGTCGGTTCTGGCGGGACAGACGAGAGAGTATAAAGAGATAAGAACGGCCGAGACGGTCGACTCGCTTGATCCCATAAGCAAGGCTTTATTGAAGCATTACAACAAAGGCTGGAACGGGCAGGTATTTACCTTCGAAGATATGGATAAGGCGTACGAGTCTTACTGGAAGGACCGCACCACCGATCTTCAGATCGAAGTGATTGAGAAAGACGAGATGACGAAGATACTGGATGAGTGCCGCGCGACGGGCGTTAAGTACACTTCATATCTTACTGCGATGCTTATAAGAGATGAGAAGGATACGCAGGATATCGGGTACGCGACAGACTACAGACACGACGGCAACCGCTCGATGGGCAATCAGGCGTCGGGCGTCTCCGTGAAGCATAAGTATGATCACGGCAAGAGCCTTATGGACAATGCTCTCAAGATACAGAAGAAGCTCGCGGTTAAGCTTGATAACGATGCGAAAGCATCTTATATCCTGAACTTCTCTTCTCGTGTCGATCCGACGCTCTACGATGCGGTATGTCTCGAGCATGCGGGAACGTTCCACGATAAGACATCTTATAAGCTGGCCAAACTTCTTGGATTTAAGGAAAAGACGAAGGACTACAGCATAACGAATCTTACCGTCGCAGACATTCCGGTCGAGTACGGGAGGTTTAAGATAGATGAGTTGCTTTTCGCAGGTCCCGTTGTGTCTTACGGCAAAAATATCGTAAGTGTGGTAACGTGTAATGGTAAGACAGTTATCACGAGGCACAGCAGAAAGGGATAGGACATGATCAAGTGTAAAAGCTGCGGCGCGGAGAATTCCAATTACAGTATTTATTGCAGCGGGTGCGGGGCGGTGTTGTCATCGCTTGATGCCGTGCCTGAGTCTGAACTGAAGTTTGCTCCTGCCGCGCCGGAGAAGGTCAGCGTTCCTTCGGAACCTGTAAAGACTGAGTCTGTTAAGGCGGAAGCGCCTGCGGCTTCGAAGACAGCACCCGAAGAAGAGGGATTCCGTTATATCGCTGCCGACAAGAATGATTCCGGTTCGTATAAATATGATCCTGCCAGTGACAGGACGCTGCAGCCGGGATATGTACCCGAGGATCACAGCGGGGATACGTGGAAGGTTATCCTTATCGTAGGCCTCGGTGTCTTGGGTGTTGCGGCGGCTTTCGCGGCATTTTTCTTCATTCTCACGCTGTAATGTACCAATAATGGGTCTGTAACGGACTTTCTGTGAAAGCCCTGTAAAAAAGTATTTACTTGGGTTCCTCCTTGAGATTATTTTTATCCTCAATAATTAAAATTTTCACAAGGAGGCCTGCATATGGCTAATATCAATTCCATTTCCAATTCACTCATTAAATTTGCAGTCAGACATCCTAATTTTATAAAAGAAATTATTCTTCTGGATAATTCAAAATTTGTATTCAAATTAAATAATTTCTCCAGGGCTCTTACTCTGCATAAAATCTTAATCAAAAAATTTCCGAAAACAAAATTCGGATATATCTCAAATACTGATCTGTATACCCCCATTCTGGTCTCCCCAAAAGACCAAAAATTCAGGGTATATAAAAAGTCTTTAAATGAGATATCAAAAGAACAATCAGTAATCTATTACAATCCCTCTTCCGGGGATCATATTACCCCGGCCAGATATCAATATCTGGCTGATAAAAATCCTGGGTTTACCCCTATAATTTTTGACAGCCAAATTAAAGCCAATAATTATCTCAAAAAATCAGGTTCCAAAACCCCTGACAATTCCATAATTTTCTGGCAATATCCGGCTGATATCTCATCCTATAAGCTCCGGTATCTGGCCGCATAAAAAATAAGATCCCGGGGAATATCTCCGGGATCCTAATTTGGTTGAATAATATGGGCAAGACTTAAGTCAGGCTACTGCGGTATCAAAAGAATATCGATAACCCTCTGGGATCAGGAAGAAACGCAGGAATATAAATGAGCTATCATAAGAATCACATGAATCTTGCCAGAAGGCGTTTCCTGGAAGAGATATAAATCTGGATTGCGTGTTATTCTCCGACTAAGATAACAACCCAGTCGTCGTTGATGAGATCATACGGATTGCCGCAGTGAGGGCACTTGTCGACATGCATGGCATCGAAGGTCGCGCCGCAGGTTGGGCAGTTAACTGCGTGAATGGAGAAGCCCAGATCATCCTGTGTCTTCAGGCGTCTTACCACTTCTATTCTGAAGTTACGCTGATACTTCGCAAGCTTCTCTTCACACCAGACTTCGCATGTTACGTAGTTGATCAGCCTGACGTGGAGAACGTCACCTACGACGGAGGAGCCCATATACTTGAATCCGCCTCTGTACTCGACATCGACGACGTCGTTCAGGTAGCCTAACTGATCGTGTCCCTTGTAGATCGACAGGTTGCTTCTGTCTTCCGTGAATATGATCGTCTTCAGAAGATCCTGCATCTTGCCTTCGAAATACTCATACGAGAAATCGGGGAAGTAGCGGCGCATGTCGGTCTCGAATCTCTTCCTTGTAAGACGCGCTGCCTGTATATCGGATGTGTCTGCAGCCTGCGCGAACATCTTCGAGAATGCGGTTATTCCCACGAACAGCGAGTATCCGAGATACATGAAGATCGTGCCGAGCCAGCCTGTCAGAAGACCCGCGATGATTCCGAAGAAGATTCCGGCGCCCCATGACTTATTGACGATTCCGTTGTAGAGACCGACTCCGATCGCGACTATTACCGCTGCGGCGATGCCGAACTTTACGACGTTCTTGAGACCCTTGTCGATGCTGCTTCTTTCCACGAACTTCGGGAGCGTATAGAAGCTCGTGACACAGGGGAAGAACTTGAAGGTCTTGAATCCTGTGCCGCACATCGGACAACCGTTAATGAATGTTTTCGCGCCGGCAGAGTGACCGCAGTTCGGGCAGCTTACGGTCTCTTCCACGTATCCCTGCTTGTGCAGGACGTTGCAGTAAAGCGTCTCGGTATCTTTGTCGGAGCGCGCGAGGAAGACGCCGTCCTTATAGTACTCGGTCTCGTAGTTGCACTCCTTGTACGTCATGTCGAGGATGTACG
The DNA here is from genome assembly GCA_017940895.1 of Clostridiales bacterium. Classification (GTDB taxonomy): domain Bacteria; phylum Bacillota; class Clostridia; order Saccharofermentanales; family Saccharofermentanaceae; genus Saccharofermentans. The sequence continues at coordinate 12,783 of JAGAXM010000003.1, read as the reverse complement.
GCTGCTTCTCTCGGTTAAAAGTGTTGTCGATGTTATCTTCGATCTTCTCGATCTTCTTTATGGCCTGAATGCCTTTCTTCTCGAGTCTTTTCCTGTGGCACTCAAGATAGTACGCGAAGTCGTTCGATGCATTCGAAGGCACCGGCCCGCCCTTATAAAACTCTACATACTGCTCGAAAAACTCGTCCCTTATAGCCTTTGAATCCATGTGCATATCCTCCTTATCCTTCATCATTTTATCATGTCTGACGACTGATTGATGGGGCGCTTTTTTATTGTGTTAAAATGACTCGTGGAGACGAGGGTATTGAGTCGTGCTGACTCAATGTGTGACTCAAAGCCGCCTCGAGTCTGCAGCGGGAATAGGGGAGGACAGTTTATGGCATTCATGGGTATGTTTCTGGCGTTTATGGCGGTTGTCCTGATTATCCTCGGGACATGTGCATTAATCGCCTTCGTCTGCTTTCTTACGGCAGGACTGATCATGCTTCACAAGAGAAGGAAGAATCAAGGCGGAGGCAAAGTAAAGCAGCCGTGGTACGTAATAACACTGAGGATCATCGGAGCCCTCGCTACCCTGCCTATAATTCTTGCCGTCGGTCTCATTGTTTATGCGATCATCGCCGACACTATAGATAAGAACACAAATCTTGCAAGAGCCGTAATGAGTTACGACTACGTGCGGGCTGAGCATATTCTGGAGCGCGGAGCAGATCCCGATATCCGTGACGAATACGGAAGAACGCTTCTTATGTGCATCGCCGTTCATGAGGATTACATCTCTGCTGACGACGGCGAAAGATATGACTGCACAGGCAATTCGTCCTGGGATGACGATGAAGACATACAGATGATGGAGCTTCTTCTGGACTACGGCGCGGACATAAACGCGGCCGTAACTTACTGCGGAGACGATAGCGCTCATGAATACGGCGAGGACGGCTGGAATGATATATATGCGAACTCCGATCATTTCTGCGGGAACACAGCTCTCATCTACGCCGTAAGATACAGAAGTTCCGATGTAGTGGAATTCCTGCTCGAAAACGGTGCCGACGTTAATGCGGCAAATTCGTGCGGTTTTACGCCGCTCCTTATGTGCGCAGATATGCGCACCGACAGTGATGACGGACTTGAGATCGCGTCGATGCTGCTTGACGAAGGCGCCGATCCCGATGCCGTTACCAATTTCCATCAGGACATAATCTGGCTTCTTATAAGACATGCTAATGACGACAACATCCGAATGACGTCACTTATAGAATCTGAAATGTGACGGTTGATTTACAGAGAGGAAAATATGGCAAAGAAAAAGAGAAGTATAGTTAAGAAGATATTGCTGATAATAGCGGTTGTAATTCTGGTGCTGATCGCGGCCGATGTGATCATAACGGAAGTGTATGCGCATAAGATCCCGCATCATTTTGCTTCGGCAGAAGAGGGCAGAGAACTGCTTCTTGCGAATACTGAGTACTACAGTCATTTCACACAGAACGATATCGATTACAGATTGAACCGAAGCGGCGGCACTCTTGATGAATTGATGCAGGCAACTGCCGATGAGATCAAGGGCTTTAATATCCTGGAAAGATTCATAATGGATCATAATATCGCCAAGATGGTAAGAACACTTGAGCGTAACGGATATGAACTTCCGCCCGTTGATGAGATCATTTACATCAATACACCCATGACTACGGAAGGAATCGCTGCCGGAGGATATACTCACGGTAATGAGATCTATCTTAATTCCGTTAACATTCTTGCGAGTGTCATCCCCGGAGGAGACGAGTATTTCGAACATCTGATGTGGCATGAGCTGTTCCATGTGCTTACAAGAAACAACCCCGGATTCAGAGCGGATGCTTACTCGTTGATTCACTTCACTGTAGCCGATCATGATTTTGAGATCCCGCCGTGCCTGCAGACAAGGATGTACAGTAATCCCGATGTCGAGCATCACAATGCATATGCAACATTCAATATCGACGGGCAGGATGTTGACTGCTTCCTGGTATGGGTAGTTACAGAGGACTATACAGAAGGAAGTAACGGTGCTCCGACAGCGGTGGCTCTTGTTCCTGTTGACGGAACGGATATCAGCTACACAAGGGAGCAGGCGTTAAACTTCGATGAGGTGTTGGGAACCAACAGTGATTATGTAACGGATCCCGAAGAGTATATGGCGGATAATTTCGCAGATGCGATGCAGTATGGCATCGAAGGCAGAGAAGGTCAGGGTTACCCCAACCCCGAGATCATACAGGGCGTTATAGATCTTCTTTGAGATCAGATTATAATCAGTGATGAAATCAATGACAGGAAGGTAATATCATGGACCGGCAGCAGGCACTTGTTGAACGTTTCTTAAGATATGTGAAGATAGATACTCAGTCGGATGACGAATCGCTGACTCATCCTTCGACAGATAAACAGCATGATCTCGCGAGGCTTCTGGTAAAGGAGCTTCAGGAATTGGGGCTCACCGTGGATTACGATGACGAGCACTGTTATGTATATGCATATCTTCCGGCTAATGGTTGTGATTCCGAGAACTTGGGCTTCATCGCTCACCTCGATACATCGCCTGCCGTCTCAGGAAAAGACGTTAAGCCTTACATCATCCGCTCTTTCGACGGACACGATGACATACTGGATCCTAAGGATTTTCCCGAACTTAATGAGCATATAGGGGAGGACATCATAAGGACAGACGGAACCACATTACTTGGTGCTGACGATAAGGCGGGCATTGCCGAGATAATGGAGATGCTGACATACTTCGTAAATAATCCTGACGTGCCTCACCGCGGCATCGCAGTAGCCTTCACATCCGATGAGGAGACTGGCAACGGAACCGAGTTTTTCGACATGGACAGATTCCATGCAGATGAGGCGTACACGGTTGACGGCGGCAAGTTCGGCATACTCGAGTATGAGTGCTTCAATGCTGCCTCTGCGACCGTCGAGATAAGCGGGCGATGCGTGCACACGGGAAGCGCGAAAGGCGTCATGATCAACGCGTCTCTCGTGGCAACGGAGTTTATAAATCTTTTGCCGCCTGACGAGCGTCCCGAGACGACGGAAGGTTACGAGGGCTTCTACTATCTGGATAAGATCGTATCGGAGTGCGACCACGCGCGTCTCGAGTTCCTTATAAGAGACCACGATCTCGACGCTTTCGCAGCGCGAAAAGAATTCATGCAGGACGCGGTGTTCACTATAAATGAGAGGTATAAGTCGGAGCTTTGCACGATCACTATAGAAGATCAGTATCCCAATATGGCTATGTATCTTAAAGATCACATGGATCTTGTAGAACGCGCGTACGACGCGGTAAGAGAAGCGGGCGGAGAGCCGTCTTCGGAGCCCGTAAGAGGCGGTACGGACGGCGCTGTATTAAGTTCAAGAGGCTTGCCGTGTCCGAACCTTGCGACCGGCGGATATAACTATCACAGCAGGTTCGAATTCGCTTCGATCCCGGAGATGCTGAAGTGTCTGGATACACTTATATATCTCGCACGTCCGGAAAACTAAGAAATCAGAAAGATGGGACTTGTCTCACAAGTTCATTTAGGTCACGGAATTCTTGAATCAGAAATTTCGGTACGAATTTGAAGGCGTTTTGGTCACAGAATCTTCAGAATAGGAATTCCGTGACATGATTTGCTTCATTCAGGTCACAGAATTCTTAAATCTGAAATAAAGGTACGAAATACCCCCTGTTTTTGGTCACGGAATCGTGAAAAATGGAATTACGTGACAAGAGGACATCGTATGAGTACTAAAGAGGGCTGCCTCGTTGGAGACAGCCCTTTTAATCCTTACTTGTTTCCTAATGCTTTGTTGATCGCGTCTACGTCAGGAAGATCGATGCCTGTTTTCTTCTCGACTGCGTTGATAGCATCGTTGGCAGTCTTCTTTGCCGTAGTATCCTTGCTTACCTTCTCCAAAGCATCCTGGGCAATATCTTTTGCCTTATTGAGATCAATATCCATAGTGAACCTCCTAGAGTTTGTGTACATATTTTACCACTACCCGAATAAGACGGATTATTAAAGGATATAGTATAATCCGAGTGGAACGGAATTCGGGAGATTGATAAATGACAGATATCCTCATCGTTGAAGACAATAACGAACTCGGTACTCTTATACGTGATCTGCTGTCGCGTGAGGGGTATTCGGTTGAGCTTCTCGAGAACGGCGAGATGGCGATCCTCCGCCTTAAGGAAGAGGACTATAAGCTGATGCTTCTTGATGTTATGCTTCCCGGTCTTGACGGCTTCGAGACGCTGCGCCTTCTACGCAAGGAACAGGACATTCCCGTCATCATGATGAGCGCGAAGGATGACGACGACAGCAAGATCTTAGGTCTTGATATCGGTGCCGATGATTATATCGGTAAGCCGTTCTACTTCCCGTTTCTCCTGTCCAAGGTGAAGGCGGTCTTGCGAAGAAACTATCCTGAGTCAACTGAAGATAATAAGATCATTAAATACAAAGATCTGAGTGTGGATCTTAATACCATGACGGTTCATAAGGGCGATGAGCTCATTCAGGTCGGAGGCAAGGAACTCGAGATCCTGATCTATTTTCTTAAGCACCCCGAGAAGGTTATCCCGAAGGAGACTTTGTTCGACGCCGTGTGGGGCTCCGACTGCGACTCCGATGTATCGACACTTACTGTCTACATCAAGTGGCTGCGCGAAAAGCTCGGCGACGACCCCAAAGATCCCAAGTATATCCACACAGTCTGGCGTGTAGGATACAGGTTCGGCGGAGACTGATGCTTTATGAGGAAGTATTACCTTAAGTATCTTCTTGCTTTTGTGCTTTTTGCTTGCCTCGGCGCAGGCGTTTTCTTTGGTGTTACCAAGATCTGCGAGGGCGACAGCGGCAGGCGTAATACTCTCGCGAACAGATTTGTGCAGCAAGTGGAGGATTATCCTTCTGATGATGCGGGCGAAGCTTTTGAGGCTGTGAAGGCGGAGCAGGAAGCATCCTGGGCTGCAGAGTACGGCGAGAGAAATGTTCCTTCCGACATAGCTTATATCTCCATCGATGATGCTGATACTGAGCTTCTTTCCGATGACACATCAAGCAGCATAACGTGGGCTGTATCACGTGACGGTCAAGCTGAGGGTATAGTTGTCTTTACTTACGAAGATGCAAGAAAAGCGCATACTCTTTATCTTGCTGAGGCGGTCGTTGCTTTGTCATTCATTATTCTTGTCGGCTGCTTTATCTATATAGACAGGAAGGTTATCATGCCGTTTAACAAGCTTTCTTCCTACCCGGAGAAGATCGCGAAGAATGAGACCGGCGAACATATTCCTGAGTCGAAGGAAAGATATTTCGGTAAGTATATCTGGGGTATGAATATGCTAAGCGACAGGCTCTCGGGAGACCGTAAGAAACTCCGTGCGTTAGAGAAGGAGAAGCAGACGCTGCTCTCATCTATCGCCCACGGCATCAAGACCCCTGTCGCTAACATAAGGCTTTATGCGCAGGCGTTGAAGAGCGGTCTTTATAGGAAGGACGGCATACCCGATCCCGACGATGCGATGGTTGCAGAGAAGATCGAGAAGAATACTCAGGACATCGAAGACATCGTCAAGGATCTTCTTAATGCCGCGTCCAAGAGCATCGTCGAATACGAGCCTTCGATCGATCAGTTCTATCTGTCCGAGATCGAGGACTGGCTTAAGGAAGAATACAGCAATCGAATGGCTGTTCTTAAGATCCCGTTTACGATCGATTGCAGAAGCCGCGTCATGATCAACAGCGATAAGTCGGGCGTCATCAGAGTGCTTACGCAGTTTATCGAGAATGCGATCAAGTACAGTGACGGCAAGCATATCGGAGTCTTAATCGATAAGTCGGATGAAGGCTATGAATTTGTTGTCAGCAATACGGGAAGCCGCGTTCCCGAGAATGAAGAGAAATATATCTTTAACAGTTTCTACAGAGGTTCGAATTCTGCAGATATCGAAGGCAACGGCTTAGGTCTTTATGAGGCTTCCTTCATAGCAAGAAAGCTCGGCGGCACCGTCGCCACCCGTTATAACGAACAGACTTCCGAGACCGAATTCTGCTTATTTTTCCCGCTTTAATAATTGTTTAATAGTTTTCCTCCATAATGCATTCAGAAGATGATTATGGGAGGGATATTATGTCCGCAATTATCGAGACAAAAGACCTTTGCAAAACGTATATCGTTGATAAGCAAAGCAACAATGTTCTTCAGAATGTAAACCTCAAGGTTGAGGAGAAAGAATTCGTAACTGTCATGGGACCGTCGGGTTCCGGTAAGTCCACGCTGCTTTATACGGTAAGCGGCATGGATACCGTTACTGCCGGAAGTGTGCTTTTCGACGGGGAGGAGCTTTCTTCCATGAAGGAGAAGGATCTCATTAACATCAGGCTTCTTAAGATGGGCTTCATCTTCCAGCAGATGTACATGATGAAGAAGCTTAGCATCATCGACAACATAATTCTGCCGGGATTTCAGGCGAAGCTTAAGCCTCGAGACGAAGTACGTAAGGACGCCGAAGCGCTTATGAGGAAACTCGACATCATTGATACGGCGGAGCGCGAGATCACCGAGGTATCGGGCGGTCAGTTGCAGCGTGCGTGCCTTTGCCGTGCGCTCATAAACAACCCTAAGGTATTGTTCGCGGACGAGCCCACGGGTGCCCTTAATTCCAAAGCTTCCATGGATGTTATGACGCGTCTTCTTGAGGCTAACCGTGCGGGCACTTCGGTACTCATGGTAACCCACAGCGAAAAGGTAGCGTCCATAAGCGACCGCATCATCTATCTTGTGGACGGCGGCATCCAGGGTGAGCTTACACTCGGCAAGATGGGTGATAACAACGAGCTTTCCGCACGCGAGCGCAAGGTCAGAGCCTGGCTCGATGAGATGGGATGGTAAGCCATATGTATCTTAGTATGCTTAAAAGAGATCTTAAGGATCAGAAAGCGCTTAATGTAGTGCTGTTCGCGTTCATGATCGTGGCTACAGTCGCGATGGTCGCAGGTGCGACGCTTCTTTATTCATTCATGGTCGGTGAGCAGATAACATACGAGAAGTGTAATTCAACGGATCTTATCGTATTGATGCCGGTCGATCAGTCTGATGCCGAAGGGGCAAGACAGGAAGTGTTCGATGCTTTCGGCTCGCTTGATATAGCAAGAGACATGTATGTAAGTCAGGTAGTCGCGATGTCTGACAGAACCGTGTTTGTCAATGATGAAGAAGGCGAGAGGGTTGAGGCGATAGACGGAATTTACGTCATTACTTCAAAGCCCGGGGAGAGAAACATCCCGTATACACTAAACGGCGAAGACTTCGAAGTCCCTAACGGATGCGTGGCTATATCGCAGCTTATGGCGAGACGTATGGGAATCGGTGTCGGCGACAAGATCAGACTTGCTACTCAGATGGGTAATGTATATGAATTCACGATATGTGAGATCTACAGAAATCCGATAGAGCTTACTTGGAGGTTCCTCTACCTGTCTGACAGAGACGCTGAAACTTTCTACGCAGAATGTCCGAAGAAGACCGATTTCTATGAGCTTAATGTTGATGCCGGAGACGGCGATTATATCGACACGTTGCTTCCGATAATTACGGATACTTCGCTTCAGTTCGAAGACCGCGGGATCATAACCGGAGCGACTAAGGTTGCAAGCATGAACGATACCGGAATCATGGTGCTTATCATTGTTCTTTCGACACTCATCGTTGCGGTATTCGTAATGGCGATGATCATGATGACGATAGACTTCAGTATAAAGTCGATGGTGAAGCGTGAGGCAAAGCAGATCGGCATGATGAAGGCCATCGGCGTGTGGTCATTCTCATATAAGCTTCTCTATGTGGTTAAGTACATGGCGTTCTGCGTAGTATGCGGCCTCATCGGTCTGCCATTGGGATTCATGCTGTCGGAGAAGATCTATGATGTCTTCGTTTATGACGTCATCTTCCCCGATAAGGTAACCATGATCATGATCGGCGTGAGCGCAATGCTCGTGAACATCGCGTTCATCTTATCCTTCTGCGTTCTTTCCTTAAGAAGAATGAATAAGATAAGCGTTATCGATGCGATCCACGGCGAGAATCGAGGTGAGAGATTTACTAAGCTTCCGGGCCTGTCTTTAGCCAGAAGCAAGACTATGGGCATTTCATCCTTCCTTGCTGTAAGCGACATCCTCCGCGCACTTAAAAGATACATCTATCTCATCCTCGCATACACGCTCGGCATAGCGGCGGTTCTGTTCATGATACAGCTAAAGGATTCCGTCCTTGACATAAGCTACCTGCAGCATTACTTCCAGAGGGGAAGGATCGACTTCGATCTTGAGCTTGACGATACATACATCGAAAGGCTGGTGCAGCAGGCGGGAAGCTATTCCGGTGTTTATGATCTTCTTAACGAGAAGCTTGAGGAGAATGATATTCCTGCAAGACTGGTTCTTACTGAAATGTGCACTGCGGATATCTACCATGGCGATGTCGGTTTGGTCGCAGAGATGGCATGGCAGGATGCCGATATTTCAGGTCTTTATTATCTTCCCGGCGGCGATGCTCCCGTTCTTTATAACGAGGTCGCGATCTCCAAGTATCACGCGGATATGCTGGGAGTCGGCATCGGCGATTATGTAACGCTTGAATATGACAGATTCTCTGAAGATCACACCCACACGACCAAGGTGACTGAGGACTTCATGGTTACGGGTTTCATCGACTACCACGGAACTGATCTGGTGAAGGTGATCATGAGCCCTGAATTCGAAGGCGCTTTCTTTACTCCTGATTATGTGTATTCGGCTGTCATCGATGCACCTTTAAGTGAGCATGAAGCGATAAGAGAACAGATGCAGGCAATATGGACAAACGGTGAGGTGACGGTTCTTACTCCGGACGAGGTTATTAACGATTTCCTCGAAGGATATGACCTGATCTTCAACATGATGATCGCGGCGACGGCTTTCGCTGCGGCAGGTGTATTGATCCTTCTTACCTGTCTTTATGAGAACATCTTCATCGAAGAGGAAACCGCCGATATCGCACTTCTTAAGAGCATGGGATTCAAGCGATCCGTGATAAGAGGATGGCATCTTATAAGGCTTACGATCCTGGGCGTTTTGTCCATGGGATTGTCGCTTCTGTTTACGGCAACAATAGGTAATAAGTTCGCAGAGACTTTGTTTGTAAGTCTTCTTCGTAACTACTCGTTTAAGCTGACTGTAGATCCTGTTCATAACTTCGTGATCGTGCCATTGATCGTAATATCGGGACTTGTCATCGTCATTTATCTGATGACAAGACTTACGGACAGCATCCGTATTTGGAAAGTGAGAACTGAATGATGAATAAGAAATTGATTTCAACGGTCCTCGTAGGATCTGTAATGATCGGTCTTACGGGATGCACTAAGGCTTCTGACAGCATGACACTCGGTATAGGTGATGCACCTCTTGTTCCGGTAGATGATTATTACGGCGGCGCCGGCGTTACATATACCGATGAGGGTGTGGTCGAAGAAGCAACCGCCACTTATGTCTCTGATGACGGACTTTGCGAGATAGCGGTAATGCCTGACTACTACGACGTAACGCTCGATTACGAGAACGGAAGCAGGTATGACGTAGGTGCAGCTTACGGCAGAACGATCCCTCAGGCGATGCCTGAATTCGAATCCGTTATGGAGCCTTACCTTTATGACACCATAAGAATGATGTACGGCGGAACTTATACACCGGAAGCCGTAGAAGACAGAGTGCTGACTCTCTACGATTCGATGCGCGATGAGTTTAAGGAAGAGCTCGCAGGTTTGGCCGAATCCTTTTCGGAAGGCAGGCACGGCTTTGTTGAAGACGGCCTGTTCTCCTACGAGGAAGTTATCGCTCTTAACATGATTCCCGATGCTCTTCGCCCCACGGCATGCAGTGCTCTTACCCTCTGGGGAGAACGCACTGAGACAGGCGAGATGATGGCTCTTCGTAACCTAGAGTGGTCGCTTGGAAGCGAATACCAGATGGGTATGACAAATTGCGTTGTTCATATGCGAAACGGAGACAGAAGTATCACTGCAATTCAGATCATGGGTCTTCTCGACATCATCTCCGGCGTTAACGATGACGGCGTTTTCGCGGCGATCCTGGATGTCGGAACACCGACTGATGAGAGGTTCATCTACGAGGGCAGAAAGTGCTACACGATGGAGTTGCGTTTCGCTCTCGAGGAGTTTACTACCGCGAGGGAAGTCGGCGAATTTATGGTGGGCGAGAGCGCTGAGTTTACATGGTGCCATAACCTGACACTAGCTGACGGTAATGAAGCTTTCTGCGCAGAAGACTGCGTCGCGCAGGTGGCGGAAGCGGGGCTCGGATTCTCTGTCTTAAGAGACGCCGACACGCCTATCATGGAAGGTCTTTCCTGGGACCACACCGATTCGCTTTGCATCGTTAATTCTTTTACGACTGCAGGTAATCAGGACGGCTTCACCGGTAACACCAACAACATCGTCCGCTTCGCGAAATACAACGAGTGGGTGGGGCAGTTTGATGTGTTCTCCATAGCTGATCTTAAGAACATGATCACGCAGGAAACTGTCGAGCAGTACGAGGTGGAGAATGTTCACAGCACGGGCACGTCGCAGCTTATAATCGTCGACTATGCTACAGGCAGAATCCAGGTGGCATTCACCGGAAGCGAAGGTCCTGTCGACAATCCCGTCTTCGTTGATGTGGGAAGCTACAACTGATTGTGCGGGTGACGTTTTGAGAGATTTTTGTTTTTAATATTTTTCTGATAGCATCCTAATGGGAATAAGATAAAACTCATGCCAAATACAGAAACGGAGAATGCATAGTCGCTGTCAGGATGTGATTCTTACGATCACTGTCGGATAGAAGGGGTTGTAGACCAGATCCACGTGATCGCCGCAGTCATATCTGTCATTATGATATTGCCCGTAGGGGGTTGATATTACATAGGTGTATTCATAATCTCTGCCGAATGAATCGAAGCTGATCGTATAGAATTCGGTTACGTCGTCCCATGTGCCGTCAAGATTGTAGCAGGGACGGGAGTGTCCGGAAGATATTACTGTTCCTGAAGTCGGCATAAACGGAAAGCGGACCATCACTACAGCCAGGATTCCGGACAGGATAAACAATGCGATTCTGGCGGGTGTTGGTTTGACGAAGCAAATGACTATAAACATTATTGCTGCAACTGCGATGTAGATGAGAGTAGGGAAAATGAGTGCGCTGATTCTGTCTGATACAGAGTCTTCCAGAACACCGTTTTCAGCTGTTTTGTTCGCGACACGGATGCTTGATATCTGCTCCGGATCGTGTTCGATATTCAAGTTGATTATTCTTCCCCCGAAATCGGGTTCGCGCCTGAACCAGCCGTCAAGATAATCATCTTCTTCATAATAATCGAATGTGACATAATCGCCGGTCTGGACGACCTCCATTTCGAAGGACGTAGTCGAGCTTGCGGTATACCACAGTTCGCTGTCGCCGTTCTTTATTCTGATATAAAGCCTCGCATAATCGTGGCCGCAGTCGTCTCCGCTTAACGAAGTGAGGATGTTGGTTGATACTTTGATGATCTCTCCGTTGCCCCGGCTGACAGCGGCGGTTTCGTCATGGTCATCTTCGATATAAAGATCACATTCGTTCAGGTCGAATTCTTCGTGTGCGACGGTGTCGGGGCGGTAAAGCAGTAAAGGAAGAGCGGATCCCAGATCTATCCAAAGTATTATTGCCAGTGCAATTACGATGTAAACGATCTTCCAAGGTGCAGCTTTGTGTTTCATGATCTGACTCCTCGCTTTTTATACTGCCTGTAGTATATCTTCCGCTATCTTATTTAAACAGATACTGCCAATACTGATTGTAAGGATTCTTATATACCTGCAGTATAGGCTGTATTACAGGCGGGAGAGTCTTCAGAAGTTCTTACGATGTAAGCAAAATGTTCGATATGTTAAGTGATTCATTGATCGGAATTATAGGGGGATAAGATATGGAAGAACTTCAAAAGAACGGAGATTACGTTGACATCGACGGGCACTATCTGCATTACTACAAGAGCGATGAGATGAGCGCCGAGATAAGGAACTTTATTAGTAATTCATGTGTTCCCTATCCGGTGGCCGATTCGGTGCCTAATTGATGTGTTTTTAGGGAATATACCCCTTCTGTTCCCCATAAAGCCATCAAAACGGATGCAAAATGCACTGTGTATGGAGAACGAAGCCTTGTATCGGATAACAAAAAACCTCGTGAAGCTTGAATTCCTGAGGTTTTACGTGGAGCCGCTTGTGGGACTCGAACCCACGACCTGCTGATTATAAAGAGCGATAATCAGTTGTTCGAATCGTTGTAAAGGAATGCGAAAAGCCTTGAAAATACAGGGCTTGCAGATATGTAATGTTGTTTATCGTAACATTGTTAAATGCATGTTTTTTCGAGAAGTGTCCCCAAATTGTCCCCAAGTTTTACGCCGGATCCTCTTTAGAAGTGAAGTGTTTATCCAGAGTATCAATGGCTCGTTGCCTGGATTGGTTTTCTTGGGCTTTAACTGTTCAGCTTTCTTTTGGTCAATTATCAATCGTAGACAATATGTAATGACCCCCGATTTGTAGGTTCGTGGATTTACCCATATACTACAAATCGTTAGAAAAAACATGTGGTGATGGGAGTTACCGCATACAAATGGAGGTCACATATGAAGTATAGCACGGTTTATGTAGGT
>JAGAXM010000039.1 GCA_017940895.1 Clostridiales bacterium | reverse complement strand
TCCAAGAGATAATCTTCACAGACTGGAAATTATCAAACCCCGGAACTTCGGTTCCGGGGTTTTGTTATGCGTTATTATTCTTATGAGTAAACGTTAGGATTGTTATTCGTTGGATCCCATGTCGAGCTTCTGGCGCTCAACGAGTTCGGCGAAGTAGCCGTTCTCGGCGATCAGTTCATCATAAGTGCCGCTCTCGATGATCTTACCGCCGTCCAATACAAGAATGCGGTCGCAGTGTCTGATAGTGGACAGGCGGTGCGCGATAACAATTCTTGTGCATCCCATGGAATCGAGTGAGTCGTTGACCATCTTCTGCGTCTTGTTATCGAGTGCGGATGTAGCCTCGTCGAAGATGAGAATCTTCGGATTCGGAGCGACCGCACGTGCGATCATGAGACGCTGGCGCTGACCGCCTGATATGCCTCCCTGACCTTCGGAGATGATAGTATGCATACCCATGGGCATCGCGCGTATATCGTCGGCAACGCCTGCTTTGCGGGCGGCTTCCCAGGCGTCGTCCAAAGTCAGCTCGGGTGAAGTGATTACAATATTGGAATAGATGTCGCCCTGGAACAGACCCGCGTCCTGCGTTACCGTACCGATCTTGCGGCGCAGGGAAGGGAGGTCGAGGCTGTCGACGTTGCGGCCGTCGTAGAATACGGCACCCTTCTCGGGCTTTTCGAAGCCCAGAAGCAGTCGTACCAGTGTGGACTTACCGCAGCCCGTTCTGCCTACTACAGCGACGTATTCGCCCGGCTTGATCTTAAGGGAGAGGTCGTCGAGTACGTAAGGTGTCTCTTCGGAGTAGCGGAAGGAAACATGGTCGAGCTCGATCGCGCCGTTCAGGCGGGTAACGATCTCCTTGTTCTCGGATGTCTCGGGCTCGTTGTTAAGGAAGGGCTCCGCCATCTCAAGTATAGGCTGGATGCTCGCCACGGAAAGCGCGATGCCTGACAGCGACATGAATGCGCCCGACAGCATGTTATAAGCGGAAGTGAAGGCGAAGTACGAAGACTGGTCCACGCCGCTTATGACCGCCATATAATACAGAATGATCGTTGATATTACCGAGATCGCGGTCGTGATTACGCCGTTGATCTTGATGAACATCGGAGGGTTATAGGTAAGCTCCGCTTCCTCGGAGTAAAGGTCAAGCCACTTCGCGAAAACTCTCTTCTCCGAACCCGTCAGCTTGATCTTCTGAATGCCTGTGATGAGGGAGTAGGAAAGACCTGCTTCCTTCGCGCCGATATCCATGAGCTTCCGGTTGATCTTGATCTGCATCATGGTCGAAATAAATGAGAATGCGACCGTGATAGCGATGACTGTGAGTGCCGGGATGACGAGGGCACGCGCATAGCTGAAGATCTGCGTGATATAGATAAGTGACGTCAGGGAAGACAGACCTGTGCCGAGGATCATGCTCATGATCATGGAGCACAACTGGTTGACCGACATCGAACGTGCCTTAAGTTCGCCCGGATTGTACTTTCTGAAGAAGGATGCGGGCAAAGACATGAGACGCATCATCATCGACGACTGAACGCCGAGTGAAGTCTTCGTATCAAGACGGGACATGATCATGTCCTTGGTACTTGATATGAGCTGTGATGATATCGTTATACATACGATGGCGATCGCGATGCTGACGAGTGCAGCATCCTTTCCGCTGCGCATTACGGGTCCCGTAAGCATCTTGGTGAACTTAGGTATGAACATACCGATCGCCGATACAGAAAGAGTTGCCAGAACGATTAATACGATATCGTAGAATGTAAGACATCTTTGCATATACAGGATCAGATCGGCTATCTTGAGTTTCTTCTGCGGCAGCGGGCGGTAGAAGCATATCGCACCCGTGTCAAAGAGCTTGTATCTTGATCTGTTGAGCTTAAGTTTCTTGCCTGTGGCAGGATCCGTATATGTATAGCCCTTGATCTTGCCGGGAAGGAGCGCTACAGGCGTGCCGGTGTCCTTCATAAATGCAAGCATAGGACCGTATGCGTCCTTGTACCAGCCTTCGGTAAGCTCGACGCTTCTGTACATCATTCCGTAAGGCCTTAAGCAGTAATCAAGCTGCTTGTCGACCTCCGTGATATTGGACGGGATATCGGAACTTTCTAAATGATAGTACTTTAATATCTCGTCGATGGCAGTCTTCGTGACTATCCTCGAATCTTTATATTCATCGGCAAAGCCGTATCCGATAACTACTCCGGCAACCTTTACGAAAGATTCTTCGAGGAGTTGCTGATCGGCTTCCTGCCTTTCCTTGATCTGGCTTTCAAACCATCCCATGCGTCTCCTCCTTACTCGCTCGTGACTAGGTCGGCGTATGCGCCGCCTTTTGCCATGAGTTCATCGTGTGTTCCGCGCTCTACGATCTTGCCGTGATCCAGAACGATAATCTCTTTACAGTCTCTTATAGTGGAGAGGCGGTGCGCTATAACGACGCATGAGATGCCTCTGTTGACGATCGAGTTTACTACCTCGAATTCCGTCTTGGCATCAAGTGCGGAAGTGGTCTCATCGAGAATGATGACGGTGGGATCCTGTGCAAGTACACGTGCGATCTCCATTCTCTGACGCTGACCTCCGGAGAAGTTCTTACCGCCGCTGTTAAGCTTGTATTCATAAGCTCCGGGAAGCTTCATGATATCGTCGTGTATCTGCGCGTCTCTTGCTGCGAGTATCATCTCGAAGTCGCGGATCGAATCGTCCCACATCTTGATGTTGTTGGCGACTGTATCCTCGAAGACTATTATGTCCTGATCGACTACAGCGAGCGCACCTGTCATTACTTCTCTCGGGTATGCTGATCTGGGCTTACCGTCGAAAAGTATCTCTCCGCTCCAGGGCTGGTAAAGACCTGAGATCAGCTTCGAGATCGTAGACTTGCCGCAGCCGGACGAACCTACGATGGCGATGCGGTCACCGGGGTTCATCGTAAGTGAGAAGTCTTCTATAAGAGGAGGCTCAAGTCTTGAGTAACCGAAGGTGATGTTCTTCAGTTCCACCTTGCCTTTAAGCTTTACATATTCGGCGTCTTCCGTAACCTTGGAAACGACATTCTCGTCTTCGGGATATTCCATAACATCCTCGACGCGCTCCATCTGGGTCCTCATCTCCTGGATGGTCTGACCTGCGGTTATAAGTGTCATGGCAGGGGACATAAAGGCGCCCAAGAATCCCTGGAACATCGTAACGCCGCCGAGCGTAAACTCGCCCTTCATCGTGAGGTGGATACCGAGGATGAGAACGGCATAATTGGCGATCGTGCTGAAGAAGGCAGGGATCATACCGATGAATCTGTTGGTCTTAACTTCCTTGACGTTCTGGGCGTTTACAGATGCCTGATAGCCTGCCCACTTACGGAAGAATCCGCTCTCGGCCCCGCTGGACTTGATCGTCTCAATCATATCGATGCCCTGTACGGTGGTGGACTCAAGCTTGGCGGCATCTCTTAACTGAACTCTCGTGATGTTGATTCGTCTGTCAGAGATGATGCGCGATACCGCCATATTGATAATTACTGTCACGATACCGATAACTGTCAGGATGGGATTATCTCTTAACATCAGGACAAGATAGAAGATCATCATGATGGTGTTGAGCATAAGAGGAGCGAAAGTATTTACGAGCGTTCCTGCTATGGCTGCGTTCATCGAGGATCGTGACTGAATGTCTCCTGCCATACGCTGGGAGAAGAACTCCATCGGAAGTCTTAAGACCTTCCACATATATGAAGTGTTGCCGATGATGGCCATCTTGCCGTTGATCTTAAGGGAATATATAGTCTGCACCCATGCGACGATAAGCTGTATCGCTGCAAGCAGTATCAGTATTCCGATGAATGGATTGAGCCAGTCTCTGTTGACACCCGTAAGGAGACGGTCCATGAAGATACGTGAGGTCATGGAATTGGCAATTCCGAACAGATAGGAGACAGCCGTGGTCAGCATAACAAATGCGACCGCAGCACCTGCTCCGACCAGCCTCTTCTTGGCAAAATCGACCGTACTCTTCTTCTTGCCGGAAGGCACGAAGTTCTCGGAAGGGACGGGGATGATGGTTACGCCCGTGAATGCTTTGTCGAATTCATCCCACGATACCTTAACCGTTCCTCTTGCAGGATCGTTAATGTATACGTGGTTGCCCTTGAATCCGTTCAGAACAACGAAATGGTTCATGTTCCAGTGAATGATGCAGGGGAACTGGCCGCTCTCCTTAAGATATTCGGGACTCATGCGGTAAGCTTTGACGTCGAATCCGTAATGCTCGGCGGCAAGGTAGATATTCTTGGCCTTGGAACCGTCTCGTGATACGCCGCAGTCGAGTCTTACCTGTTCGAGGGGAACCCACTTGCTGTAGTAGGCCATGACCATGGCAAGCGATGCCGCTCCGCACTCAAGCGCCTCGAGCTGCATTACTACAGGGACTTTGGCAACCCCTTTTGTTAATGTAGGTTTAATCTTTTTATTGCTCATTGTCGTCAGTTACTGTTGATCAGGAATTGAATAGGATGGATCGCTTCGATAACCGCAGTTCCGTCATATACGCCGTCGGGAAGATCATCTACGTCTGCTATTCCGTAGACTCTGCCGTATTCATCTGTTCCTGTGTATGCGATTACGTATTCATTCGAATTGATCTGCAGCGGCATGTCGGCGACGAGGGTGTCGGACGAAACGGGAATGATAGTTGCAGTCTGGTTCTCAACGTTTACTTTAACATCTACTTTTGTCTGCAAAGTTCCGGTCATAGTCCAGAATAACAGACCCAAAAGCAGAAATATGATCGACGACATTACTACCCATGCTCCGGGGTTGGTTATTCGAAGATAGTCTGTCAGCTGTTCGGGAGAGGAGATCCTCTCGAGCGTCTTCTTACGGAAGATGGACTCGTTATTATCATTATTCTCAGCCATATCCAAGACCTCATTGTCAAATTTTATTTATAGTTAAGTTTAACATATTATCCCTTTTATGTATAATATACGCGTGCATAATAATAGGGAAAACAACAACGGATCAGCCAGGGTTCTGGTCATCATACCTTCGTACAACGAAGAGAGCAGTATCAGAGCTACTGTGAATGAGTTGCGCGAGAAAGCGCCCGGTGTTGATATCCTTGCAGTAAATGACTGTTCTACGGACAACACACAGGGTATTCTTACCGAACTTCACGTAAAGCATTTAAGACTTCCCATCAACCTCGGTATCGGAGGCGCAGTCCAGGTCGGTTATAAATTCGCGGATCTTAACGGATATGATGTAGCTGTTCAGCTCGATGCTGACGGACAGCACGATCCGGCTTATATCTCCGCTCTGATCGCTCCCATATTAAGCGGAGAAGCGGACCTCGTTACGGGATCACGCTTCATAGAGAAGGAAGGTTTCCAGACGAGCGGCATGCGAAGGTTCGGCATTAAGTTTCTTAACGGTCTTATCCGCCTCGTGTGCGGCGTTAAGGTAACGGATGCCACGAGCGGTTTTCGCGCGGTATCAAGGCGTCTTATAGTCCTGTACGGCGGCGAGTATCCTACCGATTACCCGGAGCCCGAAGCCATCGTCATGGCCAGGATGAATAAGATGAAGATCATGGAGATTCCTGTTGTTATGAGGGACCGCCTGGGCGGACAGAGTTCCATTAAGTTCTTTAATTCCGTGTACTATATGATCAAAGTATCGATCGCGATCGTTCTTCGCCGTCTTCAGTAAAGGAGTAACACATGTCATTAACTTTGCAGATCTCCATGATATTAGCGGAACTTGTGTATTTCACCATGATCTTCTGCTTCCTGAAGAAGAAGATGCTGACGATCAAGTATTCTTTGCTGTGGCTCGCGTTCGGTATCGTGATGATCGTCTTTACCGCAGTGCCGACGCTTATGTGGCGCTTCATGTGGATGTTCGGCGTAGAATCCCCGATGAACGGCCTGTTCAGCATCTTGCTGTTCTTCGTACTTACGATAATCATGTCCCTTACAGCCATTGTCTCCAGACAGTCCGAGAGGATCCGTGCGCTCGTTCAGTCGCAGGCTCTGCTCGAGGAAAGGATCAGGGAACTGGAGGTAGAGAAAGACGGGCACTGATAACGACATCTGCTTTGTTATATGTGCATACAATGAAAGCCCCTATCTTGAGGAATGCATACGTTCTCTGAAATCGCAGAGTATCGCTGCAGACATCAGGATCGCTACTTCGACCCCCAATGACCATATTAATGCTCTCGCGGAACAATACGGCATCCCCGTGCACATCAATACGGGCGCTTCGGGTATAGCGGGTGACTGGAATTATGCCTTAAGTGTCAGTGATGCCCCCATAACCATGATCGCCCATCAGGACGACATATATGAGAGCGCATATGCGGAGAAGATCGTGCAGGCCTACAAGAAGGCGAAAGATCCGATCATCCTGTTTACGGATTACGGCGAGCTTCGTGAAGGACAGAAGGTCACGTCCAACAAGCTCCTTCGCATCAAGAAGTTCCTGCTGTTCCCATTAAGAGCGCATTGCTTCCACGGGAGCAGGTGGGTGAGAAGAAGAGTGCTCTCCGTGGGCTCTCCCATAAGTTGTCCCTCGGTTTCCTACGTGTCGGACAGAATTCCGGATAATCTTTTCGACGCGTCTTACAACGTGTCGCTCGACTGGGCGGCGTGGGAGCAGCTGTCGAGACTTAAAGGCAGCTTCGTGTATGTTCCGGAGACGCTTATGTACCACCGCATCCATCAGGGCTCCGAGACTACAAGGCAGATCGAGAATTCGGGCAGAAGCCGTGAAGACCTTCTAATGTTCCGTAAGTTCTGGCCCGCGCCGATAGCGTCCATGCTGGAGCACTTTTATAGAGACGCGGAATCGTCCAATAAGATATAATGCTATAATTCAAGAGACTAATAAAAAAGGAAGAATAATATGAATATCAAACCTCAGAAGGGCATGCAGGAGTACCTGCCTGACGCTGCAGCAAAGCGCGATCTGCTTATGAACACTATCCTTGAGACCTACACAAGCTGCGGGTTTACAAGAATCTACACACCGGCTGTCGAGAGTGCCGAGAACCTCGACAAGAGCGACGGCGGTGATAATCTTAACCTGATCTTCAAGATCCTGAAGAGAGGAGAGAAGCTCGAGGCGGCTTTGGCTAAGACTCCCGTCGATGAGAAGGAGTTGAGTGACTTGGGTCTCCGTTACGACCTGACGCTGCCGCTGTCACGTTACTATGCTAACAACCGCAACAGCCTGCCGAATCCTTTCAAGTGCATTCAGATAGACAAGGTGTACCGTGCAGAGCGCCCGCAGAGAGGACGTCTGCGCGAGTTCGTTCAGTGCGACATCGATATCCTCGGTTCCGACTCCATCTGCTGTGAGATCGAGCTTATTTCAGTTACGGCGAAGGCTCTGGGCAAGATCGGTATCGGTAAGTTCTTCGTACGCGTTAACGACCGCCGCATCCTTCGCGGAACGCTTCGCACGATGGGCTTCCCCGAAGAGTCTCTGGACACGGTCTGCGTCACGTTCGATAAGCTCGACAAGATCGGTGCCGACGGCGTTGCAGCAGAACTTAGCGAAAAGGGTATGCCCGCATCCGCCATCGAGAGCCTGTCTTCTCTTATCAGCAAGGATTCGATCACACTCGATGACATGGCTGCTTACTGCAAGGACGATGCGGCAGAGGCTATTGCTTCTTTACGCACAATTATCGAGACATCCAATCAGCTGTCCGATGAATACGATGTAGTATTCGACCCGTCACTCGTAAGAGGTCAGGGCTACTACACGGGCACCGTCTTCGAGGTCGCTTCCGAGAAGTTCGGAGGCACTGTCGCAGGCGGCGGAAGATATGACGGTCTTATCGGAAGATTTACGGGCGAACAGATCCCTGCGGTAGGTTTCTCTATCGGCTTTGAGAGAATCTTCTCCATAGTTACCGAGAACAACATCGAGCTTGCGGGCTCAAGAAAGCGCGCTGCCGTTCTTTATAAGTCCGAGGATATCCTCGAGGCTATAAGGGAGTCGGAGAAGCTCGAGGGAGAGTACGATGTAACACTGATGCTCGTACCGAACCCGAAGAAGTCGGACAAAGTCTATTCGCGTGCCAAGAGTGCGGGATTCGATAATATCATTAAGCTTAATCTTTGACAGATCTTACGATCATCGGGAGGACGTGACATGAAAAAGAAGATCATAATCTCATGTGTACTGGCGGGAACAATGCTTCTTGCCGCATCATGCGCAGTTTCGGGCAGTGCAGAAGGGACGGGTGCGGATGAGCAGTCGGTCGAGACAATTGAAGAGACCGAGACTCAGATCCCTCCGGCAGATCTTTCTTCAGCCGAAGTCGAGGCGATCCCCGATGAGATCTACACAGGTGAGGAGATCTATGTGTCGCCGGTGATCCTTTTCGAAGGGCGCGAGCTCTCAGCGGAGTCTGATTACACTCTGTCTTATGAGCAGAACGTCAACATCGGAACCGCGACGGTAACTGCCACAGGTAACGGCGAGACCGCGACAGGGGAGATAAGTGCGACATTTAATATCATCACGGGCGATGAGGTCTGCGATGCGGAAGAGAATGCGGGACTTGTGTCTTTCGTTGACCGCCTTTATGTTTACCTCATGGGCAGATACCCGACTCTCGATGAGATGACGGATAACGTAAGAAGACTTCGAAGCGGCAGCAGAAGCGGTATGGAGATCGTAAACATCCTGCTTACGAGTCAGGAGTTCCTCGACCGCGGACTTGATGAGGTCGGTTTTGTACAGAACTTCTATCTCGGTGTTCTTAACCGTAATGCCGACGAGGACGGTCTGTGGTACAACGTTAACCTGCTGTGGGACGGCATGGACAGGATCGAGCTTGCGAACGGTATCATGGATGTGCCGGGCGGCGAGTTCGACAATATCTGTACGTCACTCGGCATCACTCTCGGTTCCGGTCATATCACTGGCGCGGCACCTGTTATCAACGACGGTATCCCTTCGTCTTCGTTCAACTACAGTGTTGACGGACGTAACGTCACGATCCACAGAAGAGTCTACCAGTTCATCACAACAGACGAAGACGGCAACAGTGTCTTTGATCTCGATGCTATGTGCGCGGCTTCCGGCTATGAGCCGACGGGTGACGGCTTCGAGTATGCCAACGGCGTATGCGAGCTGACTTTGGATGGCGGCGCTATGTCGCTTACCGTAAGCGATGACGAAGTCTCTTATTATGAGGATACGATCCAGGATGACGAGGAGCAGTTCAGCGTAAACGGAACGGATACTACCGTCACGATCGGCATGATCGTAATGATCGAATACAGCCTTGAGAATGTAGAGTTATCATAATGGACGAAACGATACTTTTATTTATTCAAGAACACATAAGATGCGCTGAGCTTGATCCGTTCATGATCTTTATCACACATACGGGTGATTACGGTATTTTGTGTATCGTGGTCGCTGTTATCCTGCTGCTGATTCCGAAGACCAGAAGACTCGGCAATGTACTTGCGGCAAGCCTGTTGATCGAGTTTATCATCAACAACGGTATCATCAAGAACGTTGTCGCACGCACGAGACCTTACTATGTGATCGATGAGTTGAAGTTGATGATCGAAGAGCAGCCGGATTTCTCATTCCCGTCAGGACATGCCGGCATCACGTTCGCATTCGCAGGCGCATTCCTGTTCGCGATGATCTTCGGAATCCCCGGATTCTCCGAGTCTGTTAAGTTCAAGGCAGTTACCATCGCTGTCCTTATCTATGCGGAGCTCCTCGCGTTCTCGCGTCTGTATGTAGGCGTACATTACCCCACAGATGTCCTGGGCGGAATCGCGATCGGACTTGCCACGGCTATGGCCGGATACTTCATCGAAGGCAAGCTCCGTCCCTGGGTTCTCGAGAAGAAAGCGAAAAGGAAAGCCGCTATGTCTGCGTCTTCAGCGGAGTAAACGTAGATTGAATTTTGACTTGGTTTTATATATAATTTGACGGCACAAGGCACGGAGATGTATCGAAGTGGTCATAACGGGGCGCACTCGAAATGCGTTTGCCGGGAAACTGGCACGTGGGTTCGAATCCCACCATCTCCGCCATAACGGGTGAAGTTACCCCCATCGGGGTGACTTCACCCGTTTTCTTGTTGGAAAGAAGTGGGATTCGGACCCGAGAGGGTCACGGGCGGGAAAGAAGCTTCCGGGGGAAGCTTCGGCGCCCGGGTGACCGCAGTGAGACGAAGTCGAACAAGGTCCCAGGCAGTGAACGCAGTTCGCTGCCGGTCGAATCCCACCATAACGTTGAGCGTGCAACGTCTGTTGATGGCGCAATTCCTTAATTTTCAAATTCCGCCATCAAAAACAGGACCATCTCATGGCGAAATCCTTATTCTGAGAATTCCGCCATCATATTTGATGGATTCCGATGGCGTAATTCTAATTCTAGAGATTTAGCCATCAAAACTTGGTGTTTCTGATGGCTGAAAATTCATTATGAACATTCCGCCATCACTTTAGTTTTGGAGTGTTGCGATACGATGCCGGATTTCTCTTTCGGTCTTAGTATGTACCAACACCTGTACGTGGATTAAGTCTCAAATCCTCTTTGTTGCGACGTATCAACTCGTTAATATCCTCGGGTGCTCAAATAGATATGAGCTGATCTTCCCTAAAGGTACTGGGATCTTTGCCGTATTTGACGTACATTTCCTGAAAAAACTCATCAAGCCAAGGATCAGTACCGCCTGAAATAATCTCAAGCATTTCCGGAGTTAATTCTTTTCTAGCATCAGCCATAGTCGTACCACCCTTTCCGATTATCTTACCCAGATGCCTGTGTCTCTTAACCCGGAAACAGGTTGCTGATGATTAGCCTCATTAGGGCGGAGTGCGGGCTCGTTTGTCTCAGGTTGAGCTAAAGTGCCGCCAGCTACATTCTCGAGAGATTCTAAATCCAGTATCTTATTATCTTTGTTATCGGTTGACATAGCATTATCCTCCTTATACATGATTTATCCTTATACTTGATTTGTATAAGTTACATGTCACAGAATAATGATTAAACTGTTAACCTTTTGTAGACGTCCGTTAATTGCTTGTTACTATTCACAGTCCCCAGAACTCAGGACCTCATCAAGTGAATAAGGATTTCCAGCCATAAGTCTTGAGAGCGCGTCAAAAGGGCTTATGCCGTTGCGGGAACAAGTCTCTGTGTAAGTTCTTATATCGGCAAAGTAT
>JAGAXM010000038.1 GCA_017940895.1 Clostridiales bacterium | reverse complement strand
GCCTTCCCAAGCTTCGATTTGGGCAGTGCAATAGCTGCTGTATCGTATATCCACTTCCAGAACTCATCGATCAGAGGTTTTTCTAACTCCAATCGTTTCTTATATCGTTCTTCCCGTGGAAGATCTTTGAGTTGATCCTCTATATGGAACAGTTTGTCACAGTAGGCGATTCCGGTCTTGGCGTATCCGTCTTCTCCTTTACTCGCCGTATCTGCTTCGATAAACTTCCTTCTTAAGTGTGCCCAGCAACCACAGCGGGTCACATTCTTGACCTTGTTATATCCGGAATATCCATCTGTATGCAGATATCCGTTGAAGTCTTTTAAGAACTCCTTGGGTATATCTCCGTCTCTTGAGGGCTTATAGTCGTAGATAACTATCGGCTTTCTTCCGTCGTTACCTGTTCTGTATACCCACATATACGATTTTGTCTCAGGTTTCTTGCCGTCTTCCTTGAGAACCTGTACTGTTGTCTCATCTACATGAAGTACTTCTCTGTCCAGAAGTCTCTGCTTGAGCTTATCCGCTATAGGGAGCAGATAGTTCTGTGCTCCGTATATAACCCAATTGGACATTGTGGCTCTGCTAAGTTCCACTCCGAGATTCTTCCAAATCTCTTCCTGGCGGTATAACGGCATGCTGTTTACATACTTCTGGTTTACTACCTCAGCAACAGATCCTGCCGATGCCAAAGAGTGAGGCATAAAGGATGTAGGTACTGTTGCCTTTCTGATATACGGGTGATCTGTCTTCTTACAGCAGGGGCACTCGTATGAATTCTGCATAAGTCTCTCGATAGCTATCTGCGCAGGTATGTATTTGAATATTGATCTTACATACTGGCTTCCAATCTTCTTGAGAGCATTATTGCACTGAGGACATATCTTCTCATCCTCAGTAAGATCGTATTCATGTATCTCTACAGGAAGATCCTGTAAAGCATCGTCACGAACTTTGTGAGATCTTACAGTGACGCCGTTTTTGTGGACCTTGGCTATAGGTTCTGTCTCTTCCGGATCAGCAAAGGTCTCAGGTTCGTTAAACATATTAAGCTGATTGCTAAGGGCCTTAGTCTTCTCACTCTTACTCCCGAACTTATCCTTTCTCATCTGGATAAGGATCTCAGTAAGAGAATTTACCTGTTGCTGAAGGAATTCATTCTGTTTTGTAAGGGTCGCTATCTGCTCCTGTTGAGCGTTGATCTTAACGATATAATCTTGCTCTTTTACCGGTGCAGACAAACTCAAAACCTCCTTCAAAACTTACACTTACATTATACCAATAAACCCTTGAGAAACCTAATGTTTACAAGGGTTTTCAGAGGTTTTTATGTTACAATTTCGTTAGTAGATCTTCCTCGGATTTATATGTTTTATAGCGGTCGGTTGTTCTATGTCCAGACCTTGCATCAACCAGTTAAATTGCTGCCAGCTAAGAGGCTTAACTTCATCTTTAGTCCGGGGCCATCTGAACCTTCCGGATTCTAATCTTTTATACAGAAGGACAAATCCGTCACCCTCCCACATAAGTATCTTGACCCTGTCGGACTTACCTCCGCAGAACAGGAAGATGCTCTTGGAGAAAGGATCTAACCTATACTGACTTTGAACCAAAGCAGCAAGGCCGTCTATTGATTTCCGCATATCAGTCTTACCGCAGGCGATATAGATATTCTCAGCTGCACTGATGTCTCCTACCATGCTGACTTCACCGCTCGGAGCACCGTCGTTATCGAATCCTCGTCTGTTCCTTTAGGTATAACTATTGATATTCCATCCAACTGCAGCGTAATGTCCTTGGACTCAACCGTCGGAGTCTGAACTATAGAAAGCGGTGTTATCTCGGGAGTGATCTCCTTTGAGTGTTCTTGTAAGAACATCTGCCTCAGTCTTCTTAACCGATATAAGTATGTCTTATAACAGACGTTGTTCTCTTTGCACCAGGTGCGTATAGACAGACCACTGTTTTGGCATTCTTCGACCATTGAGATCCAACCTGCAAACTTTACCTGGTTCTTTACCATTGTTATCTCGTCCATTTAGACCTCCTTATCCATTGTCCAAAATGGTCTAATTGGACCAGATTGGATACTTTTTAACAGTATCCCAATCTTTACTAAGTCAGGGTAGGCACCCGGTTATTAAGCGCTTACATTGTTTTTATCTCCCATATTGCCCTCCTATATGACCTATTTATTCATCTATATCATATTTACTTTGTTTATCCACGTTATTACCCAACTATTAATATAGTAAAAACATATGGAACAGAAGCATATAATCTTTTACAAACTGACAGTCTATACCATCATTTAGAATGTCAGGATACTAGTTATTATCGGAATCGTTTTATTGCCTTGTTGTGCCTCTGACTGCTTTTTATCAAGAAGAAGTCCTAAAGAGTAAAACTCCGGATTATCCTGCTCAGTCAGTTCTTTTATTTTACGAATATCCTCATCTGTAAAGTAAATCGTCATATTAAGCCAATACCAATCCACCAATTGTCGCTATTATTGCCATTAACACAATCAAGCCAAGAGCCAGCATAAACATACCCGCCAAGGCCAATCCGATAATCAGAACCGGCAGAAGCACTACAAACGCGATTATCTTGGCTATACCCCACGCGGCCTTGATGCCCCAGAGGAGCATCTTTATGGCCACATAGATGAGAGCTGCATAGAAGATTATTGTCAGCATACTCTCACCCCTTCCCGCTCAGAATGTCTCTTACCTTCTGGGCGAAGTCCTCTTCTGTGTCAGCGAGACCGTGGACACACTCAAGGATTTCTTCGATCTGATCAATCTTCCGCTGGTCCGCCTTGACCTCCATCCCGAAGAGCACCTGGATGATCTCGTAGATTGCCTCGTCGTTGTAGCCGTAGTCCTTGAGTTTCATTGCTGCTGCCACGCTCATTCCGATAACGTTCCTCAGCCTCTCTTCTGTCTCAAGGCTAATCTGTGCATTGTAAATACCGCTCATACTTAAATCCATCCTTTCTCATTCCGTTTCCAATCCCTTGGGCACCACTGCCCTGTTGCTGCGATTCTAACATCGCGGACGAGTATAATAGTCCATTAATATGTACTATTCAAGAGAAATATGTATAAGTTCACACCTTTTTGGTGGGGGTATCCTCGGTACATATCGATATCACATAATGTGATATCGATGAGTCTGCAAGCTTTCTTGGCGAACGTCGTCTTATTAAGTCTCATCTTGAGGTCAAAAATTGTGACCTCAAGTTCTTCATCGAGGTCAATATTTTTAGCCTAGATAATCTCCTCATCATTATTTACGAACAATAATCATTTCTATTCCCTAACCACCCATCAATTCACCCGCAAATCGTCCGTTCATTAGGGAATGGACACCCTTATTCCCTAACAACAGCTCAATACAGAAGTGCTTTGAGCATTCAATAGGGAACCGGAGGCACCGCAAGCGCCAATCACTCCGTCATCCCCGCCTGCCCGTTCTCCACGAGCAGTTCGTTAATCCTGTCAACATCATATATATGATTATTCAGCGCCACGATAAAACACGCGTCGCGGGGACTCTTTGAATACAGTTCGGTCAGCCCGTACAGCTTCAATGCGCGGTTTGTTTTCTCGAGCGAGAAATGCCCCGCAAGGCAGAATCGGATTATGAGATCGCGGCTCTTGGTATGCTTCTCCGCGGAAAGGATCTTGCTGCCGTAAGACTCGGTGACGCCGACCTGCGCATAGACGTCCTTGAGCTTTATGTGCTTGCTGTCGAGGACGTCTTTGTAGTAATAGGAGAAGCCTTTTCGAGGGTCCGCGAGATACTCTCTGTTGTCCTTGATGTACTCGCCGATCTTGCCCGGATTCGTCTGCGCGAGGATCTGATCGAGCTCCTCTGTGGGTCTGTTATTCATGTGCTCCCTCCCCGATCTTCTCCAATACATCCAGCAACTCCTCCGCACTGTAACGCGCATCCGCCTCGAGACTGATGCACTTCTCTATCACCTGCCACCACGGCTGCGGCGCCTGTTTCTGCTTGGGCACATCACCCGTGAGCATCACATTCAGAAGCACCCCGAGCGCGTATATGTCGGACTTTGTCGACGACGCCTTGAGTCCGTATCCAGCCTGCTCCGGCGCAGCGAAAAACCTTGTTCCCAGATAATTCGTATCATCATTCGCATCCGGCTTGTACCATTTCGCCGCGTTCATGTCGAGAAGGTACACCTCATGCGCGTCCGTCACGATTATGTTCGACGGCTTGATGTCGCGGTGCACGATCTGACGCGGCAGATTATGTATCGTCTTCAGTATGGCGCATGTTTTTCTCGCGATGTCGAGAGTCGTCTTCTCATCAAGTTCTTCCGCCGCGATCAGTTCCGCAAGCGTGCGTCCCTCTATGAACTCTTCGAGCACGATGAGGCAGTTGCTGCCCTCCGCCAGATAAATGATTCGCGGCATGTGTTCGACGGGATTGTCTCTCAGGTATTCGTAGATCGACTTATCGTAGATCGTCAGATACTTCTTGATATAACGCGTGCCCGTATCTGCATCCTCGACCACAATCACATCGCCGCTGTCGCCGATCCGTCCGAGCTCTCTGTACGAAGTTAAGTGCAGAACCTCATCGTCGGTGAGTCCCTTATATGGATTCATCAGATCCGCTATGTATGCTTCCTCGGTGTCGTAGAGATTCTTCTCGTCGATCTCATTTACGAACCCGCATTCGGTGCACGCCCACTTGCCTTCATTGTCCGCGAAACCATCCTGCACATTCAGCATCGCGCCGCACTGATCGCAGATCCACGCGATGTCATCCTCCGCATCAACCTCCGGGTTGATCAGCATCTCCCCGCACCCCTTACATATCCAGTAAGGCAAGGAATTAACGTACCCTTTCTGCAGTGTCAGATTCGCATCACAACGCGGACAGTATTCATATTGTTCGGCATTATCCTGGCTCATAAGTCAATTATACCGCGGAACAGACCACGGCAACGACCCCTTCATCCACCGTCTCGAAATAACACTCGAAAGTACCCGATGTCTCAACTATCGGAAATGATACGAACACCTTCGACGACATTCCCGGATGAATCTCGAGTGTACTCGTGCCCCATCCTGTATGCAAATTGTTATAACCATTAATCGGTTCTTCAAGTAACGAACCCGAATTCTCCAGAAGACGATGTTCGTAATAAGCCCTCATATGACTTGGAAAATCAATGGATAATACAGAATCAGTAGTGTTATTTATAGTAAATTCAAACAAAAGATATGGTATTCTTAACCCCTCTGAATATACAACAGTCCCATCGTACACCAACTCATACTCTGTATTTCTGTATACCGTGGTTCCGGGCTCAGTAGCCTCTATAACCCCCTGATTAAACATAGAGCTATAAACATATGGTTCCTGCATTATCTCTTCCCTGCTGACAGTCCAGGATATATCTCCGTAAAACACAGTCAGCGTCGACCAGTTCTCATCTACGTTGAAAGCAGAAACAATAGTCGATCCTTCACCGGCATCTAAGTCTGTATAGATCAGCTCTTCAAGGCCGTCAACCCAGTATGAATTCGTATACTCAACATCAACACGGCTAACCTGAACA
The DNA here is from genome assembly GCA_017940895.1 of Clostridiales bacterium. Taxonomy (GTDB): domain Bacteria; phylum Bacillota; class Clostridia; order Saccharofermentanales; family Saccharofermentanaceae; genus Saccharofermentans. The sequence goes on along the minus strand of JAGAXM010000038.1, from coordinate 17,006 downwards.
TTATCCACATATAAGGATATGAGTTCATCATCATACTCAAGCAAATCATCCGATGCATTGTATATTTGGAAGATCGGGGTTACTGCAACCTGGCCGTCCGGAACTACCGGTATATAAGATGCATAATAAGAATATGATCCTGTCAACATAGACTCATATTCATCAAACATACGCACACCTGCAAGACCTACGCAGAAGTCCTCATACTCTGCAATCTCACCGATCGCCAGATTCGTTCTTTCCTTGGTTATCGGGAACGGATATACTCTCTCTTCTTCTACTGTCTCTTCAGTTTCCTCGGCTGTCTCCGCAACAGCTTCTGTTTCTTCTGTCTCTTCAGTCACTTCTTCTGTTGTCTGAGCAGTCTCCTGTTCTACAAGCTGTGCCCTTAAGCTTTCCAACTCCGCCTGCATCGATTCTTCTGCCAAATTATCTTTGCCGCATCCTGCCATCGCGCATCCCACTGATACGGTGAGAATTAATGAAATCATTTTTCGAATAGTCTTGTTCATGATCATCCCTCCTTATACGCGTAGTATAACAACGCGCGGGAGATCACATTCCCACCAAAAAGGTGGTAATCCGCATTCCTTCACATATTGTTTTCATTCGGGGAGAGACACAGGCGGGCAAAAACTCCCAGCCTCATCCCTCGTACTTCTCGAACCTGTACTTCTGCTTCACGTCCGGGTATTTCGAGCGGTCGACTTCGCTGTAGAACATGTCGACGGGGCGCGCGCACATTTTGCCCTCGCCGTAGAGCGCGCGGTACACCATGAGGTTCTCGTCCGTCTCGGAGTGATGCGCGATGCCGACTATCTCGTACAGGTAGTTGTTACCCTCCGAATCGAACTCGCGCTTGAAATGTTGTACTATGTCGCCGGGCTTGAACTCGCGTTCCATAAGGCGCGCCTCCTCTCGTTAAGCTGCGCCTTGATTATATCACTTGACCTTGATCGTGAGCGTGCTGTTCTTGCCGTTAAGCTCTATGACGTTCGCCGCCTCCGCGTACTCAGCCGCCTCGCACTCGATCGCGTTGCCCTTGCCCTCGCAGTTTGTCCTGAACTTATAATCCGCGGGCACCAGCAGCGTCGCCTTGCCGCCAACCATATTGATGTCGATGCTGCCCGTTACGTTCGTGAGATCAACCTCGATCACGCCCTTGGCATCGATCTCGCACCTCTCGAAAACAACATCTTCGATCTTCAGCTTCGCGTCTTCGATATCAAGCTCGACATGCTCCGCCTTGCCGGGAAGTCCGATGACCGCATTGGTGTTCTGCAGGATGTCGATGTCTGCCTGATCGTGGTCCGCGTCGAGCTTAACGTCCGCAGGAAAAACAATCGTGTTGTCCTTTGTTCCGTAGATTCTGATCTCGCTGTTATTTCTTATCTTGATATCGTAGTCTTTCATGTCCGTGACCTCCGTTTCGTTTTTGTTGTACTCATCTTAACGCGTACGGAGACGGAATACTTGAAATGAACTTTAATTAATCCTTAATTCTTTCTTAAATCAAAAAAGCTCCATCGGAGCTTTTGATCAGGCGATACCTGCGTAGTTATTACCGCCGTAAAGAACTCTTATGAGCTGCATCCTCTGACGGAAGAGCATTGCTCTGATTCTCTTGTGTCTATTGTAAAAGTTCTCCTTAGCGTTGACGTGCTTCTTCATTTCTTGTTCCCTCCAAGTTTGTTTTGATGATTAGATTTAACCATCCCCGTGGCACGGAACCAATGATTGATATTGCGCTCAAATGTCGCTTAATCAACACTTCGCGTGGGAAGTGTCGGTTTATTATTCAATGCATAAGAAAAAGGTTCTGGGCCCTCCGCTATGCAGCAGTGGGTCGAACCTTATCTTAGAACAAGAATACCATGATCAGTGACAAAGTCAACGTCTTCTTTTGTATTCTAGTAATTCCCCGTTTTTCTTTATTATGTAGAACTTCTTAATCTGATTTCTCCTGTTAAATTGTTGTTCCAATTGAGTTATGCATTGCATCGTGCTGTCATTAATTCAGCAGTTTCAGGCGGTGCTGACAGATTGGTTATATCAATTCGCCCGCTGTTCATTCTTACTCCAAGATTATATCGTCGATATTCGTCTCGATCGCGAATCGGATCAGCGAGCGGTACTCTTCGGGATCGAAGACCTGGGAATCGACCATGCGCAGAAAAACAATATCCTTGAACTCACGAAATTGTTCTTCGAAATACTCATATTGCCTCTGTATCGACTTGATCTTATAGTTACTTCTCTCCATCGCGCCGTCGATCTCCGACATCAGTGCCATCTCCAGCTCCGGGATAAGCATGGTTACATCTGGGTAATGATCATACTGCTTACTCGCCACATGTATCTCCGACTTGAATTCATACCCCATCGCCTCGACCACCTGCGCCGCAGACATCTCATTCTTCGTACGGAACTTCTGTCCCTTATACGTGATCTTCAGCGTCTCTTGCTTATAAGCATTGGCATTTATCTGAGTATTCCTGAAGAATTCGGGATCTATAGCAGGCTGCCTCACTCTCCTGAGCGGATATGTTATCTCCCGCGGCTCTACCCAATACGTCTGCCGCCACAACGCTTCCATGTTCTCCAACTCATTCTGCAGCTTCATCGCCTCTTCGATAATCGGCTGCATCAACAGCCCCTGCTTTGAATCAAGACGAATTATCCTCTTATGCTGATTATTGATTCTTCTATCCATTGGGTCATAAGTCAGATATATCGCTCTGTATCCGCGATGATGACCATAGTAACCCTGCGGCATATTCTTCAGCCGGTGCTTTAGGTAAGATATCTTCAATTCATGGTGTCTTTTACTTAACATACATTCATACTAGCCAGTTTCTTTGTCGAAAACACCTACGAAATGACGACAAATTTCGACAAAGCCGGAACAGGCTGAAGAATGTATCTTATCTACGTACAATATCGATAAATACTGCATAAAAATAAGATACATTGACCCCAATGTATCTTATTCTTGTCATGAATTCGGTAAAATCTGCATCAATTAAGATACATGATCAGCCAAAGCCCCCAAATTACTTCACAACCTTCACAAAGTCCGCCGCGGGGTGGTGGCACCAGGGGCATTCGAAGTCATCGGGCAGCTCCTCCCCTACGTACTCGTATCCGCAGACCGAGCAGCGCCAGATCGTCTGACCGGTCGCCTGATCAACTCCCACAGCCTTGGGCGCGGGCTTGATATTCGCCTGATAATAAGCATATGTGACGCTCGCGTCATCGTTGAAGACCTCCGACTCCTCGACATCGAAGATAAACATCGTGTGAGTTCCGAGGTCGATGGTCTGGCACACGCGGCCGGAGATATAAGCGTTCGTGCCGCGGGTAATATACAATGTCCCGTTGGCCGCGCGCCTGCTCGCCGTGAAGCCGTCGAACTTATCGACGTCGCGGCCGGACTTGAGACCGAAGCGTTCGAAGAGTCCGAACGTTGCCTTTTCGCTCAGGATGGAGACCGTGAGCACGCCCGACTCAAGTATCATGTCGTGGGTGAGGTTCGCCTTGTTAATGGTGACTGACACGCGGTTTGGCGAGCTCGTTACCTGCACCGCGGTGTTCGAGATGCAGCCGTTGTCCTTGAAGGTCTTGCTCGTGACGATGTACAAGCCGTAACTGATATTGTGCATTGCGTTCTTAGCCATGGGACACCTCCTGATGATCGGTCAAAAGTAAACTTACACATATTATAAATTGTATTTGCATCGCCCGCCATACTCCGATAATATGAGAACTATGAGCCAAGCCACGACACAAAAGGACCTGACCCAAAAGCAGCGCGACATCATCGCGGTGATACTGCTTGTCATTCTCGGCGCCATGATCGGCTGGGTGTATGAGGAGCTGTTCTACCGCATCGATCAGGGGCACTTCATAAGGCGCGGTCAGGGCGGTCCGTGGCTGCCGATCTACGGCTTCGGCGCGCTTTTCCTGACACTCGCGGTCTTCAAAAGGAAGGTCAACCCGCTTCTCGTCTTCGTCATCACCTGCATCGGCTCGTTCATCATCGAATTCACGACAGGGTATGTCCTCTACCACTACTTCGGCGGCATGCGTCTGTGGGACTACAACGTCGAGATCTGGAACTGGGGCAACATCGGCGGTTACGTCTGCTTCAGGTCTGTCGCGATCTTCGGCATACTCGGCATCCTCTTCGCGAAATGGGCGATCCCGGGTCTCTTCAAGATAACCGACACCGCACCCAAGAAAAAACTTCTCGCGTTCTTCATCCCGCTCGCCGTGATCTTCTTCGGCGATATTCTGGTCAACTATATATTGATACCTTTTGTATTTAAGTGAGTGCGGGGGGCTCACCCACGACAGCGACTCACGGTCTGAATCTGTAATAAGCGACCCCGTCCTGTGCGCCGCCGCGATACTCAGCAAGTTCCGACACAGTAACCAGCTGATACCCGCGTCTTTGAAGCTCGGGGATCAGATACAGCGCCGCATCGATCGTTGTCGAATAGATATCGTGCATCAGGATAATATCGCCGTCATGCACATTACCGAGAACGTGATCGATAGTCGCCTGCGTGCTTCTCGTCTGCCAGTCGCGCGTATCGATCGACCACATGATGAGCGGCATTCCTGCGACAGCATCGACAGTCTCGTTATGATAACCTCCCGGCGGTCTTAACACAGTCGTACCGGTACCGGTCGCCGCGCGAACTATATCGTTGACAGTGCCTAACTCGCCCTGAATATCGGTCACGGAAAGTCTCGTAAGATAAGTGTGATCATAAGTATGGTTGCCGATCTCGCACCCCGCGCGTCTCATTCTCGCGAGTGTGTCGGTGTAGCGCTCGGCATTCATTCCGACAACGAAGAACGTAGCCGCAGCACCGCGTGACTGCAGACAATCTATGAGCTCCGAAGTTCTTCCGGAAGGTCCGTCGTCGAACGTCAGCGCGATCATCGGGAGGTCCGGATTGACATAACGCCTGTTGCCGCGCACGATCCCGTACTCGGTACAAAGCCCTGTGAACTCGGGCGAATTAACAAATCCCGCGAATACATTGCTTCTCGGATGCCCCGCATTAAGGAAAGAGACCCACGAATTAAGTCCCGCCTCGTCAGCCTCACGACCGAGCATCGCGCGGTACAGCACCTGAACATAATCAGAATTCTCAACAGTCAATGCGCGGCACTCGTCACTGAATATGAATCCGAATGCGACATCCGCGCCGGTGCTCCCTCCGCTAAGAAGACGGTTGGTCCAGTCCGCCGCGCCGTCCTCATCCGCCTCTCGACCGAGTGTCTCGCGGTAGAGACGTTCAACAAACTGCCTTACGCTGTCGGGATTACCGTCAGCGCGAACCTCACTTTTAAAGCCGGAACTCATCATAAACACCATCAATGCCGCGAGCATCGCCGCGACTGTCTTAATCAACTTACGAACACTCACGCGGTCTTCCCCCGCTTGCTCAACTTAACCGTATGCAGGATCGTCATGATCACCATCACGATCAGCAGCACGCCCTGAATGACCGGCCATGCATAATAGAACTCGGTGTCAGCAACAATTGTGTTCACCCATGCGGCGATAAGCCCGGCACAAACAACCGCGATCAGCGTAATGCCGCACACGGTGCCACTCAAGACCCCGTACGCCTTAGCAGAAGGATGGTCGCCGCCGCCCTTGGCAAAAGCTATTATGCCGAGGATCAGCACCGCCATTCCGATGGCACCGACTATAAGCGATGCCGCGAACATGCCGAAAAACTCATTTATCATATCCGTATCCGCCCTCGAAGACGAATAAACCGCGACACCGATCAGCGATCCGACAAATGTTATCGATAAAACAAGGAAGTCCGCCGCAAGCATAACGACAGACGAGATAATGCTTAAGATAAGATTAGTAACTCTCATATCAACCCCCATAATAAATATTCCAACGGATATTATACCTCAGGGAAATGACACATTGATAATAATCGGATCAGGTATTCTTCATCAGTTCCCAGAAGCAGACCGCTCCGGCAGCAACAACATTAAGTGAATCGACCCCGTGATACATTGGGATCATGACACGGTAATCACAGGCGGATATGACATCCTTCGGAAGCCCCGTGCCTTCAGTGCCGAGCAGGACCGCGAGTTTATCGTTAGATCGTATCTCATCATTATCGACGCTCGTCGAATCATCCGTCAGTGCCATCGCGACCGTCTTGAATCCGTATGAATTAAGGCGCTTAACAAGATCAAGCCCGTCCGACTCCTCAAGACTCGCCTGCACCCACGGGATCTGGAAGACCGTTCCCATACTGACTCTCGATGCTCTTCTCGTAAGAGGATCAACTGCCGCGTGAGTAAGCAGCACACCGTCCATACCGAGCGCCGCCGCGGATCTGATTATCGCTCCGACATTCGCGGGATTAACGACATCCACCATAACCGCTATGCGTTTCTTACCGCGGCAGAATTCTTCGACTGTGACCACAGGCTTACGCTTCATCGTCATCCACAGACCTCTGACCAAAGCATAGCCTCGCATATTCATCACGAGCTCGTGCTCCGCGACATAGACCGGAATCGAATCCGCCGTCGCCTGACCGCAGTTTTTCGCGATTGCCTCCATGACAGGCGCCGCCTCGATCTCGAGACGACCTTTCTCCACGAGCATCTCGACAGGCTCGTATCCCTTAGACAGAGCAAGGCAGATCACATACGCGCTCTCCGCCATGAACAGTCCTTCTTCAGGCGCGTTACACGTGCGAAGCTCGCGCTCGGTGGTTCTCACGAACGCATCGAGTCGCGGATCGTTTATATCTGTTATCTCGATAAGATTCATATCAGGACTGCTGCGTCGGCTTTCCGTGACCGTAGTAGATCGTTCTCTTGCCAAGGGCGCGTATCTTCGCGACACTCTTCTTAAGCGCATCCTTATCGCTGTAAAGGTGACCCGTCGCAGGCGTGATCCAGTTATCAAGCGCATCGCCGACGATGAGATCCTTGCCCTCTACATCGACGCCGATCGAACCCGCGGTGTGACCGGGGAGTTCAAGTATCTTCGCATCGAATCCGTACGCATTAAGCGTGTCGCCTTCCTTAACATAGAAGAACTTCGCGGGCTTCTTGACCTCAGTCTCGCGCAGAACCTTCAGTGACATGCCGAGCACCACTTTGCCTACAAGTCCGTAAGACATAAGCGGCTGCTTATCGTAACTGTCGAACAGTTCTTCGTCCGCAGCATGGAACGCGACCGGGATATCGAAATGCTCCGCCAATCTTGCGGCATTCTCCGCATGATCGAAATGCACATGCGTCAGCACGATCAGCTTCATATCATACTTACTGCACTCGGCAAGGACCTGATCGTACACCTCGCCGCTTGCCGTATCGACAAGCATCGCACTCTTGCCGTCCGTGACAAGATAGCAGTTATCGGTCTTACCCTTGATCATGTGAACATTCATTAAACTCTATCCCCTTCTCATTCAACAATATACCTACTATACAGTAAAATAACAGAAATTGCCTGCGGGCTTGGGAGAACAGGATGATACTTATGTGGCTTATTATTCTCGGACTTACATTACTTGCTGCCATAGCAGGGCTCATCTACCTGACTGTCGCGGTCAGGCGTTTCGATCTGCTCAAGAAAGTCACCGAGAAAAATAAGATCTTCGGAACTGCCCTCTCGTTCGCGATTATAACAATTGTATTCCTCATCATCACGTTCACCATGGGTTCCATGAATGCCATCGTGGTGCTGCTGCACGTGATGATATTTTTCGCGCTGTGCGGCGGCATCGTGTTCATAGGCAAGCGCATCGCACGCCGCGAACCTAAGTGCTACCTGCAGGGCTGGCTCGCGCTCATCGTGTCCGTCATCTACCTCGGCATCGCGTTCTTCCTGTGCCATCACGTGTGGCAGACAAACTACACTCTTAGCACTTCGAAAAGCATCTCTCCCATCCGCATCGCGATGTTCGCAGACTCGCATCTCGGAACTACTTTCAACGCGGACGGACTTGAAGAATACCTAAGGGAGATCGAAGCGCAGAACCCGGATATCCTCGTTATCCCCGGTGACTTTGTCGACGATGATTCGGAGCGCGAAGACATCATCCGCGCATGCGAAGCGCTCGGCCGCATGGATCTTCCCTACGGCGTCTGGTTCACATGGGGCAATCACGATGAGGGTTACTATAATTCAAGAAACTTCTCCGGCGACGAACTTCGCGAGGCACTTATATCGAACGGTGTGCACGTGCTCGAAGACGAGTGTGTGCTTATTGATGATTCGTTCTATATTGTCGGTCGTCTTGACTCGGGTTACGACCGCATGGAGATGCGTGATCTCATCTCAGGTCTTGATACAGACAGATACATCATCGTGCTCGACCACGAGCCGAACGACTACGATAACGAAGCGGCGACCGCAGCTGATCTTGTACTGTCAGGTCACACTCACGGAGGTCAGCTGCTCCCGATCACATTCGTCGGAGTCGCATTCGGAATCAACGACAGCACATACGGTTATGAGCAGCGCAACGGAACTGATTTTATTGTCACTTCCGGCATCTCCGACTGGGCGATGGACTTCAAGACAGGTACGCATTCGGAGTATGTGATCATTGATGTGACATGAAAAAACCGGAACCCTTAACGGATTCCGGTTTTAAGATCCTAAGTCAGTGTAACTTATGTGATCAGAAAAGCTCTACAGAGTTACCGTCCTGGTCGAAGATCTTCTTCTCAGAAGCAACAACATAAACGTCGCCGCCGAGCTTAGCAGCCTTCTTCTCGATTGCCTTAACATCGATCTGCTGGCCGTCGATCTCAACGATGATCTTGCCGAGCTTCTTAGCTGCGGGCTTCTTTGCTGTTGTCTTCTTAGCAGCAGGCTTCTTAGCTGCTGTAGCCTTCTTTGCGATTGCCATAATCTTATTCCTCTTTCTTAATAGATTAAACGCACTTAATTCTAAATGCATTATTACTATTCGTCAATAAATTTTGACCGGCAGATTGCATGAAAATTAATTGCGTTTTCTCTGACTCATAATTGGAAATGTTGATAGTCTTTCGGATTATTCCAGTTACCGCCCCATGTCCATCCTCTCGCAGTAAACAACTGGTAAGCATAGTCTGACTCAGTAATAACGTGCGGCATATCTGATGTTCTGTTCGACATATAATCGTATGCATTCTCATGCTCGCACGATAACGAACCGTCTGCGTTTATTCTGACATAAGGATTCTGCTGCGGGTTCAGATCGATCGCAAGTCCCATCGCATGTCTTGATAAATTTCCGCCGCCCGTCGCAGGTCTGTAGCAGAAGCAACTTGTGTTGTTGTGATCGATCGAATTCGTATCCGAGTCGGTGCCGTTGCCCACCCAGAAATCGTCGATAAGATACATCGAATAGATCTCGTATCTCGCCTCGCACAACAGCTCGAAGATCTCCGTCACCTGCTGCGCCACAGAAGCATTAACGATCATCTCGCCAACTTGGTAATTACCGTCGAAATTCACATGCAGCATCTTAAGATATCTTAAGTCCGACAGCGCGATGTCGTTGTTATAAACGAACGACTGACCTGCGATTCTTTGATATATGTTATCGCCTTCAGTGATCTCACTGATCGAGAAGTACTGACTCAAGTTAGCAGTGTCTATCAGTGTATCTTCTATCACTGCACCGGGTTCATATCCGTCAAGTGATGTGAGCATTGCAGGAGTCGGTGTGGGTGAAGGTGTAGGTGTCATTGTAGGTTCGGGCGTCGGCGTCGGTTCGGGAGTCGGCGTATCTGTGATCATCGCAGGTGCGGCTTCCGTAACTTCTGTCGATTCAACACTCGTCTCGGAACTTACAACAGGCGCTTTATTCAACTCGCGAAGCACAACGATCACACCGCCTATTATGAGCAGACACAAAACCGCGGACACGATCAAAGTGATCATCCGCTTTCTCTCCTGCCTTAGCCTCCCTGCACTCTTATGTTTCATACACCCGGATCCAGAAGATTCAGAAGACAGGTAAGCCCGTACAACACAGGTCCTGCGATCGACAGCACGAGATTGGTAACTGCCATACCTTTATATCCTACAGGCGGCTTATTACGCGAAGCCAGCGCTTTGATCGATAAGATCAGATTGATTAGCGGCCATACTATAACGAACAGAATGAATGTCACGAGATCAACAACATCAAGATTCATCCCCTTCGCTATATTCGATGCAACGATCAGCGCGACCGTCGAGACTATATAAACGATTACATTAGCAATGATCGAGACCATCGTCTCTTTGATCAGCTTCTTACTCTTCTCTTCCATCAGGCTCACCTTAACAGTGTCTTCCACTCTTCTTCCTTGAAGCCGACGAGGACTTTATCATCTGCAACGAGCAGAGGTCTCTTCACAATCATTCCGTCAGATGCAAGCAGTTTAAACATCTCATCTTCACTCATGTTAGGAAGTTTCTTCGACAACTCCATCTCACGATAGATCAACCCGCTTGTATTAAAGAATCTTCTAAGTGGCAGCCCGCTCTTCTTATGCAAGATCTTGAGCGTCTTCTCATCAGGATGATCCTCTTTAATATCGATCAGATCATACTTGATCTTATTCTCATCCAGCCACTTCAGCGCCTTCTTACAAGTCGTACACTTGGAATAACAATATACCTTCATAACCTATCCTCCCGATTCTTTACTTACATATACTACGATGCTAAAATATCTTCAGAAGGGACAGTCTGCAAGACGGTTGCCCTCAGAGATTTGGTTGTTACCTCACCCTGGAGTGCGAGTCTTGGGTGAGGTTTTCATTTGCTCTTATATCTGTTATCCAGAATGGCAAATAGCTTCAATAACAAAGCTATCGAAGCTATCACCAATGTTAATATTCCTACTACCAAAGACAATATCTCGTAACTCGTCATATCAGCAGCCCTCCTTTCCTAAACTATCCCGAAAGGACGTAAAGTACTCAGAAGGCAACCGCCCATAAAGCAGGCTGCACCAATATAATTATAGCATTATGAGAACATATGTTCAATGATGATCTCTCACATAAACAGATACTTCATAGTCTAAAGGTGTCTTAAGGACGCATTTTTAAAAAACAGAAAAACATCCGCGAAAATACGTCATTTCGCGGATACTTTTTTGAATTTAAAATTTGCGTACGCATTATCACAGAATTCACGTACGCATTCTTAAAATTCGAGATTGCGTCCGCAAATTAATCTCGTTTCACGGACAAAAATCGAAAAAAACAAATTGAGTCCTTACGGATCACAGTTACTGCGAAACTCGTCGGTTTTTACATCGAAGTAACGTCTGGCTTCTTCAATACTGGGCGCACGCTTCCCCTGATGAATAAAAACCATAACGTTATATCTCATTCCGGAACTGTTCTCAATTCGGGAAACAGTATCTAAAGTATATCTGCTGCGCGGGGTTCTTTCCATCGAGCGATCTACACCGCCGCTGACATTAGCGAGTTCATTCGCTTTAAGTTCTCTGGTAGTAATCATAACAGTGTCCTCCTCATAACATTTATGATTCGTGGTCTCTTACCACACCATCATTATCACAACTGCAAACTCACAAACCAATGATTAATCCGCCCCCAATCTGTCGCTTAACGACACACTATGTCCCGTGTGTTGAGGATTCCCACTTTTGTCGAAAAATTGTCGTCATTTCGTAGGTGATTTCGACAAAGATACTTTCTATAATCATTGTGGGTGTCACCATAAACGGTAGGCGGTTTGACCTCATTCCCCTTCACTGAAGATTGGAGGTGATGCATATGACTGACTATGAGATGCTTAGTATCATACTTGGTATGGCTATGTTAATCGTATCGATCATTGCACTTTGTCTTAGGGCAAAGAAATAAGCCGCCCCGACCAAGAGTGCGGCTTTACTAGCTAAACCGAGGTCACCGTCTACTGGTGGCACCTCTTTATATAGATTATACATCAGGTTCTCTAAGAATCAACAAACACCATTCCCGCAAGACTAATACATCAGATCCAGACACACGGCCGCAGACACCGGACCACTCTCATCACCGGAAGACTCAATATAACGTTCATAATTCTCTTTAAGGATCCGCGCGATATAATCCCTGCTAAAATACTCATCCAAACTCTCATGACTATATCCCTTTCGCCACAAGCAGCACCTCACCGCCTCGAGATACTCTTCATAAGTGCACCCTGACTTCTTATACAGACACACGAACACAGCAGCCTCGATTACCCGTCTGGTCGCGCCGTCATACGTGACATTCTCCAGCAACCCGAACCTGCGATCCGTGACATTAACATCAAGCGGCAGACGCGACCCGAGAACCTCATCCCGATCATCGCACGCGAACCCTTCCGCCATCAGAAACTTATACAAGATCTCCCTCGCCACACCATGCGCCCGCACATAATACCTTTCCGTCCCGCGCGCATTCTTCCCTGCTTCATCCATCGCCAGCATATCGAGTCCCTCGTACTTCGCGAAGATCTTCCACACCTCGAAAAACTCCTCCAAAGTTATCGCATGCCCGCCGGTCTCCTTCACGATCGCAACTCCCGGCATCCCGTAAGCATAGAGCTTATGCGTTATACTCACGAACGCCCAGTCACAACCGAAGTGTCCCTTCTTAAAGCCTTTCTTGAATCCGTTCTCCTCAAGCCACTTAAAGAACGGCGCATCGATATCCTTGAGCGACGGGTCTCTTACCACGAACGCCTCATGTGCTGTTACATCATCACTTCTCAACATTGTCTTTTCCTCCCGGAATAATAAATTCCACAAGAGTACGGACAAACAAAGCCCCATCGTTTCCGACGGGGCTCCAAACAAAAGGAGAATAAAAAAGTTTGACACACTTCACCCCATCGTCCAAGCTTTAGCACCTTGCCTCCCGGCAGGTTGCTGTACGATCATCGGGCTTGTCCCTCCCGTACTCTTTATGGTAATTACATTGTAGCACCCTCCTGCAAATCAAGAGGGTCATTAATGGGACTCTCCTTTGTCGTTTTTTGTCGAAAATTGTCGAGAATTGTCGAAAAATAAGGCTTCATATCATGCTATTCTCCTTATGCGGAATAAGAAAAGGAGGATAAAAAGTTGATAGACCAAACTATACATGAACAAAAAATAGCCCAATGGATTAAAGAAGCAAGAATCATCGATAATGCCTTCATGCATGCGTTCTTCGACGGTAACAAAGAAGCAGCCGAACTCGTTCTCCAGATCATTCTTAACAGGAAAGACTTCAAAGTCGATGATATACAAGTTGAGAAGCACCTCAAGAATCTACACGGACATGATACTAAGTTTGATGTTCATGCCCAAGATGACAATGGAAACAGATTCGATGTAGAAGTTCAACGAGACAGCAGCGGAGCGAACAGAAGACGCGCCAGATATCATTCAGCAATGCTTGATTCTCATATGCTTTAGTATGAGCGAGCGATACTCTTGAGCGGACTTACGCACAAGCGAAGCGCGGAGTACGTAGCGAAAGATGTTCGCGAACGATGTATAATATATGTGAATGGAGCATTCAAGGATGACTCCACTGAACTGGGTAGATTAATGCACGACTTTACATGTGCTAATCCTGATGAGATGTACTATCAGGAAATCGCAAAGAAAGTCAGATATCTTAAGCGAGATAATGGAGGGATAAAAGAAATGACTGAGTATTATGATAAGTGGGAAAGAGAGATTGCTGAAGATGCAGCAGAAGAAGCAATCGAGCAAAGAAATATTGAAGTTGCTATGAATCTTATAACCGATGGCACGCTCTCATATGATGCAATTGCAAAAGCTACCGGGCTCTCCATCGAGAAAGTCCGCGAACTCGCGAACAGCAAGTCCGCGTAACTACGATTGAACAACACATAAACAAGGATCAGCAGGCACGAAGCCTGCTGTTTTCATTTACATATTCTACCCTATCACACCATAGAACCTCCTAACCACCCTCTCAACTTCTTCATCAACAAACACCTTCGCGCCTTCAACTATCTCCTCCGGCACGCCCCACATCGCCTCTGCAACAGAACCTGCGATGGCAGCCAGAGTATCGGTATCTCCGCCTATATACATGACATTGCGAAGCGTCTGCTCATAAGACTCAGCCTCAAGGAAACACTCGAACGCCTCGGGCATAGTCCTCATGCAGTCTTCCACGTGATGGTATGTCGGACGTATCTCATCAAGAGTACGGCTCAAGTCATATCCAAACTCCGTCTCAATATACTGACGGATCTGATCCTTCGAAGCGCCCGTCCGGGCAAGATATATAGCTGCCGCGACAGACTCCGCGCCCTTAACTCCCTCAGGATGGTTATGCGTAACCTCCGCCGTCCACCGGGCGACCTCACGCGTACGCTCAAGGGAATCATACAGCCAACCCGCAGGAGACACTCTCATACCTGATCCGTTACCATAACTGCCATACGGCTGCGGATCATCCGACAGGACCCAGCTTATAAACCTCGCACCGTATCCCGCATCGGGATAAGCCTGCCCCCACTTCTTCATATACTTGATAAGCGCAGCCTTAACCTGCTCTTCCGAAGCATCATTCTCTACTTCCATGAGCGCCTCCGCGACCGCAGCCGTCATGACGGTATCGTCCGTGAAATAACACCCCTTACCGAAAAGCTCGAACTCACGGCTCTTATCGCCCTGATCGAACTCGAATCTGCTTCCTACGATATCTCCGATAATTGCTCCCCACATAGTTCTCTTATCTCCATACAGCGATTCACCAAGGAATTAAAACTCTCTACCACCATATTGAACAGTAACAATATATACACGTTTCTGCTCTTCATTAATCTTATAGATGGCTATATAGTTATCGATAATCAGTTGTCTGTATCCGCTATTAGCATACCTTCCAACCAACCGTTCTTGATGCGAATAAGGAAAATCGATCAAAGAAAAGAGCGCATCCCAAATACGATCTGTCTGCCCCTTCGCAATAAATGGCACCTGCTTATCTATAGCCAAATACGAGTATATTTCTTCAATATCTCGATTAGCTTTTGGATAGAGTAAAACTTCATAATTACCCATAGTATTTCTTATCTAATCTCTTCTTTGCCTCTTTTGCAGAAATTGGTTCAGCACCATCTTCAATCTCCAACTCCGCTTCAGAAATAGCTTGATCTATCCGGTTAACTTGAGCAAATTTCTCATATAATTCCGCACTCATTACAACAAGATCACTATAACCATTCTTCGTAATAAAAATAGGCTCCTGCATGCTGTGTGCTAATTCTGATATCTCACTAGTCTTTCTTAAATCTCTAATCGGCATAATTGTTGGCATATTCATCACCTCCGTAGCACAATTATAGCACATTATGCTTCGCATGTCATTGCTCCCCACATAATCAACACGCCTCCTTTTGTGCCAACATATACAATATCCAATCGAGCTCAGGCTTCCCGATAAATACCTCTTCCGAATGAAGATTAATGATAATGCCTTCCGCCTTCCTGCTCTCGAAAGCATCCTCTACGATAAGCCTTATGGGCAGACTCATCGTGTACCTCGTGGGCTGTTTCTTGGTAAGTTCGTCCCAATCCGTATACATCGGTATCCACTCGTCCTGCCCGTCGGAGACGGTATCATAATGAATTCTGTCTCCCTCCACCTCCATAGGAACCAGAGCCTCACATTCGTCCTCGATTCTGACAACAAACTCGGCAAGCAGATTCGTCATAGTTTCGTCACCGGGATTCCTGATGTAATCCTGCGCACGCAGCTTCAAAAAGATATTCATTTTATACTCGTCTTCGCGAAAACCCATTATCATTTCCTCCAATTATGTAAACTGATCCCGGCGCTTACACTTACGTCGGGATCACAAACTCAGGAGCTGAGGTATTTATCATGGCAACTTTATTGTAGCACCCGCTCGAAAAGGATGAGTTCGATTAATTGGACTAATCTAAGTCAGTCCACCCTTTCCAACAAACGTAGATTGAAAAAGTAACACTGTACCTTGACAACCAAATTATGCAAAAAACATCTATTTAAGTTTTGCAATACAAGAAACAAGCAGAAGCCCAGCGAGGGACGAGCTGGGCTTCTGCTTGAGCCGACTTCCAAAAGCATATATAGTTTACTCTACGTTACCATCTGCTGAAAGGAGCAGATATGAGCTATTACTATACTTCGGCTCAATTGAATATGTCTGACAGGATCGCAATTGAGACCGGGATATGCAAAGGAGAATCATTCAAGAAAATTGCAAAGAGAATCGGTAGACATCCATCAACGGTTGCTCACGAGGTAAAGACAAACAGGACCATTGCGAAGGGGCATTTCTTTCTTGGTAATGATTGTAAGTTTGTCAGATCTTGTTTTAAGACCGGATTGTGTGATAAAGCTTGTCCATATAAATGCAGAGCATGTAAAGGTCACGACTGCAGAGAGATATGTGACAGATACATCTCGACGGAATGCAGACGACCGGAAAAAGCTCCATATGTCTGCAATGCATGCGGCGATAAGAAACTATGTCACAAGACCAAGTATTTTTATAGCGCTAAGTATGCAGAAGCAGCAGTTACCAGACGAAGATCTGAGAGTCGGATGGGAATCAGGATAACAGATGCTCAGTTTGAAGAGATGGATAAATTGATAACACGATGTGTTAAAAAAGGCCAGCCTTTAACACATATCTATGCTGAACATGAACAGGAATTGCCTGTATGCCTCAGAAGTCTGTACAACTACATCGATGCGGGCGAAATGACGATAAAGAATATAGATCTGCGTCGTAAGACCGGATATCGTCAACGAAAGGGCAAGAAAAGCAAAAAGCCTTTCAATCAGCAGTACCGTGATTCTTTCGCCGCTTGAGTACCACCAATTCGCAGCATAAGCACCAATACGTTTCGCATATCAGCCCCGGCGTTTCACGAGTGAGTACCGCCGGGGCTTTGTCATGCGGTTTATCTCTTACGTTTCTCGGCACGCATGTT
>JAGAXM010000037.1 GCA_017940895.1 Clostridiales bacterium | reverse complement strand
TGGAAGGATATGCATTTTGTATGAGTTTATCCATGTGATCAATGAATTGTTCGATATCCATCTCGTGATAGACAGGGTACATCTTGATCAGCTCGGAGAAGGGGACAGCGGAGAGTAACTCCATGAAGCTTCTTGAGGTATACCACTGATAGAATGCAAGAGCCCACCCTGCCCAGTATTCGGGGGATTTATCAAGATACATGGCATCATCCGTGTCAGTGAAGGGGATGCCTGTCTCGGTAAGAACTGTTCTTGCAAGTTCGCAGCCGTTCATGCCGGATACATAACGCGGATTGCCCAGGGCAAATTGTTTTCCTGCATTCGATATCATGAATGCATCCCCGAATGTATCGGGTTCTATGTTAAGGGACATTACTGCAAAATCCACTGAATGACCAAGGATGTTCTGAGCACTGTCGAGATATAATTCACTGTAAGCGTGGATCGCCATTTTTGATGTTCTCCCTCATAATATCGATAATGAACAGCTCGTTGATACTGTCCGTTGTCTTCTTGCTTCTTCGATATTCTTGTCGCGCTTCTCTGTCCCTTGTGGCTTTCTTCTCATAATAAATGGATGCATCTGCAGGTTCTGCGTCAATAAAGCTAATGTGAGAGAATGACCGTTTACTCTTAAATACTATCTGCTCGCCGAGCTTGCCTAACCTCATTGCTTCCGACAGCTTTGCTAATGATATAGTGCCGGCTACAAAATCTTGTGCAAAAGAAAAGTAAGAGTCATCTGCCCGGTACCCGATAATGACATCAAAGGGATCAACGTCGATAAGGAAGTTCTCCTGAAGGTAAGTTTTTGCATCTTCCGCGATACTGTTCTTCTGCCAATAGCTTCTGTATCTGGTAAGAAGAGCGAGCCAGTTGAGAATATTGTATTCGGGAGAGTTAAGGTTTAATACGTTCAGGCTTCTAAGGTCGGCTTCGTATTTGTTGGCAAACCCGTTCTGACCGTCGGAACAAGCCCATTCCTTGGCAAGTTCAATACTCTCGGTCGTATAGAACCCGTATCCGTAGTCATTCGACCTTTTGCTGCCGTTATATACCGGCTTTTGAATGATGTGTGATGAGCCGTGATATACGATCATTGGTATTCTCCCTTCATTTACTTGCAGCGTATCGCGGTAGCGATATAGTTAAGTGTATTGTATCGCTGTAGAGATATAGAGTCAATGTGGTGGGGGATGCAATGGTACAATGGATTAAGTGCCTGTGGTCGAGATTTAAATCAAACGAGTTAGTGGTGTATTATAGTATTGAAGTGAGGACTTGGTATGTTGAAGGTATTTTTCGGCGAAATGCCGCAAGCGTTATATAGTACATCTTTGTATTTTGATAATACCTATTTTGATGGCTGGCTTGATGACGAGTTTGCTCAGAAAATGATCAGGAGCGTTGATAAGGCGACTGTGTTAAGTGGGCATGCCGTTGAGAGTAAGGCTTTGGGTATAATACCTCCTACTAAGCTGTCGGGTGGGTTAAAGACTCTTCTGTTGATTTACAACGAGCCGAATAAGATATTTAATGCTTCTACCTGTGGTGATAACTGTGCTAAGTGGCTACTGAAGATTCCCAAAGTACTGGACAGAGATGTTACTGTTAATCTCAGGCATATTATGGACTTTGGTGATGGCAACTTCGAGATTAATATCCTTAACGATGATACGGTAGTTCATAATATGAACGAGTTGGTTCAGCATGCCGTTAAGTTTATTGGTGAGTAATATGATTGGCAGCCACGAGATATTAGTTCGTAACAACAGAGTGCAATATAAGTTTACTGTAAACCGTAATATCACTATTCTACGCGGTGACAGCGCGAGCGGTAAGACCACGCTTATTGATATGATCGCTGACTATAGTAGAGATGGCGCGGAGAGTGGTATCGTGGTCAGATGTGATAAGAAATGTGTTGTTCTGGAGCGCGGAAATTGGGAGAGAGATCTTAAGGATTATAAGGACAGTATAGTCTTTATTGATGAAGGAAATTCTTTTGTCAGATCATATGGTTTTGCGGATATGATTCAGAATAGCGATAACTATTACGTAATCGCGACGCGAGATAGCTTATTCAATCTTCCTTATAGTATATGTGAGATCTATGGTATAAGAAATAAATCCGGTAATCGTTATCAGGGAACGAAGCGTATTTACAGTGAGACGTATCCTTTATATAACCGGGAGATTCTGCATGGAAAACCAGATAAGGTAATTATCGAAGACTCGAATGCTGCATATGATTTTTTTCGAGCTGTGTGCGGTAAAGAAGGGATAGTGTGCGAGACCGCCTGTGGCAAGTCCAATATCTATAAGTGTGTGCAGAATGCTAATGAAGAGCGTGTGCTTGTGATAGCTGACGGTGCTGCGTTCGGACCGGAGATGGAGCGCGCGATGGCGCTAAAGCGAGTGAAGAATGTGGTGTTCTTTTTGCCGGAGTCGTTTGAGTGGCTGATCTTGAAGTCCGGCTTGATAGACGGCAACGAACTTCAGGATATGCTGAAGCACCCTGGTGACTTTATCAAGAGTGAGCGGTATTTCAGTTGGGAGAGGTTCTTTACAGCACTGCTGGTTGATCAGACTAAAGATTCGTATATGTCATACAACAAGAGCAGTTTAAATAGTGTGTACCTGCACGAGAAGAATAAGGATGCGATTCTAAAGACGGTTAACGAGGAAGCGGATGCAGAGTTGTTTGGTAGATGAAGCGGTGCTACCCAATAATACTCTGCGACATCGGATGTTTTTCTCAACTTTAATTTGTAGTAAAGGGATATAATTGCTTTATCGGAGGTGATTATGTCGAACGAACTCGCTTTAGCTAATGCAATAGCATCAGTGGAGATGGAAGGACTTCATCTTTGTTATGAGGGTACGACTTGTTTGATTAACAAGTTCGGTATTACTGATGAAAAAACGCAAAGTAGAATCGGACCTAAGGGAGTACAGACAGTAAAACATGAGTGAACTGATCATCATTTACGGCTTTTTCGCCGCCTTTATCTGTGTAGGCGTATTGTTCCTGCTTCAGGGCGGGTTCTTCTTAAAGCGCTACAGGAGATCGGTTGAAGAGAATATGGCTGAAGATCATGCGGCGGCGTTTGGCGCACCGTGGACTGATGTCGAGCCGGGGAGATTGGCGGGCGACAGAAGAGCCAGGTCCCTCTCGAAGACTTATATCAAATTGGGAGTGATATTTGCCGGCATAGGTCTTATTGGCATCATAGTGTTTACGGTTACACACGGAGTGTGAGAGAAAGGACGCCTCGCGGCGTCCTTTCTGATCTTCTTTCTCTTAAGTCCAACGTTCCTGCCGGCTTCCCTCTTCCCAAAGCACGGCAAGGTGGCTGCAATCCCGCTTAGTGACCCAACACGGATCATGGGCGGAGCTGTCACAGCTCGAAGCATCCGCAGGATGTGCGAAGCAGGCTTTACAGCGAAGCCCTGATCCGTTACATAAACCATGCGGGGTTGCAGGTGCTGGAAGTACTGCTGCAGTCGCGACGTTTCACGGTTGGGTGCCAGCGGGAACCTTTTTGCTGTTTGATTCACCTCTTAGATATATGTTGTCTAATGCATGGTGATTCTTGTGGGAGAAGGGTAAAGTGTTATTACTCAAGAATAATATCTTCTGACATCTTATTATAAATCTCAATTGATTGATCAACATGAAGCGGAGTAACAAGGATGTTATTCCATGCACATTGTTGAATGAAATCTTGGATGAGATTATCTCCTTGTATATTTTTCAAGGTGACAACCATACCAAAGAGTATCGGCTTACTTCGCTTTTTTGAGTTTCTTTCTGTCTTTTTTATACTTATTCCCCAAAGACCTTTATCTTTGACATCTTTTGGTCTTCCGCGTTGCTTTATAGTCTCACATATAACTTTTGTGTTATCCCACTTTCTGTGGTAACTTCTAGCATCCTTCTCATATTCTCGTGATGAATCGGTATTTTGATAATTGTCATTGATGGTACGGATGGACTTATTTACAATTCGACCGAAGTGAAGATCAAGTTCTGTAGTTGTGTAGTCTACACCTTGATCTCTGGATCCGTCAGGGAAATAGCAAAGAGTTGCCTTAGCAATGTAAGGCTGTTTGCCTTTTGATATAGGTACGGGAATGCTGTAACAATAATTGTCGTATTCGGTGGCTTCGCCTGTGAAGACGAATCGTATCTCATCATCATTGGTGTGAAGAATATCGTTGATATGAATAGGGACAACCCCCATTCCTATAAAGTCTGAAATATTATCGGAAGTGTTAGGTGTCCAACCAATCGTGGAGTCGATGATCAATGCCTTGGCGACTTCTCTTGGTAATCCGATTACATGTATCAGGTATGCCAGTTTACGCGATATGTAAGGAGCGGCAAATGATGTACCGCGCACCTTCATTTCTCCGTTCTTTGAGCATACACTAATGTAACCATCTTTATCACCACCGTAGTAGGCGACATCAGGTTTGTTGTAAAAGGATAGAACTGGACCTCTTCGGGAATAGGAGGCTGGTTGTTTGCTTTTGTTAACAGAATTAACAACCAGAGCGTTTATCGAATCAGCTGGTGCACCAATTCTTTTGCTCATGGTACTTTCTGAATCATTTGTACCTGCAATGACGAATATTACATCGTTATCAATTTGTATTTTATCTAATTCTGCAGCTTCATATGACAGATAGTTCTCGTGTGTCTCATATTCCGCGCCGAGAGAAATATTCCACACTTTAATATCCGGGTTTCTTTTGACTATGTCTTTTATTTTTCTAATTAAGGCTATTGAGCTATATCCTGAAGCCATCATAGCTGAAAAATGTCGTACTCTGAAATTGCCGCAACCATCCTCGAGTTCCGGATTGATGCGTGCGCCATCGACTATAAGCGAATCGATTGCTGTTCCATGAAATCGATCTTTATCAGTAACATTTATAGAAGGTATTTCATCATGAACTTCGACCCAATTGGAGAAGTATACAGTGTTATCAAAGAATGTATCTATAACTCCTATGGTCGGTTCGTTCCCCGGATCCTTTATTGAGAAAGTATCATTATTAAGATCTATTGTTTCAATTGGTGGTACCTTTGTTATATCGGTTAACGACATAGCAATAAGATAAGGTGCTTTATCGAACAAAATTCTATATTGTTCGTCTGAAAGCTTTATAGTGTAGTCGTTAAGTATATCGGCCTGAACTAATGAGATTCCTAATTCATTCAGCTTATCTTTGACTGCGAACCCTGTGTTGTAGATTGTAACAATATTGCTGCCTTTTATGTGCTTATCAGGTTCCGGTGTGTATATGTTCCTAATGTAAAAGCAGTCAACTACAAGGTTTACGAATGTGCTTTTTGATATCTCGGGGTGTGACCATTCTTTGCTGGTCGCTTTGTTTATGGATTCAATATCTGAACATTTTATCGTACCGTTATAATTGGAATTGATTATTCCGGCAACTATCTTCAAATCATCAATCGACTTTATTATGGCACTGATGGAAACATAATAAGTTATTACGTGGCGCTTTGCTTTTTCGTCGCCAACGAACTTTGCGCCTATTATGTGGTCGTTTATGTCCTTGCTGCCGTAACTCAACAATTGACGAATGCGATTGCTTTTTGCAACAACTCTTATGTATTCGATGCTTAACAATGCGTTGTCGATTACAGTCTGCTCTTTCCAGAATGCCACCTGTTCCTCGAGCTGATTGATTATTGCCACTATTTTTTCTGCCCTTACACTTTGTGCTGCAGGAAGAACTGAAGGACCAACTTGCCCTTTACGAGAATTGTGACCTAAAGGTAGTTTTACTCTAAGAAGATCATTCATATAATCAAATTACGCGTTTGTTAATTGACTGGTTTCTCTTGAAACGGCGCTTTTTGATATGCCGGTTATTTTTTCTATCTCTCGTACAGAGTAACCTTTTGCTTTAAGATCGCTTACACTAGGATCGTGAGCACATATATTTCTATAAATGACTCTAAGATAATCATATGGCTTGCTTCTGTCTGAAAAGGCAAGAGACGTCTTGATTATATTAGTTAAGTCTCCCGGATAGGGGATACTGTCTGATTCTTTCAAGATTTTTCTTAATAGACGAATGTCTTTCTTAGCGAAAGTAAAGATCTTAAGGAATTGATCTATTAAGTTTTCCGATAATTCCAGTAAGTCATCTTCAGTGTAACGATTGAAGTCTATTGACGAGTCAAATCTTCGCAGTAATGCAGGTTCAAACTTATCAATAAGATTAGTTGTTGCTATCAATGCTATTTTTGAGTTGAGTGAATCTAACCCCTTCATTAATGCGGAGGTTGCTCTGCCCATCTCACGTATATCATTGGATTCGATACGGCTCATGGCGATGGAATCTATTTCATCAAGAAGAACAATAGCCTTTTCGGGGTGGAATAGATTATTTATCTCTGTAAACATATTCGCGATGTTTTTTGCAGTCTGCCCCATTTTACTGTCGATGAGTAAATCAAAGTCAACTACATATAATTCACGATCCAAGATGCGTGCGATTTGCTTAACAGTTTCAGTCTTACCGGTGCCGGGTGCACCATAGAACATGAATTTATTAATGCCAATGTTATAACTAATGGCGTTGATTAATCCCATTATGTCTTCGTTGATCTCGGTCGGGAGAAAAATAGAAGGGGAGTCAGTTGATACTCTTGAGCAATAATTCAGTTCCTGCTGGTCGTATATTACCTGTGGAACAAATACATCTGAAGTTGCAATAAGAGACATGATGTACTCAGACAGTTCTGAATCGCCCTGAAGATAGAATTCATTAGCTATTTCAGCTGCTTGCGAACGGAATCCATTGTCATTATGGTCCGAGAAACATTTTATGAGGTTTATTATGCTGCTTTTTTTCATAATAGGCTCCAAACGTATTGTAGCACTTGATGGGACGTATTTCAATAAGGATGGGACAAGTTATTGACCTGATAAGGTGTTTGTGTTAGTATAAAGAAGGATTCCTGTTAGTGGAAGTAACGGAATCCTAATATTACACGCGAGGTGTAGCACTTTGAGTCATGTGCAGAATAATTATATAGATAATTATAATGCGTATCAAGTGCTACCCTTCGCGAGAAGGGAGAGTTCCTATGGGCAAGATTAGTGTTAGAACTAGTGTTAAGCCGATTTCAAGTAAATCTGTTCGCTTCAAAACAACTGTTTCCAACGGTAATAAGACTACAACAAGAACTAAGACTGTTCACATTAAGTAACTAGATTAGTTTAGACTATCGACTATCACACTGAAATGAGTGCTGGTAGTCGATAGTCTTCGTAGTCGGTGGTCAATTGTTTCACTATACCACCAAAGAACCTAATAGTTTTCGTTAAAGGGGTTTACTAATTATGAAGTTAAGGAATTTTCTATATCTCAATACTAAAATTTTAGAGGACTATATATCCGCTATAGATGGTTATACATATGATGAGGAATCGCAGGCCTTCGCTACAAGTAATGAGAATGCTTTCGGTGCAAAGGCTGGAATACGAGTCGCAAGCGGATCTGGAGAGCATAAAGGACGAAAGGAAGAAGAAATCAAGAGGTCAGTCAAAATCAGTGATGCCGCTAGATTCGACAAGATATATCAATACTTAAATTCTGATGAAGAAGGTGGTCTTCAGTACTATGAGTGTCTTAATGATGAGATTTTTAATGATTTACAGAGAGATGACTTTCTGGAGGTTCTTGTAACAGTTAGGTTTTCAAAAATGAAAGCATTATCAGATGGTTTAAAGAGGCTTGCAGATATGGAATCGACTCTATCGGCTTTTACTGACCAAGCTATTATTGATGCACAATCCAATGAAGCGATTAATGGAATTGCTGCCTTGAGTCGAATGCAGTCTGGTAAAGGAATATCATGTGTTTTTGAATTTGAGGATAAACAGATTCCCTTAGTTGCTTCTTTGGATGAGGATTACTTTAGATGTGAACAGGATAACTTTGTTGGTCAGGCTTATCTTTTATGTAAGGTAATAAAGAAAATTCCTGAAGGGCAGAGTATCGAATTGGATGGTTTATTTGATGACTTAAAGAAAATTCCAATTGTTAATGCCCAAAAGCCAGAAATACACAAGAATATGAATAATCCTGTCGAGGTTCAAGATATCGTAAAAGGACCAGCCCTTAAAGTTCTTCCTATAGCCTTTTATCAATAGTATTGGAGGATGATAGTATGTCATTTTTGATTACAGTATATGTAAATGAAGGCATTGTCATGGCAAGTGATCGGCGCACAACGTACACGAACACTCAAATCGTTAATGGTAAAGAAGTGCAACGCATAGGGATTCATACAACTAATTCAACGGATAAGACATTTATTTGTCCCAATGGAGCAGGTATTTCTTGTTGTGGTGAAGCATCTTTATTCAATAAGCCGATTACTGGATTCATACAAGATATGATTCGCTCAGAGGTTGCTGAAGGATGTCATATAAAAGACATACCTCAGATTATTATTGACTATTTTGAAAAGTTGGGACCACTTCCTGATGCTTGTTTTATAGTTGCTGGTTATGACTTAGTTGAAGGACAAAGTGTTCCTTTGATTTATAAGGTGTTCCTGCAAACTAAAAGAATCAAGTCTATTGATGCCTCGTTTCAAGGGGCTACTTGGGATGGAGAAACAGTGACATTAACGAGACTTGTTCAGAATGTTGCATTAAAGGAGGAGGGTAATTATATCGATTTACCTTACGAAGATATTCTCTGGAATTATTTTACTTTGCAAGATGCTGTAGATTTTGCACGATATGCAGTTGAAACAACTATTCAAACAATGCGCTTCAAAAATGTTGTCGAGACTGTTGGTGGAGGGGTGGATATACTTGTAATTACACCGGATAAAACAGAATGGTTACAAAAAGAATCATTAAAGTGAACGCCTCATAGAATGAATCCAATAATGTTGGCAGCTGCGGTCCCCGCAGCTGCACCTGTTTTATGTTAAAATACCTCTGACAAGGGGGATTAATCATGAAACTTGCTTGTGAACTTGCAGTTATGGATATGGATGGGGAGATCACGGCTGTTGCCGTGGGTGAGGACAGTGCCAAGTTTCACGGAATGCTCCGATTGAATGAAGAAGGTGCCGACATCGTTAATATCCTGAATATGAGCCGGGAGCATGATGGAATCACTTTTCCCAATCTTGTTGCTTCTCTTCAGACTAAGTACACGGAGTCTTCCCGCGAGGAGATCGCGAAGTTTACTGAAGAATTCTTAAAGCAATTGTGGCAGGAAGGACTTCTCGTAGAGTGATGGAAGTTTCTTACGCGCAGGAGCTTGAGCGTTCCGGTAAGATCGTCTTTACTGTGAAGGGCGTGAGTATGCGCCCTTTATTTCGCGCAGATGAAGATGCCATATTGGTGGTCAAGTGTAATCCCGAGACTCTCAAGAATTGGGATATCGTTCTGTTCTTAAGACCCGGTCCCAAGGGCATACAGTATGTCCTGCACAGGATAGTAAGCAGAAGATCTGACGGCATGTTCCTGATCGCAGGTGATAACTGTAATAACTACGATGTGGTGGCGCCGGGGGAGATCCTGGGTATCGTTACTACTGCCCAGAGGCGCGGCAAGCCCATTAAGATGTCAGGCTTCGGCTACTCGCTTTATTTGAACCTCTGGATCAAGCCGTACAGGTTCCGTTTCGTTGTGTTGACGGTTAAGTGGAAGTTAAGAAGTATCGCTTCCCGCATCCTCCGCCCGTTCAGGCACAGGAGTAAGTGATGGAATTTACGGTCCGCCTTGCTGACGTTAATATACGCGTGGTAAGCCTCTACGATGAGGTGCATGAGTTGTGCCGCGATTATCTTACGGACGGGGAGCCGGAGTTTACGGTTACAACTGCGCCAGACGACATCACTTACGAAAAGGAAGTCAACATCCGCGAGGCTATGGTGGAGGGGATCCCCGTAGTTGAATACCCGGATTCGTATCTTGAGACGCTGGCGGTGTATCGTAAGATCGTGGCGGGCCTTATGGATAAGGGTATAATGCTCATGCACGGCGCGGTGATTGCTGTGGGTGATAAGGCGTGGCTTTTTACCGCTCCTTCAGGTACGGGCAAGACGACGCATATTAATCTTTGGCTGGAGAATATTCCGGGAAGTTACGTGGTTAACGGTGATAAGCCTTTGATCCGAGTGGGGGAGTCCCCTATTGTCTATGGTACGCCCTGGGCAGGTAAAGAAGGTCTGAATAAGAATGTCGGAGTTAACCTGTGCGGGATCGTGCTGCTTGACCGCGGCGCGGAGAATGAGATAGAGAAGGTAAGCTTCTCGCAGATAATGCCGGTGCTAATACAGCAGTCGTACAGACCGAAGACTCGTGAGGGAGTGCAGAAGAGTATGAACCTTCTGTGTGAGTTATGTAAGAATATCCCGCTGTACCACCTGCACTGCAATATGCTGCCGGATGCCGCGTGGACAGTTTATAATACAGTCCGATTTTGTTGATTCAGGTTATCTAATGGCTCGAAAAATGTTGTGCGCGTTTGCCTAATGACTCTAAAAATGTTGACGCAGGACGTTTGTTGACTTATATTCATATCATGGAGAATGGATATATGGACTACCTAAAGAGAAAAATAGATCTGTATTTGGAAAATTGGTTTAATGATAAAGACAAGAAACCACTTATAGTTAAAGGTGCAAGACAGATTGGAAAGACCAAATCTATCAGGCAGTTTGCAAATTCGCACTATGAGATAGTAAATGAAATTAACTTTATCGAGTCTCCGCAATTTAAGTCTATACTCGAAGATGGTTACAGTACGGATGCCATAATTAAGAATATTACCCGTATAAACCCCAGAATTCGATTTGAACCCGGTAAGACGCTTTTCTTTTTTGATGAAATACAGAGTTATCCGGATATAGCGACTTCTTTAAAATTCTTTTTTGAAGATGGAAGATACGATGTTATATGTAGTGGATCTCTTCTAGGTATTAACTATAAGCAGATAGAAAGTGTCAGCGTAGGGTATAAAACCGATTATGATATGTACTCTATGGACTTCGAAGAATTTCTCTGGGCAAGAGGATATGATGATTCATTAAGAAAGGATATGCTTAACAATATGATTAAGCTGAATCCTTTCAATTCTGCTATATGCAATACACTCAGTTCGCTTTTTATTGATTATTCAATTCTTGGAGGAATGCCTGAAGTTGTTTCCCGGTATTTTGAGAGTAATTCATTCTCCGGAACGCTTGACCTTCAGAGACAGATTATTATTGCATATCGCGAAGATATAAGAAAATACGCAGATGGTGCAGATCAGACAAGAATAACCAGAGTGTTTGATTCTGTTCCGGCTCAGTTGGCTAAGGAGAATAAAAAATTCCAAATATCTAAGGTCGCTTCAGGAGCAAGGTTTCATGATTACGGCGGGTGCATAGATTGGTTACAGGATGCCGGAATAGTAAAGAAGTGCTACTGCTTGAACTTTCCTGAACTCCCTTTAAAAGGAAACTATGACGATACTAAATTCAAACTGTACTTTGCGGATACGGGACTTCTCACTGCCATGTTGGATGACGAAAGCCAAGATGATCTTCGTTCTAATAAGAATTTTGGTGTTTACAAGGGTGCGTTATATGAGAGTATTGTTGCAGAGGCGCTCTATAAGAATAACTACGATCTATATTA
Organism: Clostridiales bacterium; assembly: GCA_017940895.1. Taxonomy (GTDB): domain Bacteria; phylum Bacillota; class Clostridia; order Saccharofermentanales; family Saccharofermentanaceae; genus Saccharofermentans. The sequence goes on along the minus strand of JAGAXM010000037.1, from coordinate 12,733 downwards.
CTACAAACGTGAAGACGGCACTTTGGAGGAAGATTTCTTTATCAGGGATAAAGATCATCTAATCCCGGTAGAAGTAAAAGCTCGCACCGGACGTTCGCAGTCTCTGCGTTCATTGATCAACAATGATAAGTATTCAGATATTAAATGGGGAATTAAATTGTCAATGAATAATATTGGATTTGAGAACAATATTTATACGTTTCCCTATTATTGTGCCTTTTTGTTGAGAGATTGGATATATGGTAGAGAACATGAGTGAGAATACACAGAAACAAATAAAATATACCGGTCTTAATAAGCTCTTCCGAAGCGACAACATGCAGAAGCTTTTCGACAGCTGGCATGACGGAACCTTCAAGGAGTTTGTCGACGACTGGAAGTGGATATTCAGCTATTCGAAGAAGTACCGCTGGATAGTTATATTCTACGTAATCGTAGGTATCTTCGGGTCCACGGTGTCCATAGGTACGGCGTATGTCGGCCGCATAATGATCAATATCATTACAGAGAGGCAGACGGATAAGCTGTGGGTCCTTATAACCGCCATGGTGAGCATGCTGATCTTCTCGCTCGTGTTAAGCAGCGTCAACAGTTATATAGGCGCGCGAATCTCGATCTACGTTAACAACGACATTCAGGCGGGCATCTTCGACCGAATCATGGACGCACGTTGGCGTGAGTTAAGCACGTACCCGTCGGGCGACCTGCTTAACCGATTTAACGGTGATGTAGGTACTATTGCAAGTAATGCGATCAACTGGATACCGAATCTTATTATTAATATCTACACGTTCGTCGTGACTCTCGTCGTGCTCTGGCGCATGGATGCCGGCATGGCGATAATTGCGTTCGTGTCTGCGCCTTTCCTGCTGGGGTTAAGCCGCTTCATCATGCGCCGCATGAAGGAGTACAGGAAGCGCGTGCTCGAGCTTAACTCCAAGATGATGTCATTCGAGGTCGAGACTTTCTATAACTTCGAGATGATCAAGTCCTTCGGCATCTTCGGGTACTATTCGCGTAAGCTTCACGCGTGGCAGCAGCGCTACAAGGAATTCAACCTCGACTATAATAACTTCTCGATCAAGTCGAATATCTTGCTGACGCTGGTGTCGACGATAGTCTCGTCCACGGCGTTCGCGTACTGTCTTTATCGCCTGTGGACAGGACAGATACTGTACGGAGATATGACGTTCTTCCTGCAGCAGAGGTCTGCACTGTCAGCTAAGTTCAATAACCTCGTAGGCACGATCCCCGGCATGATCAATTCCGCAGTGTCTGCGCATCGTGTGCGTGAACTTATGGATCTTCCCCGTGAGGAGCACGATGAAGAAAGTATCACAGGATTCGAGTCGGTGCTCGAGTCTTCCGAAGGCAAGGGTATCAGCGTATCTATAGACGATGTCTCATTCGCTTACGACGAGCGCGCCCAAGTTTACGATAAGGCAAACTTCAATGTGTCTTCCGGCGAGATCGTCGCCGTTATGGCCGAGTCGGGCGGCGGTAAGACGACTCTTATCAGATTGCTCCTCGGCATGCTCGAGCCTGATGAGGGTCGCGTAGTATTACGAGGCAGCGATGGTGAGGAGTTCCCGGTCAATGCGGACCTGCGCCGTTTCTTCGCTTACGTGCCTCAGGGCAACACGATGTTCTCCGGCACCATCGCCGAGAATATGAGAATGGTTAATGAGTCCGCGACCGACGAAGAGGTAATCAACGCACTTAAGACCGCGTGTGCCTGGGATTTTGTCAAAGACCTGCCGGTCGGTATAGATACTCCGTTGGGCGAGAGGGGAAGAGGTCTGTCCGAAGGTCAGTCCCAGAGGATCTCCATCGCGCGTGCTTTGCTTCGCGGTGCCCCGATCCTTCTGTTCGACGAAGCTACGAGTGCTCTTGATACCGAGACAGAGGAGCAGGTGCTGCATAACATCATGGGCAATTACCCGGATAAGATAATTATTCTGTCTACGCACAGACCTGCGGCGCTGAAGCTTTGTAACCGTATTTATAAGATCCAGGGCGGCGGAATTACCGAGACCAATGTCGGTGAAGTGCTTGAGTCTTTGGCGAAGCTTGCTCCCGAGCGCCGTTCTCCCGTTAACGCGGCGACATCTGAATATGTTAGACTTGTAAAGCCCATGGAGCCTATGGGGCCCGCGAACGATGCGGCTCAGGCTCCCGGCTCCAATGATGAAGGGTGGTGGAATCTGTAATGAAGAGCAATGCTGATAATGCGGGAACAGCTCCCGCAGCGTCTCCTTTTGTTAATCCCGGCGAGATTAATGCCGAGGGTGATCCTCTTGTCGAGGCTCCCGAGTTTACTTTCGCGGGGTATTTAAGATTCGTACTTATGCTTTTCGTAGGGTTCTGGGCGTTCGGATGTCCCGAGCCTACCGGCATTGTAACAGTGTTAAGCGGCTTTGCCACACCGTGCTTCTTTATCCTGTCAGGGTATTTTATACTGGTCGATGACCGCGAGCACAGACTCCATAAGCTGAAGCGCAAGCTTATCCGCGGAACCTCCTGCCTGGTCTTCGTGTTCGTGCTGTATGCGATCATCAATGCGGTGATTTTCTTCTTAAGCCACATGACGCTTGCAGTAGGAAAGCGCATGATATTCAACTTCGTCGTGCTGAATCTCTGGCCGTGCCCCATCGGCGACAACTTCTGGTTCATCCAGGCGATGCTGTATGCGTATATCATCATCTACATCGCTGACAAGCTGAACCTGTTTAAGTTATACAAGGGCGTGCTTGTGATAACTTTTATCGCCATGCTGCTGCTCGGCGAGTTCGCGGGCGTGATTCACTTCAACTTCTTAGGCTACCCCTACATCCCCGGCAACTGGCTCACACGCGCCCTGCCTTACATCCTGCTCGGCAGGCTTATCCGCGAGCATAAGGACTTTCTTCTTTCGTGGCGAAAATTCGTTTACTGGATCCTGTTCGTCGTAGGCGGCGGTCTTGTAATCCTCGAGCTGTTCGTACTCGCGCGTACCGGATACCTGATCTACGAAGGCCACACGATCGGCTACGGTGTCATGGCATTCGCACTGTGCTGCTGGGCTCTGTCCGTGCCGTTTGTTACTCCGAACCGTATAGTTCACTTCGACCCCGCGATGTCGGGCTTCGTCTATATCTTCATGAATCCCGTATACTGTCTGCTCATTATGTTCCTGGGCGCACAGTATCCGTACTTCGCATATTACATGGGTGTCATCGCTGCTTGGCTCATAAGTGTAGTTATCGCGTTCCTGTTAACGCCCACGCGCTTCAGCGACCTGTTCTACTCGAACTGGGAGATGAGACTGGATAACTACTTTGCCAAGGGCGGGGAAGAGTTCGAGTAAGCGGCAGACTGAGATAGATCTCAGTTTAATTGTCGTTTTTTGTCGAAAATTGTCGGAAATTGTCGGAAAATAAGCCGTTGCAGCATGCTAGGATTTCCTTAAACGAGTAAGTTAAGGAGTCCGCATCAAGTTGCAATTATGGAAAAAGGATTAATAAGCAAGGAATTCTTCATCGGCAGATTCCTTTATCTTAAGGATCTGCTGGATAACAAAATCCCCAATGTACGCTATATAACAGTTAACGGACGCGTGGGCGTGACCTTTAGTAAATACGATAATACGACCGGTCAAACAGTCCGCAGAAGAATTACGGATAAGAATTCCAAGTGGGACAGATACTGTGCCTTGGCAACTCAACGAGCCAAGTACGAAGACCAGATGAATAAACTTCTCACACTGTGGAAAGAGAATTACCGCGGGTCGTTGGAAAAACTTGCCCAAGGTTATATGCTCAGACCCAACACCGATAATCCTTATAATTCAGAATTCTGGAAATCATTGAAAGAAGGCGCAAATGATTATCCTAAGGATAAAGAGTACATGCACAACGGAATAATCATGAGGTCTGTCTTCGAGACGGAAGTTGCAGATGTCCTCGACCAACTGGGGGTAGAATACAAATACGATACTTTGATCAAAACCAGCAGCAAGAAATTCTTATCCCCGGACTTTGCAATGAATCTTCCTGAATTCAACCGCTGCGGATTTGCCGAAGCGATGGGTGGATTAAGCAACTTCGGTTACATTAATAACAACATTGATAAATACGGCAAATACCTCAACTGCGGTCTTTATCCCAATCGGGACGTAGCACTGATTCCGGCTGATAGTGACTACAGACCCGATCAGTCGACCATTATGAGAATGTTGGCGATAGTTCTGGATTCATTAGCCAGACAGTATGTGATAAGAAAGGCTCAATGATTCCTATCAGCAATTAATCAGATAGATTTCCCAGTGCCTGTTTTCAACAATAGGCATTGTTTTTGGCATTGGGAGTGTCACAGTGCCAAAACTAATGTCCAAAATCAATTTTAGGCACCAGAATCCCCACTTCAGAATCCTCTCCGACCCCGTACTAATGATATAATCACTCCGATAAAGGGTTGGAGTGATTCATATGAATATTGCGATAGTCGGAATGGGTTATGTGGGGACTGCGATGAACAAACTGTTCAAGCAGGACGTTATTTACGATGAGCCCAAGGGGATCGGAAGCAGGGAAGAGGTCAACAAATGCTATGCCGCGTTCGTATGTGTGCCGACGCCGCAGGGGGCAGACGGCAAATGCGATACTTCGATAGTTGAGGACGTCCTCACTTGGCTAACTACCGATGTGATAATCCTAAGATCCACAGTCCCCGTCGGATTCACGGAGAAGATGAAGGAGCAGACCGGCAAGAGTATAGTGTTCCAGCCCGAGTATTGCGGAGAAACAGCGGATCATCCGTATACTGATCTGAGCAGAAGAACATGGATCACTCTGGGTGGCGAACGAGAAGATATAGCGAAAGCAGTGCATGTCTACCAGACCGTCTATTCATCCGAGGTCAGGATTCATACAGTTGACAGCAGGACCGCAGAGTTAGCCAAATACATGGAGAATTGTTTCCTCGCGGCTAAGGTTACTTTCTGTAATGAATTCTATGATATCGCGCAGAAGGCGGGAGTTGATTATACAGAACTTCGCGAGACATGGCTCATGGATGAGCGCATGGGCAGAAGCCACACATTTGTTTACCCCGAGAAGCGAGGATACGACGGCAAATGTCTGCCTAAGGACGTCGCGGCATTGATCAATCAGGCGGATGAGTTAGGCGCTGATGCGACATTCATGAAGGCGGTTCAGGAGAAGAATGAGCAATACAGGTGAGCCGCTTGTCTCCGTCGTAATGGCGACGTATAACACCGGGTATCCGATGATCCGCGAGGCGGTCGGGAGTCTTATCAACCAGACATACACGAACTGGGAACTGATCCTCATCGACGACTGCTCGACGGAGTTTAATGATTTTTCATTTCTTGATGAATATAAAGACAGCAGGATAAAAATCTTCCACAACGAAGAGAACATGGGCTGCACGCGCTGCTTTAACAAGGGCGTTCGTCTTGCGCAGGGCGAGTATATCGCGAGACTTGATGCGGACGATATCGCGCTGCCGCACAGGTTCGCGAAGCAAGTCCAATTCATGCAGACTCATCCCGAGACGAAGGTCGTATCAGGCAGATTTAAATACTTCGGCATCAAAGCGGATGTCTCGCTTTGTATTCCCAACAATCCGGAGTTTATCAGAACGACGCTTCTTCTGACGAACAGTCTCGCGCATTCCACGTTAATGTTCAGAAGAACGCTCTTTACGGAGGACGGTCTTTACTACGACGAATCATTCAGATACGCGCAGGATTACGATCTTCTGGTGCGCATCTGCGGGCGCGGGATTAAGATCACGCAGCTCCCGGAGTGCCTCGTGTACATAAGAACTCACGGCAGCCAGATATCTGCCGTTAATACAAAGACCCGGACTCAGCAAAGAGGATTCATGAGTGAAGTCAGCGGCAGGCAGTTAATGAATGTTTACGGCCAGACCCAAGACGATGTCGCATGCAGGGACGCCCTCGCGAATTGCGTTTTGAACGACGGCATCACAACGGCGATGATCAACGAGTGGACGCGCCGCACGCTGCAAGAGAATAAGAAGAATAATCACTTTGATCAGCATTACCTTAAACTTGTTTTCGCAGAGAGGTATGCCTCGTTCATGAGGCTGACAGGCGAGAAGGGTTGCCTCGGGTTCGCGCTGCGGAACATGGGACCGGAACTCGTACAGTCGTTCTTTATCTTCTGTCACAGAAGAGCGCTTAAGCATATTTACCGCATGAAGTATGGAAGCACGGGAACGAAGGGCTAAAAGCAACATCATAGTCTCGGTGCTCGGGCGTTTCGTGACCGCGATATGCGGGCTTGTTGTGTCGAAGCTTCTTATTCAGACTTACGGGTCTGAAGCTTACGGTGCTACGGATTCCATCGCGAAGTTCCTTGCGTATATTTTCGTTCTTGACGGAGGCGTGAGCGGGGTCGCGAGAGCCGCGCTGTATAAGCCTCTCGCGATGAACGACGAGCGCAAGATAAACGAGCTGATGTATAAGATGCAGCGTTTCTTCCGCGTGCTCGCGATTATTTTTGCCGTGTATGTGCCGGTGATCGCATGCACCTTCAAACAGTTCTCGCACCTCGAGTGCATGGATTGGATCTCGACCTTCATGCTCGTCATCGTCATAAGCATTTCGACTTTCATCGAGTATCTGGCGTTCTCGTACATAATTCTGGTCAATGCGGCACAGAAGACATACATCGATCAGACCATCACCATCGTCACGACTTTTATCAATGCGGTGCTGGTGGCGGTCCTCGTAAACTGCGGCAGCGGCCTTGTACTCGTGAAGTTCATAACGAGTCTCGTGATCGCCGCCAGACCCGTAATTATGTGGCTGTATGCGAAGCGTCACTACAATCTCACGCGCCCTTCGGGGGAGCCTCACGGCGAGCCTTCCACCGAACCCGACCTCCTCGACCAGAAATGGGTCGGTCTTGCCCAGCATATCGCATATGTGCTGCATAAGAACACGGATGTAGTCGTGCTCACTTTCTTTGGTGATCTGAAGTTGGTCGCGGTGTATGCCGTGTACTTCATGGTCATATCGGGAATTGAGACGCTGACCCTGTCGTTCAGTTCAGGCATGGAGGCGCTGTTTGGTGAGCTGCTCGCGAAGAAAGAGTACGACACATTGGATAAGACATTCTCGCGATATGAGTCGCTGATATCGGTCGTCGCGGGCGTGCTGTTCTCAGTCACGGCGGTGATGATAGTGCCTTTCGTGCGCATATATACGAAGGAGATCACGGACGTCGATTACATATATCCCGCGTTCGCGCTGCTGCTCACGCTCGCGTCGTATCTGTTCTGCATACGAATGCCGTATCACGCGCTCGTGACCGCGTCGGGAAGTTTCAGGCTGACACAGATCGCATCTTACGGCGAGGCGGCGCTCAACATAATCCTGTCGGTGGTGCTGGTGATCAAGTTCGGTATTGTAGGAGTCGCCATAGGCACAGTCGCTGCGGTGAGTTTCAGGTTTATTTACTATGTAGTCTTCTTAAGCCGCGAAGTCGCGCAGAGGAAAGTGGGGCTGTTTATTGTGAGAATGGCAGGAAATATACTGCCTTTTGGAATTGTGTTGTTGCTTGGGTACAATGTTATCAGCAGGTTTGATCTGACGGGCTATATCGGATGGGGCTTGGCTGCAATTACCGTAACCGCCATGTCCGTAGTGATCTGGTTCGCGGTCGAATATGTATTAAGAAGAATTGTTATGAAAGAGACGGTACGATGAGTAATACTAAGCGCGATTCGGGCATCGAATTATATAAGATCATCGCGATCGCATTGATCGTAATATCGCACGTTATCCATACGCTTCATGTCGGTAATGCTTTGGTTCCGTACGACGACTATATAGTAAATCTGACTCAAGCGACGGCTGATATCCAAACCTTCATTCTTATACTGCTGAGGCATCTGGGGTGCTTCGGCAACAACATGTTCTTCATTTGTTCCGCGTGGTTCTTCCTCGGAAGCAGCGCGGTAAAGAAACGCAAATGGTTTATTATGCTGATCGAGGTGTGGGTCATCTCGGTCGTGATACTTATAGCATCGCTGATAATAAGACACGGTGATATCACGAAGGAGCTCATTATCAAGAGCCTGTTGCCGTCGCTGTTCAGCAACAACTGGTATATTACCTGCTATCTGATCTTCTATCCTCTGCACCCGCTGCTTAATATGGTTATCGGTAAGATGGACAGGAAGGGACTTTTCCGTGTTACCGGTGTGTTGGTCGTGATCAACTGCTTCCTGATCTTTATACAGGGCAATATACTTTATACTTCGGATGTTACCTTATGGATAACGATGTATTTTGTCCTCGCGTATCTTAAACGTTATAAAGAAGATCTGCTGAATGACACCAAGTTTAATGCGGTCCTTCTTGCTGTCGGTGTTATAGGTTTCATAGGACTCGTCGGTGTTACCGATTATGCCGGACTTCATATAGGAGCTCTGAGTAATAAGGTGCTGCATTGGATGTCTAACGGCAATCCTTTTATCATCGCAGCTTGTCTCGGAGGGTTCGGTCTAATGAGAAGACTAACCTTCAAGAACTCTGTCATCAATTACTTCGCAAGCCTGACGCTGCTTGTGTATCTGATCCACGAGAATATATTGGTGAGAACCTATCTTCGCCCCGCGATGTGGGAGTATATCTATACAAATTACGGATACGGACACATAGCCTTATGGGCACTGGCTCTGGCGGTTGTTATCCTGCTTTTAAGCTTTATCGCGGCGGTTATATATGATCTCACTGTCCGCAGGCTTGTGACGGCAGGCGGCGGTGCTCTGTATACTGTCATAAGCCGGCTTTATCTTAAATGTGAGAAGCGGTTACTGGATAAATAGGGGTATTGTGATAAACTTCTTAATATAAATAAAGGGGAATTATATATGGTTGATTATCTTATCGTAGGTGCCGGTCTGTACGGCGCGGTTATAGCACAGAAGGCGAAAGAAGCAGGCAAATCGGTTCTCGTTATCGAGAAGCGCGACCATATCGCAGGTAACGTCTATACCGAAGACGTCGAAGGCATCCACGTGCATAAGTACGGCGCGCACATCTTCCACACTAACAACAAAGATGTGTGGGATTATGTGCAGAAGTTCGCGACATTCAATAGATTTACGAATTCTCCCGTCGCGAATTACAAGGGCGAACTTTACTCGCTGCCCTTTAACATGTACACGTTCAATAAGATGTGGGGCGTGGTCACGCCCGAGGAGGCTGCCGCGAAGATCGAAGAGCAGCGTAAAGAGATCACGGGCGAGCCGAAGAATCTCGAGGAGCAGGCGATCTCTCTCGTAGGTCGCGACATCTACGAGAAGCTCATCAAGGGCTACACGGAGAAGCAGTGGGGAAGAGACTGCAAGGATCTGCCCGCGTTCATCATCAAGCGTCTGCCAGTAAGACTTACATTCGATAACAACTACTTTAATGCTCTGTATCAGGGCATCCCTATGGGCGGCTACACCAAGATGGTAGCGAACATGCTCGAGGGAGTGGAGGTTAAACTCGGCGTGGATTATTTTGCAGACAAAGAGCACTGGGATTCGCAGGCTTCACGCGTAATTTTCACGGGTCCCGTCGATGCGTACTTCAACTACAGTCTCGGCAACCTCGAGTACCGCTCCGTTCGCTTCGAAAACGAGTTGCTCGATATCCCGAGTTTCCAGGGTAATGCGGCAGTCAACTACACCGACCGCGAGACTCCGTGGACGCGTATCATCGAGCACAAGTGGTTCGAGTTCGGTAAGGACGACGACGGAAACGACTTGCCCAAGACCGTCATCAGCCGCGAGTACAGCTCCGAGTGGAAGCCCGGCGACGAGCCTTACTACCCCGTAAACGACGAGAAGAATTCCGCACTGTATGCGAAGTACAAGGAGCTCGCCGATAAGGAAGATAAAGTCATCTTCGGCGGACGCTTGGGTGAGTACAAGTATTACGATATGGATCAGGTCATCGCGGCGGCATTGGGCAAGGCGAAGGAGATCATCTGATATGAGAATTCTTTCTGTAATTCCGGCAAGGGCAGGATCGAAGGGTATTCCCAATAAGAATATCAGGATCATCGGTGATCATCCGCTGATCTATTATTCGATCAGCAATGCTCTTAACTCAGAACTGATCACGGATATCATTGTCTCGACGGATTCTCCTGAAGTTCGCATCATTGCTCAGCAGATGGGTGTTAAGGTTCATTGGCGTGATGAGTCTCTGTGCGGAGATGCCGTTACTCTTGATGCGGTAATCGCAGATGCGGTTCCCAAGGATCAGGAGTGGGATTACATAGTTACCATGCAGCCGACGTCTCCCACATTAAGAGTGGCGACTTTGGACTCCGCTATTAAGTATGCGATCGATAACGATCTTGATACAGTTATTTCCGCGATCAATGCTCCTCATCTTTCATGGGGGGAGAAGGACGGAAAGAAAGTTCCCAACTATACAGAGAGACTTAACAGGCAGTATCTTCCTCCGTGTTATATGGAGACAGGAGCATTCGTTATTTCCAAGGCTTCTGTCGTAACTCCTTCTACGAGAATCGGTGAGAAGGTGGATGTATATGAAGTCCCTTCGGATGAGTCTCAGGATGTTGATACTTTCGAAGATCTTCTGTCTGTTGCAACTTCTTTGAATCGTCAGACCGTAGGTATCTATGTTAACGGCAATAACAAAAGAGGAACCGGTCATATATACAGAGCGTTGGAGCTTGCAGATGAGTTCTATGTTAAGCCTGACATTTACTACGATATCAATCAGACGGATCCTAAGGTCTTCGGTAACACGAAGCATAATCTCATTCCCGTTAACGGTATTGCCGAGCTCTATCAGGTCTGCAAAGAAAAGCAGTATTCGGTATTTATCAATGACATTTTGACTACTTCCATCGATTATATGATCGGTCTGAAGTCTGTTATGCCCGATGCCAAGATCATCAACTTCGAAGATGACGGCGAAGGCACGATCAAGGCGGACCTGGTCTTCAATGCTTTGTTCAGCGAAGAGGGACAGCCTCATATCAAGGCAGGCGAGAAGTACTACATCTGCGGTAAGACGTTCATGTTCTACGAGCCGATCGAGATCAGGGAATCCGTTAAGCGCGTATTCATCTCATTCGGAGGCGCGGATCCGCAGAACTACTCTGACAGACTGCTCAAGATGATCTGCAAAGACGAGTATAAGGATTATCAGTTCGTAGTTGTTCTCGGTAGAGCCAAGAACAATGTTGATGCTCTTATGGAATACAACAGATATGACAATATCGAAGTTCTGTATGATGTTGCCAACATGCCTGAACTGATGTCAAGCTGCGATATAGGTATTACATCAAGAGGCAGAACCGGTTATGAATTGGCGATCCTCGGTATCCCTTCTATGGCTATGGCTCAGAACAAGCGTGAAGAGAAGCACGGCTTCGTATGTAATGAGAACGGTTTCTCGTACATCGGACTTAATCCTGAGGATGAGATCATCGAGTCTAACTTAAGAATGTATCTTAAGTTAAGCCAGGAAAGCCGTAAGAGATTCCAGTCCTTATTGCTCAGCCACGATCTTCGCGGCGGCAGAAAGAGAGTAATGAGTCTGATCAACAGCTTGTAAGAAGCATATGAGCAGGACCGGTTACGATGAGGCTAAACTTCAGGCGGATGCCTTGGGTTTTCTGCGCTTCAGCTGCGCTGTGTTTATCATTATATTTCACTATAACAAGATGACCGGCGGCGCACATGATGATCCCCGGTTGCCTCTATACGCGTGGTTAAGGCTGCCATATGTTTACGGCGGTGAGTTGGTGGAATTATTCTTTATTGTCTCCGGATTTGTCTTCTGTTTGTTCTATAAGGAACGTATCGCGAAGCGTGCGATAGGTGCGGGAAGATTCATTATCCACCGCTTGGGAAGACTGCTGCCTTCTTATTGGCTTTCTACTCTTGTTATAGTCGGTGCGGGGTTCATCTCAAGACGCGTGCTGGGATCTTTTATAAGCTTCGCCGGTGGTTCTGTAAGAGATCTTAAGTCATTGCCGTTTGATCTTCTGTGCTTAAACTTCTGGGATCCTGTTAACGGTGTGGCATGGTATCTGGCGGTAAATATAATCTGCTATGCATTGTTCTTCTGGTTCTTCAGGATCAGTAACAGCGCGATCAGGTATTCTGCAGTAGTTATAAGCATCGCAGCATCCGTGCTCTATGTGGTGGCGGGACCGGGCAACAGTATTACGAATATCGCACGCGGTATCGCGGCATTTGGCGTGGGAATCGGAGTTGCTTATGTCTGCAGCAGAAGCAGTGGTAAGAAGACAGTCATAATAACGGCATTGGTGCTCTTAACAGCAACGGTCGTGATCTTGTGCATAACCCGAAGTTTCAGATGGATAACAGAGGTATTCCTGCTTTATCCTTCTGTCCTGATCCTGATGACCAATTGGGTGCCGTTAAGAAAGATCGTATCGGTTAAGCTCTTTCAAACCCTCGGGGACTATTCGTATTGCATATATATCTGTCAGACAGCCGTTATGGGTCTTATCTTTCTTCTTGGAGGAGTAATGGGATTCAATAATTGGTATACTTGGTATAGACAATATGTAATGACCCCCGATTTGTAGGTCCGTGGATTTACCCATATACTACAAATCGTCAAATAAAAAATGTGGTGATGGGAGTTACCGCATACAAATGGAGGTCACATATGAAGTATAGCACGGTTTATGTAGGT
>JAGAXM010000036.1 GCA_017940895.1 Clostridiales bacterium | reverse complement strand
CGGTAACAGAGGTTAATCCTTCAGCTACGGCCGCTACAGGCTATACGTTTGATGTGCAGAATTCCACAACAACAGTCAACGTAACAGATATGACTGATGGTGGAACAAGTACAGCACAGCTTATAAACCGCTACACGCAGGGACCTACAACTGGCTCTCTCGTAATCCGTAAGACTATCAGCGGTGCTGAGCTTAATGCACTTGAGCAGATTTCCTTCTCGATTACAGGTCCTGATCAGCTTTCTGTACCTAACCTGTGCATGGCTAACGTTGGTGTTGGTGCTGATCAGTGGCATCTTGCGGGAACGGGTATCTATGAATACACATTTATCAGTGTATCTGTCGGAACCTATTCTGTTATAGAAGGCATGGACGGTCATACAACGACCTATACTCTCGATGTTGATAACAGTACGACATCAGGTTCGGCCCCTGTCAGTGTCGGTGGTACAGCTGTTATCGAGTTGACGGATGCTTATACACAGTCGACTACACCTACAGACCCCACAGAACCTACAACGCCTACGGAATCTTCGTCTTCTGACGAGACCGTTGTAGTAGTACCCGGAAGCCTTATCATCAGCAAGACAATCAGCGGTACGTCTCTTAACGAACTCGAGACAATCACTTTTGTTCTTACTGATACGACGTGCGGTGCTACACGCGACGTACCTGCTCTTACGATGGAGAACGTTAATAACGGTATCTGGCAGGATGCAGGAAACGGCACATACTACTACGTTGTTGATAACCTTACACCCGGTGTTACATACAGCGTTGTTGAGAGTCTTGACGGACATACATCCACATATACTCTCGATGTTGCCAACAGTGTAACGGTCGGAACTGCTATGGTAGTATCCGGCGGTACAGTCACAGTAACCCTTACTGATGCGTACACAACAACCGGCGGCGACGAAACAACTCCTGAGACTGATACGCCCGATGAGACAACTCCTTCTGACGATACAGAAGAGACAACACCTGAAGTTACTTCCGTAACTCTCGACGGACAGCCTCTCGAGCCCGGATCTTATACGGTCAACCCTGACGGTTCCGTATCGATCAATCAGGCTATCTTAAGATCCCTGACTCCGGGAAGCCACACTATCGTAGTTACATACGTAAACGGCGCAAGCAGATCTCAGACGATTATGATCGATGAGGCTGACAGATCTATCGGATCTACAGGTGAGGCAAGTGTCAATGCCGTATCCGCAGTCATCATGCTCTCGGCTCTCGTAATGATCTACTTCGCAAGAAAGCTTCGCGAGGACGAGCAGGATCAGTAAGATCCAGTAAAACTTAAAGCTGAAAGGACCGTCTCCGGACGGTCCTTTTTGTTGTTTTATATCTTTCACGCGGTACGCCCTGCAAACGCCGACAAATCAAGAGAAACTTGTTCCAAAACATCATAATTTTCCCGACTTTTGGGAAAGCATATATTTCTTGAATTTTACCTTCTATAATCTCCATATGAAAAAGAGAATGATCGAACAGCTTAACTGCCGCCTTAGTACAATCAACAGACTGATTGCTTCTGTTGATAAAAGTCTTTCGGCACTTCCTGCAGGTAATCTTCATATTCATCAGATAAGAGGCAATATTTACTACTATGCTGATTACGAAGGTTATGCAAAGAACAGAAAAACTCCGATATATGATAAGAAATTAATCTGCTCGCTGGCTCAAAGATCTTACTATCTTAAAATACTTCGTGCTGCCGAGGCAGAGGGCAAAGCTATAGAGTTATTTCTTAAAAGGTATCCTGAAAGATCATTTGAAGATGTTTATGAATCGTTATCAGAACAGAGACAAAGCATTATCACTCCGGTCAGACTTCCTGATAAAGCTTATATAGATAAGTGGTTGAATACTCCATATGTACACAAACCTTTCGGGGAGGGCGATCCTTATTATGTGACCGATCGAGGGGAGCGCGTCAGATCAAAATCCGAGCAGCTGATCGCTAACCGATTGTTAGCAAAGGGTATTCCATATAAATATGAATGTCCGATAAACGTCGGCGGTAAAATCTTTCATCCTGACTTTACTATTCTGAGGATAAGCGACCGTAAGGAAATCTATTATGAACATCTTGGCAAAATGGGAGATGAAGAGTATGCCCATACAACTATTCTTCGAATTAATAAGTACGTGATGAATGGAATCGCACTCGGGGAGAAGCTGTTCACTACTATGGAGAGTTATACTGCACCGTTGGATCTTCGTGTCCTGGATCAAATGATTGAAAGCAGCTTTAGATGACGTGTGTTGATGGCGCTTTCTCGAAAAAACATCTTTACGCCATCGAAAACACAGTGTTCTGATGGCTAAATCTCAAGAATGAGCTTTTAGCCATGCAATCTGCTTGAATCTGATGGCGGAATTCTCAAATCTCGGATTACGCCATCAAAATACCTCATTTCTGATGGCGGAATTACTAAAAAGCAAATTACGCCATCAGACTGTCTCCGAGAGCATGTTTTTCAGTCGGAAAACAGGGCAAATTGTCCGCTCACGATGTACTGTTGTGCACCCTTTAAGGATAATTGACGCACTACTTTACGGAAGGTAAAATTGTATTAGTTTTTTACCAGGAGGGCTATAAAATGGCTATTTTCGAAGGTTCAGCAGTAGCTATCGTTACACCTTTTACAGATACCGGGATTGACTTCCCTAAGCTTGAGAAGCTTATCGAGTTCCACATCGCCAATAAGACGGATGCTATCGTAATCTGCGGTTCTACAGGTGAGGCTGCGACGATGGATGATGAGGAGCATGTAGCTGCCATCAAGTGCGCTGTTGATACAGTTGCAGGAAGAGTTCCCGTAATTGCAGGTACAGGTTCTAACGATACCAAGTACGGAATCGAACTTACGAAGAAGGCTCAGCAGCTCGGTGCGGATGCTGCTCTCGTAGTAACTCCTTATTACAATAAGTGCACACCTGACGGACTTGTTGCTCACTATAAGGCAATCGCTAGCAGTGTAGATATTCCGCTCATTCTGTATAATGTTCCTTCCAGAACGAACGTTAACATCAGCCCTTATGTATTGAGCAAGCTGGCTGACCAGCAGAATATCGTTGCTGTTAAGGAGTGTAATCTCGGACAGGTTCCTGAAGCATTCAGTGAGTGCGGTGACAGATACACATTCTATTCCGGTGAAGACGGACTTGCCATTCCTATGGTATCTCTCGGCGCTAAGGGTGTTATCTCCGTTACGGCTAACCTCATTCCTGAATTCACATCAACAATGATCCACTCTTACCTTAACGGAGACATCAAGAAGGCAAGAGATATGCAGATCGAGGTTATCCCGCTCGTTAAGGCTATGTTCTGCGAGGTTAATCCTATTCCTGTTAAGGAAGCTATCAACATGCTCGGCATCAATGTCGGACACTGCAGAATGCCTTTAAGCGATTTGAGCGAGGGCGGACGTAAGAAGGTAGAGGAAGCTCTGAAGCTTTACGATACTTCTGCTCTCACATCTTTCTTTGCCTGATAACACGGGCAAGATACTCCAAGGAGATATAACAACATGACAAGAATTTTCCTTAACGGCTGCTGCGGAAGAATGGGTCGTGCTATATCAGCTATGGCTCTCGAAAGCGATGACTTCGAGGTCGTAGCCGGTGCAGACATAGTTAACAACAACGGATTTGCTTATCCTGTATTCGAGAGTCTCGATAAGTGCGACGTAGACTTCGATGCCATCATCGATTTCTCCAATGCCAAGGGTGTTCCCTCGGTTATTGATGCTGCTTTGAGCCTGAACAAGCCTCTCGTATGCTGTACTACAGGTCTTGATGAGGCTACACTTGCCAAGCTTCAGGACGCTTCGGCGAAGATCGCGGTATTCAAGTCCGCTAACATGAGCCTCGGTATCAACGTGCTCATCGGACTTGTTAAGCAGGCAGCAAAGACACTCTATCCCGGATTCGATATCGAGATCCTCGAGGCTCATCACAGAAGAAAGCTTGATGCTCCTTCCGGAACAGCCATGATGATCGCCGATGCTATCAACGAATCCTGCAATAACGAGCTCGAATATGTTTATGAGAGACACTCGAGAATGCAGGCAAGAGGCGATAAGGAGATGGGCATCTCCGCTATCAGAGGCGGCAATATCGTAGGCGAGCATGAAGTCTACTTTATAAGTGACGAGGAAACTGTTAAGATATCACACAGTGCCAAGACCAGGGATGCTTTCGCAAGGGGCGCGCTGGCTGCTGCTAAATATATTCAGGATAAGAAGCCCGGTATGTATAACATGGATGACATGATCGCCGGTGCCTTCGATAAGGAGGACTAAGGATGTTTAATTTAATTCTTGCCGCTGATGCACCTGCACAGGGCGGATACACTCAGATGGATCTCATCATGGGCGTAGGTATGATCGCGCTTTTCGGCGCTATCATGTACTTCATGATCTACCTTCCCCAGAAGAAGAGAGACAAGAAGCTCAAGGAGCAGATGGATAAGCTTTGCATCGGCGATAAGGTTGTAACTATCGGCGGTCTCGTAGGTATCGTAGCTAACATCGGTGAAGAAGAGGTTACTATCTACACATCAGCTGCAAATACACCCGTTTCTTACACAAAGGGTGCTATTCAGACAGTTATCCCCAGAAACAGCGAATCTGATTCCGATAAGAAGGGTAAAGACAAGAAGTAATTAACGGATTTAATGTCTAAGAAAATACCGGAAAGTACTATTGACGAAGTGCTTTCCCGTGCCGACATCGAGTCGGTCGTAGGGAAGTACGTAACGTTTACGAAGAGAACAGGCCAGAATCTTTTTGGCCTGTGTCCTTTTCATTCGGAAAATACTCCGTCTTTCTCGGTTAATCCTCAGAGAGGTTTATATAAGTGCTGGGGCTGTCAGAAGGGCGGCAATGCAATCGGTTTTATAATGGAGATCGAGAAGCTGTCTTTCCCTGAAGCGGTTAAGTTCTTAGGCGACCAGTACGGTGTTCCGGTAGAGTGGGGAGAAGACGACAGCAAGGGCGCAAGTGATCTTAAAGACCGTAAAAAGCGTGTCATGAACATCCTTACGGATGCGGCAGGCTTCTACTACAAAAGCTTCAATTCCGATGTCGGTAAAGCTGCGCGCGATTATGCTGCCAAGAGACAGCTGTCACAGAAGACTCTCGTGAACTTCGGTATCGGGTATGCGCCCGACGGCTTCGACTATCTTTACAGATTTCTCAAGCAGAAAGGTTACGATGATGCAGACCTTAAGGACAGCGGTCTGTTCACGACTGCGAAGAACGGCAATCTCATCGATCTGTTCAGGGGAAGACTTATCGTGCCTATCTTTGATGCGTTCGGTAAGATCATCGCTTTCGGTGGACGTAACCTGGGTCCTGAACTCCCCAAGTACGTTAATTCTCCGGATTCGCTTGTATATAAGAAGCAGAAGCACTTATATGCGCTCAATTTTGCCAAGCAGTCAAAGAGCAAGCAGCTGATCATTGTCGAGGGCTATATGGATGCCATCGCGATGCATCAGGCAGGTATCACCAATGCTGTCGCGGCGTTGGGTACTGCTTTTACAGACAGCCAGCTGCAGCTTGCATCCAAGTATGCGGATGAAGTAGTTTTCTTTTTCGACAGTGACAATGCAGGTAAGACCGCGGCTTTGCGTGCATCCAAGATGATGCTTGAGTACTTAAGAAGGATGACGGGCATCAAGATTAGGATCAGGATCGCTGCGGTGCCTAACGGCAAGGATCCTGACGAGTACATCAAGGCTAACGGTGCGGAGGCGTTCAAGGCTGTAGTTAAGAGTGCCAAGGATGTTAACGATTACCTGTTTAGCCGTGCTTACGACGATAACTATGACTCCGAGTCGGGACTTGATCAGACGAAGTTCCAGGAGGACATAATCACGTACGGTTCCTGGCTGTACGACCCGATCAAGCGTGAGAAGATGGCGGCTCAGGCGGCACAGTACTTAGGTGCTCGTTCCGAGACTATAGTATCCGCTATGGAGCATGCCGAGCGCGAAGGCATAAACAGGCAGCGCAGTATCGACCAGCGTGAGCAGGAACGCGAAGAAGCAGCCCAGATCGAGCAGCGTAAGGAAGCCTCCAGAGATTCCGCTCCCAAGGCTGATATCGTTACCAAAGATGAGATCGAGCTGTTCGTACGTGCTGTAAGACTCGGTCCCGTGCTGGCCGATCAAAGCAAGATAGAACTCACGGATGTTATCCGCAAGAATGATTTCCGGGGCGATAATCTTAAAGAGGCGGTAGACTTCTTCCTTAAGCACTTTGATGCCAAGAGGGGAGTCAATGAAGCCCTTCTTATTAACAAGCTTTCCGAGATGCTGTTTAACGGCATGCAGGCAGAGAAGTTTTATATGGTAATGTGTGAACGCGTTCCGCAGGAGCCTACAGAAGAAGCAGAGATCGCCAAGTATAAGAAGTGTCTTTACGGCGTGCGCTGCGATAAGTGTTCCAAGGAGCTTCTTAAGCTTCAGGAGCTCTATAACAAGACTGAAGACGATAACAAGAAGCAGGAGATAGTAGCCATGATCGACAAACTGGATAAATACTATCAGATGCTGCAGCAGAAGAGATCGAGCCTGTGATCAATCCGGCAGAAGAATTCTTATCCCCGAGACTTAAAGCTGTCCACGATATGGCGGTGGAGGGCGAGAGCGGTCTTACCGAACGAAGAATAATAGATGTAGGCTCCGATCACGGACATCTGTCTTTATACTCACTCATTAACGACAACTTCGCGCAGGCGGTGCTCACTGATATACATAAAGCCCCCGCACAAAGATCCGAGGATACTTTACGCATGTTCGGATATGCGGACAGAACCGAAGTTTACTGTACCGACGGTCTTGACGGCGTGACGCTTCACGAGGGCGATATCGTTGTTATGGCGGGCCTCGGCGGCAATAATATGGTAGATATTCTGTCCCGCGTAAAAGAGCGCGAGGACAAAGCTTTCCTTAAGACTATCACATGGGTTCTGCAGCCTCAGAAGTCTTCGGACAGACTTCGCGAGTATCTTTTTACGAACGGATTCGAGATCAAAGATGAGAATGCGTGCGAGGACAGAGGATTATTCTATGTGCTCATGAAGGTTGTATATAACGGGGTCCCCCGTGAGTTCACGCTTAAGGAGAAATACATCGGTCCTGTTATACTTAAACGTATAGAGAATAACGAGCCTTTGGTAATGGGATATAAGGACAGGCTCGACAAGAGATTTGCCCTCTCACAAAGAGGCGACGAAGAGATAAGAAGAATGCTCGAGGAGGTTTGATGATGACCAGGATCAAAGATATCACAGACTTTATGGATTCGATCTGCCCGCCGGAGACCGCGGAATCGTGGGATAATCCCGGACTCATGACAGGCAAGCGCGACGAGAAGGTAACGTCCGTAGTGTTAAGCCTCGATACGACTTCGGCAGCGATAACAAGGTGCAAGAAGGAAGGTGCGAATCTTCTTCTGTCGCATCACCCTCTGATCTTCGGCGGAATCGATACCGTGAGCATGGAAGACACGAACGGCGCGCTGCTGTCGCTTATGATCAAGAATGACATCACATGCTATGCCGCTCACACCAACCTTGATAAGGCTTCAGAGTACAGTAACTTCGTGCTTGCGCGTAAACTCGGCGCGGTGCCCGAGACTGTAAGGGAACTCGAGGACTGTGCTTACGGCGCTTATTACGAGCTCCCTGAGGAAGTTAAGCTCGGCGACTATATGGAGACTATACGAAAAGCTCTTAACAGCACGGGTACGATCAGCATCAACAGCAAGGAGAACACTCTGCGCAGGGTTTTCGTGCAGGGCGGGTCTTTCGAAGAGGATGATATCCCTGCGGTAGTGGCAAGCGGCGCGGATCTTGTCGTGTCGGGCGAGATCAAGCATCATGTTACGTTGCTTCTGGCGCACAAGGGTATCCTGTCGGTCATCGCGGGACATAATGCCACCGAGCGCGTTTTTATGGAAAATCTCAAGAATGTACTCGAAGAGAGGTTCCCGGATGTGCAGTTCTTCTATGAGCCGGGATACGAGAGTGTGTTATAATTAGTCTGTTTTCCGACCGACCGAGGCAATCGCGGGCACCAGTGGCGAAAGCCGGTGCGTGAGGAAAGTCCGGGCTTCACAGGACAAGGGTGCCGGGTAACGCCCGGTGAAGGCGACTTTAAGGAAAGTGCAACAGAAAAGAAAACCGCCCTGTGGCTTCTCGGAGCGACAGAGCAAGGATGAAAAGGCGAGGTAAGAGCTCACCGGCTTCATGGAGACATGAAGGCCTTGTAAACCCCACCCGAAGCAACGTCGTGGAAGGCAACCGTGGTCCGCGGGTCTTAGGAGACGGCTTGAGCCTATGGGCAACTGTAGGCCACAGATAGATGATTGCATTTAACAGAACCCGGCTTACCGGCCGTGTCGGAAACATTAAATTAGAAGGAGAGACATCATGGGCGCAGAATCTTACTTGAGCAGAGGCGTATCACCTACAAAGGACGAGGTAAAGGCAGCTGTAAAGAATCAGGACAAGGGTGTGTTCCCCGGAGCATTCGCGAAGCTTATTCCCGATATCGCGGGAGATCCGGAGTACTGCACGGCTATCCACGCAGACGGAGCAGGCACCAAGTCTTCTGTAGCGTACCTGATGTATAAAGAGACAGGGAACTACGACTGGTTCAAGGGACTTGCACAGGATTCGCTCGTAATGAATACGGACGACCTCGCTTGTGTAGGTGCTTACAAGAACCTTTCGCTTTCAAATACAATCGGACGTAATGCACACCGCGTTGACGGCAAGGCTATCGCTAAGGTCATCGAAGGCTACGACGAGATGATCGCTAAGCTTGCAGATCTCGGTATCAACATCACAATGTGCGGCGGCGAGACAGCTGACGTGGGAGATCTCGTTCAGACTCTTATCGTTGACTCCACGATCGTTGCACGTGCTAAGAGAACAGATATCGTAAATGCCGCTAACATCCATCCCGGAGACGTTATCGTAGGTCTCGCTTCCTTCGGTCAGGCAACATATGAGGATTCTTATAATTCAGGTATGTCGAGCAACGGTCTTACTGCTGCAAGACACCTGCTCCTTTCCAAGTACTATTATGAGAACTTTAAGGAGTCTTTCTCATCTACGATTCCCGAGGATAAGGTTTACTGCGGTAAGTTCAGACTTACGGATAAGCTTCCGGGCTCCGAGCAGACAGTAGGTGAGGCTATCCTTTCTCCTACGAGAACATTCCTGCCTGTTATCGCACGCGTGCTTGATAACTACAGAGGAAACGTCAACGGTATCATCCACTGCACAGGCGGCGGACAGGCTAAGTGCCGTGACTTCGGTAAGAACGTAAGATACGTTAAGGATAATCTGTTCGAGCTGCCCCCGCTGTTCAAGGCAATCTACGATTCCGGCGATATCCCGATGAAGGAGATGTTCCAGGTATTTAACTGTGGTCACAGAATCGAGTTCTACTGCAACTCCGAGGAGGCTGCTGCAGGTATCATCGCCATCGCACAGTCCTTCAATATCGATGCAAGGATTGTAGGTCATGTAGAGGGACTGCCTGAGGGCTCCGAGAATGAAGTTGTCATCCGTTACGGCGGTGAAGAGTTCCTTTATAACTGATACACATTGATCATATTACTATTGAGTTATAAACGCGTCACGGTGGTTGACGCGTTTATTTATAATTGTAAAATATACTTATACTCTATCCCCCAAAGGAGGCTAATTCTATGGATTCTATTAAGAAGTATGTAGCTGAATTCATTGGTACATTTGTCCTTGTCTTTGCTGCTTGCGGCACTGCAGCTGCTGTAGGTTGTAAGACAAGCGAAGCTAACGGTGCGTATATCCTTACTGCACTGGCATTCGGACTTGTAATTGTTGCAATGGCTTATTCAATCGGTAATATCTCCGGCTGTCACATCAATCCTGCCGTATCTATTGCTGTTCTTCTTTCAGGTAAGATGACAGCAAAGGATTTCTGCGGATATGTTGTAGCTCAGTTCCTCGGCGGTGTCGTCGGTGCTGCATGCATCGGCGTTCTCCTCGGATTCGACTGCGGATTCGGTGCGAACGGTCTTTATAACGACAATATCATGTTGTCACTGTTCGTCGAAGTTCTTCTTACATTCATCTTCGTACTTGCTATCCTCGGCGTTACATCCAAGCCCGAGTTCTCTAGCGTAGCAGGTATCGTTATCGGTCTTACACTGACGCTTGTACACATCTTCGGCATCCACTTCACAGGTACATCCGTTAACCCTGCAAGATCTTTCGCATCTGCGATCTTCGCAGGCGGTGCCGCTCTTTCCAATGTATGGGTATTCATCGTAGCACCCCTCGTAGGCGGCGCTCTCGCAGCTTTGGTCTGGAAGTTCCTTTCCGAGGGTAAGAAGTAATCCTTATTAGATTTTTTTTGAACGAAAAGCGCCTTTGCCTTAGTGCAGAGGCGTTTTCTTGTTGCTATAAGGAAAATTTGAAAGTATTATCGAATTAGACTCATGGAAACGAGGTATCTTATATGGGAATGACCATGACACAGAAGATACTGGCAGATCATGCTGGACTTTCCGAAGTTCATGCGGGTGATCTTATCGAAGCTAAGCTTGATAAGGTGCTCGGCAACGACGTAACCACTCCGCCCGCGATCAAGACGTTCGAGGGCATGGGTGCCGCGGATGTTTTCGATAAAGACAGAGTAATCCTGGTGCCCGATCACTTTACTCCCAATAAAGATATCAAGTCAGCCGAGCTTACGAAGTGCATGAGATGCTTCGCACGCGAGCATGAGATCAGTAATTACTTCGAGCTCGGACAGAAGGGCATGGGTATAGAGCACGTCATCATACCCGACAACGGACTCATACTTCCGGGTGATGCCATCATAGGTGCCGACTCGCATACTTGTACTTACGGCGCGCTCGGTGCTTTCGCGACGGGCGTCGGATCCACGGATCTCGCGTGCGCCATGGTATCCGGCTCCACATGGTTCAAAGTTCCTGAGGCGATAAAGGTCGTACTTACGGGCAAGCCCGGACCTTACGTAACCGGCAAGGACATCATCCTTCATTTGATCGGCATGATCGGCGTTGACGGCGCGCTTTATAAGTCGCTCGAGTTCACGGGAGACGGTGTGAAGGCGCTTTCGATGGATCAGCGCCTTACGATCTCCAATATGGCGATCGAATGCGGCGGCAAGAACGGTATCTTCCCGGTAGATGACATTACTCTCGAATATATAGCGACTACCAATATCGACAGATATACGCGCGGCGACTTCACGGCATATGAGGCTGACCCGGATGCCGAATACTCTCAGGTAATTGAGATCGACCTCGCGGCTGTTCCGCTTACCGTGGCGCTTCCGCATCTTCCTTCCAATACGAAGGCAGCGAAGGACGTTAAGGACATGAAGATAGACCAGGTCGTTATCGGTTCATGCACCAACGGAAGAGAAGAGGATATCAGAACTGCAGCTGAGCTTCTTAAGGGTAAAAAGATAGCAGACGGCATAAGATGCATCATCATCCCGGGCTCGCAGAGAGTCTACCGCAAGGCTCTCGATGAGGGTTGGCTTGCGATCTTCGACGATGCGGGCTGCGTTATCTCGACACCTACGTGCGGACCTTGCCTCGGAGGCCATATGGGAATACTTGCTGCAGGTGAGAGGTGTGTATCCACGACCAACCGCAACTTCGTAGGACGCATGGGACACGTCGAATCTGAAGTTATCTTAAGCGGCGTTCCTGTAGCCGTCGCATCCGCAGTAATGGGTCGCGTGGCGACACCTGACGAGATCTGACCGGAGGTGAGTATATGTCTGTAAAAGGAAAGGTTTTTAAATACGGCAACGACGTCGATACGGATGTAATCATTCCCGCACGTCATCTTACTTCAGCGGATCCCGCACATTTGGCTTCCCACTGCATGGAGGATATAGACAATACTTTTGTATCGCGTGTAAGTGCGGGCGACATTATGGTGGCCGGCAGTAACTTCGGCTGCGGTTCCTCGCGTGAGCATGCTCCCATCGCGATCAAAGCGAGCGGCATCTCTCTGGTTATTGCCGAGAGCTTCGCGAGGATCTTCTACCGTAATGCCATTAACGTCGGCCTGCCGATCATGGAGTGCCCCGAGGCTTCCGCTGCCATCAACGACGGTGATGAGGTCGAGGCCGATTTCGACACGGGCGTGATCACTGATATAACGACAGGACAGAAGTTTACGGCCAAGCCTTTTCCAGAATTTATTAAGAAGATTATCGCTGCCGGAGGGCTGGTTCAGTACACCGGAAGCAAGACGGAGGCTTAGCATGAAGACATATAAGATAGCTGTTATCCCGGGCGACGGGATAGGACCTGAGGTTACATCGTCTGCAGTTTCCGTGCTTAAGAAAGTGGGAGAACTTGAGGGGATCTCGTTCGAGTTTACCGAGTGTGACGCGGGCGGCTGCGCGATAGATAAGCACGGCATACCGCTTCCGTTTACTACACTTGAGACCTGCCGTGCATCCGATGCTGTTCTGCTCGGTGCCGTCGGCGGCCCGCGATGGGATTCCGTCGAACCTGCGAAAAGACCTGAGCGCGCTTTGCTTGGTCTTCGTTCGGGGCTCGGACTGTATTCGAATCTGCGCCCGGCTTTGATGTTCAAGGAATTAGCGTCCGCTTCTCCGGTCAAGAATGTAGAGTCTATGGATATCCTGATCGTGCGCGAGCTTACGGGCGGCATATACTTCGGTAAGCACGGCCGTTCGGAGTCTTCAGAAGTTTTGTCTGACGGCTCGGTCAAGGGTGTGACTGCTTACGATACCGAAGAGTATTCCACGGCGGAGATCACTCGAATCCTGAAGGAAGGTTTCCGCTATGCGCAGGGAAGATCCAAGAAGCTGACTTTGGTCGATAAGGCGAATGTTCTCGAGTCTTCGAGACTCTGGCGTGAGATAGCTTCGCAGCTGGCGCCATCCTATCCCGATGTTACGCTTGATTATCTCTATGTAGATAACTGCTCCATGCAGCTTATCCACCGTCCGTCTACGTTCGACGTTATCGTTACTTCCAATATGTTCGGCGATATTCTCTCTGATGAGGCGGGTATGATCACCGGTTCCATCGGTATGCTTCCGTCTGCGTCACTCGGCGCGCCCGGAACTCCCGGTATGTACGAGCCCGTTCACGGCTCGGCTCCCGATATCGCGGGTACGGGTAAGGCGAATCCTATCGCGACTATCCTGTCCGCTTCTATGCTTTTACGCTGGTCGTTAAGCGAGACCGCGGCTTCCGACCGTATTGAAAAAGCCGTCCGCCAAACATTGGCAGACGGCTTCAGAACTTGTGATATAGCGTCATCCGAATCGGATATTGTTCTTGATACGCAGCAGATGACTTCTAAGATCCTCGAGAGACTGTGATCAAAGCTCAGCCTTGTGAGAGATATTCAGCTCCTCGGCTATCTTGAAGAAAGCCTGACGTGATCCTGTGATTGCCTTCTCGGATACACAGAAAGCAAGTCTCATATAACCTTCTCTCTTAAACGATGCTCCGGGGACGAGGAGTAGGTTATACTTCGCGCATACTTCCTGGAACTCAACATCCGTAAGTCCGTCGGGCGTCTTCATGAAGATATAGAGTGCGCCGTTAGGCTTAACAGCCTCGAAGCCTGCATCAACGATGTTGGAATACAGAAGATCTCTTCTGTGCTCGTAGTTCGCGACATCGACCTTCGCGTTAAGCGCCTTCTCTACGACCTTCTGCCAGATAGCGGGAGCATTAACGCTTCCGAGAATTCTGTTGCAAAGAACGATGGCGCCTGTAAGATCCTCGTAGTCCGCATTCTTAGGGGATACGAGTGTGTATCCGATTCTTTCACCGGGAAGGGAGAGGGACTTACTCCATGAGAAGCAGATAATTACATTATCGATGTACTTAAGAACGGAAGGAACCGTAAGTCCGTCGTAAACAAGATCGATATAAGGCTCGTCGGAGATTACATGGATAATGTGATCCTGCGCCTTAAGAAGATCATTAAGCTTGGTAAGGATATCCTCGCCGTATATAACACCGGAAGGATTGTTAGGGGAGTTAATGATGATCGCCTTGGTCTTAGGTGTGATGGCAGCCTTGATGGCATCGAAGTCAGGCATGAACTTATCGTCTGTCTGAACTATAACAACCTTGCCGTTGTGGTTCTCGATATAGTTAATGTATTCCATAAAGAAGGGGGCGAGTACGATAACCTCGTCGCCGTCATCGAGGAGAGCGTGGAGTACATCGTTCATCGCACAAGCGGCACCGACTGTCATGCAGACAGCCCCTGCATCGATCGTAAGACCGGACTGGGCGGATCTTTGTGCAGCGATGGCGGCTCTTGTGGATTCGTATCCGGAGTTGCTCATATAGCCGTGCATGCCGGGTGTGGGATTGTTAGCGAGTTCCTTCAAAGTCTCGGCGACTTCCTTCGGAGGCTCGAGATCAGGATTTCCGATAGAGAAGTCAAATACTTTGTCTTCTCCGTAAATCTTCTTGAGTCGGTTGCCTTCTTCGAACATCTTTCTTATAGCTGAACCTGAAGCGAGCTTCTCTTTGATCTTAGCTGAAATCATGGTAGTACCTTCTTTTCCTTTAATTCTTACTGATTATATTCCAGCTTGAGTTTTATGTGAACAATTCAGTTTAAGTGTTGACAAAGGGAAGTTAAGTGATAATATGTGAACGCATACTCATATGAACAGTTACTCATACAAGGCGGTGTCAATTTGAATATCATTAAGATCCTTTTGCTTATTGCTGTCGTGGGACATATCCTTTGCGGATACTGTGACTGCCTGCTTACATATGTGCCGGGCGGGAAGAGGTTTGATGTAAAGGCATTATCTGATAACAAGAAGATGGCGGAAACATTCGGCGGAATGCCCCTGAAGAATCCGCTTCTGTCTATGCTTTTGGGTTGCCTTGCGCTGTTCATGTGCTCTGCCGGTTATTACGGACTGTATTTGTGGATGAAGGCGTATTCTGAAGTGACGGCTGTCATTATGCTTGTGTCTGTTGCCCTTTTCCTTGTATTCGGTGTGGCACATCATGTTTTGTGCGGAGTAGCTGAATGGATATATATCCGCATGGGGATGACAGTAGATGCAAGAGGTGCAGTGGTCAAACTGTTCAAGGACACATCTGTGACGATGATTGCATGCTACGTAGGATGGCTTGTGTTCGGTATCGCATTGCTGATGGCAGTGGTTACGGGTCGTACGGATCTTCCGGCATGGGCCTGCGTGTTCAATATAGTTCCGCTGTTTATTGTAACTATCCCACTTAGAATAGGCGGCATGGGCAACTGGTGCGGTGCCGCGATGTTCCTGGGACTTTTGGTTCTGATTTGATTTGATCGATATAACTGCTTGACATTACAGGGGAGAATCAGTATTATACTTGAGTCAATTAGAAAGCAGAACACCGTGTTCTCACCTCGAGCATAGGCGAAGAGGTCCATATTATAAGGCTTTCGGGCCGATATGGGAATGAACGGTAATCTGCTTGACCGTTCTTTTTTTATGATTGGAGGTGTTACACATCGCTAAAGCAAACGGAAATCAGTTGGTGAACGACAACATCAAGTTCAGCAAGGTAAGACTTATCGACGCTGAAGGCAATATGGTGGGTGTAGTACCTATCGAGGAAGCCCAGAAGGCAGCCGAAGAAGCAGACTTGGATCTCGTATGCATCTCGGCAAATCCTGACAATCCTGTATGCAGGATCATGGATTACGGCAAATACCTTTTCGAGCAGAGCAAGCGTGAGAAGGAAGCCAAGAAGAAGCAGAAAGAGACTGAGCTTAAAGAAGTCGGCATGAAGCTTACTACAGATACACACGATATCGAAGTTAAGCAGAAGATGGTCATCAGATTTCTGAAGAACGGTGACAGAGTAAAGGTTAAGATCAGGTACCGCGGCCGCGAGATGGCATATCAGCAGCAGGGATACGCAGTCATGGAGAAGTTCATGGAGGGTATCGAAGAGTACGGTCAGATCGACAAACAGCCTAAGATCGAGGGGCGTGACATGGTCATGTTCGTCGTACCTAAGAAGAATAAGTAATGGCAAGGAGGACATATTAAATGCCTAAGCAGAAGACACACAGTTCATCTAAGAAGAGATTTAAGGTAACAGGTACCGGTAAGGTTCTGAGAGCACAGGCTTTCCGCCGTCATATCCTCAGCAAGAGACCTACAAAGAGAATGCGTCACTTGAGACACAACATTCTTGCATCTGAGCAGAACAGAAAAGTCATCCGCAAGATGATCCCTTATATGTGATTGGAATTGATTGGAGGAATTAACATATGTCTAGAGTTAAAAGAGGAATTCGTACAAGAGCTCGTCATAAGAAGGTATTGAAGCAGGCTAAGGGTTACTTCGGTAAGAAGAGCAAGCTGTTCAAGGTTGCTAACCAGCAGGTTCTCAAGTCCGGTAACTATGCTTACAGAGACAGAAGACAGAAGAAGAGAGACTTCAGAAAGCTTTGGATCACAAGAATCAACGCTGCTGCAAGAATCAACGGCATGTCCTACTCCAGATTCATGGACGGACTTAAGAAGGCCGGCGTAGAGCTCGACAGAAAGGTTCTTTCTGATATCGCTATCACAGATCCTAAGGGCTTCACAGCACTCGTTGAGAAGGCAAAGGCTGCTCTGTAATAGAGAAATATCAACGCAAGTTAAAAGCTGTCCGATTCGGACAGCTTTTTTAATGCGTTTTTTAAATCACTCAGATCCTGTTATGAGGGATATCGTAATTCCAGGGCGAGATCTGCTCGAAGGCATATGACGCTGCAAGTACGTCTTCGTCACGGAACTTCTTTCCTATGATCTGAAGTCCGACGGGAAGACCTTCGGAAGTAAGACCTGCGGGAATCGATGCTGCCGGGTTGCCCGTGAAGTTAACAAGGAATGTCTCGCAGAAGCCGATGAGCTGCTCTGTCTTTACGCCGTTAACAAACTCGGGGCCCTTCGTGTTCATGTCATCCGCGTTCTTAACGGGAGGGCAGACGGTTACAGGGGACAGGATAAGATCGTAGTCCTCGAAGATCTTCTCCTGGCAGTCGAGGATCTCCGTTCTCATATCATTGAATAATCTGTAGTCGAGTACAGAGGAATTAAACGCCTTCTCGTTCCAGTAGATGAACTCTTCGGGAAGTTCTTCTCTGTGGTCGCCGACCAGGTCGAGACCTGCTTTCTTCCAGTAGTAAAGATCCAGGGAAGTGTCGATGCTGATGCTTCTGCACCAGAGGTTCGCGAACTCATCCGACGTATGCTTGAAGCCGAAGTGCACGCGATCGACATGCGCGCCTGCTTGTTCGAACTTGTAGGCCGCTTCGGTAACGATGCGCTCGATCTCAGGGTCGACAGTGAATATATCGAAGTCAGGTGTGAAGGCGATGCGCCAGTCCGTTACAGGCTTCTTCATAAGCTCGGTAAAATTTCTCTTCGGATGAGGGAGTGAGAACGGATCCTTGGGATCGTAATGAGCCATGTAGTTCATCATTACCGCGCCGTCAGTAACAGTCTTTGTTATGGCTCCGTTAAAGCAGAACGGGTGCGTGGCGGTCCATGCGTCGGGACGGCAGATAGAAGGAACCGTGCCTACGGAGCCTTTGAAGCCGAAACACTGGCACCACGCGGACGGGATCCTTATGGAACCGCCACCGTCAGAGCCTTCCGCGATAGTAAGCATTCCGTCTGCGACAGCGGCAGCAGAGCCTCCGGAGGAGCCTCCCGAGTTGTACTCCGTGTTGAAAGGATTACGCGTGGGACCGTATAACTTGTTGTCACATGTGCCTCGAAAACCGAATGCCGGCGCATTCGTCTTGCCGACTGCGATGCATCCTGCACGGCGGGCAGCCTTATAGAATTCAGAGTCTTCGACGTCCTCCATAATGAGCGACTTTACTCCGCCGTGGCTGTTGGTCCAGCCTTTCTTGGAGGGGAGGAAGTCCTTAAGTCCTATGGGGACACCCGCGAGAGGACCTGCATCCCCGCCGCGCATGATCTTTTCCTCGAGCTTACGCGCTTCCTCGTAAGCATCGTCGAATTTGGTGTATACGAAAGCATTGAGGCTGCTGTTACGCGCCTTTATCCTGTTCTCGAAATACTCTATTACTTCGGACGGCTTTATCTCACCCTTGTTTACAAGAGCGCCGAGTTCTATTCCTGATAATCTCTCGAGTTCCATATCAGGCTGCCGTCTCGATCAGATTCAAGTATTCCTGTCCGATGCCGTCGTTCTCCCAGTTCTTGGATACTTTGAATCCGATGGGGGAGAAGACTGCCTCGAGGGCCAGCTCGATGAACATGGATGTTGTGGAGCAGATCAATACCTGTGTCCAGTTCCATCCGAAGAATACGTGTGAAACTACTGCGGAGAATACGAAGTTGTCTACCCACTGGCCGACTGCAGTGGAGATGAAGCTTCTTAAAGCAAAGCTTCCGTAGGAACCCTTGTCATGTGTCTTGCCGATCCATGCATTGGTGTAGGAATTGACAATAGCAGAAAGGATCATGGCAACTGCCGATCCGAATACTACATACCAAGTGTTGCCGAATGTGGAATTAAGTCCGTCGTTGATAAGTTCGCCCGTGGCCGCATCGGGTGCGCTGAAGTAAGCAGCCCAATGACCGGGTGTCATGGACAGAAGCTTAAAGATCAATACTGTAATGACATTGATCACCATAGCGAGGATAGAGATCTTAACGGATGCCTTGGGGCCGAATCTTTTGCAGATGCAGTCCATGCAAAGGAAAGATATCCAGGAAAGCGCGAGACCGCTGTTGATGCAAAAATAAGTCGAGCTGTATAACTCTTTGCTCGCCATAAGGTTCATGCATACTACGGAGAGAATGAATACAGAAACGACCATAGCAGGTACGTTCCGCAGAAGGATCTTGTAATCCTTCAGTTCGGATTTGATAAAGTTCATATTGTGCTCCTTTGGTTTTAATATTTTACAAGCAGGATATCGGACCCGAACTGCTTGGCGCATTAAGACGCACAGTTATTATATTAGAAGTATTTTAAAAAGCAATACAGATTCCGGGCAGATTTATAATTAGCTGATCCATGTTGTATAATAACGGCGTATGAGCGGTATCCGGAAGACAAAGTATATTAATTTGGCTGTTTGTTTCCTGTTGATGATCATGGTCTATGTTGCCATGGTTACCTTTATGCCAAAGATGTCTTTATGGTCCAGGTCTTTTGGTAACGGGAGTGATGATTATATTGATCTGAAACCCGGCATGGAAGTCTCATACAGTTTTGCTTCTCCCGTTGACAGACTGACGGGGATCAGGTTGTTCTTCGGAGAACTCACAGATAAAGACATTGTTGCAAGAACCGATGCTTCGGTTATCCTGACTGATTCCGAAGGCAATGAGGTGTTTTCCTCTGAAGCGACCTCCGTATGCCAGGATGTCTTTGATACAGGAAGTCTCGAACTAGAACAGGGGCAGACATATACCTTGACGTATAGGCTTGAAGGTGCCGATGAATTCACCGATAAGATGAAGATCGGTGTAACGGATGACGGTGCTCTCGCATTTGAGATAAGAGGATCTTATAACGGAGTTGCTTCGAAAATAACATTTCTGATCATCTATTCTGTCATCTGCGCCGCAGTTCTGCTTTATGTGTGGTTCTATGGGGATAATGATCCTGTGCGCACGGGCTTTTGTGATAAGTTCATTCTCGGTGTAGGCGTATTCCTGTCGGTAGTACTTATTAATCAGTACTTTGATCTTTTTATGATCGGAAGGGCCGGTATCAGAATGCTGGATTCCATTCTGGAAGGCAAACTGTTCAGTTTCTTCGACTATGCGTACCTTCAGGAAGTCATTAGAGGAAGTGAAAGAGATTTCTTCGAGATTCCCTACAGTACCGTAACCTATATCATAGTGGCCGTTATAATGATTCCGTTCCGATTCTTTACCGACGGCAATATAGGATTCGGCAGTATCGCCAATCTCATGGTTCTGTATCTGGATGTCATTGTGGCGGCTTTGTTCTTGTGGTCTGTAAGACTGACACAGAAGATCTGTGATGCCTGCGGTATGCCTTCCGAGTACAAAAGAAGCGTAAAGTATTTATATTCTTTCTCGTCCGTTATGCTGTTGATAACAATAGGTTCGGGTCAGATTGATATCATCTATTTGATAATAATGATGTTTGCTTTCCCTTTGTATTACAAGGGAAGATACAGATTATTCTCTCTTGTTACAGCAATCGCAGTTGCAGTAAAGCCTATTCCGTTAATGGTATTCATTCCTGTAATCCTCCTTGTGAATAAGAAGGTAAAAGATATCCTGATAAATACAGGTATATGTCTGTCAGTGACATTAGTGTTCAAGTTCCTGTTTGAGAAGGGAACGGGCTATGACACGATATGGAACATTATCAGTTCAAGATATACTGTTATCGGAAGGGTCACAGACCGCAAAGCCGGAGAAATATCTTTGTTCTTAATAGCCTTCGCAGTTATTTGTCTCGCCAGCTTCATCAAGAGGATAGACACCTCAGACAAGAAAGCGGTTCTTTATCATTCGATGCTCGTTATCTTTGTTACTTATGCTTCATTTGCAGCATTTGTTAACTGGCATTCACAGTGGCTCATACCCCTGGTTTTCTCTTTCTCGTATCTGATGCCTTTTATTGCGGAGAACAAGAGAATCCTTCTTGTGGAATATGCAATGGAACTGCTTATTTTCCTTGTATCCGGACTAACATACGGAACTGTCTATATGATAGAATTCGGTCTCCTTGCAGAAGACGGATTTGCATTCAGAGGAGTAAGTATATGTGAGGCTTTAAGCAACGCTGTTTCGTCTGCAGACACTATCCTTATCACGTTGCTTGCAGCTGTCTCTTTGTTCCTTGCAGCATGCTTCGTAATCAGGAATCCTTACAGGAATGCTGATGCAGGGCAGATAAAAGCGGCAGACTATGCCGTTGACAGATCCATGGCTGTCGGAAGGATATTTGTCTATTTCCTGATTCTGTTGATAAGTTACTGGCTCTACTGTTACACAGGTTAACCAATTAATTAAAAAGAAACGGAAGGTGTTTTCCATGTTCATCTCAGACGATATCATCTACGTCGGCGTCAATGACCACCAGATCGATCTTTTCGAAGGTCAGTATGATGTTCCGGCGGGAATGGCTTATAACTCTTACGTGATCGCAGACGAGAAGATCGCGGTCTTGGATTCGGTCGACAGAAACTTCGGAAGCTTGTGGCTCGATAACATCAGGAATGCACTTAACGGCAGAACTCCAGACTATCTTATAGTGCAACACATGGAGCCCGACCATTCGGCGAATATCGCTTTGTTCGCGGAAGCGTTCCCTGAAGCGAAGATCGTCGGCAGCGCCATGGCTTTCACCATGATGAAAAAGTATTTCGGCACTGATTTTGCCGAGCGTAAAGTCGCAGTCAAAGAGGGAGACACGTTAAGCCTCGGTAAGCACGAGCTCAAGTTCATCGCGGCTCCGCAGGTGCACTGGCCCGAGGTCATGATGACATACGATGCCTTCAGCAAGGTTTTCTTCAGTGCAGACGCGTTCGGAAAGTTCGGCGCTCTCGATGTTGAGGAGGACTGGGCGTGTGAGGCACGCCGTTACTACTTCGGCATCGTCGGCAAGTTCGGACAGCAGGTGCAGGCTCTCCTCAAGAAAGCAGCGGCACTCGACATCGGCACGATCTGTCCGCTTCACGGTCCCGTTCTCACGGAGAACCTGGGTTACTACCTCGACCTTTACAACACATGGTCATCCTACGGCGTCGAGTCGGAGGGCGTGCTCATCGCGTACACTTCCGTTTACGGCAACACGAAGCAGGCTGCTTTGCTCCTGCGTGAAAAGCTTGAGTCCTTAGGCTGCCCGAAGGTCGCGGTCACAGATCTTGCCCGTGACGATATGGCGGAGGCGGTTGAAGATGCTTTCAGATACGGTAAGCTCGTCCTTGCGACGACGACTTACAACGGCGACATTTTCCCGTTCATGCGCGAGTTTATAAACGAGCTTCTTGAGAGGAATTATCAAAACAGGACTGTCGGTATCATAGAGAACGGCACATGGGCTCCGATGGCCGCTAAGGTTATCAGAGCTAAGTTCGAAGGAAGCAAGGATATCTCATTTACGGAGAATACGGTCACTGTTAATGCGGCTTTGGATGATGCTGCGCGCTCTAAGATAGATGCGCTCGCGGCGGAGCTTATGGCCTGAAACAAATATAATCAATGCGCGGAGGTATTGCTATGGAATTCATGGAACTAGCCAAGGAAAGATACTCGGTAAGAAAGTATAAGGACACGAAGCTGACACAGGAGCAGATCGACCGTCTGCTGGAGGTTTCCAATCTCGCGCCCACAGGCAAGAACAATCAGCCGCATCGAATATATGTATTACAGAGCGATGAGGCTTTGGCTAAGATCAATGAGATCACACCCTGTGCTTTCCATGCGCCCGTCGTGTTCATGTTCACTTATAACAAAGACGAGGACTGGAAGAATGCGCGTGAAGAGGGAATTCATTCCGGCATCGAGGATGTATCCATCGTAGCAACACACGTAATGTTCGAGGCAGTGGAGATGGGGCTTGGAACCTGCTGGGTCAACGCTTACCCGAACATAGAGGCTGAGAAGGCTTTCAATATCCCCGAGAACGAGAAGTCGGTATTGCTTCTTCCCATCGGTTACCCTGCGGAGGATTCGGAACCTTCCGAGCGCCACACATTGAAGAAGGATCTAAGCGAGATCGTAAGATATCTTTAATATCTAAAATTGATTATTCACAACCTGATAACGGGTTTATACATATTGCTAGTGATGCATACGGAATTGAATATGGCGGAGCTCAGGGTCATGTTTTTCTGGACGAATACTATCCTAACGAGGTTAATTATGCTGAATCTTACAATTGGCCTTCATATCAAAATGATTTGAGAGCCATCGAAGAAACCTATCAGGTCCATGGATGTGGATATATTGCATTAGTAGATGTAATTGCCTATGACAATGAGGGCTCAGCAGATATTTCAAGTGATGAGTTTACTGAGTATTTAGGAAAGATTAAATATCGGCGATTATAATCAACTTTATCGGATGTTATATCTTGTTATCGTTGTTGGAGTAAGCTATTGAAATCATTGGGCTTTATAAGCATCTTCTTTCCCTTGGTTTTCTTATCATATTATTAGGTCTTATCTGATTCTTGGATGATTACAAGGGAAAAAACAAGGGAAAGAAAACTCGGTAAAACGAAATAACACCTAATGACAGTCGGACTGTTGAAATGCTTGTTTGATAATACAAATAGACTGTACAAATACTGTCAATAGATCATTCATTATATTCGTTTCTTGACAGTTCTTTCTAACCCTCTTATATTTTAGTGTGGTAAAGGAGTGGAAGATGAGGTTATGAAAGAGGGTAGAAGGCTTATAAAGACTATCAGCGTTACACTGATAGCATCAATATTCACGGGAATGCTCCCTTGGAGAGAACTTAGAGCAGACGCGAACACACATGGTGAATACGAAGCCTATCCTTTCTCGATAACATACGAACAGAACTCCACATGGGGCACAAGTACACAAGGGCAGTTCGAACTGACAAATGTGTCCGATTACGATGTAACTTCATGGACTATAGAGATCGATTACGGCGAAGAAGTTTTTTTGTCCAATATATGGAATGCATCAGATATCACGGATTATTCAGTTGATGAGAATATCTTAGTATCGGGTGATGTAACTATCGAACCCGGACAGACCTATACATTCGGTGTCGTAGCGGAGGGAGAAGAAGATAATCCGATCGCACCAGTTGATGTTAATACGATACAGTTTGTGTCTGATGAACCTGAAGTAACTCCCACACCTGAACCAACACCCGAGATAACTGAAGAACCGACAGTATCTCCTACGATAACTGAAGAACCTGATCTTACAGAAACACCTACGCCTACATTAACGGTAACACCTACCCCTATAGAAAACGAAGAAGATGAACAGGAAATCTTCCCGTATGCGATATTCTCAGGCAGTACAACTGACGATTTCTCTTTCAGAGGCTGGAAGAGCGATATATTAGGCGATGTCTATTCAGGCAGAGATTTTCTGTATCAGGGCTCGGAACTTTATATGGAAGGTTATGCCAGAACTGTAGGTACAATACAGCCGGCAGGCTGGATAACTGACATGACAGGTGCCGAAGAGGGTATAGAACCGATCGAAATGCCTGACTGGTCAGAATCGATACTGTCTAAGTATGATCTGATGCCGACAATCGCACCTGAAGCTTTTGATACGCAGGACATAATCCTTGCTAACGGCTTTTACTATACAGAAGACAGCATTACGATCAACGGTACAACATTTACAGGTGATGCGGTAATCGTAGCAAGAGGAGATATCACATATAACGTAAATTCTCTTACCGCAGACGAAGAAGCGACAGGAAGGATACTCTTATATTCCGAAGAGGGTAATATCACGATCAACGGATCGAGGATAGAAGTAAACGGTATTCTTTATGCACCGCAGGGAAGAGTTTCTATAAATGCGTATAACACTACTATAAACGGAAGGATAGTTGCGGACAGTTTTTCGTATAACGGATCCATCTTGAATGTATATTCTGATCCTTCTGATCTTCAGCTGGTTAATGATCTTCCTGAAGTAACGGTAACCGCACTTCAGACTGAAGTGAATGTAGGTGAAACAGCATCGTATCTTATTGAGATCCCTGAGGATAATGTTTACGAGATATTATTCCGACTTAACGGCGAAGATGTTGATGTTAATATCCCTGATAACGAAGAAGAACCTATCATTTACTCGTTTGTTCCGGAAGAATCCGGGACATATACATTTGAGGCATATGTTGATCTTCCTTACGGAGAATTTGTATTAGGCAGTGATGTGATAACTGTTCTTGTTCCGCTAACGCCTACGGAAGAGCCGACTCCGGAGCCTACGGCGACAAGCACGCCCACACCGACTTCAGAGCCGACATCAACACCTACACCGACCGAAACCCCTACTCCAACTGCGACTGCTACTCCTACACCTACGGTTACAGATACTCCAACGCCTACAGGGGAGGTTACAGGGATTC
Organism: Clostridiales bacterium; assembly: GCA_017940895.1. Lineage (GTDB taxonomy): Bacteria > Bacillota > Clostridia > Saccharofermentanales > Saccharofermentanaceae > Saccharofermentans. The sequence goes on along the minus strand of JAGAXM010000036.1, from coordinate 18,306 downwards.
CCACGCCTACGGAAGAACCCACTGCGACTCCAACACCTACAGAAATACCGATTAACGATGAGAGATTTAACGTATTCTCTCAAGGTGAACACTATGTTTGCAGATACCAGAATCCTTTTGAGGTTGATAACTGGACTCTGACAGGCAATTCACATATATCGGAAACATGGATCTCCATGCTTGAAGAACACTGGATGTCCGAATCGGTTGTTACATACGGCGGTTCAAGGGCTTTTTCACCTGATTATTCCTTCTCGGGCAGATTCACTATGTCAATGGATGGTGGAGACGGAGGCGGAAGAAACGGTTTCTATATCTACCCCATAGGTGATCGATTTGACAGAAACTCAATAGGTGTATACATCGAACCTGCGAACGGCAGGATGCACATTATTCAGTACAATAACGAAAGAATAACACTGTGTTCCACGGAATATACAGGCTTTACAGAGTTCGGAAGATATAATGATGTGTGGTTTGATTACGACGGACAAACACATATCTTTAATGTATATGTTGCACCCTATACAACTACGGGAGTTGTAACAAAACCGGATACTCCGATCCTTTCCTGTGAGATTGACCTGTCAGAACAATTCGAAGGGTTCGAGGAGTTCGGATGGTGTTTTTATGGTGCTAACGGTTGGTATGCAGCTTCAGATGTTATTCACGGGGTAGAGATCGACCCGTATCCTGATATTCATCAAAATGTTGTAACTCCTACCCCTACCGCAACTCCCACGCCTGTATCCGAAGGTTTTGTGGAAATATCTCAGGGTAATGCCGGATACGGGTATCAGAATTCATTTGATTCAGAAGACTGGACATTCAGAGGGGAATCGCAGTATGTAAGTGCTGATGAGATATCTGTCCTTAACAGTGAAGATGATTCCATAGACGGATCGGTCTATATGTCTTTTCCTGAAGATGTCGGTGAGAATTATGAATTTTATACAAGATTCTCTTTCTCTCAGGAAAATGGTATGGAGAACGGATTATCGTTTGTTATCGAGCCTTATAACGAAGAAACAGGGTTCTTTGGTAACAACGGATATAACATGCATCACGACAGTGTTGTAATAGAGTTCGACTTTGATCCTCAGAACAACTATTTTCTCATGGACGAAGAAGGTCTTTATGAGACATATAATGAGAGTAGTTACCATGTTGGTGTGATCCTCGGTGGCAATGAAGAACAGCATATTGACGTAGCTGACTACCATCAGATGAGAAATCTGGGCGTAAGGACAGATGCGTGGGTAGACTACAATGGGCAGACACTTTCTGTATATGTATGTACTATAAATCAATATGGACATATATATAAGTACGAAGAACCGGTTATCTCTGTAGATATCGATCTTGAAGAGTATTTTGGAACGAGTTCTTTGTATTTTGGCTTTATCTCAAGAGATGCAGATAAAGATTCTGATGTTATATTAAGCGGATTCGAGATAGCACAGACACCGTTTACAACATTGCAACCTGATGAGTATCCTGAAGATGAGCAGGACAGATATCAGGTGATGTCGGTAGGTGACAGTAATTACGGGTATCAGATTCCATTCGTTGCTGAAGACTGGAGAGGATCTTCGGGAAGGATCTCTTCTGATCAGATACTGATTGCAGGGGGCAATCTTGATGCGCAGGAATTCTTCTATACTCAGCCAAGAACAGTATCTGACGATTATTCTTTCAGTGGAAGGTTTACAGCGAGTATAAGCGGCAGTGATCCCTGCCACTATATGAATTTTGTTCTGTCCGCATCGCCTGAAAGCAGAATTAATTCTATATGCATCCATCTCGATACATGGCAATCGGGCAGTGCACACTGGAGAAATGAATTTGGTGAGTATATAGAAGGACAGCCTGACGGATGGTATGAGGGTACGGAACCTTTCGAATCCATGGTCTCTGTATGTATCAATGGTGATGAGAGACATGATTATGCCATTGCTGAATATATGCCTCTTCGTGATGACGGAGCCGTACATGAGATATGGTTCAGTTATAACGGAACCGAGCAGAAACTGTATGTTTATATCGCTACATACGATGAAAACGGTAATGTCACAAGACCTGACACGCCGATAATCGTATGTCCGTTAGACCTTGAAGAGATCTTCGGCGGCTCTCATGAATTGTATCCTGCGTTCTACGGACAAACATCTTTGTTTGATTACGGATATTACTATACATACGGATTTGAGTTTGATCCGAGACCTGATCTGCATAACGATTTTGACGGAATCTTGCAGATCCTTGCCCCGTTAGATAACAGGGAGTATACGATAGGCGACAGCATAGATATCTCAGGAAGGATCGGAACAGAGGCTGATCCTGATACCGGTGTCTCCGTATTGCTTGAGGACGAATCGGGAAATACAGTTTATGAGAACGACAACGGACAGATTACAGAAGACTTCGGGTATATCGACAGGATCGCAACAGATGATATGGAGCCCGGAGAATATACTCTAACACTTACGGTAACCGATGAAAACGGAAATGATTATGTAAGAGAAATTCCGCTGATATTGGTTAGGGAGATCACGGTAGATGCGCATATAACAGGTGCCGAGATAACGGAAAACGGTATCGAGATAATAGGAAGCATATCCTGCAATGAAGATTCCTCTTATGAATTGTCTGTGCTTTCAGCAGATAATGAGACTTGGGATGTCTTTGTTTCGGGTACAGGCAATAAGACCGAAGAGACGCTTGGAGTTCTCTCTACGGACGGACTTGAAAGCGGATCTTATACTGTTAAGCTTACTGTAACAAGCGAGTCGGGGCAGACGTATGAGACGGTTATTATTGTAGACTACACTGTTCCTGATATCGGTGAGTACACCGATGAAGAACTGTTTGTTGATATAGAAGACAGTCAGGACGGTGAAGAGGTAACTTTCTTTACTGACATAATCGGAACGGTCTCGGGTTCAGAACTTCTGTCATATACATTTGAACTGTATCCTGTGGATTCAGAAGAACCTGTATATACAAGTGAAGGAACCGGACCTGTAGAAGACGACATCTTGGGAAGAATAGATCCGACACTTCTCATGAACGGCTTCTATAGAGTTGTTGTTACCGCTTATGCACAGAACGGATTTGTATCTGACGAGATAATTGTTCTTGTAACAGGTCAGGCTAAGGTTGGTAATTTTACGATATCTTTCCTTGATCTTACACTTCCTGTAGCAGGTCTTCCTGTGGAAGTTTACAGAACATACGATAGCAGGATAAGGACGCAGGACGGAGATTTCGGATATGGCTGGGATATGTCTGTAGGCGGTCCCGATATTTCGATAAGCTGTGATCTTGGTGAAGAATGGGCTTATGAGACTCGCACTACGTTGCAGGTTCCTTTGAATTACTGGGATCCTGTACATCCCCATGAAGTATATATTGACTGGGGTAATGGCAGTTCTGAGACCTTTGAGATGGTTCTGTCGCCTGAGAGCTTTATAGATGCTCCTACAGGGACTATATCGGTATCTTTCAACAATACAAGCGGTTCATCTGATACGCTTGTGCTGCTGGACGATTGTTCAGGTCTGTCTTACGACAGAGTTAATCAGTCGCTATACACCAGTGATTATTCTGCTTTTGCACCTCAGAATTTCCTTCTGACAAGATACGACGGTATCAAGTTCTACTTTAATGCAGAATTCGGTCTTTATAAGATCGAGGATACCTATGGCAGAACGATTGAGATAACGGAAGACGGTATCTTCTATTCTGACGGAAGTTCCATTGAGTTTGTAAGAGATGCTGAAGGACGTATCACGGAGATATCTGACGGGCTCGGTAATGAGGTTGTATATACCTATAACGAGAACGGTGATCTTGTAAATGTCTTAGATTATGCAGGCTATAACACCGCATTCTCCTATGACGACAGCCACTATATTACGGGTATCACGTCTGATAACGGCGTAACGATAGCAAGAAACGAGTACGATGACGACGGAAGACTTGTAGCGACTATTGATGCTGACGGAAACAGGATCGAGTTTAGCCACGACCTTGATCAGCGTATAGAAGTAACTACCGACAGGCTTGGACACAACACTGTTTATACCTACGATGAGGCAGGTAATGTTCTTTCCGTAATTGATGCGCTGGGAAGAACTACTACTTATACCTACGATGAGAACAACAATAAAACATCAGAGACCAGACCCGACGGAACTACTTTCACATATTCCTATGACAATAACGGCAATCTGTTAACTGCTAACGATGGTAACGGCAGGACGATAAGCAGCTCATATGGAACAAACGGGGAATTGCTTACCATGTCCGCCATGGGTGTCACTGAGCTTACAATGGCGTACGATGAGCATGGTAATCTTCTGTCCGCTACGGATTCTACAGGCAATACACAGGATTACGGCTACGATAACACCGGTAATCTTACGAGCGTAACGGATTCTCTGGGGTCTCTCATGAACATGACCTACGATGAGGACGGTCATGTAACATCCATTACTAACGCAGAAGGACAGATAACAAACTTCTCTTACGATGCAGAAGGCAGACTGACTTCTCGAACAGTAACTTATCAGGGTACAACTCTTACAGATACATATTCGTATGATGCCGCGAACAGGGTAACGGGTATTACATATGCTAACGGTAACACGGTCTCTTATACCTATAATCAGGCGGGAGATGTAACGTCTTCCACTGACAGCCATGGAAGAACAGTTACTTATACCTACGATCTGTACGGTAATCTTACGGGTATTGCATATCCTGACGGCACATCAGAAACCTTTACTTATGACCTTGAGGGTAGAAACCTTACAGCAACTGACAGAATGGGAAGAACAGCCACATTTACGTACGATGCAGTAGGAAATGTTTTGTCCAAGACATATGCTAACGGAGCAACGGAAGAATATACCTACGATGTCTGCGACAGGCTTGTCTCTTCGACCAATGTTTATGGCGGAGTAACAACTTACGGTTACGACTATCTAGGAAGAAATACATCTGTGCAAGATCCTCAGGGGAATACTACTACATATACTTACAACGACAGAGGTAATGTAGCATCCGTAACTGATGCCAGAGGTTTTACGTATTCCTTCACTTACGACAATAACGGTAATCAGACTTCTGTAACTTATCCTAACGGCTCGACTTATAGCAATTCTTACGATGCCAGAGGAAGAATGACCTCTCAGAGCGACGCTTACGGGAATACAACTACTTATACCTACGACAGCATGGATAGGCTTATAAGCGTAGAAGATGCTCTTGGCGGCACATTCTCCTATACATACGATTCCATGGGTAATCTTTTGTCCGTTACAGATGCCAACGGATATACGACCACTTATACCTACGACCTTAATGGTCAGGTCACATCCGTTACGAATGCAGCAGGTAATTCAGCAACTACAGCTTACGATCAGTTCGGCAGAGTTATCTCTACTACTGACTTTGGCGGTATTGAGACTACATATACTTACGACTCCATGGACAGAATATCTTCTACTACAACAGCAGGAGAGACAACAACTTATGTTTACGATACTGTTGGTAATCTTGTAAGCGTTACAGATCCTACGGGAACGATCACTTATTCCTATAACCTTGACGGATTCCTGTCCGGTGTTACGAATGCAAGAGGAGAATCTATCTCATATTCCTATAACGCAGGTAACCAGATAAGCAGTATAAGTATCGACGGACAGACGATCTCTTACGGTTACGACAATATGGGCAGATTGATCTCCGTAACCGACAGCGAAGGTACTACCACATATACTTACGATGAAGTCGGAAATAGGACAAGTACAACATATCCGAATGGAGTTGTGACAACATATGGATATAACAGCATAAATGTGCTTGTTAGTCAGATATCAACAGATGAGAACGACAATGTTCTTGCAAGCTTCGAATATACCATCGGAGCTAATGGCGAAAGACTTTCCTGCACAGAAATCGGAAGAACGGTCGAATATACTTATGATGAGCTGGAAAGACTGACATCAGAAACGGTAACAACAGGCAGTGATGTTTCAGTAACGACGTATACTTACGATTCGAACTCTAACCGTATCTCAATGAACAGAGACGGCGAGATAACGAATTACACATACAATAATCTTAATCAGATTACTCAGGCTGGAGATATTTCTTATACATGGGATAACGCGGGCAATCTTGTAAGTCAGAGTCAGAATGGTACTCTTGTGGCTACATATACTTACGATGTCCATAACAGAATGGTATCTGCTAATGTAAACAGCATAAGTGGAAATATAGTTGAGTCTTACACTTACGATTATCTTGGCAACAGAACGAGTAAGACGACAGATGGAGAGATAACATATTTTACGACGGATCTGTCAACCGGATACAGTCAGGTGCTTAAGGCTGAGACGGGTACAGAAACTGTTTATTACACCAGAGGTTTTGAGCTTATCTCCAGAAGAGCTGGTACAGAGGCAGCATACTATCTTTATGACGGCGGTATGTCTGTAAGAGGACTTGCCGATGAGTCGGGTGTAGTAACAGACACGTTTGTCTTTGATGCATTCGGTAACGAAGTAGCAAGGACAGGATCTTCAGAGAACTCTTATGGCTTCCAAGGCGAAGAACGAGATGCGACAGGCTTGTACTACCTTAGAGCCAGATATATGGATCCTTCAACGGGTACATTCACGTCTATGGATACATATGGTGGATCTTTGTCTGATCCTATGAGTCTGCACAAGTATCTGTTCGCCAATTCCAATCCTGTTAAGTATTGTGATCCGAGTGGGCATAGTCCTACATTTGATGATTTTGCACTTGCTTTAGGTTTAGGCTGTATTATTGGTTCAGCATTATCTGCAATGGATTATAGAATAAGTGCTTTGATTACTGATCCTGGACTTGAAACGCATAACTTAACTGGTTGGGCTGAAGCCATTATTAATGGGTGGGTTTTAGGTGCTATATTTGCGATTGGTTTCTTTTTGTTGGGACTAATCCCTGGCTTAAGTGTTTCTTTCTGGGCGACTGTTGGTCTTATATTTGGAGTTGAAGTTGGGTTAGATAGTATAATTAGAGGTGGAATTGATATTTATTTTGGTAATGCTAGACAGGGTGCGTATGAAATTGTAATGGGGTTATTGTACATTGCCATTGCAGTTGTTTCATATGGAATGGCGAGAAACGCGGGTCTTGGCTCAGGAGGCTCAGGGGGCGGTGATAGTCGCCCTTCAGGAAGAGATATAAGTGGTTGTGTTTATAGGAATTACGATCCTAATTTTCCTGCGATTGACTTTGAATTTTCTGCAACTCGTTCACATAGATATACTGGTACTGGGGTACCAGGTGTTTACTTTTCTGCCGATGCTGCTACTGCGGAGGCTGAAGTAGCTGGTTCTGCTAGCAGTGGAGGTGTAACTGGAGTTACAGGATCTTTTGATGTAAGTGCTACCAACATGCTTGACTTGACGCAAGAATCAACTAGGAATTATTTCGGCGTTACATATAATACATTAACCGAATCCAGTTATACAGAAACACAAGAAATTGGTCAATGGGCGTATAACAATGGTTATGATGGTATTATATTTCCGTCAGCGCAAACAGGTGGAGAAAATTATGTGTTTTTCTATCCTGATGCAATTGGACACTAATTGGTAGAGCGAACAATTATGGATATAAAACCGAAGAATATAATGAGAATAGATTGGGATCGGTTGATTGCTTTGTTTGCATCAAAATTTGATGAGAATGAATGGACAGAAATCCTTAATCAAACTCAACCCGTTTCTGTAAGTGTTGAAGGTGTTCCTCAAGATACACTTAGAGTTTTAGTGTCGCTTTTTGGTTTGGATAGGGGATGTCAATGGTTATACCTTGATAAAACATACAGAAATGAACCAATCATTAATTTCCTTAATTCTTATTCAGATAAGCAACTTGCTGTTAAAGCTGTTAATCATCGTGTGGTTAAGTTATATAAGTATAATTTTAATGATTCTTTTTATAATACGATTAAAGAGAATTATAGAAATTGGAGCTGGGATTCCTACATAAACGATCTTGAAAAATTTGGTTATTATCGTGAGTGTTATCATGATGTGGCTGGTGTAGATCATAGCATAGTAAATGTGGTTTATTCTTCTTTATTATCAGAAGAAGATAAGGTAGCTTTCTTCTCAACACCTATATACGAATTACACGGAATGACTCCAGTTGAATTATCAAGAAATGAGGAAGGCAATGAGAAGCTAAAACTGTATATTCAATATTTGGGAGCACTAAAGAGCGCAGGTTCAGGAATGTAATGTAGAGGTATTCAAGGCATTGAATAAGATAGGGCATATTTCGAGCCCTATCTGACCATCCCTCTTTTAGGTGGTTTCTTAATCTGTAATCCTATTTTTGTATCTGCGATACGCTGCTTTTCCTTGATATTCTTTATCACGGACTTCTCCTTGGGTTTTATGAACTCCTTGAAAGCTTCGACCAAACCCTTGGCTTCAATAAACCTTGTGAACTGTCCTACCTTCGACTTAAGTTCGCTTATCTGCTTTGTAAGATCATTTATCTTGTTCTGGTTCCACCATGCCATGTTCTCGTACTTGCGGTACAAGGATTCGAAGGTTGCTGCCATGCCGTATCTTTCAAGGAGCTTGTCAAATACCCGGCGGGGTATCATATGCTGTATCTTACCCTGAATATCTGGCATTAAGAGCAAGGCTTAAGGCGGTTATGAGTCCTGATCCGCATGCGTCGGAAGACGGATTCTACAGCATTAAGATTCCTTGAGGTCAAGTACGACGCGTTCCTTCCCGATGTGATAAGGGATGTTATACAGGTGCCGGCATGTTCCCTCTGGCCGTTATCGGTTCCGTGGTTATCGGCATCGAGATCACGGCTGAGATCCGTGTGAAGGATGCTGCCACAAGCTTTGATCAATGCATCTGAAATCGACATCGAGTGTATGGGCCAATTCAGTATTGTGGTCTGATTATGTTAATATAACCTCAATGAGTGGGGTGTACATAAAGAATACACATTGCCCGATTATTATTGCAGTATCAAAGATGAGGAGTTCAATCAGGTGAAGAAACGCTATATCACGATCGCAGTAATAATCGAGACGCTTTTACTTGTCGCATTCGTTCTCGGAGGCGGGCTGTATACTTACGTCCTTGCCAATGGTGTTATTAATGAACGGATGAGAGATTCCAAGGGTAGTTTTAATTTCATGCTTCCCGATGAGAACTACGAGTATACTCCTCAGACTTTTATTCAGTATGTCGTAACATGGCATTGGGATTATGTTAGAACCGTGTTGCGCCCTGATCAGGGATTCTACGGCTATATCGAGCTTTATGACGGCACTGCTCTGGACACCTCAAGCCCGTTGGGATATGTGCAGTGCTCTGAGGATTCATATATAGATTATGATGAAGTAAGGATCTTAAGGGTAGACGGACCCATTGACGAAATTGCGATAAGATACGATCCGGAATTCGATGCTGAATGTGATGACATATTTATCTACGGCGGAACCGTAACTACATTCAATGGTACTTATCAGCTCGGAACATTCGATAGTGCGGGTTACGGCGAGAGAACTACCGTTGCCGAGTGGGCTCAGGACGTGTACCTTTATTGTCCTGTACTTGTCTTCGCCAAAACTTATGAGCAGGATGAACTTAACCGCGAGGCGCAGGAGCTTTTCGAGCAGGTGCACGATGCTGTTATTAACGGCAGCGATACCGTGGAGCTTGAGAAGGAAGATATCAGGACTTCTTACTGCATTGTTATAACCGATACATCGGCAGGCAGGCTTTACGACATGTGCCTGTTCCATCCCGTGCAGATTGCCGTTACTTCGCATATCGGAACTTATGTTGTGATGCTGCTCGCACTGCTTGTAATAGAGACTGTTATTGCAGTTGCTTTTGTTAAGTCTTATAAGACGCGCGCGGAGTACGAGATGAGGTCGAGAAGGCTTACCAGGGGCATCGCTCATGAGCTTAAGACTCCGCTTGCCGTAGCTAAGGCTTACATGGAGAACTGGGAGTATATCGACGAGAAGGACCGTCCCGAGTACGCAGATAAGATCAATAAAGAAGTAGATGATATGGCGGAGCTCATCAGCATTCTGCTCGAGATGGATAAGCTCGATTCAGGTAAGATAAAGCTTAACTTGGAAGAGGTAGAGTTGGTCTCGCTGATCAAGTCGGTTTATAAGAGGATAGAGCCGCTGGCGAAAGAAAGAAACCTCGAGGTTACGATCGATGCGCTTAATGAACACGTGATAAAGGCGGATCTTAGACTTATGAGGATTGCTGTCGGAAACTACCTTACCAATATGGTCAAGTATGCCGAGAAGGAGGCTCATATCAAGATCGGAGTCAACGGTTATAATGTAAGAGCCGAGTTCAGCAATGACAGCGAGAATGAGGGTGAGTCCAAGACGGACAAGCTTAACAGCAACGGCATGGGTCTGGAGATCAACGAGAATATTATGAAGATCCACGGCTTTAAGTGCGGAAGCAGTATGAGAAAACATGACACTATGTTCTGGTTCGAGGCCCCTGTAAATGAGTAAGATACTGTTCGCGGAAGATGAGAGGGGACTTCGCGAGATAACAACACTCGCGCTTACCAAGAACGGGTACGAAGTGGACGCCGTTAATAACGGTATCGATGCGTGCACACTCATAAGCGAAAATGTGTACGACCTCATCATCCTCGACATTATGATGCCGGGCAAAGACGGCAGGGAAGTATGTAAGTTCATAAGAAGCAAATACGATGTGCCCGTTGTCTTTCTCACAGCACTCGGCGAGGAGAACGACATCATCGAAGGTTATGAGATCGGTGCCGACGAGTATATAACCAAGCCGTTCTCGACGAAGCTGCTGCTTGTTAAGATCAATGCTTTGATCAACCGGTATAAGGGGCTTCTCGTTAAAGACGGCAAGATGGTTGTAGATGAGATCGTTATAGAGCCCGCCAGACGATATGTGACGGTATACGGAAAAGAGGTCACGCTCGCTCCTAAGGAATACGAGCTTCTTATGTTTTTTCTTGATAACCGCGGACTTGTGCTCGCGCGCGATCAGATCCTGGACGCAGTATGGGGCTCGGATTACGACGGCTATGACAGAGCTGTCGATACCCATGTAAAGAAGCTTCGCGCCGCACTCGGAGATGCGGGCAGCCACATCGAGACCGTTATTAAAGCGGGTTACGTGTGGAAGTAGTATAATCATCGGTATGAAAACAGAAAGACCTTATATCAAAGCACAGATAACGAGCAAGGCTGAGAAGGCAGTTAAGCGCGGACACCCGTGGGTGTACGGCGAAGAGATCACGTCTCTGTCGGGACAGCCGCAGGACGGCGATATCGTCGATGTATTCGCAGGCAATTCCTGGCAGGGCTCGGGCTTCTATAACAGCAATTCCAAGATAACGATCCGTATATTCTCAAGAAACAGCAACGACGTCTTCGACTATAACTTCTGGAAGCGCCGTATCGCATATTCGATCGCATACAGAAGAACAGTGATGCCGGGACCTGACTTTAACTGCTGCCGCTTAATCCACGGCGAAGCGGACCAGATGCCGGGTCTTACCGTAGACCGCTACGAGAATCTGCTGTCGGTGGAGATAGCAAGCCTCGGCATGGAGAGGATCAAGGAGACAATATATAACGCACTCGTTGAAGTCCTCCTCGAGCAGGGCATAGATATCAACGGCATCTATGAGAAGAATGAGATCGCGCTTCGCACCAAGGAAGGGCTTGAACTGTACAAGGGCTGGTATGACAACGGTCTTCCTCATCCGGAATTCGCCGTCGCGCAGATAACCGAGAACGGAGTTAAATATCACGTCGATATCGAGAACGGTCAGAAGACGGGTTTCTTCCTTGACCAGAAATATAACCGTGCCGCCGCAGCAAGAATCGCGGAAGGCAAGACGGTGCTCGACTGTTTTACGCATACGGGTTCGTTCGGACTTAATGCCGCACTTCAGGGCGCGAAGCATGTAACCTCTGTGGATATCTCGGATACGGCCATCATGATGGCAAAGGAGAACGCCGAGCTTAACGGCCTTTCTGACAGGATCACCTACGAGTGCGCGGATGTCTTCGAGTACCTTACTGAGCTTGAGCGCAGTAAGTCACACGAGTTCGACTACATCATCCTTGATCCCCCTGCTTTCACCAAGTCACGCGAGACTATCGACAACGCGGGCAAGGGTTACAAGGAGATCAACCTGAAGGCGATGAAGATACTGCCCAGGGGAGGTTACCTCGCGACGTGTTCGTGCTCGCACTTTATGAGCGAGTCTCTCTTCGAGAAGGCGGTCGCAAGTGCGGCTTACGATGCGGGCAGAAGCTTGAGGCAGATTGAGAAGCGCACGCAGGCTCCGGATCATCCCGTGTTGTGGGGCGTGCCGGAGACGTATTACCTTAAGTTCTATATTTTTCAGGTGTTCTGATATACGCTTTCCTGTACTGTGACGGGGATATGTTCTTATACTCCGCGAAAACGCGGTTAAACGACGGTATGCTCTTGAAACCCGACAGCATCGCGATCTCGGTCAGCGTAAGGCTTTCCTCGGGAAACAGAGATACCGCTTTCTCGACACGGACAGCATTAAGCCACTTTATGTAATTTTGTCCCGTGACTTCCTTGAAAGCCCTAGAGAAATAATCCTTGTTGATACCTGCGCGCTCAGCCATCGCGGTCTGTGACAGATCGTCCGCAGTAAGGTTGTTCTTGATATAGTCCATGACGGATATGATGTTGTTGAGCGTCGAGTCGGAGATCGTCTTGCCGCCGTCGTTACTGATGTCGGCATCGAGTTCTTCGTGATGCTCGTCAAGAACGCTCATGAATTCCAGAAGATACATGGCGCATCTCATCTCACGGGTAGGATTGTCGTTCTGCCATTCATCCTTTAACTTCTCAATAATTGACTTGAGCTTATTTACGAGGACGGGGTGTGCCTTTATGCACAGAATATGCAGGTCATGATAGCGGTTGATGATGCGCTTGAAGTCAAAAAGCGAATCTGCAAGGGTGTTGCTGTACTGAACGATTATAGAGTCTATGCGGTTCGCATCGACTATCTCGTGAGTCTCCATCGGCCAGATGAGAATGATGTCTCCCGGAGTCAGTGAATACAGCTTATCGTCGGCGCGGAAGATATTTTTGTCTCCGCTTCCGACCACGATGATCTCGCCGTAAGCATGTCGGTGCGAGGGAAAAGAACGCTCGGATACCGGTCCTGCGACGTTTATGGCGCGGGTGTTGTTAAAGGATAATGATTCATAACCGGATGTATCCATGCCCGTAAGTCCTCATGTCAAAATCTGATAAGATTATACCTCGGAATATGAGAAGAATAAATTCTTCATTCGGTTATTATGAGGGAGAGGAAAGGAAGTGATCGTCTTATGAGAAAAGCATTGTTCATCGGCGGCACCGGTACTATCAGTACTGCCATCGTAAAGCGTCTTTCGGAAGATCCTCTTTGGGAAGTATATGTCCTTAACAGAGGCAACAGAACTGATGTTATCCCTTCTAATGTCAAGCTTATCAAGACTGATATCAACGACGAGGCTGATGTCCTTTCCAAGATAGGCGACATGAAGTTCGATGTTGTAGGCGAGTTTATCGGCTTTACCGTGGATCAGGTCGCAAGAGATTACAGGCTTTTCGCAGGGAGAACCAAACAGTATATCTATATAAGCTCGGCTTCCGCTTACCATAAGCCGGCGGTAGGTTACGTTATTACCGAGGGTACGACACTGTCGAATCCTCACTGGCAGTATTCGCGCGACAAGATCGCATGCGAAGAATTCCTTATGAAGAAGTACAGGGAAGAAGGTTTCCCGGTTACTATAGTCAGACCCAGCCATACTTATGATGAACGTAACGTGCCTCTCGGCGTACACGGCAAGAAAGGCTTCTGGCAGGTCGTAAAGAGGATCATAGACGGCAAGCCCGTAATCATTCAGGGTGACGGATCATCTCTGTGGACAGTTACATGGAACGGCGACTTCGCAGTCGGTTACACGGGACTTATGGGTAATCCCCATGCCATAGGGGAAGCTTTCCATATCACATCCGACGAGTCTCTGACCTGGGATCAGATCTATCAGACGATCGCGAATGTATTGGGCAAAGAACTAAAGGCATATCATGTCGCATCCGACTTCCTGTCGGCGTGCGGAGATAAGTACGGCTACGACTTCGAAGGATCTCTTACGGGGGACAAGTCGGTAACGGTAGTATTTGATAACAGTAAACTTAAGAGAGCAGTGCCGCAGATGAGAACTTCGGTCAGATTCGATCAGGGCGTGAAGATGGCTCTGGATAATGTTCTTTCACATCCCGAGCTTCAGGTGGAAGACCCGGAGTTCGATGAGTGGTGCGATAAGGTTATAGATGTTCTCGAGAAGGCGAAAGGGGTAATCTGATGACAGATCTTAACGGCAGATGGGTGCTCATAACAGGAGCATCAAGAGGTCTCGGCAGACTTGCAGCAAGGTTTATGGCAGAACACGGCTGCAATACTATCCTTCAAAGCAGAAGTGTGGGACACACGCAGCCGCTCGAGAAGGAATTCCTCGGTAAAGGGCTTAAGAGTTATTCTATCGCGGCGGATCTTAACGATCTTGATTCGGTACAAAGAATGCTCGAAGAGATTGACGGCCTCGGAGTGGATATAGATGTAGTCCTTAACAACGCAGGCCTTCAGATCGCTTACCGTGAGGATTACTTCAAGACTCCGGTCGAGGATTACTTAGTAAGTTTTAACGTTAATACGATCGCACCCGCGATGATCTGCTATCATTTCCTTCCTAAGATGATAGAGCGCGGATTCGGAAGAATAGTTAACACAACGAGCGGTATAGCACTTGAGCCTGAGCAGGCCGGTTATTCTGCGGCCAAGGCGGCGCTCGACAAGATCACAATAGACATGGCATCAAAGCTTGGCGGTTCAGGCGTTACGATGAATCTCACAGATCCGGGATGGTGCAGGACCGATCTCGGGGGACCAAATGCCCCCAATTCCCCCGAGAGCGCCCTTCCGGGTGTTGTTGTCGGAGCTTTTGTCGACAATGACATCAACGGTAAGATCTTCAGGGCTCAGGAGTACTCGGGGATGACGCTCGAGGCAGCTGTAGCAAAGGCACAGTCTGTCTGAGGAGGATTATATGGATAATTTCACTTTCTATTCACCTACGAAATTTGTTTTCGGCAAGGGGACGGAGTCACAGGCAGGACAGCTCGTTAAGGCTTTCGGCGGAACAAAGGTGCTGATCCACTACGGCGGAGGCAGTGCCGTAAGGTCCGGCCTTATCGACAGAGTTAAGGATTCGCTTAGTAAGGAAGACATACCTTTCATGGAGCTTTCCGGAGTAAAGCCGAACCCGAGAAGCGGACTTGTTTATGAGGGTATTGATCTTTGCAAGGCAAACGGTATTGATTTTGTCCTCGCGGTCGGAGGCGGAAGTGCGATCGATTCTTCCAAGGCCATCGCTGCGGGTGTTCTTTATGACGGAGATTTCTGGGATTTCTATTCGGGCAAGGCTTCTGTTCAGAATGCACTTCCCGTAGGAACGGTGCTCACCATAGCTGCCGCGGGTTCCGAAGGATCCGGAGATTCGGTTATCACAAAGGAAGAAGGCATGTATAAGAGGGGAACCGGTGCAGAAGCTTTGAGACCCAAGTTCTCGATCCTTAATCCGGGACTGACAACCACACTTCCTGCTTATCAGACTGCATGCGGTATTACTGATATAATGGCTCATCTTTATGAGAGATATCTTACGAATACCAAGGATGTAGAAGTTACCGACAGACTTCTCGAGGCTCTTCTTATCACTATGAAGAACGAGGGCCCGAAAGTAATTAAGGACCCGAATGATTATCAGGCCCGTGCGAATATCATGTGGGCAGGTACCATGGCTCATACCAATTCCTGCGGTGTCGGAAGGTCGCAGGACTGGAACAGCCATGCGATTGAGCATGAGCTGTCCGCATTGTATGACTGTGCCCACGGTGCGGGACTTGCGGTTACCATGCCTGCGGTATTTAAGTATGAGTTGGGTCATGACAGGGCAAGATTCGAGCAGGCAGCCAGAAGGATCTGGGGTTATCAGACCGCTGAAGAAGGAATAGAAGCATTCAGAAAGTATCTTACTTCCATCGGAATGCCCTCGACGCTGGGTGAACTCGGAGGTAAGGAAGAAGACATTCCGGTGCTCGTTAAGAATCTTTGTTACGGAGACGGAAGAAACGGTACTATATCGGGATTCGTAACGCTTAACGAGGAGGATTGTACGGCGATATATAAGATGATGCTTTAAGCATCACTTCATATTTCCTCTTAATATTTTTATGCAAGTGCAGATCCGTGTGTGTTGTAACGGGTCTGTACTTGTTTTTAGAGTTGAATAAAGTAAAATAATATATGTAAAAAAGGTCTTTGAGGAAATAAAATGATTATTGGCGCACTTATGAGTCCGGCATTCGTATTTGTTTCAGCGGGTATACTGCTTGCAGTCGGTATTGCGTCATTTTGCCTGTTTATGAAGATCAACCGCAGGAATAAGAAGGTCTATGACCGTAAGCTCAAGGCTTATAACGAGGCGGTAGATAAGATCAAGAGCCAGGAACTCGACAGACAGCAGGAGCTCGAGAAGCAGCAGATGAAAGCTGCGGCTGCAGATAAGAAGTCCGCGGCCGCTCCCACAGTAAGGAAGCCTGTAATAAACGAAGCTTCTTATCCCCACAGAATTCTTTTCATGGCTCCTAACGGAGCAAGATATGATATTCCTTTCAAGGATGCATTTACCATCGGAAGAAATCCGAGAAGTGATTTCTATGTTAAGAACGGAACCGTAGGCGGAGTTCACTGCAGAGTCATATACAAGGACGGCATATATCTGCTCCAGGATCTGGGTTCCGAAGGCGGTACCTTCTTTGACGGCAACCGTATCCCTCCCAATACCATACAGGAGATAAGGACCGGCGTGCTTCAGATAGGTAAGGTTACTTTGTTTGTAACTATAGACGAAGAACAGGCGGCAGGTTGAACATGAAGAATAAGATATGTCCCGAATGTGATGCCGTTAACGGTGTAAGAGCAACTTACTGCAGGAAGTGTAATGCTTCCATAGATCACGTTGCCGTTACTGAGACTGTTGAGCCTAAGGGCGGGAATTCAGCTTTAAAATCAGCTCCGCGTACGGGACCTAAGACCGCTTCTCCGCGTAAAGAGGAGGTTCTGCTTCCCGAAAAGCCCGTGAAGCCCAGAGTTATCTATTGGCCTTTTGTTGTGTCACTCGTATCGATGTTCCTTATGTTCGGAATTATCGTAGCTTTTGTTCTTACATATGATAAAGAACCTTCAGGCACTACTCCTTCGAGAGCCTCAGGCGGGGCTGCAGCAACGACAACTGCTGCGGATACATCTGCCGAGACTACGGTTCCTCTCATTGATATTTCTTCCGTAATGATCGGCGATATAGCCGACCAGACATATTCGGGTGAGCCTATAACAATTGCATTCTCTCTGTCTCATGATGATGAGATCCTTGAAGAGGGAACAGATTACTATGTTACTTATACAGATAATCTTGCTGTAGGAACGGCACATGCTTATTTCGAAGGTAACGGAACAGTGTATACCGGTTCTTTCGAGGCGACATTTAATATCGTAAGCGGCGATCCCGTTACCGACGATCCGAATAATCAGGGTGTCGTTTACTTTGTATTGAGATTAAGTTCATTGATGCTCGGCAGGACTCCTACTTTGGAAGAGCTTGTTGATCAGGTTGACAGGCTTAAGACCGGAGATGTTACCGCATCCGCACTTGTTAATGAGATCGCATTCTCTGATGAGGCGCAGGCCCTGAATCTTTCCGATGAGGATTTTGTCGCGGCGATCTACAGGGGCGTTCTTGCAAGAGAACCCGATGACGCAGGTCTTGCCGGCAATACAGAGCTTCTGACAAACGGAATGAGCCGTCAGGATCTTCTTAACAGCATTATCATGACACAGGGCGGCGAATTCGAATCTTTGTGTAATTCATTGGGTTTGCAGGTTTCCTAAGATTTTTCTGACAAATTGTAATAATCATTTCTGCCTATTAAGTGTAGACTAGACAATATGTAATGACCCCCGATTTGTAGGTTCGTGGATTTACCCATATACTACAAATCGTTAGAAAAAACATGTGGTGATGGGAGTTACCGCATACAAATGGAGGTCACATATGAAGTATAGCACGGTTTATGTAGG
>JAGAXM010000035.1 GCA_017940895.1 Clostridiales bacterium | reverse complement strand
TGTGGCAGGCGTAGATCATAGTATAGTAAATGTGGTTTATTCTTCTTTATTATCAGAAGAAGATAAGGTAGCTTTCTTCTCAACGCCTATATACGAATTGCACGGAATGACTCCAGTTGAATTATCTAATAATGAGGAAGGTTGTAAGAAACTAAAACTGTATATTCAATATTTGGGAGCACTAAAAAACGCAGGTTCAGGAATGTAATGGTGAAGTATTCAAATGGACTGCGGAGAAAATTGCATATTCGGATAAATCAGGAATAAATACTACTAAAGGTTTAGATTATAAATGAACTGTCTGATAATTGCCCCATAGTATTCTAATTAATATTCATGAAGCGGCTGGATTAACACCAGTCGCTTTTTATAATTCGCATATGACATATCATGTCATATCCCGTCATAAGTCGTCATATCTCGTCGTATCATGTCCTATTAAAGAGACTGAAAATAAAATTAATGAACATATGTGTTGACACAACCTTTCACTACCTGTTATACTCACGATGGACGAATAAGTCCTTGTATATTGGCAATTGCATATTCCCCCTTAACGGGGCTACTGCACACTCGATGCGGGTGTTGCGATAGCTCCGCTATCGAGAACGAGAATTGTCAAGGACAAGTGACCTCGTTCTCGGATCGGCGACGATACGTTGGGGGAATGCCTACCCCCGTAAAACTGACAACTGCATATCTTAATCAGGTACGTTACTTGTATCCTGAGCCGGCACCTCAAGTGCGCCAAGACCTTCCTTACCGGAAGCGAGCGATAGAACTGAAGAGGGGGAAATCGGATTGCATCCGATGGGTGGCAATGAAGGGTACAAGGGACAATGATACTTCTCTGTAGTCCAGGCTGAGCGTAGAAGCGGGTTGGCCCCCGTGAGCCGTCACACCCGAGAGCGGAGCTGGGGTAGAGGCCCCTGGGGTTATTACGTAACCCATGATCTCTTAAAAGCAGTATGAGAACCTGAAGAAAGAATTAAAGAAAATCCTCCCCCATAGGGGAGGTATGCGCTCATCACGAAGGTGAAACCTTTGCGGTGAGTTTTTGTTTGAGCAAGCAACGTATCTGTGTTGCCACCGATACAGGAGTGTGTCCGGGGAAGTTCCCCTGAAACCCCTTAGCGTGACAGCTGACGTTGCTTATTTCTTTTAGCTGGCTTTTCCAAAGGAGGTGGTATGTATGTCAGGCAAGCCAAAAAGAAACAGGAACATAAATATCCACATAAGGCTCAATGAAGATGAGTATGAGGTATTACAACGGCGGGTAATGAAGTCACGGTTATCGCAGTCGGAGTATATAAGAAGTCTCATCACAGGTAAGAGCACAAGTGGATATTCGGAAGAGTTTTATAACTCGAGATTAGGAAAAATCATTACTAAAAAAGGGGGCGATTAAAGCAGTAACTTCAATTTGGGCAGTGACAAATAGAGTAGATACCGTGATCAAGTATATTGAGAATCCAGACAAGACCAAGGAGAGACCTGAGTTATCCCGGGAAGCGATACAGGCAAGAAAGGCAGTCGGAGATGTTATAGCCTATGCGACTAATGAGGATAAGACGGAGCAGATGATGTATGTAACGGGGATCAATTGTAACCCCGATACTGCTGCAGATGATTTTGCCGTCGTCAAAGGCAGGTGGCATAAGGAAGGCGGAAGACTTGCTTATCACGGTTATCAGGCGTTCAAGGAAGGCGAAGGAGCAATCACAGCTGAGCAGGCTCATGACATAGGCGTTAAACTCGCAGAAGAGTTGTGGGGCGACAGGTATCAGGTTGTAGTTGCTACTCACCTGAATACAGGCCATTACCATAATCATTTTGTTATTAACTCTGTGTCTTGGGTTGATGGAAAGAAGTATGTGCGGACCAAAGCCGATTATTGGGCGATGCGTAAGGCAAGCGACAGATTATGCAGAAATGCAGGCTTTCATGTAATAGACAAGCCGTCGATCACCAAGGGCAAGTCATATGAGGAATGGAAGGCTGAGCGTGAGGGAAGATACACCATAAGAGGCAGGATTCGTGAAGACATCGATTATGCGGTAATGACTTCGATGACCGAAGCCCAGTTCATAAGAACAATGAAAGAGATGGGGTATAGCTTTAAGTTCTATGAAGAAGACGGGAAGACAGAACTTAAACATCCGGGGATTAAACCGCCTGATGCTAAGAGTTATTTCAGGTTCAAAGGTCTGGGAAGCGATTATGATCTTGAGACTATCAAGTTAAGGATCAAGTGTAAGTTTGCACCGATAGACACATCGGTGCTTGATAGAAAAAGATCCTACAAGGAATGGGAAGCTCCTTCTGTTGATGGTATGACAGGTCTCCAGCTGGTTTATAGAAGATACTGTATCAGGTTATATTCATATGTCAGTAAACCGAGAGGCCGTGAGTATATCCCGATGGCAATAAGAGAGGATATAGCAAAACTCGATGATTATATAGAACAGCTCAACTTCCTTTACGGCAGCGGCATAAATGACAAAGATACGGCCGACAAGGTATTGGAGGGTTATAGGGCTGATCTGAACCGATTGGTATGGAAGAGAAAAGATCTGTATGCAAGAAAGAAATGGTCAGTTGATCATCATCGCGGAGATGTAACCGAAGCTTGTAAATCAGAGATAGCAGAAACATCACGCATGATACGGGAACTGAAAAGAAAGATCAAGCTTTGCGATCTGATAGTGGTTTCTTCCGATGAAATCATGAAGAAAGCGTATGCGCCGGATATAAAGCCGGTGGATATAAAACCTGTTCCTATAAACAAAGGGAATATAAGGAACTATAGGAGGTAAGTATGAACATATCATATAAACCTTTGGAGGTTAGTTCGCTTAGCGAACTTGCCGACAAAGAATTTGAGCAGATCGATCCGCTTATAGACAACCTTCTTCCGGGTTGTGGAGTTTTCCTGTTTTGCGGAAGCTCTAAGATTGGGAAGTCATGGTTGGCTTTAGATATCGGATTGCACGTCAGTTCGGGCAAGAAGTTTTGGGGTTACGATGTGGTGCAGAAGGCAGTCCTTTATCTCTGTCTTGAAGACGGAGAAAGGCGATTACAGGACAGAGTATTAAGCATCGCAGATGATTACAGGGGTTCGTTTTACTACAGTACGGAATCGATGACTATAGATACGAATCTGACAAAGCAATTAGGCGAACAATTGAAACTGCATCCTGATATAGGATTGATCATCATAGATACTTTAGCAGCAGTCAGAGGCGAACTGACCACTGCCAATAATGCGTATCTAACTGATTACAATACAATGAGAACACTTCACGAATTCTCACTTGCACATAATATCACAATTCTTGTGATTCATCATGTCAGGAAGATGAAGACATCGGATCCGTTCGATGATATATCCGGTACTAACGGATTATTCGGATCGGCAGACGGAGCATTTATCTTCCGTAAGGAAAAGTATGATGATGCAGTAAAACTCTACTCCCGGTGTAGAGATATGGAAGAGCGTGTGCTTACGTTGGAGTTCGATAAAACGACTTGTAAGTGGAACCTTACTGAAGAAAGCACGCCTGTTGAAGATGTATTCCAGACAGATATCGATCTTAAGAAGATTGTTGAGTATGTGAATATAAACGGAGAGTTTGTAGGTCTTGCATCAGAGTTATGTGAAAGAATCGGTGCGACTAAGAAACCTCAGTCTATAAGTGGCAAGCTTCAGAACAGGAAAAGACAACTCGAGAAAAAGGGGATTCTATTTAAGAGAGAACGTACCCGTGACGGATCCCGTCTGACGCTTATCAAGATGGATCAGCAACCTAAAGAACAATATGGTGGTGACGATGTGTGTAGATGTGACGACTTTTTACCCGACGACCTGCCATATGAGATCAAGGATGATGACGATGTTCCCTATGGGAATAATATCGTCACATCGTCACAGTCGTCGCAAATAAAAAAATAAGGAGATTTTATATGATGAATAACATTAACATTACTGTAGAACACACACTGGAACCCGCTAAGAATGACCGTGCGCAGATGGCTTATCTTTTAGCTTTGCTATTAAAAGGACGGGGGAATTCCAACGAAGAGAATAGTCTTCAGATGAAAGAGATGCCTACCTGGGAAAAATACACACTAACTATCCGTGAAGCTGCTGAATACTTTCATATCGGAGAAAAACGAATGAGGCAGATAGTTGGTGAGAATCTGAACTCGGATTTTGTGGTTATGAATGGGAACAGAGCGATGATCAAGCGTAAAAACTTCGAAAAGTATATCGATGAAGTATCAGTTGTTTAAGTGATGTCACTCGGAAAGAACCCGGTGTGGTATATTGTGAGTATCACACTGGGTTCTTTCATTATTACTATAGAAAGGAACCAGAATATGAATAAAAGGAGAGACAATAAAGGTAGACTTTTACGTAACGGCGAGTATCAGATGACTGATGGACGCTACAGATATAGATTTGTAGATGCGTTTGGCGTAACTCAGACGATCTACAGCATTCGTTTGGATAGCCGGGATCCTGTTCCTGCTGGTAAGAAGAAAACACCTTCTTTAAGGGAGAAGGAAAAGCAAGTTCAGGCTGACCTTTTTGACAAAGTATCTTCTAACGGAGGGAACTATACCGTTCTTGAACTGGTCGAGAAATATATAAAGACCAAGATCAATGTAAGACCTACAACTAAGAAGGGTTATGGGACCGTAGTAAACCTTCTCAAAGAAGATCCATTTGGAAAGAAAAAGATCTGTCAGGTAAGGATATCCGATGCCAAAGTGTGGCTCATCAAGCTACAACATCAAGACGGAAGGAGCTATAGTTCGATCCATTCTATCCGTGGAGTGTTAAGGCCTGCGTTCCAAATGGCGGTAAATGATGATCTGATCAGGAAGAATCCGTTTGAGTTTGAACTCGTTGATGTTGTTGTAAACGACAGTGTAAGGCGTGAAGCGATAAGCAGGGAAGAGGAACGGAGATTTCTTAAGTTTATCAAGGAAGATCCGCATTTCAGCCGATATTATGATGGTATGTATATACTCTTTAAGACCGGTATGAGGATTTCCGAGTTTTGTGGGCTAACTATATATGATATAGATTTTAATAAGCATTCGATCAATATAGATCATCAGCTCATGAAGAATGGAGCACAGGGATATTATATCCAGGTGACCAAGACAGATGCGGGGAAAAGAGTTATACCTATGACTCCGGATGTTGAGGATAGCTTCAAGAACATCATTTTTAACCGGAAGCCGCCTAAAAGTGAGCCCTCAGTTGACGGAAGAACGGGATTTCTCTTTTTCGATTGTAATGGTGAGATTCTTTATTCGCTTCACTGGGAGAAGTACTTCAAGTTTGCTGTTGAGAAGCATAATAGAATCTTCAAGGATGAACTTCCTAAGATTACGCCTCACGTTTGCAGACACACATATTGCTCCAACATGGCTAAGTCAGGAATGAATCCCAAGACTTTACAGTACTTGATGGGACACGCTAGTATAAGTGTTACTCTTGATGTTTATACCCATGTCGGATTCGAAGATGCTAAGGCAGAGGTTAGCAAACTGGAGATCGTTTAAAGTCTTACCGGAACCCTGAAATATCGAGGGATAAAATCTATAGTTTTATCCCCAATTTTATCCTTTTTGTCGGATAAAATAAGCCTCGATAAGGAACAAAATGCCAAGCTCCATAGATTCAAGGATAGTCCGGAAACCCTTGTATATATGGCTTAGCTTGGCATAACAGGGTGAATCGTAACTATGATAAAAATACTGTTTGTATGCCACGGCAATATCTGCAGGTCGCCTATGGCGGAGTTTATGTTTAAGGATGAGATAAGAAGAAGGGGTCTGGATGATCGCTTCGATGCGGCGTCGGCTGCGACGTCCACGGAGGAGATCTGGAACGGTGTCGGCAACCCGGTGTACCCTCCTGCGCAAAGGATCCTTGCGCAGCACGGCATAAGCTGCGAAGGTAAACGCGCAGTGCAGCTTAAGCGCGAAGATTACGATAAGTACGATTACATCATCGGCATGGATGAGATGAACCGCCGTAATATGATGAGGATCTTAGGCAGTGACCCTGAAGGGAAGGTGAGTCTGCTTCTGGATTATACGGATCATCCGAGATCTGTCGCGGATCCGTGGTACACGGGAGACTTTCAGACGACTTACGATGATATAAGCGAAGGCATCAATGCTCTGCTTGATAAGCTCGGTTGAATGCTTTAGACTTTAATTTATATTTAATAAAGGCAGGAACACAAATGGATATAGTATGTCTTGATATGGAAGGGGTACTCGTACCCGAGATATGGATCGCATTCTCCGAAGCTTCGGGAATTCCCGAGTTAAGAAGAACGACACGTGATGAGCCAGATTACGACAAGCTCATGAGATGGAGGCTCGGAATCCTTAAGGAGCATGGTCTCGGTTTGAAGCAGATCCAGGATGTTATCAGGACTATCGATCCTCTTCCGGGTGCCAAGGAGTTCCTCGACGAACTTCGTAAGGAGACTCAGGTAATTATCATCAGTGATACATTTACACAGTTCGCTATGCCTCTCATGGAGAAGCTCGGATACCCGTCACTGTTCTGCAACTCCCTTGTTGTAGCGGATGACGGCGAGATCACGGACTTCAAGATGCGTATCGAGAATTCCAAGCTTTCTACCGTAAAGGCTTTGCAGAGCATCGGATTCGATACGATCGCGGCAGGTGACAGCTATAACGATCTTGCCATGATCAAGGCTTCCCGTGCGGGATTCCTGTTCAGATCTACGGAGCAGATCAAGGCTGATAATCCCGATATTCCCGCATTCGAAGAATTCGACGATTTCCTTAATGCGATAAAGAGCGAACTCCGATAAAGGCTGATGGCTTCAGTTAATAATTACATTACCTATGCGCAGTCACTTCAATACGAGCCGCAGAGCTTGTATCTTGAAGGCGGTCAGGCGGGAAGGATATGCGTCGAGCTTAAGGAGCTCGGAAGCAAGCGTATCCTTATCATATCCAAGTCATCTAACCTGACGGGTAAGAATATTGCTGACTTCATTCATAAGCTTGAAGAAGCGGGATTTCGAATCTTTAATTACAACATCAAGTTTAATTATTCGAGTTCGTCCGACATAACCGGAGCTCTTAATGAGTACTTAGGTTATAACTGTGATACCATAGTCGTGCTCGGCGGAGCCGAAGAGGTCTTCTGTGCCAAGATGGTGTCTGCCATGGCGGTAAACAACATGAAAGATCCGCTCGAGGCAGAAGGGTACGGCAAGATAAAGAAGGATATCTCCCTTCTTTGCTGCGTCAGTATGGATAATTCTACTGCGATCTCTTCTAATATCGCTGAGTTTAGAGATGAGAAATCCGGAAGATGGGTAACGGTAATGTCCGAATACCTCGTTCCGCAGATCGTTGTGATCGATACGGATATCGCCATGAGAACGGTATCCAGGATCTCTTTGGCTTCTGCTTTCGATTCGCTTGCGATGGGCATAGAGTGCTGTCTGTCGCCTGCGGCTGCGTTCAATCCCGCCTACAAAGCGTGTGCGAAGAACGCGATATGTCTGGTTACGGACAATATTCTTGATATGAAGAACAATCTCGACGACGGATTCTTAAGAAAGAAGATAGCGGTCGCGGGAATATATGCCGGCATGGCAGTCAGGTATATGGGTCTTGGATACTCTCATCTGACGGTTCATTCCCTTAAATCGATGTTCGGTCCGGATCACGGCAAGTATTACTGCCGTGTTCTGGCTATGTATCTCAAGGAAAGCTTCGAGTTTGTAAAACCGGAGCTGGCACTGATCTACAACGATCTGGTCAAGAATGAGGTAAGACCCGGAATGCCCGTTATGAGCGGAAGTCCGGAGGCTCATTTTACCGTGGATTCTTCTGCCCAAGCTTTTCTGGAACTTATGGATAAGCTGTATGAAGCAGCTATCCCGGATGACATACCGCTTCCCGAGATCCCGGCAGGCGAGATCAAGGGAGTATGTGAGTCGATCAAGAGTCAGGCGGCTGAATTCGGTCTTCTGAGATTTGATGAGGATCTTCTTACAAGGATTCTGGAACGTCTATGATAATTCCCGCATATATAAAGAAAGTTTTGAATATCCTTGCGGATGCGGGATATCAGGTCTGTATCGTCGGAGGCGCGGTAAGGGATTCTTTACGCGGAGTTGATATCAACGACTACGATCTGACTACCGATGCGGTGCCCGAGGTGACGGCTTCCCTGATGGAGGGCGCCGGATATAAGGTAATTGATAATAATTCTTTCAAGTTCGGTACCGTTGTCGCGATAGATACGGATAACGGCAACGAGAAGATCGAGATAACCACTTTCAGAAGCGACCTGGGATACGGCGATGCAAGGCACCCGGATGAAGTAAGCTTCACGGGTTCGATCGAAAAGGATGCGGCAAGACGCGACTTTACGGTCAA
This sequence comes from Clostridiales bacterium, assembly GCA_017940895.1. Lineage (GTDB taxonomy): Bacteria > Bacillota > Clostridia > Saccharofermentanales > Saccharofermentanaceae > Saccharofermentans. The sequence continues at coordinate 41,387 of JAGAXM010000035.1, read as the reverse complement.
TGCGCTTTACATGGACGTCGACGGCAACATCAAAGATCCGACCGGTCTGGGAGAGGGAGACGTCAAAGCAGGATTAATACGCGCTGTCGGGGATCCCGGTGAAAGATTCGGGGAAGATGCCCTTAGGATCTTAAGGGCTGTAAGATTCGAGGCACAGACGGGATTTGCCATAGAGGAGAATACGGCTCTTGCCATGAAGGACTGTGCCGGTCTTCTTCGTAAGATCTCTGCCGAGAGGATCTTCTGCGAACTGACAAAGACTTTAACCGCTCCTTTCGGCCCCCGCGCCGTAAGAGATAACCTTGAGGTAATATCCGTGATCGTTCCGGAGCTTGCCGTGCAGAAAGACTTCGATCAGCGGTCAAAGTACCACGACAGGGATCTTCTGACCCATACGCTCGATACATTGGACTATATTCCTGTTAATGAAGACGGTGCGAAAGATATATCCGTCGCTTATGCGGCTCTTCTTCACGATATCGGTAAGCCCGAGGTGTTCACTGTTGATGAATACGGCTGCGGCCATATGAAAAAACATGCCGCGGCAGGAGTAAAGATCGCCGAGCGCATCGCTGATGAACTCAAGTTCTCCAAAATGCTGAAGCATGAGGTGACGGAGCTGGTTCTTTACCACGACAGCTTTCCCCCTGCAGATAAGAAATCTGTAAAGAAGTTTGTTTCGCTTCTGGGTTTTGAACTCGTGCAGAAGCTCTTCGTGCTTCAAAAGGCGGATATACTTGCCCACTCGAAGCTCGGTCTAGCCAGGCTCGAACGGTTAAAGGGAATAGTAAACGTATATGAGCAGATCCTCGAAGAAGATCCGTGCATGTCGGTCGACCGGCTTGAGATAACGGGTAAAGACATTCTTGATCTGGGATGCCCGGAAGGGCCGGAAGTCGGGAAAATAATGCAGGATGTGCTTGATAAAGTGATGTCTGAGGAACTTTCCAACAGCAGGGAAGAAATAATTGATTATGTCCGAAGGGTATTTGATCTTAAATAAGGACACAATATGAAGATTTTGTGAATAAAGGACTATCTTTTTTACTTAACCCGTAATATAATGACGATGTAGAAGTTTGACCTATTCGAGTGGAGAGAGGCAATTTATGGAGAAGATCAACAAGAGAGATAAGAAGGGTTTTACACTCCTGGAGATGATGATCGTTGTTGCGATCCTTATTATCTTGGTAAGCATTACAGTCTTTAATATTGCTGATGCTGTTCAGAGAAGTAAAAATAAGGCAACTGCCGAGGAATCTAGATTTGTTACACAGGTTCAGTCTCAGGCTAATTACATCAGACACAGCATGCTCTCAGGTTCTCCCCGTTACTCCGCTTGATTTTTAAATTACATATGTAAAAGATCCGCGGCAAGACCGCGGATCTTTTTATTTGCTTTAAAGCTTATACTGCGTATTTACCGGCTTTAAGAAGTGCGTGTGTCGCTTCTGCCTTGGGGTTCTCGAGAACTTCGTCCGTGTTGCCCGACTCGACTATCCTGCCTTTGTCCATTACGAGCACTTTGGAACACATAGCTTTAATTACAAGCAGATTGTGCGAGACAATGAGCATCGTTGTTCCCCTGTTGGCATTGATATCAGAAAGCAGTTTGATGACTGAAGCCTGTGATGATGCGTCGAGTGCCGAGAAAGGTTCGTCGGCGATTATGACGGCGGGTTCCTGAACAAGACACATCGCGATGGCTGCTTTCTGGCGCTGACCTCCGGACATCTGGTGAGGGAAGCGGTTAAGATGCTTTCCTTCGAGCCCGACGTCTTCGAGGATCTTAAGGAAATACGGCTTCTGCTCCTCTCGTGTCATCTTCCTTCCGGAAGCCCTTAAGGCTTCGGCAAGATGCCAGCGGACCGTGTGTGCGGGATTAAGGCTCGATACCGGATCCTGAAATACCGCGGCGATCCTGCCGTTCATCTCGATGATTCCGGAAGACGGCTTTATAAGTCCGAGGATCGATTTGACGAGCGTGGTCTTGCCGCATCCTGAAGAACCGATAAGTCCCACGCATTCGCCTTCGAGGATGTCAAAGTCGACGTTGTTGACTACATGGTTCATCTTATCGTTGGTAAAGCCCGCATACTTGTAACCCGCACAAATGCTTTTCGCAGTGAGTACGGATGCTGCGTTCTCGCGTGCTTCGCCGCGCGTTATCCCGAGTGCGTGGGGATCGAGCTTGGACTTCATAAGAAGCTCTGCCGTGAAGGCGGACTTGGGCTGCCCCATGATGTCCCACGAAGTGTCGGCATCTATGATGGTGCCTTCTTTCATGACCATGACGCGGTCGCAGAAGTTCCTTACGGTATTAAGGTTGTGCGATATGAAGAGGATGGATATGCCCATCTCCTGGCACATCTCGTGCAGCAGTTGCATTATCGACATGGAGGTTACCGTGTCGAGCGAGGATGTCGGTTCGTCCGCGATGAGAAGCGACGGGTTCATGAGAGCCGCTCCTGCTATGAGTACGCGCTGCCTCTGTCCTCCTGACAGACGGTGGGGGTAGCGCTTCGCGATCTGTTTGGGGTCGTCGAAGCCGACGGTCTTAAGCATGTTGAGGATGCGCTCATGACCTTTGCTCTTATCGCCGTCCCTTATGCTTATGATCTCGCTTAAGTTCGACTCCACGGTCTGGAGCGGGTCGAGTGCGGAAGAAGGGTCCTGGAATATGACGCCGATCTTCTCGCCGAGAAGCAGCCTTCTCTCCTTGGGAGTCTTCTTAACAAGATCCTCCCCTTCGAAAATAATCTCTCCGGAATCCACATGTGCGAAGTCTGACAGCAGACCGGATACGGCGAGTGCCGTCATGGTCTTGCCCGAACCGGAGTCTCCGATGAGACCCAGTATCTCGCCGGACCTTACGTTGAACTTAAGGTTATTAAGGATCTTAACCGGTGCGCCGTCCGCGTTGCTTAAGGACAGACACAGATCGTTGACTTCGAGTATGTTGCCCTTGTATCTCATTTGCTGCCTCCGTTAACGGAAGTTCTTACCCACTCCGATACGAAGTAAAGTCCGAGTATGTAGCAGACGAGCATCAGGGTAGGAAAGAAGATGAGCCAGGGTGCCGTGACCATGTAGCTCTGGGCATCGGCGAGCATCTTGCCGTAGGAAGCGGCAGGCGGCTGTACGCCGAGTCCCAAGTAACTCATGCCTGATTCGAATAATGTCATGTTGGCAAGTCCGATTATGACCGCGGGAAGTATCTGCGGCATAAGGTTGGGAAGTATATGTACGAACATGATCCTTACAGGGTTTACCTTCATTACTTTCGCGGAGAGTATGTAGTCTCTTCCGAGAAGCTCTATCGTACTCGATCTGTAGACCCTCGCGAATGTCGGGGCGAATACGAGTCCGAGCGCCCAGATGACGTTATAAAGGGAAGGTCCGAAGATCGCGACGGCAACGAGCGCGAGAAGGATTCCCGGGAAGCACATGATGCTGTTGGACAAGACCATGATTACTTTGTCGATAATGCCGCCGTAGTATCCTGCAAGAAGTCCCGTTATGGTTCCGATCACAAGTGCGACAGCGACTCCGGCGAACGATACGAGCAGTGTGTATCTTGCTGCAGCAAGGCATCTTGAGAATACGTCTCTTCCGAGATTGTCGGTACCGAACAGGTGCTCTGCACAGGGCGCGATGAATTTGCTTGCCGAATCGGTCGAGTTGATGCCGTACGGCGTCCATATGAGACCGATGATAAAGAAAACGGCGACTATCGCGAGCAAAGCTGAGCCGATATAAAGATATCTTTTGGAATTGGCGGAGGATCTCATGCTGCCCTCCTGTCTCGTATCCTCGGGTCTATCACCGCAGCGAAAATGTCTGCGAGGAAGTAGAGGATGACGGTAATGATCGCAAGATAGAGAACGATTCCGGAAAGAAGCGGGAAGTCTCTTCTTGAGATCGCGGCAAGCAGGAGTCTTCCGAGCCCCGGGAGATTAAACACCTGTTCTACTATGAGAGAACCTCCGAGTATGTCGGAGAGTACCAGCGATATGACTGTTATGGATGACACCGCGGAGTTCGGGATTATGTGCCTCAGCATTATGCGAAGGTCTGTAAGGCCGTGGCTCTTGGCAGTCCTTACGAAATCGCTGTGCGAGTACTCGATCATCGATGCTCGCAGGAACTTGAATGTCATGGCGATCTTCGGCAGTGCTATGCACAAAGACGGCAGAAGGAGACTTACGACATAAGCTCCGAAATTGTCTCCGGGTGCGGTATAGCGTCCCGCGGTAAATATGTGAAATACCTTAGAGAAAATAAGTATCAGCATCATCGACAACGCGAAGGGCGGTATCGCGAAGAGGATGTGCCCTGCTGTCGATAGCGTCTTGTCTGTGATGTTGCCCGGATTCCTGCTGCAGAAAGCCGCCATCGGGAATGAGACCAGGATAACTATTATCAATGCGATAAAGCTCATGCCGAGCGTTACCGCAAGTCTCGAAGAAATGAGTTCGCTTACGGGCGTGCCGAATGAAAGTGAGTTTCCGAGGTCGCCTCTGAAGGCGTCCCGAAGCCACGTGCCGTAGCGTTCGGCAAGCGGCCGGTCGAGTCCCAGCTCCGTCCTTAACTGCTGAACCTGAGCTTCGGAGGCGTCGGGTCCGAGCATAACACGGGCAGTATCGCCGGGGATTATCGAGAATGCCGCGAAAGTAAAAAACGACACGAGCAACGCGGTGAGAACAAACTCACATATCTTGGAGAATACTGTTCTGACCTCGTTGCCCATGCCGGGACTTTATTCTGCTGTTGCCAGACGGACCGTGGACATATCCTGTACGTACATAGGATAGAGCTCGTAGCCTGTCAGGCGGTTGTTGACAGCGCAGATGCTGTAAGGATCCTGGATGTAAACGGATGCAGCATCTTCAGTCATGTAACCGAGAAGCTCTCTGTACATGCTGATGCGCTCGCCGTCATCGATAGTGAGCGGCAGATTTGTGATGATCTCATCAACGTTGGGGTTGCTGTAGTTGATGAAGTTGTTGTCGGCCGTGGAGATGTATCTGTTGATAACATCGTAAGGCGCATAGTCGGATGTAAGGCAGATGACTGTCGACTCATAGTCTCTTCCTGCATATACGCGGTCGAGCCATGTTGCCCAGTCTACCTGCTCGATAGTTGCATTGATGCCGACTGCGGAAAGCTGGTCTGCGAGTGCGACTGCAGTGTTAACGTGTACGAGATAGTTCGAAGGAACGGTGATCGTCATATCGAAGCCGTCAGCATAACCTGCCTCGGCGAGGAGTGCCTGTGCCTGCTCGATATCCTGATCGTAAGTTCCGTCGAGGCTTGTATCGTAAGCCTCACCCATAACAGGGCTCATTGCTGTTGTGAGGGGAAGTCCCGCACCGTCCATTATGAGGTTAACGATCTCTTCTCTGTCGATCGCATAGTTCATAGCCTGTCTTACTCTTACATCGTCGAAAGGAGCAACGGCATTGTTCAGGAACAGACCCTGTACCATGTTGGAGCCGAGCTCGAGAACGTTGAACTGAGCGGGGTCGAGCTGAGATGACTTATCTGTTGTGAGGTAAGGGAAGATGTCGATGGCACCGCTCTGAAGCTCCAGGAAACCGGAGTCCATGTCGGCGCATACCTTGAATGTTACCTTATCGAGGTAAGGAAGTTCGGGGTTCCAGTAGTTCTCGTTTCTTGTAAGAACGATACCGATGCCTGCCTCATAGCTTGTGAATACGAAAGGACCTGTTCCGATCCTTGTGTCGCCGATCGTGTCACCGGAATCTTCGGGGATGATGGCTGCAGTGAAGTATGAAAGCATCTCACTGTTGGGGGTAGCGAGTGTAACTGTTACCGTGTTGTCGCCGTTGTCTGTAACATCCTCGATGAATGACAGCTCGGGTATGAGCTCAGCGGCTCTGTTAAGGGAGTAAACAACGTCTCCCGCATCGAGCTCGGAACCGTCGTGGAAAGTAACGCCTTCTCTGATGGTGAAAGTATACTCGGATGCATCGTCGGAGATGACTACATCTGTTGCAAGACAGGGGTTAAGCGTTCCTGTGGAATCGTACTTGTAAAGACCCTCGTAAACGTTAAAGAGGATCTCCTTGTCGCCTGCAGCCTCTACCGTGTGGGGGTCGAAGATCATAGGCTCCTGAGTGATGCCTACTACAGCCTCGCCGCCGTAGACAGCGCCGTCCTGTGCCTCTCCGTTGTCCTGAGAGCAGGACACTGCCGAAAATGAAAGTGCGAGCATGAGTGCTCCTGCAATAACTTTTCGCCTTGAATTATGCATGTTGCCTTCCTTCTTTCTTTATACTCTATATCTTTTAAATATTGAGAAGTATCATATAGCATTTCCCGAGATTTTTCGATAATCAAAGCAATAAATGTACCAATTTAACAAATAAAGTTATAAAGAATTAAATATTTTATGGCATTTGGTGTATAATAATCTCACGTTTTACTGATAAGGAGCTATATCAAATGAAGAAATGTCCTGTTTGCGGAGTCATGATGGGCGATAATGTCGCGCGTTGCTCCATGTGCAAGTACGATTTCCAGAAAGCGGCAGGCGGCGACAGCAATGCTGTAATGGCCGAGGCTCAGAAGGTAATGGATAAGAGGGAAGAAGAGAACCTCGCCAGAACAGAAGCCAGAAGGTCCGAAGAAGAGAAGAGACTCGCGGAGATCAGAGAGAAGATCAATCGTGAGATGGAAACTCTCACAGCCCAGTTTGAATCAGAGAAGATGAGACTCGATGCGGAATTTACTGCAATGCAGAAGCAGGCAGCCGATGAGAAGGCCAAGCTCGAGAAGGAACTTGTTGCGGCAAGAGAAGAAGTACAGATCGAGCGTAATAAGATCGCCGAGGCCAGATCTCAGGGCGAACAGGCTAAGAAAGAGAAGGAAGCCGAAGGTCAGGCTAAGTATGACGAGATCGTAGCGAAGGCCGAACAGGACAGGCAGATGATGCTCGATCAGACTCAGAAAGAGATCAACGAGGCTGCTGCAAGAATCGATGCAGAATATGCCGAGGTTCTTAAGAAGAGAGATCAGCTCGTAGCAGAAGCTAACGAGGCACAGAATTTCCTCGAGAATTCCGAGCAAATCAAGAAGGAAATGGAAGAAGCAAGAGCTGAACAGGACAGAGTTCTTGCCGAGAAGAAGAAAGAAATCGATGACAAGCAGGCTGAGATAGACAAGCTCCAGAAGGACTTTGAAGCCGAGAAGGCAAGACTTGAGAAGGAAGGCCGTGAGATCGCCGAGCAGCAGGCAGGCGAGGCCCTGAAGATCAAGGAGCAGGCTGAAGCTGATCTTGCCAAGATCAATGCAGAAAGAGATCAGGTTATCGCCGAGGTCGAGCAGCAGCAGAAGGCTGCTAAGGAAGAGATCGACGGTATCAGAGAGCAGGCTCAGCAGATTATCAGCGAAGCTGAAGAGGCTGCTGTCAAGAGAGACGAATCCGTAAAGGAGATCGAAGGCTACAGAGCTGAGATCGCAGAGATCCAGAGCCGTAAGGATGCTCTTGATGCCGAGATCGCCAAGGAGAACGATGAGAGAGCCAAGGCTGTTGCCGAGCACGAGAAGAAGATCGCAGACTTCGAGAGTTCCGCTACAGAGTGGAGCAAGCAGATCGAAGCTATCTCCGAAGAGTATAAGAAGGCTCAGGTAACCATCGAGGATGCCAAGAATATCGAAGTCTCTGCAAGAGCTGCAGCAGAAGAGATCGTTCTTGATGCAGAGAAGAGAGCCGTATTCCTTAAGGAAGCTGCTCTTAAAGAGAGTGACAAGGGTCAGTACATCAAGACCATCGAAGAGAAGGAGAATAAGATAAAGGAAATGGAGAAGGAAAGAGACGCCCTTAATGCCAAGATCGCAGAGCTTGAAGCATCCATTAAGTCTATAGAGAAGAAGGTCGCATCCGGTGCCATCGGCGGTGCTGCAGGCGGTCCTAAGGAGTACTGCATCGAGACTGTTAACCACAATGATATCGGTGAGGTAAATGATGCGGGCATTGCTAAGGTTCTTGCAGAGAAGTCAAAGGACGGTTGGAACCTGTTCTCCGTCATCAACGATGACGGCGGTAAGCTTCAGGGTGCGCTCGGCGGAGAGGCTACAGCTTCCCTGTCCATGGGGTCCTTCACAAGTAAGGAAGACAGAGTCATCCTCATCTTCGAAAGACCCAAGAAGGCTTAATCTCACGGATTGTCAAAGAATTTTTACGAGGACCGCGGCGCAGGCTGCGGTCCTTTTTGTATGCCGAAAACAGGCTTTGAAATTGCACAAAATTATTGACAGAAAATTCATATAGTTTGTAGAAAACGCATATCAAACATATTATAATCAAAAGTGCTTGACTAATTGTCAAAGCCAAACAAAATCTCCGAAGGAGGAAGATCTTATGGAAAAGTATTCCGCAGACAAGATACGTAATATTGCATTGCTCGGGCATCAGGGCTCCGGCAAGACATCTCTCGCAGAAGCAATGCTGTATTGCACGAAGGCCATTGACCGTTTGGGCAGGACTGCAGACGGCAATACAACGCTTGATTTCGAGCCGGAGGAGATAAAGAGAGGTTCTTCAATTTCTGCTGCCGTAGCAAGCTGCGAGTACAAGGGCAGTAAGATCAATATTATCGACACTCCCGGTGATTTTGACTTCTTAGGCGAAGAGATGTCCGGAATCAGGATCGCAGACAGCGGTATCGTAATGATCTCCGCGAAGGGCGGTACATCCGTAGGTTCACAGAAGGCTATAAGACTTCTTAACAGCAAGAATGTTCCATTCCTGTTCTTTGTAAACCGTATGGACGAGCCTAACGCAGACTTTGAGGCTGTAACACAGCGTATGATGGACCGTTACGGACCGAGTGTAATCCCGTTGTCACTGCCTATCCTCGAGAACGGACAGATGACCGGAATTGTCGATGTTATGAACCGTAAGGCGTTCAAGCTCGATAAGTCGGGCAAGTCAGAGGAGATTCCTCTTCCCGAAGAGTATAACGACCGTATCGATGATCTCCAGGATCAGGTCAACCAGGTTGTTGCCGAGGCTGACGATCAGCTTATGGAGAAGTATTTCGCAGGTGAGAAGTTCACAGAGGACGAGTTCAGACACGGTGTTCACGCAGGTTTCCGCGAAGGTAAGCTGCACCCGATCTACTGCGGTTCCGCATATATGAACTGGGGTGTTGACTTCCTTCTGAACTGTATCGCGAAGGATACGCCTCCGGCAGGAAAAAAGCCCACACTCATCGCTACTTTGCCTGACGGCTCCGAACAGGAAGTCGCATGCAAGGTTGAAGATCCTCTTGCAGCATTCATCTTCAAGACGATCGCCGACCCGTTCGTAGGTAAGATTTCTATCTTTAAGGTCAATGCCGGAACGATCAAGGCTAACTCCACCGTATATAACGCTACACAGGAGAAGGATGAGAAGATCGGTAACCTGTTCTTCCTTCTGGGTAAGAAGCAGATCCCCGTTGATGAGGTCAGCGCAGGCGATATCGGTGCTACAGCCAAGCTTGCAATCTCACAGACAAACGACACACTCTGCGACAAGGCACGTGTTCTCGAGATGCCTAAGATCAAGTTCCCTTCACCCTGTCTTTCCAAGGCTATAAGACCTGAGAAGAAGGGCGAGGAAGATAAGATCATGGCAGGTCTTCAGAAGCTCATGGATGAAGACAGATGCTTCACAGTTGAGAACAATGCAGAGACAAAGCAGATGGTAATCTCCGGCTTGGGTGAAGTTCAGCTCAAGGTTCTGGTTACAAAGCTTAAGAATAAGTTTAAGGTAGACGCGGTTCTCGAAGATGCCAAGGTTCCTTACCGTGAGACCATCCGTAAGAAGGTCAAGGTTCAGGGTAAGCACAAGAAGCAGTCCGGCGGTCACGGTCAGTACGGTGATGTATGGATCGAGTTCGAGCCTAACTACGATACGGAAGATCTCGTATTCGAAGAGAAGGTATTCGGCGGTGCCGTTCCGAAGAACTACTTCCCGGCAGTTGAGAAGGGACTTCAGGAGTCCATCGAGAAGGGTATTCTCGCAGGCTATCCCGTAGTTAACCTCAAGGCTACACTGGTTGACGGTTCCTACCACGACGTAGACTCCAACGAGCAGTCCTTCAAGATGGCAGCTCACCTCGCATTCAAGGCAGGTATGGAGCAGGCTGATCCCATCATCCTCGAGCCTATCTCATCCGTAGAAATCCACGGACCTGAGGATAAGCAGGGCGACCTCCTGGGCGACCTCAACAAGAGAAGAGGCCGTGTAATGGGCATCGGCGCTGATGAATTGGGCTGCGTTATCAACGCGGAAGTTCCTACATCAGAGATGGGCGACTATGCTACCGACCTTAAGGCTATGACTCAGGGTCTCGGCTGGTTTGCTATGGAGCATGCAAGATATGAGCCAGCTCCGGCAGACGTATCGGCAAAGGTTATCGCCGACGCGAAAGCTTCTGAAGAATGATCTCACTCGTCTCCTCGCTACGTACTCGACGCTTCACGTCTGCGTAAGTCCGCTCGGAGAACTCGTTCGATCATAATAGCCGCGTCCCTTCGGGGGCGCGGTTTTTGTTGTTGACAATGAGGGAAGGAGGGAGTAACATATGAGCAAATGAACATATGAGCAAGTAATCATATGAGGAGGAAACAGATGGCACACGATCACAGTGAACTTCTTAAGAAGATAAGAAACGACATGCCTGCCGATGAACTGCTTCAGGACTTAGGTGACCTGTTTAAGATCTTCGGCGACACCACAAGGATCAAGATCATGTATGCGCTCTATGAAGGCGAGATGTGCGTATGTGCGATCTCCGAGCTTCTTAACATGACACAGTCGGCGATCTCCCATCAGCTTAAGACACTGAAGGATGCCAATCTCGTAAGCTCGAGAAGGGACGGTAAGGAGATCTACTACAGCCTTTCCGACGAACACGTAAAGTCGATCATCGCAGAAGGCTTCGAACATATTACTGAGTAATAAATAAGAAAGGAAAAATAAAAACAATGAAAAAGACATTTGAACTGGAAGATCTGGACTGCGCTAACTGCGCCAGAAAGATGCAGGAAGCAGTTGAGAAGATCGAGGGAGTTAATTCCTGCTCGGTAAACTTCATGACTCAGAAGATGATCCTCGATGCAGACGACGCTAAGTTCGACATGATCCTTAAGGAAGCCATTAAGGTCATGAAGAAGGTTGAACCCGACTGCACAGTAGTTCTCTGATAAGAAGGTAATTGTAAAATGAAGTTCAAGCTCACCCGTAAACAGAAGAAGATGTTATACCGTATCATCGCCGCAGGAATCCTTCTTGCAGCGGCGGCGGTAATCACACATTTCACAGACTTACCATGGTGGGCGAACCTTCTCATATACGTCGTACCTTACGTAGTATCCGGTTACGACGTACTTAAGACCGCCGCGGTCAACCTCCTTCACGGTCAGGTCTTTGATGAGAAGTTTCTTATGATGGTGGCAACTGTCGGAGCTTTCGGAGCAGGAGAGTATCCGGAAGCTTCGGCAGTCATGCTGTTCTATCAGGTAGGAGAGTTATTCCAAAGTATCGCTGTCGGCAGATCGAGAAAGTCTATCTCGAACCTCATGGATATAAGACCCGACAGCGCGACGGTTATAAGGGATGGAGAAGAAATAACGGTCAGTCCTGACGAAGTGGAGGTCGGCGAGCTGATCGTGATAAGACCGGGCGAGAAGATCCCTCTCGACGGTATAGTCGAAGACGGTACAAGTTCGGTTAATACGGCTGCATTGACCGGAGAGTCTGCGCCTGTTGATGTCGAATACAGTGACAATGTAATAAGCGGTACGGTAAATCTCACGGGTGTCCTCAAGGTTAAGACAACAAGTACTTTCGGTGAGAGTACGGTATCGAAGATCTTAGAGCTCGTGGAGAATTCCTCGGAGAAGAAGGCGAAGGTAGAGAACTTCATCACGAAGTTCGCCCGCTGGTATACGCCCTGCGTAGTTATCGCGGCTCTGCTTCTTGCTGTAATACCTCCCGTTATTCTCGGCATAGGCAGCTGGGATGTCTGGAAGACATGGCTTGTAAGAGCATGCGTATTCCTCGTAGTATCCTGCCCGTGTGCTCTTGTAGTATCGGTTCCGCTGTCTTTCTTCGGAGGCATCGGAGGCGCCGCCAAGGAAGGTATCCTCATCAAAGGCGCGAACTACATGGAGACGCTCGCAGAGATCAACACGGTTGTTTTCGACAAGACGGGTACGCTTACGAAGGGTATCTTCGCGGTTGAGGACATACACCCGAATCTTATATCTAAAGAGGAACTTCTGGATCTCGCGGCGGAGTGCGAAAGCTTTTCGAGCCATCCTGTGGCGCAGTCGATCGTGCGTGCACACGGCGGTCATATCGAGAAGGAACGTATCGGCGAAGTAAAGGAGATCGCAGGCAAGGGTATCGAGGCGGTCATCGACGGCAAGAGGTACTACTGCGGTAACGGCGGTCTCATGGACATGTGCGGAGCCGAATGGCACGACTGCCACCTGACCGGAACCATCATCCACATCGCGCAGGATAAGGAGTACCTGGGACACATCGTTATCAATGACGAGATGAAGGAAGATTCAGCTTCGGCCATCGCGGCGCTCAAGAATATCGGAGTGAAAAGACTGGTTATGCTTACGGGCGACAAGGAGAAGGTGGCAGCTAATGTTGCAGAAAAGCTCGGACTCACCGAGTATCACGCGGAGCTTCTTCCTGCCGATAAGGTCACTTGGGTCGAGAAGCTTCTGGAGCAGGGCGGCAAGCTGGCATTTACGGGTGACGGCATCAACGATGCGCCTGTTCTCATGAGAGCTGACCTCGGCATCGCTATGGGCGCCATGGGTTCGGATGCGGCAATCGAGTCCGCGGATGTTGTCCTCATGGACGATAAGCCTACGGGTATAGTCAAGGCGGTCCTGATCGCGCGTAAGACCATGCGCATCGTTAAGGAGAACGTATTCTTCGCGCTCTTTGTTAAGGCGGTTATCCTCGTGCTCGGCGCAGTAGGCATCGCGAATATGTGGCTTGCGGTATTCGGAGACGTAGGGGTGCTTATCCTTGCGATCCTGAACGCAGTCCGCGCTATGAAGACGAAGTAAGATCAGTAGATCCTGTAGATAGTCGTTCCTTCTTCGGGGAAGTATGCGACAGGAGTCAGGTTCTGTGCGAAGAATTCCTTGTTGTAGTAGGTGCCTGCCGGGTACTCGTAGTGGAAGAATGAAGGATCATCGATAAGATATCTGATACCTCTTTCCTGACAGTAGCGGGTGAACTCATTAATATCGTTGTAGCAGCCGCCGATGAGCCAGTAATAAACAGATTCTCTTGTATAAGTATCATGACCTGCGGACCATGCGTAGTAGGGCCAGCCGTAATAAGAAGGACGGCCTGCAAGATAGAAACGGTCCATCGCCCACTGGGGTGTAAGGAAAACGTCATCGGGATTGGTATTATTGATGACCCACTCCGTAAGATCGGAGCGTGTGTCGACTTCGACGTAGTTCTTATTAAGGTTGACGTATGTGCACCACTCTGCGATGCCCGTAGCCGTAAGCGGCACGAGAAGTGCGATCGCAAGTACCATCAAAGCAGCGCGAGATGCGATATAACCTGCCTTGGGAAGCTTCTCCTTGATCTTCGTGGGAGGTACCATCATCTCGCTTATGCCGCATGCGACGAATACGTCGAGGAGGATGAGCGAGAACTGGATGAACTTGTGGTTCGCGAGGATCTCGAGGGAGACCTGGAAGTTGAACGCGAAGATCATGGGCGCTATGAAAGCGAGGAACAGAAGCTCGCGGTAGACGGGCTTATGTCCGATGATATTACGCACGAGTATGTAGATGATATAGCATGCTGCGATGATGAGCGTAAGACCCGTTACCATCACGAGGTAATTCGAGATGCCCGTCGCAGTCTTGTCCTCGCAGACGAATCCCGCGAAAGTCTTGAAGTTAACGACATTCGAAGCGGATCCTGCGAAAAGCTTAGTCTGAATAAATGACGATACAACGGCTATCGCGGCTAATACCGCATAGGAGACTCTTGTCTCCGATACGACTGCCATGATAAGAAGAACGAGAAGTGTGCCGATCAGTGCGGAACCGTGGAAGAAGGGCAGGGTAACTGCAAGTGTACATGCAAGTATCGTGATGCCCCAGGGATTAAGCGGGTCTGACTTTCTGAAGATCCATGCCTCGCGGGATGCTATGAAAGACTTGAACCATCTTGCTTCACGCGGTCCTTCGCCGGTCTCGCCGGACCTTATGAGGCTTACGCACATGCGTCTTACGAAAGGCGTAAACAGGATGATGATGATAAGCATCGCTGCGACGCCGAGCATGAGATGACGCTGATTGGGATAGACGTTGATCGCCCAGATGCCCCAGTCGTCGTAAGGAGTCTGGCGGTACCAGGATGAGTTCTTGGCGATCTGGCCGAGTGCGGACCAGAGTGAAAGACCCGTCGTACGAAGCTCTTTGATCTGATAGAAGACGTTGAATGAACTTCTGAACAGAACGAATACGGGAGCCAGAACAAATGCGGCCTTCTTACGTGAGAACAATACTGCGAGCACGCCGAGAAGCTCGAGTGCGCATACCATTGTGATTATGCTGGGAAGATTGATCGCGAGGTCGATGGGGAAGCCCAAATACTCGAGCATACCCGCGAGGAAATAGAAGAAGAAATGGTACTGTATGCCGTCTCCCGAGAAGTGCATATACTGCGTCGGGAAGTTAAAACCCTTAGAGAACGAAGATACCATCGCTGTGTGCGGCGACAGATCTGAGTATGTGGAGAAACCTGCGCACAGGATGCCGTCTGCCATTCTGTATGTATAAAACATCAGGAATGTCGCGACTCCCGTAAGCAATACTGTTACGAGTCCGTAGTAGATGACGTTGCCGATCGAGTGTGTATATGTTGGGATGAGCGAGCTGTCTGAGTCGGCAGCTGTGATCTTGTTCTTGTGCTGCTTCTTAACATAGATCGAGAAGTTAACGCTCGTAAGGATAATGAATACCGCGAATGTGAGAAGCACTCCGGTGCGGCGCGCCATGTCGGATCCGTCGATCAGCTGGTTCAGAATAAAGATCGCATAGTAGTTGAACATCGTAACGCACAGCATGCCGGTTATGATGCCCGCAGGTGCCGTGAATAATACGGGAGGAAGCTTCGCTACTACGCTCTTCGAAGGAGAGCATGCCGTGAAGAACCTTGCTGTGTCAGGGACACACATGGTAACAAAGGATATTCCGAATACCGCACATACGGCCAAATACAATATCGCGAGCATAATACCTCGAAAATAGTAAAAATATATATAAATTTTAACAAAGAAGATCCGCCCGTTTTTTACATGCACATTACTTTTGTGATACCCGCGAATAATATTTGCGAAGGTAACACAAATGTAACGTATATGCACATTTGAGGGTAAAGTCACATTGCTAAACTAGAACTACTCCAAGGAGGATCATGCCATGAAGATCGTAGTTTTAGGCGGCGGTTTAAGCCCTGAAAGAGATGTTTCCAAGAAGTCCGCGAGTCTTATCGCGAATGCACTATTGAGCAAGGGACATGAAGTTGCCCTTATAGATCTTTATGACGGTATCGAGAATGATGATCCTGTCGAAAGCTTCTTCCGTACAGGAACGGATGAACTGTTCTCGTATGACATACCCGAGGAGGAGCCTGACCTTGATAAGGTAATCGCCGATCACGGCGGAAGAAAAGAGTGGCTCGGTCCCCGCGTAATAGAGATCTGCAAGACTGCAGACTGTGTATTCCTGGGTCTTCACGGTGCCAATGGAGAGAACGGAAAGACGCAGGCCGTACTCGAGGCTTACGACATAAGATATACGGGATGCGGCTACACAGGCTGCGTTCTTGCCATGGACAAGGGTCTGTCTAAGGCTCTCGTTGCAGGCGAAGGTTACAAGACATCCAAGTGGTTCACGATAAGAGACGAAGACATTACTTACGAAGAGGTTGTCGACAGACTCGGACTGCCGTTCGTAGTTAAGCCCATAGGCTGCGGAAGCTCCTGCGGCGTATCGATCGTTCACTCCAAGGACGAGTTCGACAACGCCATGAACTACGCCGAGAAGTATGAAAGACACTTGATCATCGAGCAGTACATCAAGGGACGCGAGATAACGGTCAGCATCCTTGACGGCAAGGCTCTTCCCATTACCGAGATCATCCCTCACGAGGGTTTCTACGACTATAAGAACAAGTATCAGGCGGGACTTACAACACACGTCTGTCCTGCGAGTTTCACTGAAGAGGAGACGGCGAGAGCCAAGAAGATCGCCGAGGAGGAATTCCATATCCTCCGCATGACCGCATACGGCAGGATCGACATGATCTACGACGGTACTGACTTCTGGTTTATCGAAGCCAACAACCTCCCCGGTATGACAAATACTTCACTTCTTCCTGAGGCAGCGGCACAGACAGGCATCACTTACGAGGATCTGTGTGAGAGGATCGCGATCGCTGCGGGCAGGAGACACGCTTGACGAGAACAGGAATTATCGGAGGCGGTGCTGCGGGGCTTTTCGCCGCGTGTTTTCTTAAGAAAAACGGTGCATCTTTTACCCTGCTCGAGAAGGGCACGGAGTGCGGCAGAAAGCTGCTGCTCACGGGCCACGGCAGATGTAATCTTACCAACAGGAAGCCGGTTTCCGAGCTCGTGCAGGGCTACCACGAAGCGTCGCGGTTCATGAAGTCTGCGCTGTCTTCTTTCACACCCGAGGATGTGATGACCTTTGTGCAGAATGAGCTTAAGGTCCCCCTTAAAGAAGAGGAAAACAACAGGATCTTTCCCGTGTCGGATAAGGCGTCGGATATAAGAGACGCGCTGGTTAAGTACATAGATTCAGGCAACATTAAGACGGACTTCGAAGCCGTCGATATCGTTAAAGACGGGGATAAGTTTAGGATCCGTTCAAAAGATAAAAGAGAGATCACGGTCGATAAAGTCATAGTCGCGACGGGAGGAAAGACCTTCCCCGTGACGGGCTCCGACGGCAAAAGCTACGACATGATCACGGGCGCGCTCGGACATAAGGTAACGCCGCTGTACCCCGCGCTTACCGGCATTCCTGTGGCGGGGAAGGACAAGGAATTCACGTCGTCTTTAAGCGGCGTCTCCGTCTATGCGGGCGCGGGACTCTATCTTGATAACAGAAAGAAAAACAAGACTGAGGGCGACGTGCTCTTTACGCACGACGGCCTGTCGGGACCTGCCATCACAGAGCTTGCAAGAGACATTCCTTCTGACGTTAATGCGCACGACGGCTGGATCGAACTCGACTTCACGCCGGGACGCGATGAGACCGAAGTGGACAAGGAGCTTCTCGAACAGATGAGGCTTCATCCCGACACGAAGCTTACGACACTCGGCTCGAAATATGTTCCGCAGTCCGTATCTAATGCGATCGGAAAGCGCGCGGGCGTGACGGATATTTATTCTTCGGATGTAACGCGCGATGGACGCAAGGAGTTCGTTAAGAATATCAAGCACCTTCACATGACTATCGCAAGACAGCCGAAGTTCGAGACCGCTTACGTCACAAGGGGTGGGGCGGACTTGTCGGAGATCGACAGAAAGACATGCGGATCAAAGATAATGCCGGGAGTGTATATTATCGGCGAGGCTCTTGATGTAGACGGTATAAGCGGAGGCTATAACCTTCAGGCTGCCATAAGTGAAGCATATATCGCAGTCCGCGCCATTATGTGTTAAAATCTTGCAAGATTTTATTATTTATATAAGAGGAGGCAGCCTCCGTGTCCGAGAAAAGATCAGATTATATTTCCTGGGATGAATACTTTATGGGTGTTGCAAAGCTTGCTTCTCAGAGAAGCAAGGACCCCAGCACACAGGTCGGTGCATGTATCGTAAATTCCGATAACATGATCGTGTCTGTAGGATATAACGGGCTTCCCGCTGGCTGCTCCGATGATGATTTCCCTTGGGCAAGAGAAGGTGAAGTGTTCGACACCAAGTATGCTTATGTGTGCCACGCCGAGCTCAACGCGATCCTTAATTCCGGTACTGCGGACTTAAGAGGCGCGAGAGTTTATGTTACGCTTTTCCCTTGTGAAGGCTGCACCAAGGCCTTGATCCAGAAGGGTGTTAAGGAAGTAATCTACGACAGCGACAAGTATCACGATATGCCCGGAACGATGGCTGCAAGAAGGATGCTTGATGCCGCAGGTGTTAAATATACGAAGTATGAGCCGTCCGGCCGTAAGATCGAGCTGGATGTCTGATCATAAAGAAAGCAGGAGTGTTAAGAAGCAGTTATGGGTGAGTTTAAGTCATTTATCTGGGACGAGAAAAATGAGTGTATGGAGGAGGCAGAGCGCCGCGAATTGGTCGGCAAGCGCCTCGTATCCGCAGTAAGAAGAACATACGATAATGTTCCTTACTACAGAAAGAAGCTTGAGCTTGCGGGTATCAGCCCCGACGATATCAAGGGCATGGATGATATCGAGAAGCTTCCTTTCTGCGACAAGCTCGACTTCAGAGATAATTATCCGTTCGGAACACTTGCTGTTCCCATGGATCAGCTTGTAAGATTTCACGCATCATCCGGTACAACAGGTAAGATGAAGGTCGTAGGCTACACTGCTAACGACGTTGATCTGTGGTCCGATGCACTGTGCCGCTGCTACGCTATGTCAGGCATGCAGAAGGGTGATCTCGTTCATATCGCTTACGGCTACGGACTCTTCACGGGAGGTCTCGGCCCCCACTACGCATGTCAGAAGTTCGGTTCCGTTGCTATCCCGGTATCAGGCGGTAATACTGCAAGACAGATCCAGATACTTACAGAGTGGCAGCCTCAGGTCATCATGTGCACACCTACATACATGCTGCACATCATCGACGTAATCGAGAAGAACGGTATTGATAAGTCTCTTCTTAAGCTCCGTTCCGGTATTTTCGGCGCAGAGGCATGGACACATGAGATGAAGGATCAGATCGAGTCCAGGATCGGACTTAAGGCATTCGATATCTACGGACTTACGGAGATCGTAGGACCCGGCGTAGGCTGCTCCTGCCCTTACTGCAACGATCAGATCCATATCAACTCCGACCTGTTCTGGCCTGAGATCGTTGATCCCGAGACAGGTAAGGTTCTGCCTGAAGGTGAGATGGGTGAGCTCGTATTCTCATCGCTCCTCAAGGAAGGCGTTCCCATGATCCGCTACAACACACACGACCTTACACGTATCCATTACGGTAAGTGCGAGTGCGGAAGAACAACACCCCGCATCGATAAGATCACAGGCCGCGCAGACGACATGCTCATCATCAGAGGCGTTAACGTATTCCCGACACAGATCGAGGCTGCGGTTATGAAGTTCAAGGAAGTTCTTCCTCACTACATGATCTATGTAGACCGTGTAAACAACCTCGATGTTATCTCGGTTAAGATCGAGCTTAATCCCGACCTCATGTCGGATACGATGTCCGGTCTCGAGAGACTTACAAAGGCTATCGAGGGGGAGATCTCTAACATCACGGGTATCCACGCGAAGGTTCTTCTCGTTGAGCCGAGATCCCTGCCCAGATCCGAAGGTAAGATGGTAAGAGTAGTAGATTCCAGATTTAAGAAGTGATCCTATGAAGAAATCATTGATAAAGGTTGCAACAGCCATTCTCACCGCGAGCTTAATGCTCGCGGTGTTTTCTGTATATTCCCCTGCAGTGTATGAGTTCGTAAGAGCCGAGGCTTCGGCGAATGTCGAGTCGACAAATCCGTGGGGTGACGGCGGTCAGATAACTCTTAATCTGTCCGGCTGCTCGGGCTACGGACAGATTGAAGTGGTCGTCGACTTCGGCGGCACGGTAAGCTCGGCATCCGGCTGGGGATTCGATTCTTATGTGATATCGGGAAGTCAGGTTACCGCGACAGTTTCTGCTTCAGGTCCCAATTCGTGGGGCTTCGACGGCAATGTCGGTATTCAGGTAACAGGTTCGAATATAAATAATATTTCGTTGGTATCCGTTACGGGATCGGGCACGGGTTCGACTCCTTCGCAGACTTCCGAGACTCAGTCTTCTGAACAGCAGAGTTCTGACGGTGAAGAACCGGCGTCTTCCGATTACAGCAGTATCGAGTTCGTTCAGGGTGACGACTGGCTTACGACCGACGGCGACCGCATCGTCGACCAGAACGGCACAGAGGTGTGGCTTACGGGATGTAACTGGTTCGGTTATAACACCGGGAGTAATCTTTTCGACGGGGTGTGGGCATGCAATATGCGCGAGGCACTCGAGTCCATCGCGGACCACGGCTTTAACCTGCTTCGTATCCCGATGTCGGCGGAGCTTTTGCTGCAGTGGAGCAACGGCGAGTATCCCGAGGCTAACTATAATCACGCGTACAACCCCGAGCTGGAGTCGATGAACTCGCTCGAGATTTTTGATTATGCGCTCGATATCCTCGCGGCGAACGGTGTCAAAGTCATGATCGATATTCACTCGCTCCCGACGGATGCGATGGGACACAATCTTCCTTTGTGGTACACGGATTCCATGACGGTCGATGACTTCTATGAGGCGCTCGACTGGCTTTCCGCGCGCTATGCGAATAACGACACGATCATCGCGTACGACCTGAAGAACGAGCCTCACGGCAAGGCTTCAGAGCCCGACCACGCGATCTGGAATGACTCCGAAGATGCGAACAACTGGAGATATGTCGCGCAGACTGCGGGCAATATTATCCTCGATAACAACCCTCATGCGCTGATCGTCATCGAGGGTATTCAGATCTATCCTATCGATCCTGTCGCGAACAACTTTACCTCGACCAACGATGATGATTACTATAACTCATGGTGGGGCGGCAACCTCCGTGCAGTCGCGGATTATCCGATCGACTTCGGTTCTCCCGAGCGTAATGCACAGGTTGTATATTCACCTCACGACTATGGTCCCGCGGTCTACGCGCAGCCCTGGTTCGAGGGAGGATTTACGTACGAGTCTCTCTATGAGGATTACTGGCACGACGCATGGCTCTACATCGACGAGGAGCAGATCGCTCCTTTGCTTATCGGTGAGTGGGGCGGCTTCATGAGCGGCGATAACCTGACATGGATGACGTACATGCGCCAGCTTATCGCGGACTATCATCTTAATCACACATTCTGGTGCTTCAATGCGAACTCGGGCGACACGGGCGGACTCGTGCTCGACGACTTCGTTACGTGGGATACCGAGAAGTATAACTTCGTGCGCGAGGTTCTCTGGCAGGATGCCGACGGCAACTTCATCGGTCTCGATCATGTGATCGCATTAGGTGACAACGGCATCTGTTTAAGCGACTTCTCCGGACTTGAGGCTGTGCCTGTAGTAAACCCGGGTGCATCGGTTTCTTCTGACGGGGCTGTTACAACGGGTGATACCGGCAGCGGTGCGGTCGTCGAAGGTACGGGGGAGACCATAATATCCGGCGATACCGTAACGGGGACTTTGGGCAACGCACTTAAGATCGTGATCGGCGCAGCGGTTGCTCTTGTGCTCGTTGCAGGAGGATTTGCGGTGTATACGCTCGGCAAGAAAACGGTGCGCAAAGATTGACAAATATCAAAGGAATTAAATTGAATAGGTTTTTGGCGCGTCTTATAATCTAAAAGATAGGAACATATTGGGTGATGTATTCAGAATCAAAGTGTTTGGGGGCTTACGCTGTGACTCGAAGAGTATTTTCCAAGATTTTTGCTGTTTTGATCCTGCTGTTTTTTACATGCGGGTATGTGTTTGTTAATTCAGGCAATGTATTGGCGATGGCCAGTGTCAGCTCCGGCAGCGGACAGGCGTGGGGCAGTACGGGTCAGATCCCTATCTATATTTCCAATGCTTCTGCCGGTGAGACGATAACGTGTACAGTAACAGTAGACGGAACTCTTACGAGATGCTTTGATTCTCTAGATCATGAAGGTACTGTAAGCGGCAGTTCGGGAACGTGTACGCTTACGGTTTCCAATAGTAATATCAATACTGTCCAGTCATGGTACTGCATATATGTAAGAGGTGAGAATATCACTTCCGTATCGTTGACCAGGGTTGAGTGCGGAGGAAGCTCTGAAGCAACTCCTTCTCCCAGTCCGTCACCTTCACCGTCACCTTCGCCTTCTCCTTCACCTGTACCGGCGGCGACTACTCCCGCACCTGTGCAGCCTGATCCTGTGCAGCCGGCAGTCGATCCGGGTGTACAGCCTGCACCTGCAGTCGATCCGGGCGTACAGCCCGCGCCTGTTGTTGATCCCGGTGTTCAGCCTGCGGCAGATCCCGGCGCGGCACCTGCAGTTGATCCCGGCGTGGTACCTGCAGCAGATCCTGCGGCAGTTCCTGCAGACGCACAGCCCGCGGCAGACCCTGCAGCGGCTCCGGCAGATCCTGCTCCTGCGGCAGATCCTCAGGGCGGAAACAACGGCGGAAATAACAACAATAATAACGATAGTGATGAGCCGGAAGAATCCGAAGAGGCTGCAGAGACAGTCGAGACCGAAGAGACGACAGTACCTATCGTCATTATGGATGCACAGGGTAATCTCGTTACCGTAACTCCCACACCTACTCCTTTCCCTCATATGAGCGGAAGCACACTTTCATTCAATAACTCGACAGTAAATTTCCCTTTCAAGAAGGTTGCTATCGGTGTCATCATCATAGCCGTTCTCGGAACAAGATACTTTATGCTCAAGAGCAGAGGTCTGCGCGGCGGTAATCTTGCACTGGAGTTTGTTCCCGGAGTATCAGATGTTGTAGAGAAGATCCGGCGTAAGAAGGGAACCAAGATCCAGGAGGCTCCCAAGACTGAGACGCACGACTATTCACAGTCGACTGCGGCGCGGGCGGCTGAAGCTGCAAGAGAGGCGCAGCAGGCAAGAGCCGAGTTCGCGAAGGCTGCGGCTGAGCGCAGACAGATGTCTCAGAACAATGCCGCACTGGCAGGCACCAAGCCGCCTGTAAAGAGAACTGCATCTGCCCCGGGTAACGCTAAGGCGAAGCAGGAACCCGAAGGCATCAAGATGGCTCCCGGATTCAAGTTCACGGCACCGATTCCCGGTCAGTCATGGACGGAGAATCTCGAGCAGGCATCTCCGTTTAAGTCTAATGCGGCTCCCGCTGCATCTGCTTCAGCTTCTTCTGAAGAAGCTGCGAGAAAGAGTCCTTTCCAGAAGAAAGAGCAGCCGGATAATGAGTCTTAAAGATCTTTTCGCGAAGTTCGGTAAGAAGTCTTCCGAAGAGCCTTCGGATGAAGGTGACAAGCCCGTGGTTGTAAACGGTTATCTTCAGACGTCCAACACACGAGTGATCCGTCCTGCGTACTCGAATACGAGGGCGGGAAGGGCTGCTCAGGAAGCGCGCGAAAAACAGAAAAGTTCGTCTTCCGATAATGACGATTAATATTGTTTTGAAGTATAATATTTATTGTGAATAATAATTGAGGGTGGGCATCAGATGCTTAACGAATCATCAGGTAACAGAGGCACAGGAAAAGTTCCGTCGATCAGGAAAAGAGCTCCGAGCTCAACGATGAATCGCCCCGATTCTACTAGCCTTAATGCGGATGCAACTGCAACCGCTGCAGCGCAGGCTTTCCTGAGAGCCCAGTCTGAAGAGAAGACATACAAACCCGCGATTGCGACAGGCTTTATTCCTCCTGTAGTTGATGACAAAGGCATTCCCGATAAGCCTGCGGTATCCCCGTTCAAGGCGGCGCCCAAGGCTCCGATCAAGAGAACCAAGGGTGTTACCAATGCAGCAGAGAAGGATGAGCAGAATGAGGAGAAGGCGAGTGCCCCGGCAGCGCCTGCAGGTCCCCAGATCGCTCAGTTTATACCCATCCCCGTAATTGAAGAACCAAAGTCTCCTTTTGCTCCTCTCGAGAAGAAGGAATCCGGTCCCCATAAGCGTCCGTTGTCGGCATCGATCAATCATGCACAGGTTCAGAATGATCAGGAAGATGCTGAAGCTTCTGTCGAGGAGTCAACCGAATCCGAACCTGCGGCTTCCGTGCAGCCTTTCAAGCCGGTAAGATCGACACCTTCGTCAAGACCGATGGTTGCAGCACGACCCACATCCGCGACTCCGACCAAGTCGGCTTTTGGCAAGAAGTCTGCATTCGCCCCTCAGAATCCTGCCCCTGCGGCTCCTCGTAAGGACCCCGGTGTAAGGACATCGGATAAGACATTCGTTCCTCTTGCTCCGGTACCGTACTTCGCAGAGAAGAAGGAAGAAATCAATCCTTTCGCGGCTCCCGTGCAGAAGACGGAAGAGCAGATCAAGAAGGAAGAAGAGGCTGCAAGAAGAGCTCTTGAAGAGAGCAGATCTGTCGAGAAGAAGAAATCCAAGCTCGATAAGATTATGGACGAACTTAATCGTCCGATATTCTGATAATGCCCCGTACAGCAATTATCACAGGTGCATCTTCCGGTATAGGGAAGGCTTTTGTTAAGGCGCTTCTCGAATCTTCAGATTGTCCCGATAAGATATGGATAGTAGCCCGCCGCATAGACAGGCTGAATGAGATGGCGCAGCTTTCGGATAAGCTGGTGCCTGTTCAGGCTGACCTTCTTGTTGCTGAAGGAATCGATGTGATCAAGGCTAAGCTTCAGAGCGAGAATCCCGATGTGACTTTGCTTATCAACTGCGCGGGCATGGGTAAGAAGGGTAAGATCGCTGACCGCGATGCTTCCGATATCGCAGATACTGTTACATTGAACTGCACGGCGCTGTCCGTGCTGACACGCGAAGTGATCCCGTTCATGAACCGCGGCGCACGCATCATTAATGTAGGTTCGTCTGCGGCATATCTCCCGCAGCCCGGATTCACAGTATATGCAGCATCGAAGTCTTATGTAGTCTCATTCTCACGTGCGCTCGCGATCGAGCTTAAAAGCCGCGGCATATCCGTTACGGTCGTCTGCCCCGGTCCTGTCGAGACTGAGTTTAATAAGCTTGCGACCGACGGTAAGTCTTCTGAGTTTACCGGATTCCGTAAGTTTGTTGCGGCGGATGCTGACAAGCTCGCAGCGGCTTCGCTTAAGGCTGCAAAACACGGCAGAAGGATGTTCGTATACGGCCTGCCGAACAAGGCGCTGCATGTCGGTGCGAAGTTTATCCCCGTAGGCTTGTTCCTGGAATTATTCTACAGAGGCTGATATGAGACTTAACGGCATTTTCAAAGATAACATTGTGTTCCAAAGAGATGAGCAGATACGTGTTTTCGGCGTTGCCGACAACAATGCAGTATCTGTCCTGGCGCGTATTTTGGATGGCGATGAGATCCTCAGTGAAGGCATTGCGGACGGGGATAATTTAAAAGAAGACGGATCATTTGTCATTGAATTGGACGCTCTTCCGGCGGGAGGTCCTTATACACTTTGGGTAGATTCGCAGGTCGATGAGATCACGATCCATAATGTCTATATCGGTGAGGTGTGGCTTGCAGGCGGACAGAGCAACATGGAGTATCCTCTGGGAAGATCCGCGGATGCTGCTACTGTAGTTCCGTCGTGCCCGAAGACGCGCATACATTTCTATAATGTTCCGGTGTTTGATACTGTCGGTGAGGAGCTTCTCGAGGCAGAAGATGAGACCCGCTGGGATGTGATCGATTCATCCACATGCTACGGCATGACCGGCGTCGGTTACTACTTTATGCTTGAGGTCCAAAGGTTCCTGGAGGAGCACGCCGATGGCTGTGAGGATCTTCATTTCGGCGTGATAGGCTGTTACCTCGGAGGCACGTCAATCTCCTGCTGGCAGTCGGTTGATGCGTTGAAGAAGACCCCCGAGGGTCAGCGTTACCTTGATATCTTTAAGGCTGAGTGCGAGAAGTGGAACTCCAAGGAAGAGTACCTCGCAGCCGAGGCAGCGTACCTCGATGAGGGCGAGGAGTTCTGCAACAAGGTAAATGCCGTTCTGCGAAAGGATCCTTATATAACATACTTTGATGTAGAGAAGATCACCGGTCCCGGTGCATGGCCGCCTCCGGTAGGACCTCTGTCCGTTAGACGTCCCGGTGCTCTGTTCGAAGCGATGGTCATGAGGATCGTGCCTTTTGCACTTCGCGGAGTCATCTTCTATCAGGGTGAAGAGGATACGGGCGCACACAGCACAGAATATGCGGCGGTGTTCACGTCTCTGATCGAAGAATGGCGTGAACTGTTCCGCAATGAGAATATGCCGTTCCTGTTCTGCAAGCTTCCTCCTTTCCCGCCTGCGGGAGATCCCGAGGAGGTTAAGTGGGCTGAACTTCGCGTACAGCAGGAGCTCGTCGCCGATACGGTGCATGATACCTATATGGCGGATATCATGGACTGCGGTGAGATCGGCAATATTCATCCGTCAAACAAGAAGACTCCCGGACTTCGTCTCGCAGCGCTTGCGTTAAAGCACGTTTACGGCTTCGATTATTGATATTACGATAGTCTTTGTGATATACTTCTTAAGCTTTTTGAGCACGCCTCTATAGCTCAGTAGGTAGAGCGCATCCATGGTAAGGATGAGGTCGCCGGTTCGATCCCGGCTGGAGGCTCCAAATGTTCAACACCCCCTACGCTCTTGGCGTCGAACAGGTCCTCGGCACGAGGTGCCTGCGGAACTAGCAGAGCATAGGGGGTGTTTCACTTGCCTCAGTTTTTCAATCGATAAGCACCTGCGCTGCAAGTTGCGGAGGAGCGTAGCGACGAGCGCACTGTCCGCGGCCAAGCGCAGGTGTTTATCGGTTGTTTTTCTTGGCTTCGTAGAGGTGGGCGTCGGCCTTTTCGATGAGGTCCTTGAGAGGAAGGTCGGAGGATGCCTTCTCGTAGCCGATGCTGACAGTGAGGTCGTAGGGCGAATTTGCTTCCTTGTTCAGACGGTTGAGCTCGCGGTTGATGCGGCCGATCAGGTTCTCGATCATGACATCGCTTTCAGCCCAGATCAGGATGACGAACTCGTCGCCGCCGTAACGCGCGATGAGTGATCTTTTGTTGTGACCTTTAAGTCCGAGGCGCATGGCGTCGGCGATGCGTATCAGAGCCTTGTCGCCCTGGAGGTGTCCGTAAGTGTCGTTGATGCTCTTGAACTTGTTGGCATCAATCATGAGAAGGTACAGGGAAGCGTTATCATCCTTGTCGTCGCGCCACATATTGTAGTAGTGGTCGATCATTTTCCTGTTGTTAAGACCGGTAAGCGGGTCGACCGATATCATCTCGTCTGTCCAGTCCATGTAGATGATCAGAGTCGCGAACGACAGTGCCGCACACGCGAGCGGCAGCGCGGGATTAATAAACTGGATGATGCCCGCGATCGCAGGAACAACGGGGAAGAGCGCGAGCTTAATTAACTTGCGACGCTGTGAGTAATACTGTTTCTTGAAGATCCTTATAAGTGCGCGGGTGCATGTGAAGAAGACATAAGCATACGAGATGAGATAAAGCAGTATGAACAGCTTTCCTCTGTTGTAGACTCCGTCTTCGTCGATGTAAAAGCAGCAGCCTGTAAAGATGTTGATGACAAGAAGTATTCCCATCACCCATACAAGTACGGATGACAGCAGCACGCGCTTCCTGTTCTTGACGAACGGAGTCCCCTGCAAGTGCTCGAAGTAAACGAACCAGTAGAAGCACATGAGCGACGTCGACAGGAAGTAGACCGTCTTAAAGAAGAATACTAAAGCCGGAATGTAAGTGAACAGGCCATTGTACATGGTGACGCACATGGTGTCCGACAGGAAGAATATCATCTCCGCGTCGATCGCCATGGCGAAGTTGCGCTGTGCCACCATCTTGGTCAGTCCGCCCGTCTTGTAGTGGATGAGCGCGACCAACACAATGGAGATAAGATTTATCTCCAGATACATCAGCGTGTAGTTCAGATCATTGCCCATGAGATTAAGGAAGGCTTAGTGACTAAGCCCTGTTAATCAGAAAATATATGCGATAGCGATTCCGAGTGCAGCAATGACAGCAGCTGTGAAGAACTGCTTTCTGCCTGAAAGACGGTCGTCTTTGAGATTCTCGAACAGGAGGATAGCGATATAAGCTCTGCCTGCGATGCTGAAGAATGTTCCTGCATAAGGAACGAAGGACAGACCGGAACCCCAGATAGTGATGAGCGCACCGGGAACGATCGACATTGTAACTTTGCCGAGGAGCTCGGAGAACTTGCCGTTTGTACCCTGAATCTTGGATATGACCCATGCGATACCTGCGATACCGAATGTCATGAGTGCATATGTGATGAAAGAATCGATTACGATGCTGAAGAAGACGTCATCGAGATAGTCGCGTGCGCTGAAAGATCTCATGATAACGGCGAGGATGTAAAGGGCGAGTGCACATGCGCCCGAGAAAACGACTGCTGCCGTTGTGGACATCTTCGCGCTTAAGTCTCTGATACCGAGGATAGGGTTATAAAAGCCTGCGAAAGCGCCCTTAATGTACTCGGAGATAGGTGTGCCGGGTGTGTTTGTGGATTCTGCCATGGTAGTACCTCTTTCTTTATTACAGGACCTTCGCGAGGAAAGTCTTGAGTCTCTCGTTGTCCGTCTGACCGAAGATCTCGGCGGGCGTGCCTTCGACGACGATCCTGCCTTCATCCATAAATATTATACGGTCTCCGACTTCTCTTGCAAAACCCATTTCGTGGGTTACGACAACCATTGTCATGCCTTCTCGTGCGAGGTCCTTCATAACGTCGAGAACTTCGCCTACCATCTCGGGGTCAAGCGCAGACGTAGGCTCGTCGAAAAGCAGTACATCAGGTCTCATCGCAAGCGCTCTTACGATAGCGATTCTCTGCTTCTGTCCTCCTGACAGCTGCGAAGGATATGCATCGGCACGGTCCCCGAGAGCGACCTTATTAAGAAGCTCGCGGGCGAACTTCTCGGATTCCTCGTGGCTCTCGTGCTTGAGCTTGCGGGGGGCAAGCGTCATGTTATTGAGGATCGTCAGGTGAGGGAAGAGGTTAAAGTGCTGGAATACCATTCCCATCTTCTGACGGAACTTGTTGATGTCATTGCCCTTGGATGTGATATCCGTACCCTCGAATGTGATGGTGCCCGAAGTGGGGATCTCAAGAAGGTTCAGGGAACGAAGGAGAGTGGACTTACCGGAGCCAGAGGGTCCGATGATAACTACAACCTCTCCCTTGTCGATATCGATGCTGACGCCGTCGAGGGCTTTTATCGCGCCCCCGTTATAGTACTTCTTTAAATCTTTTACCGAAATGAGGTGATCAGCGCTCACTGTTTCTCAACCTCCTTTCGAGAATTCCTACAAGCTTAGTGAAGAACATGACGATCACAAGGTAGATGATCGCGACCGCCAGAAGCGGCATGAATGCCGTATATGTTCTGGATCTTATGATCTCGCCGCCCTTGGTCAGGTCGTGAAGACCGATATAGCAGGAGACGGATGTCTCCTTGATCAATACGATGAACTCGTTCGCGAGTGCGGGGAGTACGTTCTTTAATGCCTGAGGGATGATGATATAGAGCATCGTCTGTGCGTAGTTAAAGCCCAGGGATCTTCCTGCTTCGAACTGTCCGGGATCGATGCTCATGATACCCGAACGGATGATCTCTGCGACGTATGCGCCGGAGTTGATACCGAATGCGATGATCGCGACGATGGTCTTGTGCTGTGCTATTGATACGAAGATAACGAAGTAGGCGATCATCAGCTGAACGAGCATAGGGGTTCCGCGGATGACCGTAAGATATGCGGAAGCGATCTTGTTAAGGACGATGAGGAAGCCTTTGCCGAAGCCCGGACGCATATCGCTGATGTTCTTGTCATAGGTCGATCTTACAAGTGCGACCAGGACACCCAGGATGATACCCAGGAACGTTGCACCTAATGTAACCAGGAAGGTATTACCGAGACCTTTGACCAGCAGCATGTAGCGGTCATCGGCGATGAAGTTAAGGACGAAGGTGTCTTTAAGGTCTTTCCACCAGTCCTCTATCGACAATTGGTATAAATACATTTCACTACTCCGTATTCTTTAATAAACAACTTCTTTATTTTAAATGCGAAAGCGGCGGAAATAAAGAGTAAATCCGCCGCCTTGTTTACTGTTTATACCTTAGAGGCAGGTCTGATTAAGATTAAGCCTCTTCAGAAGGAATGTATGTCTCGATGATTGCATCGATCGTTCCGTCAGCCTGAAGCTCAGCGAGAGCCTCGTTGATAGCTGCGAGCAAAGCCTCGTTGTCCTTGTTTACGCACATAGCGTAATCCTCAACTGTGTAAGGTGTCTCAAGGATTGTAAGACCCTCATTTGCAGCAACGAAAGCCTGAGCAGGCTGGTTGTCGATAACAACTGCACCTACTGTGCCGTTAAGAAGTGCGAGAACTGCATCGTTACCCTTGTTGTAACGGTCCATTCTGTCCTCACCGACCTCATCAGTCATGTAGATATCACCTGTTGTACCTGTCTGAACGCCTATCATGCAGCCGCTGTCGATAAGGGAGTCGAGATCTGTGATGTCGGAACCCTCAACAACGATGATGGACTGGATACCTGTAGCATATGTTGTTGTGAAGTTAACAGACTGCATTCTCTCTTCGGTAACTGTCATGCCTGCGCATCCGATATCATACATGCCGGACTGAACACCTGCGATGATGGAATCGAACTCAACGTCCTGGATAACGAGCTCGAGACCGAGCTTGTCTGCAACAGCCTGAGCGATCTCAGCATCGATACCTACGATCTGCTCGCCCTCGTAGTACTCATAAGGCGGGAAGAATGCGTTTGTAGCCATTGTGAGAACACCGGGTGTAACTGTTGTGAACTCGCCTGCAGCTGCTGTCTCACCCTGCGCGGAAGTCTCTGCTGTCTCGCCTGCGCATCCTGCCATAGCGAAACCAAGGGATGCGATGAGAGCGAGAGAAACTGTCTTAATAAGCTTCTTGTTCATGATAATAACCCTCCTGATTAATAATCAACAGTATGGATTATAGACAGGTCAGGGTTCGGAAACAAATCGGATACTTAACAAATAAAAATATTATTTATCTTCTTTATTGAGCATTTTGGCAACGAAATCATCTGCAATATCGCTGCTTTGCTCACGCCATTTTGTAAGAATCTCGTCGACTTCGGCTGCGGGTGCTTTGAACGTGCAGGTGAAGTTCCTGCCGTCTTTTACGGTCGAAAGAGTTACATCGCACATGCCCGCGTCGTCGGAAGAAGGCTTCGCGAAAGCCTTTACCGAGTTCTTGTCGCGGACTTCGTCCTGAAGCTCCGCCGCGGCTTTCTTAAGGTATCCTAAGGTCTGAAGATTAAGAGTGCTCTCGATGTCCTCGAGTATCGCTTCACCGCCTCTTGTGATCCTTATGGTCTCGTTAGAGCCGATGACTTCGCCCGTGCCGGTATCGCCTACGGCTTTGTCGAGGAGATTGCCTGCGACAAGCTCGTTATAGCACCTGGAGAAATTAAAGAAATCGAGGTACAAAGACTGCAGACACTTGTCCATCAGCATCTGATAGCTGACGCCCGGTGCGTGCTTTACAAGATAGAGAATATGGATCTTGCCGTCTGAGATCTCGGAACTTATCATCTTCGTCCTCCTTGTCAGAAAACATTATAACATTTTCATCAGATAACGCTGTTATATTTTCGAAAACCGTTGTATAATAGCGGCGGCATATGAATAACAAGGAGGCTTTAACATGCTTCAGATAAGAGGTTTGACCTATGAAGTTGAGGAAGCCGGGGAGACCAAAAGGATCCTCGACGGACTCGATCTCGATATACAGGACGGCAAGTTTACCGTAATCACGGGACCTAACGGCGGAGGTAAATCCACGCTCGCGAAGCTGATCGCGGGCATCATTCAGCCCACATCGGGTTCGATCATCTTGGACGGCGAGGACATCACCGAGATGAATATCACGGACCGCGCGAGAAGAGGCGTGTCGTTTGCTTTCCAGCAGCCCGTCAAGTTCAAGGGCCTCGAGGTCTTTGACCTTCTCAAGATCGCGGCAGGCAAGGACACGAAGCTTAAGATCGACGATGCCTGCAAGTACCTCTCGGAGGTCGGCCTGTGTGCCAAGGATTACATCAACCGCGAGGTTAACGGATCCCTTTCGGGCGGCGAGCTCAAGCGTATCGAGATTGCGACTGTGCTTGCAAGAGGCACGAAGCTTTCTGTTTTCGACGAGCCGGAGGCAGGTATCGACCTGTGGTCTTTCCAGAACCTCACGCGAATCTTCGAGAACATGAGAAAGAACATCAAGGACAGTTCCATCATCATCATTTCGCACCAGGAGCGTATCCTCAAGATCGCAGACGAGATCGTAGTCATCGCGAACGGCAGGATAAAGCAGCAGGGAGCGGGCGACGACGTTCTGCCGGCACTTACGGGTACTGCGGATGCGGTGCTCCCCTGCAACAAGTTCACGGAGGTGGAAAATGGTTGAGTTAGATCCTATCCAGAAAAGACTTATAGAAGAGATCGCGGATCTGCACGAGGTTCCCGTCGGAGCCTACAATTTCCGCGCCAACAGCAAGCTTGCGGGACGTAACACGACCGCCAATATCGACATCACATCCAAGGAAGACGGCTCGGGCATCGACATCAGGATCAAGCCCGGCACTAAGAAGGAGAGCGTCCATATCCCCGTCGTCATCTCGGCTTCGGGCATCAAGGAGACGGTCTACAACGACTTCTATATCGGCGAGGACAGCGACGTTGTCATCGTCGCGGGCTGCGGCATCGACAACTGCGGCAAGCAGGACTCGCAGCACGACGGCATACACCGCTTTTTCGTTGGCAAGAACGCACGCGTAAAGTACGTCGAAAAGCATTACGGCAGCGGTTCCGGAGCGGGCAAGCGCCTTCTTAATCCCCAGACCGAAGTCTATATGGAGGAGGGTTCCGCCATGGAGATGGAGATGGTCCAGATCAAGGGCGTCGATTCCACTATCCGTAAGACGACGGCTAAGCTTGCGGCCAATGCGAAGCTTCTCGTGCAGGAAAGGATCATGACCCACGGAGATCAGAAGGCTTACAGCATCTACAGCGCTGAGCTTAACGGCGACGGCGCGGCTGCGGACGTTGTATCACGTGCGGTCGCGAAGGATGACTCCTACCAGAAGTTCGATGCATGCGTTATCGGTAATTACGCGTGCCACGGACACACCGAGTGCGATGCGATCATCATGGGCAACGGCAAGGTGCTCGCAGTGCCGGCTCTTGAGGCCAATAACGTCGATGCGGAGCTGTTCCACGAGGCGGCTATCGGCAAGATCGCGGGGGAGCAGCTTGATAAGCTCATGACCTTAGGTCTTACGGCAGAAGAGGCCGAAGAGCAGATAATTAACGGATTCCTCAAATAATCAAGGAAAAATGCGATAAAAAGTGCTTTTATTAGATAGTTTTAGGGTGTTATACTCTATATCGTTTAAAAAAGCTCGAAGGAGATAAATAGAATGGTAACTCTTGATTATTCCAACGTATTGCCTTTTATCGGCGGTCAGGAAGCAGTAGACAGAATGGAGCCCCAGATCAAGGTCGCTCACGACATGCTTCATAAGAAGAACGGTCCCGGAAACGACTTCCTCGGCTGGCTCGATCTTCCCACAAACTATGACAAGGAAGAGTTCTCCAGAATTAAGAAGGCTGCTGCAAAGATCAGAAGAGATTCCGATGTTCTCATCGTAATCGGTATCGGCGGTTCCTACCTCGGAGCACGTGCAGTTATCGAGATGCTCGGTCACTCTTTTGCTAACGCAGCTTCCAAGAAGGTAAGAAAGAGCCCCATCATCCTGTTCTGCGGTAATTCCATCTCTGCTACATATCTTGCAGACATGATGGACATCATCGAGGGCAAGAATATCTCTTTGAATATCATCTCCAAGTCCGGTACAACAACTGAGCCTGCTATCGCATTCAGAATTCTGCGCGCTTACATGGAGAACAAGTACGGTAAGGAAGAGGCTAAGAACCGTATCTACGCTACAACAGATAAGGCAAGAGGAGCTCTGAAGGGCCTCGCTGATGAGGAAGGTTACGAGACATTCGTAGTACCTGACGATGTAGGCGGAAGATTCTCCGTACTCACAGCTGTAGGACTTCTTCCTATCGCAGTTGCAGGCATCGACATCAAGGAGCTCATGAAGGGCGCTAAGGATGCATCCAAGGAATACAAGAAGATGCCTCTTGCTGAGAACCCTTGCTATCAGTATGCTGCAGTAAGAAACTGCTTGCTCAGATCCGGTTACTCCACAGAAGTTATGGTTAACTATGAGCCTTCTTTCCACTACATGACAGAGTGGTGGAAGCAGCTCTACGGTGAGTCTGAGGGTAAGGATCTCCGCGGTATCTTCCCCGCAGGTGTTGATAACACAACAGATCTGCACTCCATGGGTCAGTTCATCCAGGACGGCGCAAGAATCATGTTCGAGACAGTTGTCAACATCGATCAGGCTAGAAGATCTTTCGAGATCCCGAACGATCCCCAGAACCTCGACGGCTTGAACTTCCTCTCCGGCATGGACATGAACGAAGTTAACAAGAAGGCTATGCAGGGAACAGTCCTC
Organism: Clostridiales bacterium; assembly: GCA_017940895.1. Taxonomy (GTDB): domain Bacteria; phylum Bacillota; class Clostridia; order Saccharofermentanales; family Saccharofermentanaceae; genus Saccharofermentans. Next base: position 6,801 of record JAGAXM010000035.1, on the reverse strand, counting down.
GCTCACGTTGACGGCGGCGTTCCTAACATGGCAGTTCATATGCCTGCTGCTACAGCTTATGACCTCGGAAACCTCATCTACTTCTTCGAGAAGGCTTGCGGTATCTCGGGTTATCTCCTCGCTGTAAATCCTTTCAACCAGCCCGGCGTTGAGGCTTACAAGAAGAACATGTTCGCTCTTCTCGGCAAGCCCGGCTACGAGGATCAGAAGGCAGCTCTTGAAGCTCGTCTGCGCTGATTATCTCGCTCGAGGCTTCCGCGCTTCGCTTGTGCAGAGGTCGCTTCGATAACAGCTTGACTCGCATTAACACAGGACCGTGATAACGCGGTCCTGTTTTTGTTATAATCCTCACATGAGGATGCGTAAGATCACAAGTATATTGCTTACAGGTGCGGTCTGCCTGAGTTTGGCGGGCTGCTCCGTTAAGTCACCCCGAAAACTTTTTCGTTATGCCCAAAGGACTTACGGTGACTGCGAACTTATCGATACAGAGGAGTCGGACGATTATACAAGGATCGTCGTGCGCGATAATCTTCAGGGCTTCGAGTATGAAGTCGTAAGCGGAATGTACGATCTTAGTATCGACGGGTCTTCGTTCGGAAGTGTCGAGGATACAAGATCAAGCTTCAATTCGGCACTTAAGGAATATGTTTTCGGTGAGGTTCAGGATGAACTTGAAGACATATGCGAAGACGCGGGCGTGGAAGGCTCGCAGGACAGTTTCTGTCTGTGGCTTATCCGCTGTGATGACGAACAGGCGGGCATCGACGCGGCACTTGAGTGCGCCGGGATCTTACAGGAATATAACCTTGATAACCGCATGGATGACTGGGAGATCGTCGTTCAGGCGTATCATGCATATAACGAATACGGCGATAAAAGATACGGCTCTGTCGTATTGCCCGATATCGAGTGGGTCAGCCATGAGCAGGAGACCGCTAATTCTTTCCTGGATACAGCACGCATGATAGCCGATACCGATGATGTCGAGTTGGTAGGGGTTGAAGTTAAGACTTTCGCCGATACGGGGTTGGACATTGAACGTGTCGCTCAAACGACTTATCAGGCTTACCCGACTTCAGATGATTCGCCCGTGACGTTCTATTATTTCGAGACGGGTGACGGCAAGCAGTTTTATGTGTGCGACTTCCTTTACTATGTTAACGATTACTATGAATCTGAATGGTACAACACTTTCGAGGGGACAAGGTGAGCAAGAAACACACAGAAGTTAAGGTTCCGCACAGCGTACTGATGTCCGTGGAAAGCCCCGGACGTTATGTCGGCGGCGAGAAGAATCAGATCGTAAAGCCCATAACGGAAGGCATGGTAAGAACGGTCTTCTGCTTCCCGGATATATATGAGATCGGCATGAGTAATCTTGCGCTGCAGATCCTTTATAAGGTTCTTAACGGACCCGAGTGGAGTTCGTGCGAGCGCGCGTTCTCGCCGTGGCCCGACATGGATGCGAAGCTTCGCGAGAACAACATTCCGCTGTATTCGCTTGAGACCAAGTCGCCTCTTAACGAGTTCGATGTGGCGGCTTTCTCACTGGGATACGAGATGTGTTTTACGAATGTTCTGCAGATGCTGGACTTGGGCGGCATCCCGCTTCTTAGTAAAGACAGATCGGAGGAAGATCCTATCGTCGTTGCGGGAGGTCCTGTCACGTGCAATATAGAGCCGATGGCGGATTTCTTCGACGCGGTATTTATCGGCGAGGGAGAGGAAGTGGACCTCGAGTTCACGGCAGTCATAAAGAAGTATAAGGACGAGGGCAAGAAGGACCGTAAGGCTCTTCTTAAGGAGCTCGCGAAGATCGAGGGCGTCTATGTGCCGTCGTTATATACGCCGAAGTTTGAAGGCAGAAGATTCGCAGGATTTGACATGGAAGAAGGCGCACCTGCTTCTGTAAAGAAGAGGATCATCAAGGATCTCGACAGCGTAGATTATCCGACCAGACCCGTGGTCCCGAACAACAACGTCATTCACGACAGAGCTTATCTCGAGCTGTTCAGAGGATGCATCAGAGGATGCAGATTCTGCCAGGCGGGATTCCTGTACAGACCTGTCCGCGAGAAGTCGGCGAAGACTTTGTGCGAGCAGGGTATCGCGATAATGAAGAACACGGGCTACGACGACCTCGGTATGCTGTCGCTGTCAACGAGCGATTATACGGGACTTCCCGAGCTGACCGACGGACTTCTTGAAGACTTTAAGCCGAAGCACCAGAGCCTGTCGCTGCCGTCACTTCGTATCGACAACTTCGCGCTCGAGCTGATGGAGAAGGCGTCGCAGACCAGAAAATCCGGCCTGACGTTCGCGCCCGAGGCAGGCACACAGAGGCTTCGCGACGTAATCAATAAAGGAATCAACGAAGAAGACATTATGTCTGCATTAAAGCTCGCGTTCGCGGGCGGATGGAGTACGGTAAAGCTGTACTTTATGCTCGGACTTCCGACGGAGACGATGGAGGATGTCGAGGGTATCGCGGACCTTGCAATTAAGATAGAGAAATTATATTTCGATACGATGCGCGAGCTCGGAGGCAAGTCCAGAAAGCCCGAGATCACGGTGTCCACGTCGATGTTTATCCCGAAGCCGTTCACGCCGTTCCAGTGGGAAGAGCAGAACACGAGGGAGGAGTTCCTCGAGAAGCAGTCGCACCTTCGCGCTCTTCTTAAGAAGCACCGCAATATCAGATATATCTGGCACGACGTCGAGACTTCGTGTTTCGAGGGAATACTTGCAAGAGGCGACCGCAGACTGTGTCCGGTCATCCTCGACGGATATAAGGAAGGCAACATCTTCGCGGCGTGGGACCAGTTCTATAAGGACGAGAACTGGCAGGCGATCCTTGCCCGTTACGACCTTAAGTGGGAAGACTTCACCAAGGGGTGGAGCACGGAAGACGCACTCCCGTGGGACGTTATCGATGTCGGCGTGACCAAGGCGTTCCTCAAGCGCGAGCGCGCGAAGGCTTACGCCGAGACCATCACCGAGAACTGCAGATCCAAGTGCGCGGGCTGCGGTGCGGCATGTTATAAGGCGGGTATCTGTTATGAATAATGAAGAAAGATTAAAGCAGATGACGCGTCAGCAGCACCAGCACGAGTATGTGTGCAGAGGTGTTTTCGAACGTAAAGGCGCGCTGTCTTACATAGGACATTTGGACCTCAAGGCCGTATTCGAGCGAGCGCTTCGAAGGGCGGAGCTGCCTTTGCTGTATACTCAGGGCTTCAACCCGAGACCGATGCTCGTATTCGCGCTGCCGCTCGGTGTCGGTCTTGATACCGAAGGCGATTACTTTGATGTCTCGATGGAAGTGCCCGTCGAGCCCGAAGAATACATAAGACGCATCAATGAAGAGCTCCCCGACGGGCTCCGTGTCCTGTCTGCGGTCTCGATAGACGAACCCAAGAACAGCCTCATGAGCGTAGTAACGTGTGCTTCCTACCGCATAGAAGCGCCGGGTATCACGGATGCCGTGCTGAAGGTTTTCGGGCAGGAGAGCGTGGAGACCATGAAGAAGTCCAAAGGCAGAGAGATTAAAGTGGACATACGTCCTTTATTGATCAAGCCGCTGACGTCGTCGGCGCCGGATGCCGCGGAATATATGTGTTATGCGGGTTCCCAGCAGAATTTAAGGCCCGATGTACTGCTTAAGGCACTGTGCGAGACACAGGGGTACGATGAGAAAGCTGCGCTTGATGCGCGCATTACAAGACTTGCTTTATACGGCGGGACATACCCCGATCTGACCTCGATTGAAGGATTGCTTTGATTATAGTATTATTCTTTGCATGAATGATCGCGAACAGAAAATGGCAGAAACACTCGTAGGCATCTTCGAGAAGGTGCTTGTCGCTGAGGAGAAGTCCCTGCAGAAGGGCTATTTCTCGAATCTGTCTCTTGCCGAGATGCACACGCTCGATGCGATCGGACCTTATGAATCAAGGACGATGACGGAAACGGCGCAGATCCTCGGAATCACTGTCGGTACGCTGACCGTATCAGTCGACAGACTCGTTAAGAAGGGTTATGTCGCACGCTGCCGCGATGAGAAAGACCGCCGTGTGGTAAGGATCTCGCTTACAAGAGACGGCAAGCTCGCAGCAAGAATGCACGGTAAGTTCCACAAGGTGCTCGCGAAGCATATACTCGAGCCGTATACGGAAGATGAGCAGGAGCTTTTGCTCGGACTCGTAAAGGAAGTTGACGATTATCTTAATACCCAGGTAGCAAGATATGACAATAATGACAAGATAAGGCAGACTGCAAAAGACGTCGCTAAAGATGTAAGAAGGAGAAAAAACGATGACTGACGCCGATTCCCCCCGAGAACGTATGGAAGATAAGAAGGATCAGGTTTATGAAGACCTTCTCAATATGATCACAGAAGAATTCGGAATATCACCGACGGATGTAAATCCGGAACTCGATATAAGAGAGGATTTACAGTTCGATTCACTTCAGCTTTACTCATTCATCATCAACGTAGAGGAAGCATATGACATAAGGATCGCTGATGAGCTCATCGATCAGGTTCATACGATGAACGATCTCGTTGATATGGTATACGACATAATCAATAAGTAATCTCTTAATTAACAATGCGGTACATCCTGGTTATCAACAGCAGGAATAATAAGACGAATAACAAGAAGTTCGAAGACGCGGTTCTCCGTATATTTCAGGAGAACTCCGAACTTCGCAGCCGCATGGAATTAAAGTACACCGAATACCCGGGGCACGCTTATGATGTCGCGATGGAAGCATCGTCTAAGTACAAGGGTTCGGTCGCGGTAGTAACGGTCGGAGGCGACGGCACGATACATGAGGTCGCGAATGCTCTTGCATTCAGGCAGACTCCTCTTATCGCGATCCCGTTCGGCACCGGCAATGACTTCGTTAAGACGGTTCATCCTTCGTGGAAGAAATGGTCTTTATACGATTACCTTACCAACCTCGATAATGTAACTTACCGCCCGATCGATCTTATCAAGATCGACAGCTTTGATCTGATGGGCAACTTCATACCCGGGTGGTCGTCTTACTTTAACAACGTCGCATCGATAGGTCTCGATACCAAGGTTCAGGCTGATGCCAAAGCTTTGGTCGCTGCACATAACACAGAGTTCACACGTAATACCGCATATGCCCGTGCGGCTGCCAAGGATCTGTTCGGCACGCGTTCCAACCGCTTTACTTATAAGCTCGAGCTTGAAGACGGATCTACGGTTACCGGAGACACGGATAAATATACATTGATCAGTATCTGCAACGGTAAGTACTACGGCGACGGTTTCACGCCCGCGCCGAATGCGTCAGTTGATGACGGACTCGCGAATGTATGTGTAGTCGATGACGTAAGTACATTAAAAGCAGTATCGCTTATCCTTAAATACAAGAACGGCAAGCACGAGGGCAAGAACGGAATTCACACTTATAAAGCTACCAGCGGTGTGATAACAAGTTACGATCCGTCGCTGCAGTTATGCGGCAATTACGACGGCGAAGATTTCTTCGGTCACCGCGTGCGCTTCGAAGTATTGCCCGGCGCACTTAATCTCGGATACTTCGAGTGATCAGTTCTTACGGGCGCGCAGGCGCTTCGGGAGGAGTTTGAGGTTCCTGTAGCGGCCCTTAAGGAAGCAGTAAAGTCCGGGGAATTTGCCTGCCGTATTGAAGAAGCGGCGGCGCTTGGAGCTTTCACGCTGAATAGCGCGCAGTTTGTTCAGATCATACTTGCCGTCCGGATATAACTTCTCGCACAATGCGAACCACTCATCAGCGTCCTCATCCATATAGTAGACGCCTTCCTCGCGCCACGGCTGGTAGGGCGCACCGCCCGCGAAGTGGATGATCAGAGGATTGTTATTCGCGGCGGTAAATTCGTCTGAGGTATAGTACGAAGACGCCTTCTTCGATGACACACTGTAGATGTGAGCGGGCTTAAAGAATCTGCACGTGAACATCATGTTCGCGGACACGGGAAGAGGAGTGATCTCGTTATAGTAAGCGACGTTCATTATCTCCTGATCGGCGCCGAGGAATGTGTTCGACAGATCGATCGTTTTCACTGCATTAAGGAACTTCTCCGGAGCGTTGCTCTCACGGCACTTGCCCGCATCGAAAAGCAGTATTCCCGAATTAAAATACTTGTCTTCCTTAGTGTGCCCGATCAGTACATTAACCAAAGACGTCGACTGATCCACAACTGCGCCTAACGGATTACCCTTAAGATCATAATGAAGTAATGATGAGACGTCACCGCGGATGATCGTATCGCAGTCAAGATAAAGCACGCGGCCTTCATCAACATAATCGGAGATAAAGAATCTCGCATACGGTGAATATCCGCCGCGGTAAGGAGGTATATCAGCCTCGACTAACCGTCTTGATATATCTTCGATCGGAATAAAATCTATCTTGCAGTTGAACTCATCTGCGATGCGCTGAAGATCATCTTTACGTTCTTCCAAAGATGATTCGATGATGTGAATAACGACCTCTCCGTTAAGACGGGAGAGAAGAGAATATAAGCTTACCGCGCAAAGCTCGCAGTAGTTCTTGTCTGTGGCATAAAGAATGTGATCAGTCATGTACTTATTATCACATACATTGGATAAAAAAACAGACCGCTTCGAATGAAGCGATCTGTCTTGAAAGTTAATCTTTACTGTTAATTAGAAAAGATCTACAGCCTTGCCGTCCTTGTCGAAGATCTTCTTCTCAGCAGCTACTACATAAACGTCACCGCCGAGCTTAGCAGCCTTCTTCTCGATATCCTTAAGAGCG
>JAGAXM010000034.1 GCA_017940895.1 Clostridiales bacterium | reverse complement strand
TTCACCTTCGGGACTTGCATTCTACTGGACACTGAACAATGTGTTCTCGATGTTAAAGAATGTATTCTACCGTTTCAAGCGTCCGGGCTTCGTACTTGCATGTGTAATAGCCGCAGCAGGTGCGATCATCATGCTTTATGTAAACACGATCTATGATTCGCCTTATCACGCAAGACAGTTGAGACTTACGGTGTTCGGTGCAGTTCTTATAGTTCCTCTTATCATAGTATTACTTAAGGGTAAGCGCCCTTCCTACATAGCGAAGCTGCTTAAGGGATTCAAGTACAGTAAGCACAACAGGACTATCTTTATATTAAGCGGACTGTTCCTGTCGGTATTAACGGGTCTTCTTATTCCGTCATCTGTCATTAAGACATCCCCGTCGGAGTTTATAGATGTTATTACCTACAGATCTCCCAACTATTATGTAGTTACGGCATTTCTTCTTGCTGCGGGTGTGTTCCTTGTGTGGGGCGGAATCTTCTTTGCTCTCGGCAGACCTCATACAAGAACGATACTCAGTCTGTTGTGGTGGAGTGCGTGTCCCGCTTCTGCCGTCACATATCTTTTCTTCGGAAAGAATCTCGGCAATCTGTCTTCAGATCTTATATATGATGAATCATTTACTTTTGTTGCGCAGCAGCAGGTGATCAATGCCCTTGCTGTTTTCTGTGCTGTCGCGGCAGCATTGATACTGGCGAGTGTGTTTAAGAGAATAACTGAAGTGGTTGTATTCGCGTTTTTCGCTGCGGCGCTTACGATGAGTATAATCAACATGAACAGCATAGAGCGTGCTTTCAACAAAGTGTCCTTGGGCAGCGTAAGTGAGCTTGCAAGTGTCCCGCTGTCGACGGACGGACAGAACGTTATGGTCATAATGTTAGACCGTGCTCCCGGTTATTTTGTCCCTGTTATTTTCGAAGAGATCCCCGAACTTCAGGAGCAGTTTGACGGCTTTACTTTCTATCCCAACACGCTCTCGTTCGGTTCCCATACAAAGTTTGCGGCACCGGCGCTTTTCGGAGGATACGAGTACACTCCCGAGGCTATTTGCAGCAACACGGAGCAGACTCTCATCGAAAAGCATGACGAGGCGCTTTCTGTGCTGCCGGTTCTGTTCAGGGATAACGGATATGAGGTCACGATATGTGATCCGCCGTTCGCAGGATATGAGTGGACACCGAATCTCGACGTGTTTACAGGCGATCTTTATGAAGGTATTGCTTCTTATATTACTAAGGGTCGATTTGTTAATTTCGATGCGGATTTCTCCGCTCAGCAGAGTGCTTTATGGGAGAGAAATTTCTTCTGTTACAGTCTGTTCAAGACCTGTCCGCTGTTCCTTCAGAGGAGTTTGTATAACCAGGGCAATTACAATCAGGCTGATTCCGGATTCTCATCTTCCGTTGATGCCGATGAAGTATTCACGACTCCTCAGACTGTGGCGAACAAGTCTGAGTCTACCGGTGTATCACAGGTATTTTTGAATGCATACACTGTTCTTACCAATCTTGATCTGATCACGGACGTAAGCGACAGCACTCAGAATACATTTATGTATATCAATAATGTAACTCCTCATAATACGATGATGCTTCAGGAACCCGAATATGAGCCGGCTCAGATCGTTGATAACAGGGAATATGATGAGCAGAATGCATCAAGGTTCTCGAATCCCGTAGGCGGTTACGACTTCTATATGAATTCCGCATCGGCAATGTCGCATTATCAGTGCAATGCAGCGTCTTACATACAGCTCGGAATCTATTTCGATTACTTAAGGGAAATGGGAGTCTGGGATAATACCAGGATCATCATTGTGTCCGATCACGGTCCTACGGTTGATATGTTCGGCGGGCATACTATAGTGCGTGACGTAAACATGGAGAGCTTCAACTGTCTTCTCATGGTTAAGGACTTCGGAGCGACCGGTTTCAATGTCTGCGAAGACTTTATGACCAATGCCGATGTTCCTTATCTTGCCACAGTCGGAGTTATCGATAATGCGGTTAATCCGTTTACGGGTAATCCTCTTACTATGGACGGCAAGACAGACTTCCCGATGCTCATATATGATTCGGAAGACTGGAATGTAGAAGGCGCGGATACCATAGCTGATGCTGATGCTTATACATTCTCGGAAGGCGATTGGTATGCCTTCACGGGAGATCGTATCTTCAACAGAAGTTCATGGGAGTTTGACGGAACAAGATGAGTGCGTTGTATACATTATTCATCTATCCGTTAGAGCTGTTGTTCGAGGTCGTATTCGCGATCGCGAGCAGGATCGTGCCTCATCCGGGTTACGCGATAATAATATTAAGCCTTATAGTTAATTTCCTCCTTCTGCCGCTGTATGCAAGAGCGGATAAGCTCGAGAAAGAACAGAAGGTTAAGAAGGATCTGATGGCGCCTATGGTCAAGCGCATCAAGGAAGCCTTTAAGGGCGACGAACGCGTCATGATGCTTCAGGCTTACTACAAAGAGAATGATTACAGATCCACTGATGTCTTCAAAGAGTCCGTTTCGCTTCTTCTGCAGATCCCGTTCTTTATGGCGGCGTACAGATTCCTGTCACACCTCGCGATCCTGCAGGGAGTGTCATTCGGTCCCATACATGATCTTGGTGCACCGGATAAGATGTTCGAGATATTCGGCTTCGGCATTAATGTGCTCCCGATCCTGATGACGCTCATCAACGTGGTCTCGGGCATCATCTACACGAAGGGTATGCCTCTTAAGAGCAAGATTCAGCTGTACGGTATCGCAGCAGTATTTCTTGTGCTTCTGTATGATTCTCCGTCGGGACTTGTTTTCTACTGGACGTTGAACAACCTGTTCTCCTGCGCGAAAAATGTATTCTACAAACTCAAGAAACCCGGTCTTGTACTGTCGGTCCTGTTCGCCGTCATCGGTGTGTTCGCTGCAGTCTGGCTTAATACTGTCTACTATACCCCTTATACTTCGAGGCGCATCAGGCTTACTGCGATAGCACTTGCGCTTGTCATTCCGCTTATTGTTGTTCTGTGGAAGCAGAAGAAGGGACCGTCGGCTAAAGGGATTAGGTTGCCGGATTATTCGAAGACTGACAGCACCATGTTTATCATGAGCGGTCTGTTCATGTCGGTTCTTACCGGTGTGCTGATCCCGTCCGCGATAGTTAAGATATCGCCTTCGGAGTTTATGGATCTTATGAACCTTAAGAATCCTCTGGTGTACATAGGACATTCTTTTCTTATTGCAGCCGGATATTTCCTGGTGTGGGGAGGGATCTTTTTCAGTCTTGTTAACAAGACTGCCAAGGTGATAATGAGCAGGGTGTGGATGATATTGTGTCCCGCTTCTTTGATCTCATATATGTTCTTCGGAAATGATCTCGGCGATATATCGGTTAATTTTGTATACTTTCAGCCGTTCGAATTTTCTCCTTCGCAGAAGGCTGTCAATCTGGCGGTCGTAACAGTTGCTGTAATCGTCTTCGCGGTGCTTGCATATTTCAAACCCAAGATCACCAATGAGCTTATTATGGCGCTTGCTGCCGTATCGCTTATCATGAGCATCATCAATATGATCCCTATCAATAAGGCATACAGGGACAACCTGCGTATGGTACAAAGCGAGTATCCCCGTATAACGCTTTCATCGCAGGGGCAGAACGTAATGGTCATTATGCTCGACAGAGCCCCAGGTTATCTTATGCCGATCGTATTTGAGGAATTGCCGTATCTTTATGATCAGTTCGACGGATTTACATATTATCCGAATACTCTGTCATTCGGTAACCGGACCAAGTTCGGTGCACCGGCACTGTTCGGAGGATATGACTATACACCTGCTGCCATCAATGCCGATACAAGCAGGACTCTTGTTCAGACTCAGAATGAAGCTTTGTCGGTCATGCCGTTCCTGTTCAGAGATGAAGGATTTGAAGTTACATTGCTTGACCCTCCTTTCGCAGGATATTCCACACCTTCGGATCTGTCTGTATTCTCGGGTCCCGAATACGAGGGGATCAATGCTTATTATGCCGAAGGCGTGGTAATGGCAGATTATTATAAATTCGAAGAGTTCCAGGAGAAGATATGGCTCCGTAATTTCTTCTGCTATTCGATCTTTAAGATCTCGCCTTTGTACCTTCAGGCAACCGTTTATAACGAAGGTCATTACAACCAGCCGGAAGCTCCGGTAAATTATGAGTCGGATATCACTATCCCGCAGGCCGGATTCAGCGAGTCGTCGAGCGGCGGCGTGGACAGAACGGGTATGGCGGCTTTCCAGGAGCTTTCGATGTTAGGGGAGATCACAACCGTCACCGATGATGTCAACGGAACATTCATGTATATGGATTCCGACATAACTCACGATGCCATGCTTTATCAGGCTCCCGAGTATATCCCTTATCAGTATGTCGATAATATCGCCTATGATATTGAGCATGCGGACCGTTTCGCAGATCCGATCAACGGCTATTATCTTGATATGAGCAGCTACGAGACCATGAAGAATTACTCGAGTAATGCGGCTGCTTATGTGCGCCTCGGTCTTTACTTTGATTACTTAAGAGAATTGGGTGTATGGGATAACACGAGGATTATTATCGTAGCCGACCACAGTATTGCCAGAGGCGATGCGGTAATGTTCGGCGGACAGCTTAATATGAATGATGTGTGCATTGATTCGTTCAATCCCATACTTATGGTAAAGGACTTCGGTTCGACCGGTTTTACCGTAAACAACGATATAATGACTAATGCAGATGTTCCGTATCTTGCAACCAACGGCATTATTGATAACCCGGTTAATCCTTTTACCGGAAATCCCATAACAATGGACGGGGTTCATGACATGCCTCTCATAGTTTTGGATTCCAACGACTGGAGCGAAGCGGGTCCGGACTCCTTGAGATTTGCAGAAGATGACTGGTATGCTTTTAACGGAACTGAAGTGATCGACATGAACGCATGGGAGTTTGACGGTACGAGATGAGTATGCTGTATACATTATTCATATATCCGCTCGAACTTTTCTTCGAGGTTGTCTTCTCGATAGCCCACAGAATTGTGGGACATCCGGGCTTCGCGATAATCATCTTAAGCCTCGCGGTAAACTTCCTTGTACTTCCTCTGTATAAGAGAGCCGATGAAGTTCAAAGGGAAGAGAGGAATCTTGAAGAATCCCTTGCGGCAGGTATCGCCCATATAAAGAAGACATTCAAGGGCGACGAGCGCATGATGATGCTCAACACTTACTATGCCCAGAATAACTACTCTCCTTTGTATGTGCTTAAAGGATCGGTATCATTGC
>JAGAXM010000033.1 GCA_017940895.1 Clostridiales bacterium | reverse complement strand
TTAAGCGGCATCTTGTAGCGGAGCACTACTCGGCTCTCGTCAAGATACTTCATATCGACATACTCGCCGCGCCTGTTCTGGCACAGCTCCATTATGTTGCCGACAAATTCCTTCGGCAGAATGATATCCGCGAATACGATAGGCTCCTCCATGAAGTCGATCTCAGCAGGGTCCGGCATGTTGGTCGGGTTGTCGACCTCGAGCACGGTGCCGTCTGTCTTGTGTACCTTGTAGATAACGGAAGGCGCCGTCGATATAAGGTCGAGGTTAAACTCGCGCTCGAGTCTCTCCTCGATTACTTCGTAGTGAAGAAGTCCTAAGAATCCGCATCTGAAGCCGAAGCCCAAAGCCGCGGAAGTCTCTGCCTGGAACGAGAGAGCAGCATCATTTAACTGCAGTTTCTCGAGCGCATCACGAAGGTCTCCGTAACGCGCACCGTCCACGGGATAGATACCGCAGAAAACCATCTGCTGTATGCCCTTGTAGCCTGTAAGAGGCTCGGATGCGGGGTTCGCCGCAGATGTGATCGTGTCGCCCGGAGCCGTATCGGATACGGACTTGATAGACGCACAGATATATCCTACTTCGCCTGCAAGAAGCTCCTTCGCGGGCACGTACTGTCCGGGATGGAAGTAGCCAAGCTCGGTGATCGCGAACTCCTTGCCCGTGTGCATCATGCGGATCGTGTCGCCCGTCTTGATCGAGCCTGCGCGCACTCTTACGGAAGCGATTACGCCCTTATACGGGTCGTACTTCGAGTCTACTACCAAAGCTCGAAAAGGTTCATCCTCCGGATCATGAGGTGCAGGTATATACTTTACGATACCCTCGAGCACCTCGTCGATGTTGATGTCGTTTTTCGCAGAGATCAAAGGCGCATAAGAAGCGTCGAGTCCGATGTCGTCCTCTATCTCCTGACGCACTTCCTCGGGGCGTGCCGCGGGAAGGTCGATCTTGTTTATAACCGGCAGGATCTCGAGGTCTGCATCGACCGCGAGATACGCATTTGCCATCGTCTGAGCCTCAACGCCCTGCGATGCATCGACGATAAGGATCGCGCCGTCGCACGCCTTAAGAGAGCGGCTTACTTCGTAGTTGAAGTCGACGTGTCCGGGAGTGTCGATAAGGTTAAGCGTATATGTGTTGCCGTCCTGGGCTTTGTACTGCATTCTCGTCGCCTGGGACTTGATCGTGATGCCTCTTTCTCTCTCGATATCCATGTTATCGAGGATCTGGCTCATCATGTCTCTTTTCTCGACTACGCCCGTGTGCTCGATGATACGGTCAGCCAGAGTCGACTTACCGTGATCGATGTGTGCGATTATGCAGAAATTTCTTATCAGTTCCTGTCTTTCCATCTTCACCTATTAATATCAGAGAAATGAGATCGCATTGAACGGATAGATGATAATAAAGGCAATGCCCTTGATGCGGTCGTCCGTGAACGGTCCGAGGTTACGGCTGTCGTTACTTACCGGACGGTTGTCTCCGAGGCAGTAATACTCGTTCTCGCCGAGAGTAATCTCATCATATCCTCTCTCGAGTCCCCAGTTCATTACGTAAGTCTCAATGCCTTCCGGAAGATAGGGCTCATCGAGAATATAGAAGTCAGCGGCACCCGCTTCTCTTATATAGACGTGACCGTCCGCAATCCTTACGGTCTCGCCGGGAAGACCTACGATCCTCTTGATGAGGTACTCTTCGTGGTTGTATCCTTCCATATCTTCGCCGTCGAGGATGACGATATCCCCTCTGTCGAAGTTATTGAAATAAGTCGATACCTTATCGGTCATTACGATGTAGCCGGATCTTAAAGTCGGCACCATCGAGTCTCCGTAGACGTTGTCTCTTTGTACTACAAAGATGACCATAACGATACCCACGAGTACGCCCACAGCGATTGCTATAAGCCAGTCAAGAGCAGCAGTGATTATCTCCTGCTTCTTATTCTCGGGTTTTACCTCTGCATCCTCACTCTTATCGTGTCTTCTCATTTTCTCTCTATTCCCTTTTTATGTTTTTAATCCATTACGAGATTCTCGCTGTCCTCGTCCGCCTCAGACTCGGAAGAACTTACTTCGATGCCGAGCTCCTCAAGCTGCGCTGCGGCAACAGGAGAAGGTGCATCCGTCATAAGATCGGAAGATGTCTGAACCTTCGGGAAAGCGATAACTTCTCTGATCGAACCTGCACCTGTAAGGAGCATTACGAATCTGTCGAGTCCGATGGCAAGACCGCCGTGAGGAGGTACGCCGTACTTGAAAGCATCAAGCAGGAAGCCGAACTGCTCCTGTGCGGACTCCTCGGAGAAGCCTAAAAGCTTAAAGATTCTCATCTGGAGGCTTCTGTCGTGGATTCTTATGGAACCGCCGCCCAACTCACATCCGTTAAGAACGATATCGTAAGCCTTGGATCTTACATTGCCCTGATCGGACTCCAAGTGATCCAAGTCCTCATCCATGGGACATGTGAAGGGATGGTGCATTGCCATGAATCTTCCCTCTTCGTCCGACCATTCGAACATAGGGAACTCCGTTACCCAGCAAAGCTTGAAGTCGTCCTTGTGAATGAGTCCCAACTTGTCAGCAGCAGCAAGACGAAGCTGACCCAATGCATCATGAACTACCTTGAACTTGTCTGCTACGATGCAGATAAGGTCGTCAGCACCCGCGCCGGTAGCGGAAGCCAGAGCTGCGATGTCCTCAGGCTGCATGAACTTGAGGAACGATCCGCGGGGTGTCTCGGCAGGTACTACCCATGCCATACCCTTAGCCTTGTATGTCTTGCAGACTTCACCCAATGCATCGATCTCCTTTCTGGAGAAAGCAGCACCGCCGGGGATAACTACAGCCTTGATAAGACCGCCTTCTGCAATAGCATTCTGGAATACAACGAAGTCGAGTGTCTTAGCCCACTCTGTGATGTTCTGAAGCTCCATGCCGAATCGAAGATCGGGCTTATCGGAACCGTAACGCTCCATAGCCTCGATCCACGGGATTCTTCTAAGCGGAAGCTCGATGTCGATATCGAGAACATCCTTGAAAACTCTTGCTACGAAGCCCTCTGTGATACCCATGACGTCATCGCAGTCAACGAAAGACATTTCGAGGTCCATCTGTGTGAACTCGGGCTGTCTGTCGGCACGCAGGTCCTCGTCACGGAAGCAGCGTGCGATCTGCATGTAGCGGTCGTAACCTGCGAGCATGAGCAGCTGCTTGTAAAGCTGAGGTGACTGAGGAAGTGCGAAGAAGGAACCCTTCTTTACTCTCGAAGGAACGAGGTAGTCACGTGCGCCCTCAGGTGTGCTCTTGCCGAGCATAGGAGTCTCGATCTCGAGGAAGCCCTTCTCGTCAAAGTAGTCACGTGCAGACTTCGCGATCTTATGGCGAAGGATCATGTTGTTCTGCATGACGGGTCTTCTCAGGTCGAGATATCTGTACTTAAGTCTCAAAGACTCATTAGCCGTGTTGTCGTCCTCAATGTAGAACGGAGGTGTCTCGGACTCGGATACGATACGGAGGTCGTCTACGTTGACCTCGATCATACCTGTAGGCATCTTCTCGTTAGGAGCGGATCTCAATGCGACCTTACCCTTGACCGCGAGTACGAACTCGGATCTGATCTTGGATGCCTTGCTTCTTATATCATCGGAACTCTCGGGAGTGATAACGAGCTGAACCTCGCCGCTTCTGTCCCTTAAAGTAATAAATGTCAGACCTCCGAGGTCACGGGCCTTATGGCACCAGCCCATAAGTGTGACTTCCTTGCCGACATCGCTTTCTCTTAATGTGCCGCACATGTCAGTGCGCTTCATATCTGCAATTGATTCAGACATAGTAATTTGCCCCTTTGTTATTAATGACACATCATTGTACCACAAAACAAGGGCTTACTCTCTTATTAATATAAAAAGAGAAGTTTCTGTTACAGCTCGAAATGATACAGAAGCATCGCAAGTACCGCGGCGCCCGCAGTTTCCGTTCGAAGTATCCTCTTGCCGAGTGTCACCGGGATCGCGCCCGCTTCCCTGGCCTTTTCTGCCTCAGACTCGTCGTAACCGCCCTCAGGGCCGATGAATACGGCTATCTCTTGTAAATCTTCCTTATTCTTTGCCGAGAGCGTCTGCTTAAGCGTCATGCCCTGCTCCTCTTCCCACGGGAAAAGGGTAAGTCTCGCGTCCTTTGCAGCCGCCAGAGCCTTATCAAAATTTACAGGCTCAGTTACTTCGGGGATTATCCCCCTGCCGCTCTGTCTTGCGGCTTCAAGCGCTATTCTTTGCCATCTGACAGTCCTTGAAGGATCCTTCTTCCCGTCCGGTCTTACGACGCAGCGCATCGAATATACGGGGACGATCTTCGAGACGCCCAATTCCACGCATTTCTGGATCGTTAATTCCATCCTCTCGCCCTTGGACACGGACTGATATAGCGTGATTCTGTAAGGCGGCTCCGATGTATTCTGCTTAGTCTCGATAACCTTGAGTGTGACTGCAGTTTTCGCGCAGTCGTGCACCTCACACAGCGCTTCTATGCCGTCCTTAAGAACGACCTTGAGCTGCTCGCCCGCTCTCATTCGTAAGACTGAAGAAATATAATGTGAATCTTCCTGACCGAGAGTGATAAACCCGCCTTGGGGCTCTTCATTCTCCATGAAAAGTCTTGTCACGCTTATTTACCCGAATCAGCGATCTTATTAAGGTTATTGAGCCTGTCCTTCAGAGCCTGAAGTTCCGTGATCGAGCTATTTACCTTGCTGTCGAACAGCATTCTGGAACTTGCAAGATTCGTTACCTCACCCTTGGGATCGGGCTTCTTCTCGATAATGCTCGTTACTGCATGAGGAGTCTCTTCATCAGTCGCAGGTGTGCTCATGAATCTTGCAATATCACGAAGCGACTTACCGGGAGTAACAAGAGATGATGTAACAGGGGTCTTTACCTCCTGCTCAGCCTCGGGCTCCTCCTGATACTTAGGCTTAGGCTCTTCTGCAACTTCGGGTGCCGGCTTGGGCTCTTCCTTTACAACGGGAGCTGCTGCCTTAAGTTCTTCCTTTGGCTCCTCCTTGCCCGCGATAAACTCAAGTGCCAATGATGCGACAAGGTTGGCAGGATTGCCGACTGCATACTCGCAGGACAGCGCCGTAAGGAAACTGTACTTATCTTCGTAACCGGGCTTGATCTTAACGTTATCGAGCCACTGATTCTTAACACCGTCGAAATAAACGTTCTGCCCGTCGGTCTTCTCGTCTCCCCTGATGAAAACACCGCATCCGTAGACATTAAAGATCTTCTTCGCGGCTCTCAGATAATCGTTCTTCGCGTAGCAGCCGAATCCGCAGAATGCCTCTGCCTCCATTGTGTTTACAACAAGAAGGTCAACGTGCTTAAGAAGACCGTCGCAGATCGCATCGAAAACCTCGCCGTCGACCTGAATCTCACCTTCATCGGAAATAAGCGAAGGACAGCATACAACAGGTGCCGATTTGTTCTGTCCCAACTTATCCGCGATATATCTGATAACATTAGGTTCCGTAAGGAAACCAACACTTAGGGCTGCGAATTCGCACTCACTGAAAGCATAATCGAGCATCTTTGAGACGTCGTTCTCTTCCGATGTATTGTCTTTATAGGAAATTCTAGGCACCACAGCAAGCGGATCAAGACCAAAGTCCTTGATCGTCGCGGTACATCTCAGCAGGTCAAAGATCGTACCTTCGACAGAATCGGTTATGGTTAAGACAGTCTTCATTGGCACCTTTTTAGAATGTAAAACGTTCATTGTTAGTTTTGCACAAAAATTACCCACTAACAAGGTGCAATTTAACTATATAATAGCTAGAATTTCGGCAATATTCACAGTAGCAAATTTGTAACATCGTTAAAACTGCCCCCGGTTCTTTCCTGAACCGGAGGCGGATTTTTACAGAAATAATGCCTTTAAAGGAAGCTTGTAAGCGGTGTTTACTCGATTACAGGGAGGCTTGCGAAGCCCTTCTCGAGGTCTTCATCCGTAGGAATGAAGTCGTTCATCTTGCCTTCGTTGTAAGCCTGGTATGCGGTCATGTCGAAGAAGCCTGTACCTGTGAGGTTGAACAGGATCGTCTTAGCCTCGCCTGACTCCTTGCACTTCAGAGCCTCATCGATGGCAGCTCTGATAGCATGTGAAGACTCGGGTGCGGGCAGGATCGTCTCTGTCTTAGCGAACAATTCAGCTGCCTCGAACACCTTTGTCTGCTCAACTGCAACAGCCTTCATGTAACCGTCGTGGTACAGCTGCGAAACGATAGGAGACATACCGTGATAACGAAGTCCGCCTGCATGTGAAGGTGAAGGCATGAACTCGGAACCGAGTGTATACATCTTTGCAAGAGGACATACATGACCTGTATCAGCGAAGTCATAAGCGAACTTACCTCTTGTCATTGAAGGACAGGACGCAGGCTCAACTGCGATGATCTCAGGATCGGCAACGCCTGTTAACTTGTCTCTCATGAATGCGGACATGATACCGCCCAAGTTAGAACCGCCGCCTGCGCATCCGATGACGATATCAGGATACTCATCAACCTTTGCAAGCTGAAGCTTAGCCTCCTCACCGATGATGGACTGGTGTAGGATTACCTGGTTCAGAACAGATCCGAGCACGTATCTGCAGTTCTCAGTATGAGTTGCCTTCTCGACAGCCTCGGAGATGGCACAGCCCAATGATCCGCCTGTTCCGGGGAACTTCGCATTGATCTGCTTTCCTACCTCAGTAGTCATGGAAGGTGAAGGGATAATGTCAGCGCCGAATGTCTCGATGATGGACTTTCTGAAGGGCTTCTGCTCGTAAGATACCTTAACCATGTAAACAGTAAGCGGAATGTGATAGAAAGCACTTGCCATGGAAAGCGCTGTTCCCCACTGACCTGCACCCGTCTCAGTCGTGATGCTTGTAAGCCCCTGCTTCTTGGCGTAATAAACCTGAGCCGCAGCGGAGTTCAGCTTGTGAGAACCGGATGTGTTGTTTCCCTCGAACTTGTAGTAGATCTTAGCGGGTGTACCGAGAGCCTTTTCGAGCTGGTATGCACGGATGACCGGAGACGGACGGAAGATCTTGTAGAACTCCTGAACCTCCTCAGGGATGTCGATGTAACGTGTGTCGTTGTCGAGCTCCTGCTTGCACAGTTCTTCGCAGAAGATAGGTGTCATCTCCTCGAGTGTGAGGGGCTTGTGTGTACCGGGGTGAAGCATCGGTGCGGGCTTGTTTTTCATATCCGCACGAACGTTGTACCACCTTGTCGGCATCTCGTCTTCTGTCAGAAAAATTCTCTTAGGTTCTTTTGCCATTTTCGGCCTCCTTTCTATATGTCGGATGCAATAAAAAATCCTGTGCCTCCATGAGACACAGGACAGTAATTACTGCGGTACCACCTGATTTGACTGCCTTCTAACTATTGTATTTGCAGTCCGCTCATTTCATGTTCCGACAAACACGCTCTGCTGATAACGGAAGAGTTCCCGTCGGGCCATTTCCTGCCCGCCCTCACGAGGTCCATTCATCTTCGCCCTCCGTATCGCGATTCCACCGTCCGCGACTCTCTTTGTCGGATTGATGCGTCGAGTACTACTCCTCGTTCATCGGTTTACGGTGTTTAATTTACACTTAGCCGGGGTCTGATGTCAAGAGGACGTCGCTGCGCGGACACATTATCATTCTGCGACTTTGCGTCCCTGAAAAGACAACTTTCCGCGGATTAATTCGCAAATAATCAATTTGCGTCCTGCATTTGGAAAATTCCACGGACACAACCCGCAAACACCGATAAATGTTAGTATTTTCGTTCCAAAACGCGTATATTTTCCCAACTTTCGGGAATGCGTCCTTTTCGCCTTCCGGACGGTCTATAATACCCTCATGTACCAAGACGAGATAATCAACAAACTCACTATAAGACAGGCATTTCTTACCAAGGTAATTCAGCATGCACAGAAGAACATTCCGACTATGCCGACAGGAGTATTGAGGATACACAAGAACAGTAAAAGCATCTCATATTATAAAGTCGGTGAGAGACAAAGAGACAACGGAATACTTATAGACAGCAACGACAGAATACTAATTCAAGGTCTTGCCAACAAATCTTATCTGAATAAAGTCCTCCGTGCGGCGCAAGAAGAGAAGAAACTTATAGATCAGTTTCTTAAGCGCTTTCCGGATCCGGCGGTAGAAGATGTTTATATGAAGTTGCCTGAAACAAGAAGGCAGCTGATAAGTCCGGTTACCCTGCCCGATGAGGAATACAAGAACAAGTGGCTGGCGAAGCCTTATCAGAAGAAAGGCTTCGGTGATGATGAGCCATACTACATAACTCAAAAGGGGCTGAGAGTAAGATCGAAGTCGGAGATGCTGATCGCCGAAAGACTTGATGCAAAAGGTATCCCTTATAAATACGAATGTCCGTTGGAGCTTAAAAGCAGGACTGTTAATCCCGACTTCACTATCTTAAGAATGAGCGACAGGAAAGTAATTTACTATGAGCACTTAGGTAAAATGGACGATCCTGGCTATGCACAGAAGAACGTGAACAAGGTGAGAGAATACGCATTAAGCGGATACACCATCGGAGACAGACTATACCTCACCATGGAGACTTCCATAACACCTCTTGATATGAGAGTTGTAGACAAGATGATCGAGGAACAATTCAGTTAAAACCAATCAGATCAGATCGCGGTTCATATCCGCGGGATTCGACAATCCCATCGTGTCGCAGATCTCGTCCATGTCGGATGTGAAATAAGTGGAATCATCATAATCTGCGACGGCGACCATGACGACGTTCATATAGCAGTAGATCCCGACATAACGATAGTCACTCGCGACATTGATCGGGTCAGCGCTCTCCCCTGCCAAATCGGTTCTGAATAGGAAATTATTGCGGTCGGATGCATCCTCTTCAGTAAAGACGGTAACATCAGCATACTCTTCGTCCTCAGCCATATTCTTCAGCTGACTGACCATATAGTTATATGCGGTCACTGCGCCTTCTTCCGTCTGAAACTCGACCACTTTTACATTACAGCCGACACGGTCTTCTCCGCGCACTTCAGCGGATTCGAACTCGGCATAATAAGAGTAGTTATTGTAAATCCCGCCGAGCAATTCGATGTCGCCCTGATTGTAAGACAGACTGTAACGGTTATTAAGCGACTCCATCGCCTCGACGAAACCGTTGACCGTCACCTTAGGATATTCGGGTTCAGCAACCACGCCGCGGCACCCGGTAAACAACATAGCCGCGGCTAGAACAGCAACAAAAAACTTGTTATGCCTTAACACACTCATATGCTAGCCAATCATTTTTTTCTTCAACTCTGACAACTTTGAAGTTCGCCTCGGCTAGTGCTTTCTCAACCCGCTCGCGCTTGGTATTAATAATACCCGAGCAGATGAACTTGCCGTCAGGAGCGAGTTTAGAAGGAATATCACAAGCGATCGCGGCGATAACATCAGCGATGATATTCGCGACGATGATATCGTAGCCCGAATCCTTTACATCCTTGAGCTCGCCGACATAACAATTGATATCGGCACAATCATTGAGAGCACAGTTCTCAACTGCAACATCGATCGCGAGCTTATCTATATCAACTGCATCGACATCTCCTGCACCGAGCTTCTTGCAGATGATCGCGAGGATACCTGAACCCGTACCGAGATCGAGGATCTTCTGACCGGGTTCAACAGCAGTATCAAGCAACTTAGCACACGTTGAAGTCGTCTCATGCGTACCCGTTCCGAACGCGGATCCGGGATCAAGCGACACAACAACATCGGAAGGGGTCGCATCAAAGGACTCCCAAGAAGGGCAGATCACAACGCGGTCTGAGATACGGAAAGCCTTATAGTCTTTCTTCCACTCATTCTCCCAGTCCTGATCCTCGACATACTTCCAGGAATCAAAACCCTTGCCGATATCAAGGAACTGCGCGATGTTATCGAGCTGCTTCTTCAGAATCTCCAAAGCCTCTTGCACCGTCACGCGCGAACCCGTGATATTACCGTAGATGGCGGTCGTGTCGAACTCGTCGACATACTCTTCCGCCTTGGGACCCAGGCGGACAAGTCCGTCGAGCTCCGCGAAGTAAGCGCGGACAGTTACATCCTCGCCTAAGGAATTAACAAATCCGCCGTCTGCATAAGACAAAGATGCGGGGTCATCGATGATCCTTTTTATCTCCCACGGATCGGTAACGGCAATGCCGTCTGCACCGATCTGTGCGAGCATCTCGGATATCGCGTCCGACGCATCTTCTGTGGTAATGATAGTAAACTCAGCCCATCTCATTATCAGAACACCTTATCTGAATATCTTTTTGACTTTCTCGAAGAAGGAGTTCTTCTTCTGATAATTCTTATCCGTAAGCGACGCCTCGAAAGACTTAAGAAGCTTCTTCTGCTCCTCGGAAAGCTTCGTCGGAATCTCGATTACGAATCTTACCGTGTGGTCGCCTCTGTAAGAAGGCGTATTCTTATCTACTATACCTCTGCTCTTGAATGTCACCTGATCGCCGGGCTGTGTGCCTTCCTTAACCTGATACTTCATAGGACCGTCGATGGTAGGAACTTCGATCTCTCCTCCGAGGGCAGCCTGACCCAAAGTGATCGGCACCTCGCAGAAAGTATTTCGACCCTGTCTTACGAAAACATCGTGCTTCTTTACCTTGAATTCGATGTAGAGGTTACCCTGAGGTCCGCCGTTACGTCCGGGCTCACCCTCTCCCTGGATCGGGAGCATGTCGCCTGTGTCGACGCCTGCGGGGATCTTGACGTGAAGCTGTCTCTTTGTGATCTTGCGGCCCTTACCCGAACAGTCGGGACAGGGAGTTCTGATTACGGTACCGCGGCCGCCGCACGCAGGGCAGTCCTTCGTTACCATCGTCATGCCGAACAACGTCTGTGTCTGCGTCTGGATGCGTCCTCTTCCCTGACATGAAGGACATGTCTCGGGAGCAGTTCCGGGCTTGGCACCCGAACCCTTACATGAGGTACAAAGATCCTCTCTTGAGAACGTGATGTCCTTCTCGCAGCCGAAAGCCGCTTCCATGAATTCGAGCGTCATGCCGTACTTAAGATCGGCACCCTTGGTAGGACCATTCCTTCTTCTCGAAGAAGACGAACCGCCGAAGCCTCCGAATCCGCCGCCGAAGAACGAATTGAAGATGTCCATCGGATCGAACTCGGCACCGAAACCGCTGTATCCGCCGCCTCCGAAGCCGCCCGAGCCGTCGACCGCTCCCTTACCGAACTGGTCGTACTTACGTCTCTTGTCAGCATCGGACAGAACGGAGTATGCCTCGTTGACGTCCTTAAATTTCTGCTCAGCGGACTTATCACCCGGATTTAAGTCCGGGTGATACTGCTTCGCCAATTTACGATAGGCTTTCTTGAGCTCTTCGTCGGAACAACCCTTCTGAACGCCTAAGATATCATAATAATCGCCTGAAGCCATCGCTTAATCTTCTCCTTAGAAGTCTCCGCCTGCGCTCTTGAATCCGTCGGATCCTGCATCGCCTGCAGCACCTGCATCACCGGGGTTGCCGTAACCTGCGAAGTCCTCGGGATTAGGTGCACCCTGAGCGCCTGCTGCACCGGAAGCTGCATAGAACTTCTCGCCGAGCTTCATGAGAACGTTACTTACATTCTCTGTCTCAGTCTTCATAGCCTCTGTGTCGTCCTTTGCGATAGCATCCTTGAGCTTAGCAAGAGCGTCGTTGATGGGAGCCTTGTCTTCCTCGGATACCTTGTCGCCGAAGTCTGTGAGAGCCTTCTCTGTCTGGAATACAGTGGACTCAGCCTTGTTCTTGATGTCGACCTTCTCCTTACGCTCCTTATCCTCAGCAGCGTGGAGCTCAGCTTCCTTGATAGCCTTCTGGATATCTTCCTCACTCATGTTGGAAGAAGCTGTGATAGTGATCTTCTGCTCACGGCCTGTGCCCTTATCCTTAGCGGATACGTTAACGATACCGTTGGCATCGATGTCGAATGTAACCTCGATCTGCGGTACACCGCGGGGTGCGGGTGCGATACCGTCGAGGATGAAGTTACCGAGTGACTTATTGTAAGATGCGATCTCACGCTCACCCTGGAGTACGTGTACGTCAACCTGTGTCTGGTTGTTTGCAGCCGTGGAGAATACCATAGACTTCTTTGCAGGGATAGTTGTGTTTCTCTCGATCATCTTTGTGAAGATGCCGCCCTCTGTCTCGATACCGAGTGAAAGAGGTGTAACGTCGAGGAGAACGAGACCCTTAACATCACCTGTAAGAACAGCAGCCTGGATAGCAGCACCGATAGCTACGCACTCGTCAGGGTTGATGCCCTTGAAAGGCTCCTTGCCGAAATAATTCTTTACAGCATCCTGAACTGCAGGGATTCTTGTGGAACCGCCTACGAGGAGGATCTTGTTGATATCGTTAGTGGAAAGCTTAGCATCGGACAGAGCTCTCTTAACGGGATCCATTGTCTTCTGAACGAGGTCAGCTGTGAGCTCATCGAACTTAGCCCTAGTGAGAGTGATGTCCATGTGCTTAGGACCTGTAGCATCAGCTGTGATGTATGCGAGGTTGATGTTGGAAGATGTAACACCGGAAAGCTCGATCTTAGCCTTCTCCGCAGCCTCACGAAGTCTCTGCATAGCCATTCTGTCGTTTCTCAAGTCAACACCGTCGGAATTCTTGAAGGACTCTACGAGATAGTCAACGATCTTGTTATCGAAGTCGTCACCGCCGAGTCTGTTGTTACCTGCTGTGGCAAGAACCTCGAATACGCCGTCGGAGATATCGAGGATGGATACATCGAACGTACCGCCGCCCAAGTCGAATACGAGGATCTTCTGGTCTTCTTCCTTATCGAGACCGTAAGCAAGAGAAGCAGCCGTAGGCTCGTTTACGATACGGAGAACCTCAAGACCTGCGATCTTACCTGCATCCTTTGTAGCCTGACGCTGTGAGTCTGTGAAGTAAGCAGGAACAGTGATAACTGCCTGTGTTACGGGCTGGCCGAGGTAAGCCTCAGCGTCGCTCTTAAGCTTAGACAGGATCATCGCGGATATCTCCTGAGGTGTGTACTGCTTATCAGCGATGTTTACCTTATAGTCAGAACCCATCTCTCTCTTGATGGACTGTATTGTACCGTCAGGATTTGTTACTGCCTGACGCTTTGCAACCTGACCTATAAGTCTCTCTCCGTCCTTTGTGAACGCAACGACGGAAGGTGTCGTTCTGTTGCCTTCCGGATTAGGTATTACTACTGTCTCCGAACCTTCCATAACTGCTACGCATGAGTTTGTTGTACCAAGGTCAATACCGATTACTTTTGCCATTTTATTATTCCTCCAAATTCTTATTTTTTACTTTCAAGAATCTTGTCTACGATTCCGTAGTCAAGTGCTTCCTGTGCTGTCATCCAGTGGTCTCTGTCTGTATCTCTCATCAGATCCTCGAGCGGTCTGTTACAAGCGTCAGCCAGGATCTGGTTAAGTCTTGTTCTTGTATCCTTAATGTGCTCAGCAGCGATAAGGATCTCTGTTGCCTGTCCCTGAGCGCCGCCCAAAGGCTGGTGAATCATTACCTCTGCGTTAGGCAGGATGCATCTCTTTCCCTTAGTACCTGCAGCGAGGAGTACGGAACCCATTGATGCTGCCATACCCATGCAGATCGTCTGTACGTCAGGCTTGATGAGCTTCATCGTGTCGTAGATCATGAGACCGTCCGTAACGGATCCTCCGGGGCTGTTGATGTAGAACTGAATGTCCTTATCGGGATCCTCTGCCTCGAGGAAGAGGAGCTGTGCCGTGATAAGGCTTGCCGTTACGTGGTTGACTTCCTCGGAGAGGATAACGATTCTTTCCTTGAGAAGTCTTGAGTAGATATCATAAGCTCTCTCGCCTCTTGAAGAGGACTCGATTACTGTAGGTACCAGTGAAGATCTGATGTCGTACATTTCTTTGTCTCCTTATATAAATAGTTTGATCAGTTTGCTACCTGAACCACCGCATGTCTTACCACACGGTCCTTGAGGATATAACCCTTCTGGAATACCTGAGCTACCTCATTCTCTCCCAGGGAATCGTCCTCCGTATGCATTACGGCTTCGTGCAGATTAGGATCGAAAACCGTTCCGCGCTCACACTCGATCTCCGTTACGTTGATCTTGGCAAGCACATCCTGAGCCTGCTTCTTGATAAGCTCGAGACCCTGGAGCATCTTATCCTCAGTCTCGTCGGTCTCTCCGTCTTCCGCTGCAGCTGTTCGCGCTGCGTCGAGTGCGCGGTCTATGTTATCGAGCACCGACAGCCACTGCTTCGTAACTTCCACTACGGCGCTGGAGTAAAGATCCTCCTTCTCCTTCGCGGTCCTCTTACGGAAGTTGTCGTACTCGGCGAAAAGCCTTACATACCTGTCCTCGAGCTCTTTGATACGGGCTGAATCATCAGCACCTGTCTCGAGCTCCGCCTCTTCGTCCTCATCCTCGGGATCCTGATCGATATCGTCTATCGTAGGCTCTTCGTCCTCGGGGAATTCAAGAACATCATTCTCGTCGTCTATCAACTCTTATTTCCTCCCTTTATCCGTTGATGTTTTTTATCTGTTCATTGATCTTGTAACGAACAAAATCAATCTGAGATATTACTTTGCTGTAGTCCATTCTCTTCGGACCTATAACGCCGATATTGCCGGAGATCGTGTCCCCGATCTTATATGTCGTCGTTATGAAGCTGCAGTCCTCAAGACCCTCAAGTGCGATCTCCTGTCCGATCCTTATCATGTAAGTATCGTCGCCGCCCGTCTTCTCCTTCTCGATCTCGTTTACATAACCTGCGACCATGCCGTCGTGCGACAGTGTGCCGAGAAGGCTCTGGGCTCTCTTCAACTCAGAGAAGTCCGGAAGCTTTAACATGTTATGCTCGCCTTCGAGGAAGACGTCGAGCTTGTCAGCCTGCTTGATCGCCGTATATGTCTCATACAGGACCTGATTAAGAAGAGAATCCGGAATCCTTGTCTCCTTGACCGAAGTAGCCAGAGTAACAAGTGTGATCTCATCGAGAGGCTTGCCGTTCAGGCTCTTCTCAACCGAATCGGAGATCTCCTTCAACTGCTCGGGTGTAAGGAAGTTAGGGATCCTTACTACCTTATCCTTAACAACGCCCGCGGAAAGCACCATTAATACAAGCGCCTTGCCGGGCTCGATCATTAAGATCTTAAGCTGGAGAAGCGAAGATCCTGCAAGTCTCGGTGTCATTACCAAAGATACAAGACCTGTGGTCTCGGACAGAGCAGCGGATGCATTCTTAAGAAGGTCGCGCGCCTCGAAGATGGTCGTGTCTATTCTTCTGGAGATGTCCTCGCGCTCTGCTTCGGATAACTGATCGACAGTCATCAGGGAATCAACATATTCCCTGTAACCTCTGTCGGAAGGGATCCTTCCTGCGGAGGTGTGAGGCTTCTCGATCAAACCCATTCTCTCGAGCTCTGCCATATCATTACGGAGCGTCGCGGAACTTACGGGGAAGTTGTGTCTCTCGATCAGGGACTTCGATCCTACGGGCTCGTTCGTGGTGACATAATCATCGACGATAGCCTGTAAAACCTTCATTTTACGGTCTTCTACGGACATCCTTAATGCTCCTTTCGCTTCGTATTAGCACTCGAGTACTTCGAGTGCCAAATACAAGATAGCATTAAGGTCAAATAAAGTCAATTTACATTTGACGATAATTCAGTTTTGCCTCAGATAGTTCAAGCCTTCTTCAAGCCCATCTTCTCAAGGAACTCGGCAGCATCGTCGATCTCCTCGTCCATATCACTGCCGACATCGACGTTGACAGGAGGCTTCTTGAACAGGATATCGTACATAACAGGCACGATATAAAGCGTCATGAACGTCGCGTAGAGAAGTCCGCCAGCGATTACGATGGACATGCCTCGTCCGAGCTGCGAAGCCATTCCCGATCCGAAGATCATCATGGACATGGCAAGGATAGTGGTAAGAGCCGTCATGAGGATAGGTCTCATACGCGTCATACCGGTCGCGACGAGGGCATCACGTCTTTCAAGACCGCCGATTCTTAACTGGTTAACATAGTCAACGAATACGATACCGTTATTAACGACGGTACCCATCAGGATAACGAAGCCGAGCATCGAAAGCATCGATAACTGCTCTCCTGCCACAAGAAGACCCAGCATACCGCCCGTGAAAGCCAGAGGTACGGTAAACAGGATGATAAACGGCGACAGGAGGCTCTGGAATTGCGCTACCATTACAAGATAGATAAACAGGAGACCTAACGCCGCCATGAGGATCATCTGTCTTACAAGGTCGTTTACCTGCTCGGACTCACCTCCGATATTAAGCGAATAACCGTCAGGCAGCGTCTTCGCATATTCATCGATCCTGGGCTCGAGCTCTCGTGATACGAGAGTCGCGTTATAACCTTCCTCCATTACGGAGCTTACTGTTACATATCTTACGAGATTCTCTCTTGAGATAGATGCTGAAGATACGGTCTCGACGACTGTCGCGAACTCGGACAGAGTATGGATATTGGACTCCTCCTCTTCTTCCTCTTCAACGACCTCTTCGATCTGATCTTCGCCATCAGTCTCGGCATCAGTATCTTCAGTGAATCCCGCGAACATATCCTCGAGTGAAGAGAATGAGCTCTGATCGGCACCTGCTGAAACTGAAGACGCACCCATCATATCAACTGCTTCGAACTCGATATCCATAAGATTCTCTCTTGTGAGTTCATCCATATTGTCAACGATGCTTACGGTCATATCGTTGCCGTCAACAGTTATCGTTACGGCATCCACGCTCGTGGATGTATGACCTGCGATACCCGCATAGATCTGAGCGACGGTAAGTCCGTACTCCATAGCCTTATCGCGGTCGATGATGACCTGCAAAGTCGGATCGCCTTCAACGAAGCTGTCCGTAACCTCGGTAAGACCTTCCTGAGTCTCCATAATCGCTCTTACATCTGAACTGATATTCTCGAGCACATCAAAATCGTTACCCGAGATCTGAACCGTGATACCGGAACTTCCCGTAAGCGCAGAAGCATCGCCCATGGCGCTTCCTGCGGAAACTTCGACGATACAGGGTGACGTTGCCACTGCATCTTCAATATCAGATACGATCCTGTTTACCTGCTGTGAGGATGCATCCTCGGGAGCAAGTGCATAACAGCTGTAATGTCCGTATTCATCCGAAGACATACCGGAAGAAAGGAAACTCGATGCGCTTCCGGAATCCATGATACCCAGATTCTCGACACCGTCGACGGAAAGGATCATGTCCATGACCTCATCGACAGCATGATACGATTCCTGTCGCGTCATCTCCTCGGGAGTCGTGATCTCGATTGTTATCTCATTTGTAGTAATCTCGGGGATATATATGATGCCTGTCTTGAACAGCATAACAAGCGAGAACGCGAGAAGGCCTATCGCTATGGACAGCGGTACGATCTTAAACTTAAGGCACCACCTTAATGACTTGCCGTAAACCTCGAGCAGCTTGTCGAAAAGCTTATGCTCCTTCGGCTTTGACTTGGCAAGAAGCGTACTGCACGAAGCAGGCACAACGGTAAGAGCCATTACAAGAGAAGCCACAAGACAGTAGCCGATCGACAGAGCCATCGGAAACAGCAAGGTTCTTACAAGCTCACGCGCGAAGACCGCCGGGAAGAATACGCAGATTGTGGTAAGCGTGGATGCAATGATAGATCCTCTTACCTGCCTTGCACCCTGCACTGCGGCTCTGGGCGCAGACAGACCTCTGCCCGTGAGTCTGAAGATATTCTCCATAACTACAACCGAGTTATCTACAAGCATTCCTATACCGAGCGACAAACCTGACAGGGTAAGCATATTAAGCTCAAGTCCCGTAAAGAACATCAGAACTATCGCGAACAATACCGACAACGGGATACTGATCGCTACGACGATGGTAGGCTTAACATCCTTAAGGAACAGTGCCAGGATGATGATAGCGAGGATCGCACCGATGAGCATGCTCTGGAATACGCTCTCGATGATCATGTTGATGTAGACTCCCTGGTCTACAAGATTGATCGAATGGAATCCGGGATAAAGTCCGCTCAATTCCTCAAGAGCCTCGTTACAAGCCGCAGATACTTCATTGGTACCTGCCGTGGAAGACTTGAATATACAAAGGATGATGCCGTCGGATCCGTTGAGCTTGGTGTAGCTGTCGTCCGCCGTGTCGATTACCGCAATATCCGCGATATCCTCGAGACGTACCGTGCCGATAGTCTCGTTATCGATAAGAAGTGCGGAAGCTATATCCTCTGCACTTGTAAACTCTTCACCTACTCGGAGAAGCCAGGAATTATCATCTTCATCGTCGATGTAACCCAAAGGCATCGAGAAGTTCTGAGCATATATAAGCTGTGAAAGTGTCGCAGGATCGATGAGTGCATCAGCATTGGCACTCTCGAGAGCCGACTCACGGGCGGCATCGTACTGTGCCTGAGCCTGATCAAGAGCTGTCTGTGCATCTGAAAGCTGTACCGCCGCCGTCGAGAACTGGACCGCAGCATCGAGCTGACTCTGGGTAAGACCTGCATATGCCGTCTGAAGTCCGTTAAGGATATCGGGAATGGAATCCGCGAGCTCATTAACCTGATTAAGCTGATCCTCAAGATTAACGACCTGCGTATTAAGACTTCCTACGGGATCGGATGCTCTTACGCGTCCGATCATGTCTCTCAACTGAGCCATCAACGAAGACAGGTTTCTCGTCGTATTGATCAGATCATTGATGGAATTACCGTTGACCGTGGTCCTCTCACGCTCGAACTGACCTCTTAATGCATTGATATTATTTACAAGTGAATCAATCTCGGAAGGTGCGATACCCGCCTGTGCGAGCGATGCGTTATAAAGTGCTGCCGTAGCCTCGTCGAAAGCTGCCTGCGCGGCAGCAACTTCCGCGGAACCTTCGTCATAAGCCTGCTGGGCAATTGCGAGTGCCGCTGCTGCCTGCGCCTCTGCTTCAAGAAGAGCTGAATACTCGGGAGTCGGGAAATTCGGATCGGCCTGTGCCGTCTGGACCGCCGCACTTGCCCGGTTATATACAGACTGCGCCTCTTCCATAGTCGTTCTAAGCTGCGCCTGAACGGCAACCGCGTTATCAAGACTTGCACGTGTCGCATCGGCTCTCTGCTGTGCGCCGTCCAATACAGAGTTCTGTATGGGCTGCAAAGTCATTATGCCCTGCGAAAGAGCATCAAGCCTTTCCTCCAAAGTCGCGATACCGCTTCTTAAGCCGTCGGCGATCTCCTCCGACTGCCCGTCGATCTGCGAGAATATCGCAGAGGACATCATATTACCGAAGTTGGCCTGAGCCGTATCGAGCTGATCCTGTGCCTCATCAAGAGCCTCATGGGCTTCATCGAGACCGTCCTGAGCGTCTGCAAGAGAACTGTCCACTTCACGCAGGATCCTGTCATTAAGCGCGTCGATCTTTTCCTGATTGAGCTCGACCTGTATGCTTCTCTCGACAAGACCGATCGTCGTTATACTCGCGACGCCGTCCTGTCTGGACATATAAGGGATTACATCATTATTAACGAAGTCCGTGAGCTCGTAGATATCATATCCTTCACGCTCTACGGCTACATACATGGTAGCCAGCATATCCATGCTGATCTCCATGATATTAGGTGTCATAACGCCTGTGGGGAGCGTGCTCTCAAGCTCATTTATCGCACTCGATACTCTTACCATCGCGACATTCATATCCGTGCCGTCGGCAAATTCGAGCTGAACAACGGAATAACTGTCAGCACTTGTCGAAGAGATATTCTCAACGCCGCTTATGGTACCAAGTGAATTCTCGATAGGCTTGGTTACCTGGTCTTCGATCTTCTCCGGGCTCGCGCCGGGATAAGCCGTAATTACGATAAGATAAGGGAGGCTGATCTCAGGAAGGAGATCAAGCGGGAGTCGCGTGAGCGACACGGCGCCGAGAGCAATAATGGCAATTACTGCTACAAGGATGGTAAAAGGCTTCTTAACACTAAGTTTTTCCATTCACACCTCAATGATAGGTAATAATATAATGGAAGACCTCAAAAAACAACATTAATTATCTTTGTCATTTCAGACAAAGTCCATAAACACCTGATTGGCGAAGTCCAGACCCTTAGAAGTCAGCCTGTACCCTGTATTGCATTCCTCAAGATATCCCAATTCCATATTTTTGCTTATTATAGCACCATATTGCTTTGCTGACTCGCGGCAAATTCCCGCACTCGTCCTTAAAGCAAGCATACATTTCTCTTTACGCTTGTCTTCTTCAGAAAGAACCTCTTCCGTAATGCGCTTCATCGGGTCCTTTATATACTCCCCGATATCCTCGGGATGCGCGAACCTTTCCGAATTAAGATAACCGTGCGCCCCAGCCCCGAAAGCATAATACTCGCGTCCCTGCCAGTACGACAGGTTATGCCTGCTCTCGTACCCCGGGAAAGCGCAGTTTGATATCTCATACGGGATGAGCCCGCGGCTTTCAAGAAAAGAACGCAGCCCGTGGTACATCCTGCGCTCGAGATCCGGGTCGACATACTCGTCCAGCCTGTCCCCGTACTTCTTCTCGAAAGGAGTTCCTTCCTCGATCATGAGCGAGTACATGCTGATGTGCTTCGCCCCCGCATCTATTAAGATCTGTGCGTCTTCGTAAAGATCCTCTTCCCTCTGCCCCGGCACGCCGAGTATCAGGTCGCAAGAGATGTTCGTGAATCCCGCGCTTTTCGCACATTCGATCGCATCCAGCGCTTCCTGTCTGTCATGAAGTCTGCCCAAAGTCTGAAGCACGTCGTCATGAAGCGACTGCACTCCGATGGAGATCCTGTTGAAGCCTGCCTCGCGGTACTTGCGGGCTTTGTCCGCATCAAAGGAGTTGGGGTTGACCTCGATAGTGAACTCGCCCTCCTCTAAGCTGAACAGATGTCTTATCTTACGGAAGGCATTGCAGACATAAGACGCATCGACAAAGGAAGGCGTACCCCCGCCGAAATAAACCGTCTCAACATCGCCTTCCGCCTCGGCAGAACAGATGACAGGCTGCTCTAATATCTCCTTATCCAGAGCCTTAAAGTACCCTGCCGCCTCATTACAATGCGCGACGGAATAGAAGCCGCAGTAAGGGCATTTACGGGCGCAGAAAGGAATGTGAACGTAGATATGCATCAGAACGAGATGCGGCGGACGCCGGGACGCGGCATATCGGGGATCGGCACGGAATTTCTCATCGCGGCCAGAAGTGCATTCTTAAACGTCTGGAAACTCGGCGAGACGTTGTTGCCGGGCTCCATGTAAGGCGAGATCACTTCCGCCCATCTTGCCTTATAGTGACCGATAGCCGGATACCCGATCTCGATTATGTCTTCGTAATTATCAGGGAAAGTCACGCGGCACAGCATCTCCCAGGTCCCGCAGATACTGTCCTGAACATATTCCTGATATGCCTTAAGATCGGCGTCGGGATACGCCTTGAGAACAGCGTCGATGTCGCCTAAGAGCCATGCCTCGACTTCCTCCGTGCAAAGTCCGATAACGGATCTTATGTCGCGTGCATATTTCTTGCATACGCGGTAGAGCTCCTGGCGAAGCTCGTCCGGATCGTTCGCATCTGAATCCATTATTACCACAAGGATCGTATCGGTATTGCCGTAGACCTTGTTATAGGCACGGCACTTGGCGGGCAGCAGATCGAGAAGCGAGCTCGCGAATTTTACGGGACGCGTGTCCCAGTCTTTCGGAAGGCTGCCGCATCCCCTGTGAGGACGCACGGCAACTTCTGCGTCCGCATGCTCTTCCTCGATAAGACGCGTAACGAGGCGCTCAACAACCACTGCGCCGGATCTGTCTTCTGTCAGTATCTCAATGTGCATTATTCATGCCTTCGTCATCATATTCGCTCGAGCCCTGGTCGAGGTGACCGCCGTACCAGATAGCTCCCATGCCTACGCCCTGCTCGGTCAGAGCCATTACCACAGGGTCGGAACCTGCGCAGCGGATCTGTACATCCGCGCTCTCGTAGTCCTCTTCATCCTCCCTCGAGAATACCCATATCTCCTTCGGCGACATCGTCTCGACGATATAAGGATTATGCGTCGAGAAGATGATCTGCGAGTACGGATGCCTTAATGTGAACTCACGCATATCATCCGCGAGAACATCGACCATGTCGTGATACAGATCGCGGTCCGGCGTCTCGATGAAGATCGTCGACTTGGGCTCCGGATCTCTTAAAAGCAGAAGATACTTGAACAGCTTCTCGGGAGAACCCTGAAGGTTCGTCGGAAGATTCTTTCTCTTCTTTCGCAGAGTCGGGATCTTGCTGTTGATCTCATCCATGAGCTGATTGTAAGTATCGTCGCCCAGTGACTTTATATAATCCAGAACATTGCCGACGTTGCTTCCTTCGGAATTAAGATGCTTGTGTCCGCCGGGAGCATTGCCCGCCGCATAATAATCCGATGCTTCCTCCGCGGAGAATGCACAGAAGAACCAGCCGTTGATCTCATTGAACAATAACTTGATCGGCTCGTCGCTTCCGTTAAGTCTGCCGAGCACGCTTAATGCGGTGATCCTGTCATCGCTTACGACTCTCGCCTCCGAAGAATTCGTGAAGACCTCTTCGACCACGATGCTGCCGTCCTCTTTCTTTACGGAAGCAAGAAGCGTCTCATTCTCGATCAAAGGGCTTCCCTGAGCACTCGGACCGATCGTCAATTCATACTGAAGATAATCCGACTTCTTCGTAACGGGATCCATTATCCTGAAGAAGATCCTGAAATAAGCGGGCTTCTCTTTATCAACAAGAAGGTTCATGAAGCCCGGACGGTCATCGGTAGTCGATGCCTTGCCGACGTCTGTGAGGATACATCTTTTCACGAAGGACAGCGCGCGTATGAATGCGCTCTTACCGGTGTTATTACGACCTATGAGAGCATTTAAGTTACGAAGCCTTATCCCGCGTTCCGAAGGAGCGGTCCCCGCATACTGAGCGGAATCCCCGATCATCAGACCGATCGTGTCGTCAGCGAATACATCGAAGTTCTGAATATTAACGCCGAGTATCATATCAATGCCCCCCGTAAACAAATGATTATTTGTATTTTACTACAACATGCCAAGCACAATAAAACGCCCGAAACCTAGGCACTGTTTCGGGCGTTTACGCGGTGTTTTGTGAGTCAAGTTGCAACTTATAAAGTTACTTACATTGAATCAATTGTAGTATCGATCTCAGAAAGGTTTGTCTGGATCTTTGCGATGCTCTCAGACAATGTGTTGTTGGCATCCGTGAGGAGCTGCTTTACATAGATGTGAGCGCTCTTTCTCAATTCGTCTGCCTGATTCTCGGCTGCTGCGAGGATATTGTCAGCCTCGTCGCGTGCGCCTCTTGTGATCTCGTGATCGTTGACCTTGGAAGCATACTGACGGTTAGCGTCATCGATGATCTTCTTGCTCTTCTCACGTGCTGTAGTGATGATCTCCTGAGCTCTGACTACGATGTCGTTGCTCTGTGCGATCGATGCAGGAAGATGATTCTTAAGCTCCTCGAGAGAAGCGATCATCTCGTTTCTGTCTACTGCGCAGTTTGAAGAGAACGGTACGCCGCTCGCTGCACGGAGTGTCTCGATCATATCGTTGATGTTGCTGATAACATCGTATCTCTCCACTCTCTTCTGTGCGGGAGCCTGTCCGTAATTGCTGTTGTCCATGGGTTAGGTCCTTCCTTTCCTTAATCTCTCGTTTACAGTATCAACTATCTGTGCCGGTACCATCTTGGAGATATCTCCGCCGTATGATCCGACCTCCTTAACGATGCTCGAGCTTATAAGCGACAGATCGTCGCGGCACGGCAGGAGCGTCACGTCATAATCCGAACAAAGCATTCTGTTGGCAAGTGCCATCTCTGCTTCGAATCTGAAGTCCGACTCGGATCTGATGCCTCTTACAACTGCATTACAACCCAAGTCCTTGAAGATGTCAACAAGAAGTCCGTCGCTTCCGAGCACTTCGATATTTCCGTATTCGGCAAGAACCTTCTTCGTCATATCTACGCGCTCATCAAGGGAGAACAGATAATTCTTCTTGCTGTTGTTCATCACAACAACGTAGAGCTTGTCGCAGATCTTCGCAGCACGTCTCGCGATATCTCGGTGTCCTCTTGTAAAAGGATCAAAACTACCCGGGAAAAGAAGCGAAGTCACCCTGCACAATCCTCCACATTAATCGTTCTTCGAGAAAAATGTTAACACCGCAAGACCGTAGGAACAAGAACGATTCAATTTCATATTTATTACATCTGTTACAAAAGGCAGGTCCGACGAATGTTCGACGATAAAGATACCGCCGACGTTGAGAAGATCTCTCTCATTGATGATATCGGCTGCAGTCACCGCGACCTTGTGCGCCATGCGGTACGGCGGGTCCATGAAGATGACATCAAACTTACGTCCCTCATCGGCAAGCGTGTTCAGCGCGGCGTCGTATCCCGACTTAATAAGGCGGATGTCATCGTCTTCGTCCAGATGCAGTTTATTAAGATTACCCTTGATCACAGATGCGGCATAACCCGACTTCTCGACCAATACGACAGACGAAGCACCGCGGCTTAAAGCCTCTATTCCGATGCCACCCGTCCCTGCGAAAAGATCTATAAACGAACTGTCCGGCACGCGCGTCTGTATGATCGAGAACAGCGCCTCCTTTACCTTGTCGCCAGTGGGACGCGTATTGTCCCCCTTCGGTGCATCGAGGATTATCCCTCTGAATCTTCCCGCTACTACTCTCGGCATTATAATGTCCCCATCTTCTCGGCAAATCTCAGCTTAAACATGACGCCTATATTATCCATAAGATCAGAGGCTTCCTTCCCGCCCTGCTCGAAAACTTTATTTACCTCATCACAGGCCGTCTTCGCAAGCGGCGCATCTGTAAAAAGGTTCGCTGCACGAAGTGTCGGAATACCGTGCTGACGCGTTCCGAAGAAATCGCCCGGACCTCTTAATTCAAGATCTTTTCCCGCGAGCTCGAATCCGTCCGAACACTCGCACATAAGCTTCATCCTCTCGAGTGCACGCTCTGTCTTGTTATCGGAACAAAGAACGCAGTAAGACTGCTTGTCTCCTCTTCCGATACGGCCTCTTAACTGATGCAGTGTCGACAGACCGAATCTCTCGGCATTCATTATAACCATCATGGTCGCATTCGGATTATTGACGCCTACTTCGATAACAGTCGTTGATATAAGAACCTTGATCTCACCCGACAGGAACTTCTCCATTACCTCGAGTTTCTGCGTCTCTTTCATCGATCCGTAGAGTACCGCTGACGGATACTTATCCGAGATACCGTGATCGTCGAGTCTCTTCTTCATCGTCTTAACGCTTACGGCTTCAGGCGTCTGTTCACCTATATCGAAGAAATCATCGAAGTAGTATTCGTCGGGCGCCAACACCTCGGAATCATCATCAATTCGAGGACAGACAATATAGGCCTGTTCACCCTTACGAAGCTTCGCGATAAGCACATTATAGATATCGTCCC
Organism: Clostridiales bacterium; assembly: GCA_017940895.1. Lineage (GTDB taxonomy): Bacteria > Bacillota > Clostridia > Saccharofermentanales > Saccharofermentanaceae > Saccharofermentans. The sequence continues at coordinate 91,483 of JAGAXM010000033.1, read as the reverse complement.
CGTCAGTATACGGAAGGAAATGAGTCTTGATCTCCTTACGTCCCGCAGGCTTCTCCTTTATAACCGAAGTCGCCATATCGCCGTAGATTACCATCGCGAGAGTACGCGGTATCGGAGTCGCGGTCATGACAAGATTATGCACTGCATTAACGCCGTCAGAGCCGTCGCGGGATATAAGAAGTTTCTCTCTTTGCCTGACACCGAATCTGTGCTGCTCGTCTGCGATAACCAAAGACAGATCATTAAACTTAACGTCATCCGTAAGCACTGCGTGGGTTCCGATAATTATCGAAGCTTCACCTTCACGAAGCTGCTCTTTTATCTCTTTCTTCAAAGACGCTTTTGTCTTACCGAGAAGCAGCGCGACATTGATCCCGCTTCCTTCAAGAAGAGCACATGCGGAATCGTAATGCTGCTTGGCAAGAACAGATGTGGGTGCGAGCAGAACGGACTGCTTGCCCATGATCGCGGTCATCGCCATCGACAGTATCGCGACCGCAGTCTTACCGGAACCTACGTCACCCTGAACGAGACGGTTCATCGGCTTACTTACCATGAGGTCCTGCTGAATATCAGACAATGCTTTCTTCTGGTCTCCCGTAAGCTTGAATCCCAGGTTACCTACCACAGTCTTCCATCTTGATGCTGCATCTGAAGACAGATTGCCGTGCGGAACGACAATGGGTGCGACCTCTTCGGGACCGCCTACCGACATGAAATACTTCATGCCTATACCGAGAAGGATCAGCTCTTCATACGCGATCCTTCTTCTTCCTTCTGCGGCCTGCTCAATCGAATCCGGGAAGTGCACATACTGATATGCCTCATAAGCCCCGCACAGATTCTCGCGATCCTTCAAAGAAGCCGGAATGACATCGGGGATCTGCCCCTTAACAAGCTTAAGAGCTGTTCCGACCCACTTGCTTATCATGTTGGATGTGATGCCCGCAGTTAAATGATATACGGGTCTTACGAGCTTGAGCTCATCCGCGGAAGCTGCCTTCTCACAGAAAGGATTAACGATCTGCGCACGTGTACCGTAATAGGTCACCTGCCCATGAACGAAGATCTTATCTCCGATCATAAACTTATTCATGATATAAGGTGCGTTAAAATACGACAGCTCGATTCGTCCCGTGCCGTCGCTTACATAGAAGGATACGGGCGACTGCTTTTTCATACCTTTTCGAACGGGAGAAGTCGTTACCGTGCCGAGGAAAGATATCTCTTTGCCCTCCTCGCACATATCTATCCTGCTTATGTCGGACCAGTCGTTATAACGGCGCGGGATAAACGTCAGAAGATCGAACACGGTCGTGATCTCGAGCTTCGCAAGCTTCTTTCCGGCCTCGGGTCCGATGCCGTACAGGTCCGTGACCGGACTTCTTAATGTTATCTTAGCAGGCGTACTCATTTGCCGTCTCCCGTACGCTTCTTACAGAATGAATTAAGAGGACACTCACCGCACTTGGGTGCGCGCGCGTCGCAGTATGTGCGACCAAGCTCGACCGCCTTATGTCCCAAAGCGATCCACGTGTCCTCGGGAAACACCTCACATATGTCCTTCTCGACCTTCAGCGGGTCCGTGTTGTCCGTGATGCCGATGCGGTACATGACGCGCTTGCAGTGCGTATCAACGACGACAGCGGGAATGCCGTACACCTCGCCTACAATAAGATTCGCGATCTTCTTGCCTACTCCGGGGCACTTCATAAGAGCGGCCACATCCGTCGGCACCTTCCCGCCCCACTCACTGCAGTAAAGCCTCGCGAAAGTCTTGATCGACTTGCCCTTCGACTTATAAAGCCCGCACGGCTTGATTATGCTCATAAGTTCTTCCTCGGGAAGCGCATCGAGATCCTCCATGGAAGGACACCGCTCGAAAAGCTCCCGCGCAGTGATATTCACCCTGACATCCGTGCACTGTGCCGAGAGTATCCCTCTTATCGCAAGACGCTCGGGCGAATCCGCATCAAGAGAACATGCAGAATCCGGGAAAGCCTCACTTAAGCTCTCCCATGTGAGGTCGGCAAGTTTTTGTCTGTCGGACTTTCTCATAGATCAGCTCTTCGAAGGAGGTGTCGGGAAAGTGAATATGAACAGCGCGCCGCCGAGTTCCTGGCTCTCGGTAAGTCTGATCGACTGTCCGTGACCAGCAAGGATCTGCTTACAGATATAAAGGCCCAGACCGAAGCCCTCCTGCTTACGCGAAGGATCTGTCTTGTAGAAGCTCTCGAAGACTCTGTTGCGCTTCTCGGGCTCGACTCCGGGACCGGAATCCTCGACCATAATGACTCTCTTTTTATTCCTGATCATAGGAGATGAGATTATGATCTTACCACCCTCAGGCGTGAATTTTATTGCGTTTGTAACAATGTTAAGCAGCACTCTGCACAGCATCTGAGCCTCTCCGTAGACCATTGTGCTGACACTTTCGTTGATCCTGACTTCACATGTGATCTCCTTTGCCGCAAGCTGAGGTTCAAGCTCGCTTACAAGATCTTCCACAGCGTCTTTCAGGTCGAACGCTTCCATAAGTTCCGGATCAACATGTGACAGAGACGATGCTTCGGTCATTGATACGACAAGACTTCTTATCTTATCTACCTCCGCTTTGATCCTTAACATATACTTCTCATACATCTCAGGAGGAATGGTACCGTCCATCATGGCGGTTACGAAACCGTTTATTGATGTAAGAGGTGTTCTGATATCATGAGCGACAGATGAGATGAACACGGATCGGTCCTTCTCCTGATTCTCAAGCGTCTCGATCATGTAATTTATATTGCGGGCCATGTCTGTTAGGTCAGAAGACAATGTAAGCATCCCCGTGCTGTCGCCGTAAGTTGTGTATTTCTCATCGACCCTTGCCGACAGGTTACCCGCTGCAACTTTTGAAACGGTTCTTGTGATGCTTCTTAGCGGCCTTATCGTCAATCCCGTAAATCCTATGAACAATGCTATTGCAGCGATCATCGATACAAGAACAGGATAGAGGATAATACTCAGATACTCAGAACTGTAATTCGAGATGTTAAAATCAGTGATTACAACAGAATACAGGCCGGTATCCTGAATATTCATCGCAGAAACTATCTGCGAACTGGTTCCGGTCAATTCCACATAGTCCTGATACAGTCCGTCACCCATGTTTATTACCGAATTAACTGCAGATTTGGTAATGGAAGTAACATTATCATGATTGAATACACCATTCGAATACTTTATCGAACCGTTCGAATCCACGATATAGACAGAACCTTTATCAGATAGAAGATTCGATCTTAAATAAATACCGATCAGTCTGTCACGGTCCTCCTGAGCATCATATGATTCACATATCAGAAGGTAATCATTAGCGGCATCAGCACATGCACTGGCAGAAGATTCCATCACATTATTCGTGTACTCGACCTTTATATTCTGATAAGAAATAAAAACAAGCACAGCAAAAACAATTACCGTGCTTATGATAAGAAACGTGTTCAGGAATACGGCAAAATCCGAAGAGACTGTCCTGTATTTATAGGAATCTACCTTCCCCATGATCACTTAGTCTCGAATTTGTATCCTCTGCTCCAGACTGTTCTGATGCACCAGTCTCTCTCAACTCCGGGAGTCTCGATCTTCTCACGGATTCTCTTGATATGAACATCTACAGTTCTTGACTCACCGAAGAAATCATATCCCCATACATTCTCGAGAAGCTGCTCTCTGGAATATACGCGGTTGGGATTAGATGCAAGGAAGAAAAGAAGCTCGAGCTCCTTCGGGGGCATATAAACTTCCTTGCCGTCTGCAGTAACAACATACTTAACCTTATCGACAGTAAGTCCGGGGAAAGTCACAATATCTGTCTTAACGACAGCATTCTCATCTTCAGAATCTGACTCGGGAGCAGCATTCTTCTCTGTTCTTCTTAAAACTGCCTTAACTCTGGCAAGAAGCTCCTTAGGCTCGAACGGCTTCGGTACATAGTCGTCTGCACCGAGCTCAAGACCTACTACTCTGTCGAGAGTATCGGTTCTTGCAGTAAGCATAATGATCGGAACGTCACTCATCTTTCTGATCTCTCGGCATACATCATTACCGTCCATACCGGGAAGCATCAGATCGAGAATGATGATATCAGGCTTCGTTACATTAAATGTAGCGACTGCCTTATCACCCTGCATACAGGTAGCTACTTCGTAACCTTCCTTCTCGAAGTAAAGCTTCTGCAGTTCGATGATATCAGCATCATCATCAACTATAAGAACTTTCTTTGCCATAAGAGTATTCCCCCTTATTCTTAATTATTCGTACTCAAATGTTCAACTTCATCAGTAAAAGACTTGATGTCGGTAAAGTCTCTGTATACAGATGCAAATCTGACATACGCGACCTTATCGAGCGACTTAAGTCTCTCCATTACGATCTCGCCGATCTCATTGGTCGATATCTCATGATTACGCTGATCATTAAGACGGTTCTCGACCTCATCTACGATCTTCTCGAGGTTTGCATTAGACACAGGTCTCTTCGAGCAGGCGGATGCAAGTCCCGCCATCAGCTTCTCACGCGAGAAATCCTGTCTTGTGCCGTCCTTCTTGATGACCTTCATGCCGAATACTTCGGCACGCTCGGTCGTCGAATAGCGGTACTCGCACTCGATGCAGACTCTTCTGCGCCTAATGGCACGCCCCTCATCAGAGGGGCGTGTATCAATTACTTTATCGTTATCAGCTCCGCACTTGGGACACTTCATTACTGATCGTTATCCTTGTTGCCGAACATGAACCAGGGCTTTGCAGTCTTGGTCTGTGAAGGAGCGGGAGTAGCAGGTGTTACGTTAACCTGGGGCTTGCCGCCGTACTGACCGGGTGCAGCCTGTGCGGGCTCAGATGCAGGCATCGTGTATGATCTCTGAACAGGGATCGGAGAAGGAGCAGGTGCCGGCTCAACGGGAGCGGGTGCAGGTACTGCTTCAGGCTCACGAGCTGCCTGAACACGTGAATTTACGGAATCATCACCAAAAAGGAATCCCGGAGCGGACTGCCTGGGAGCAGGTGCGGGTGCCGGCTCGGGTCTGGAGTAGGAGCTTCTGCTTGTTGTTGTAACAGGAGCAGGCTGTCTGGGCTCACTTACGAGCTGGGGATTATTTCTGGAAAGAATAGATGTGCTTGCTCTGTGGTTAGAGGAAGCATTGATGGAATTATCAAAACCTGATGCGATAACAGTGATCATGATCTCGTCTTCGAGAGATGCATCGATAACTGCACCGACGATGATCTCAGCCTCGGGTGCAACAGACTCCTGAACGAGCTTGGCAGCTGCGTCGATCTCCTGGAGCTTCATGTTACGTCCGCCCGTGAAGTTGATGATTACGCCATTAGCGCCTTCGATAGTTGTATCGAGCAAGGGTGAGTTGATAGCCTGCTTAACAGCTGCTGTAGCTCTTCCCTCGCCGGAAGCACGGCCGATACCCATGTGGCATACGCCTGCCTTCGTCATAACTCTTCTTACGTCGGCAAGGTCGAGGTTGATAAGTCCGGGGATAGCTACGAGGTCGGAGATACCTGCAACACCAAACTTCAATACCTGGTCTGCCATATTAAATGCTTCCTCGAAGGAAGTATCGTCATCAACAACTTCCAACAACTTGTCGTTAGATACGACTACGAGAGCATCTACATACTTCTCGAGCTCACGGATACCTCTCTCGGCATTCTGTGCTCTTCTTGCACCCTCGAATCCGAAAGGTCTTGTAACAACTGCTACTGTAAGGATACCGAGCTCCTGAGCGATCTGTGCAACTACGGGAGCAGAACCTGTTCCTGTACCGCCGCCCATGCCTGCTGTGATGAAGAGCATGTCGGTATTTGAAATAACCTCGGCGATCTCATCCTTGGACTCTTCTGCAGCTCTCTCGCCGATGCTGGGATCAGCTCCGCATCCGAGACCTCTTGTGACCTTCTCACCGATCTGTACTTTAATAGCTGCCTTTGTCCTGGCAAGTGCCTGATTATCACTATTGATCGAAATGAAATCAATTCCCTGGACACCACTGTCTATCATTCTGTCGACTGCGTTACAACCACCGCCGCCGCAACCGATTACTTTGATCGTAGCGAAATGGTCTTCGTCCAGAACAAACCCTCTTTTATCAGACATCGTCAGATCCTCCGTGTATCTGTTTAAAATGTACTTTCAAAATCCTATATATAGTACAATCAAATAAATTTTAAACTAAATGTTGTACTTCGACAATAGAATCTTTCATTCTCACCGCTTAATGTTAAACTTTTTTTCCTGAATATGCAATCAACGCAGGTTACAGTAATATTATTTATTAATAATAAGTACTGTACGCACGGTATATCTTCTCATCCTCGGTCATATCGAGAGATCCCGCCGGAAGACCTTCGAAAGCATCGGCTCTTATCGCATAAAGAAGCCACTGCATGTTGTCGTCGATGTTCTCAACGCCTGCGAGCTTAACCTGCAGAACGGTTCCGTCAGGAAGCTCTACCGTAAGGAAGATAAGACCGGAAGACACGATACGGACCTCGCGGACGCTGTCGTAGAAACTGTAGCCGTCATTTCTTAAAGATCCTCTGTCGGCATCAAGAACGGCCCCGAGCACGAGGATCATCTTCTGGAACTTCAAAGACTCCGTTATATTAGTTCTCTGCCCTATTACGACACTGTCAAGGTCAAGTCCGCACAGCACAGGATGAACATCCTCCGTCGCGAACGTAGTGAATTCAAGGATAACGCCCTCGTCATCAATTACGGCATAACCGTCGGGAACTTTAATATAAGCGAGCTTGTGCCTCTCAGTCACTTCCACGGTTATCGCAGAAGGAAAGTTAATATGAACATCAACGTCATCGATATACGGAGTGCTTCTCTCGAGAGCCCTGCACTGCATGAATGTCGGCGTCAAGATGTGATCGCTTACATGCAGGCCGAGAGCCTCGAGGATCTCATCATCCGAGAACTCATAATTGCCGTTGACCTCGATCGTGTCGATCCTCATGGCGGGATGGAATATCGCACACCAAAGCAGAACCAGCGCCAACACCGTCAGCAGAACTGCCAATACAGTCTTAAACTCGAAAGGAAAATCGGGAAGATATTCTTTCTGCTTTTTCGAAGCGATCTTCTTTTCGCGAGGCTTAGGCTCCGGCTTCTTGGGTTCAGGTTTCTTATCCTCGGATTTCTCAGGATCGGACTTTTCTTCAGACTCCTCTTCCTTTTCGTCCTCGACAACAACGACGTCCTCTTCTTCCGCGGACGTTTCCTCAGAAGCGGCAGCCTTACCTTCTTCTTTCTGCTCTTCCTCTATAGGCTTAGACTTGTTCTTGTCTTCTTCAGCCACCTATAAGCTCTCCTATAGCATTAACGATCTTCTCGTCGCAGTCCGGCACCGCAAGTTTCTTCGCGTTGCTTCTCATACTCATTCTTCTTTCCTCATCATTAAGAAGCTCCTCGAGAACATCCCCGAGCTTTCCTTCCGCGACATCCTTGTCCGGCATCAGCACGCATCCTCCGATGTCAGCAAAAGCAGATGCGTTATAAGTCTGGTGATCATGCGCCGCATAAGGATAAGGGATCAGCACCGAGCATGAACCGATAGCCGCAGTCTCCGCACAGGTGACAGCACCCGACCTTGTAAGCGACACATCCGCCGCGGCCATATATTCATTGGGATTGCTGATATATTCATACATCTCGAGGTTATCGGGAATAACAACATCCGAAGCGATCTTCGAAGACTGCTGCTTGCCCGTTCCGAGTACGAATCTTACATCCTTAAACCGAGGCTCCGAAGCCGCCCTGATCACAAAGTCATTGATAGTCTTCGAACCGAGACTTCCGCCCATGGCAAATACCATCTTATCGTCAGGTCCGAGACCGAACTTCTCACGGCATGCCGCGGCATCGGTAGTTGCTACACTGGATCTTATCGGATTACCCGTGCACACCACTTTACCCGCCTTGGAGAAATCCTTCTCAAGATTCGGGAAACCCGTGAGCACGAGATCCGCCTTGCGTCCGATCCAGCGGTTTGCTCTTCCCGGGAATGCATTCGCCTCGTGAATGATAACGGGGACCTTCATCGAAGATGCAGCCTCAAGTAAGGGCGCGCACACATATCCGCCGGTACCGATTACCGCGTCGGGCTTAAAATCTTTGATTATCTGCTTGCACTGCTTCTTACCCTTAAGGTTCGCGGCAAACGCCTTGAACATACGCGGCGAAGGCTTCATCGGGAAAGGCTTTGCAGTGATATTTTTAAGTTCATAACCCGCCTTGGGAACGAGCTCCCCTTCAAGGCCCTCGCTTCTTCCCGTGAAGATGATCTCGCATCCTTCCTTGGGACCGTAATGAGCCGCGAGGGCATCAGCGATACTTATCGCAGGATTGATATGACCCGACGTACCGCCGCCTGTTACTATAAAACGCTTCATACAACTGCCTCTGACTTGTTGTTGCTGATCTTGGGCGAGGTTCCGCTTCTTGATACGCACAGGATAAGTCCGTATGCGATAAGCAGGAACAGCTGCGCGGTACCGCCGTAACTTACGAACGGCAGCGTAACACCTGTCGACGGGATAACCTGAAGCTCAACGGCGAGGTTAAGCACGACCTGTATCACTATAAGCGACGTACAACCCGTCGCAAGCATCCTCGCGAACACACTGTTCGCACGAAGTATTACCTGCACGAACATCGCGAACATCAGCATGTAGAATAATATCAGCACGGCACCTCCGACGAATCCCGTCTCCTCTACATAGATGGAGAAGATATAGTCGTTCTGTGCCTCCGACACGTAATTATATTTCGCGCGGGAAGAGCCCAAGCCCCTGCCCCACATTCCGCCGGAGCCGAGCGCATTGTGTGCGTTCGTAACCTGACGCGTATCGTCCTCCGTAACCTCGGCCTCCTCGTCACCGCTTGTGGCAGCGAAGACGTTAAGTCTCTGGTAAACGTGAGCGAAGTTCTTTCGGAAGTTCGGGTTGATCGCGATATAAGCGGCACCGAGAATTACACCGACCAGAAGGATCGACAGACCTCCGAGGATCCACGCTCTTATGCCTGCACCGGAATTAAGCGTGCACATGAACACGACGACACCGATGATAAGGAAGCACGAGAAGTGCGGCTCGAAAAGGATAAATACGTCAACGAGCAGGCACGCCGCGACAGGAATGATAAAGTCGAAGAAAGCATGGTTCCATGCCTGGCTCTTGCCGGTCTTCGCCTGAAGCTTGCCCTGCGCGCGCATCCGCACTATATATTCGCGGTATCCCGCAAGCGCTATTATGAGACCGATCTTACATAGCTCCGAAGGCTGGAACTCCCATGTACCTATGAGGATCCATCTCTTAGCACCGTTGATCTCACTACCGAACAGTCGTACCGCGATGGCAAGTCCGAGACTCACAAAATACGCGGAAAAGAATATTACCGGATGCTTAAAGAAGTTGACCGGGATAAACGATATTACAAGTGCGGCTATAAGTCCTACGACGGTCCACAGGATCTGTCTCTTAAGATAGTAAGCAGAATCATGTACCGACTTCGCGTAGCCCGCAGGACCCGATACGGAATACAGGATGACAAGACCGAACATGACGATGCCGAACATCATCAGGATAAGAGGTATATTACTCTTCTTCTGCTGTACCTTGATCTTAGTCATTATCAATGAATTCCTTCGCGAGAGCTTCGAATCCGAATGAATGCGAAGCTTTGAACAGGACCGTATCGCCGCTCTTTATGAGCTTAAGTGCATTGGATCTTACATCCTCGGTATCCTTGCAGGAGATAATATCCGCATCAGGTCTTACCTTCTTAAGACCCTTTATAAAGGCATCTTTGTCATCTCCTGTTACGAGGACCTTGTCAAACTTATACTTACCGCAGTTCTCACCCGTAAGCTCATGAAGTCTCTTTGTCTCATCTCCGAGCTCAAGCATGCCTCCGAGCACCGCGATCTTACGACTTCCGGGATTTGTCTGATCAAGATTATTAAACGCCGCTGCCATCGACTCGGGAGAAGCATTATAAGCGTCGTTGATTATCGTATATGTCTTACCGTGATAAGTCTTGCCTCTGCCGTCCATAGGAGCATAATCGGAAAGAGCTTTCTTCGTCTTATCCATATCGGCATTAAGAAGGCTCGCGCACATCAACGCAAAGCATGCGTTACGCACATTATGTATGCCGCCCAGAGCGATATGAACGTCCTTCAGAGTGCTCTCCTTCTCGCCCATCGTGACGGTAACATCGAAGTCCATGCCGTTGTTCTCTTTAACATTGGAAGCGTTGACGCATACGGGGCAGTTCTTAACTCCGCCCTTAAGTTTGTCATCGACAGAGATCGCGACCAGACCGTTGTTGATAGGTATGATATTTCTTACATGATCGAAAAGGAAATCATCATCTCCATTTACGATAAGGATTCCGTTCTGCGTAAGACCGTTGATGATCTCACATTTGGCGGCTCTGATCTCTTCTCTTGATCCGAGAATACCTATATGCGAATAACCGACATTCGTAATTACCGCGATATCGGGATGAGCGATATTCGTAAGATAGTCTATCTGTCCTCTTCCTCTCATACCCATCTCTACGATCAGCACACCAGTATCCTGAGGCGCTGACAGAATAGTCTGGGGAAGACCGATCTCGTTATTAAGATTCTTCTTCGTCGACCACACCTTATATGAAGGCGAGATCGCTGCAGTGATCATATCTCGTGTAGTGGTCTTTCCGACAGATCCCGTTACGGCAATGACCTTGGCACCGATCTTGAATCTGTAATGCTCAGCGAGGTCTCCCAATGCCTTAAGAGTATCCTTAACCACGATACCGACAGCATTGTCGGGAACCTTGCTCATCGAGTTTACAACAACCGCACATGCACCCTTCTGAACGGCCTGTGCAGCATAATTGTGTCCGTCAAAATTCTCGCCCTTAAGCGCTATATAAAGATTACCCTCTTCGATGGTTCTCGTATCGGTAGATACACCCGTCACAAACAGCGTGCCGCCGATCACACCTTTACGGTTGACCACGGTACCGTTAACGGCTGCCACCGCCTCATCGAATGAGAACATTCTTGTCACTTTCTCTCCTCCAGTATCTTTGCCGCGGCATCTGCTGCCACTTCGGCATCATCGAAATGTATTGTCCTGTCCTTGAAGATCTGATAATCCTCATGACCCTTGCCTGCGATGAGAACAATGTCACCGGGCTCGGCGGTCTTTATCGCTTCATAGATCGCTTCAGCCCTGTCGGGAACAGTCGTGAACTTACCCTTTGTTTTCTCAATCGCCGAGACAATATGACCGATTATAACAGAAGGATCCTCGGTCCTAGGATTGTCAGATGTCACAATTGTGAAGTCGGACTTATTGCCCGCGACTTCGCCCATCTCGAACCTTCTTGTATGAGACCTGTCACCGCCGCATCCGAAGACTGTTATGACCTTTTTGTCAGTAGCCTTCTTTAATGTATCGAGCACATTATCAAGGGAAGCCGCATTATGTGCATAATCAACAAGTATCGTTATCCCGAGTTCATTCTTAACAGGCTGAAGTCTTCCGGGAACTTCTATGGACGCGAGGCTCTTCTCCACCGCATCGAGCTTTACTCCCGACAGGAATGCAGCCGCAAGTGCACAAAGGGCATTGTAGACATTAAACTCTCCCGGGATCGCAACGAAAAGCCTGCCGCTATACCACGGACTTGTAACATCAAAGTATGTTCCCGCACGTCCGTCCTTCATGCCGTTCTCAAGGTTATAAGCCTGCACATCACAACCGTCGGACAGACCGTATGTTATGATCTGGCATCCGCACTGCTCGGCCTTAACGAAGAACTCTGCGCTTACGGGTGTATCCATATTGATAACGGCTGTCTTCGACTGCTCGAACAGCTTAAGCTTGCAGTTAAGATAATCCTGCATATCGGGATGCTCATTGCCGCCTATATGGTCTTCGTAGAAATTCGTGTAGCATCCGATCTCATATTCGATGCCGTATACTCTGTCGAGCTTCAATCCCTGACTGCTTACTTCCATAACGCAAGCGTCGGAACCACAGTCCGTCATCTTCTTAAGAAGCTCATAGTTATCACGAGCCTCGGGAGTCGTGTGATCGGCCTTCAGCTTCTTCCCGTCCACGATGTCACAGACTGTTCCGATAAGTCCGCTCTTGCGTCCCGCGGTCTCCAGGATATCTCTTATCATGAAAGATATCGTGGTCTTGCCCTTGGTACCTGTAATACCGATCATATGAAGTTTATTCTCGGGGTGACCGAAGAATTCCGCTGCAAGATATGCACTTGCCTTGCGCGAATCCTTAACCTTGATAACACATGCACCGAACGGCTCTGCGATCTCCTTGAGCTCATCATCTGAATTGGTGCAGTCATTCTCATCAACGACAATTACGGATGCACCCTTCTCAAGCGCGGGCTTAATGAAGCTGTGTCCGTCCGAATTGAATCCTTTTACCGCGACAAATACGCTGCCGGGAATTACTTTTCGAGAGTCGAATTCCACGGAAGCTGTTGTCTCCGGGATCTGTCCTGTAACTAACGTATACTCACCGAATTCCATATCAGCCTACCATTCCTTCCGTTGTCTCGGTCGTCTCATCCTCATCGGATACGACACCGTCCTCGCCTTCGGGCTCGACAGCAGCCTCCTCACCGTCAGGCGCGATCGCTGTATCTTCGAGCGTAACCGTGATGATCGAACCCGAGAATACCTGTGCTCCGGACAGTTCGCTCTGTCCTACGCAGATACCCATTACATCACCTTCTATATAACAGTTAAGATTAACGTCGCGGAGTGCTTCCATACACTCGATCGCGGTCTTGCCCGACAGATTCGGAACCGTGCTCGTAAGCATCTGGATGTTGTCTGATTCGGGATAGAGCATTACGATACCCGAGCTGTAAAGCTGCGCATCCGTAGAAGGATAAGTTGCGCCTACGATAGTCTCGGCTGTCATGCTCGTGGAACCGTATACACAGGAGATACCGTTATATCCGATCGTAGAAGCGGCTTCCGTAGCGGAAAGTCCGACTACCGGCTGTACCCAGTATCTTGTCGTAAGCTGATCATAGTCCTCCGCCGTAAGGATACGGGGAACGCCCATGTATCTTAACGTACCCTCAACGATACGCGCCGCAGTCGCAGCAGCAGCTGATGAACCTACCGAGTTCTCCGCAGGCTTGTTAAGCACTACGAGAACCGCGATCTGAGGATCATAAGAAGGAGCGAAACAGGAGAACGACAGAACGTGTGCGCCTGCGAGTTCACCGGTCTCGATAGTGGACGTTGAAGTCTTACCTGCAACGTAGTAACCCGGAACCTGACCCGCGGAACCCGTACCTTCGTCTACTACGTCGATCATGAGCTGTCTTACTCTTGCGCAAGTGTCCTCGGAGAAGATCGTACGGATGACCTCAGGCTCGATCTCATCAACGATATTGCCGTTCTCATCCGTAATATAGCGGACTACATGAGGCACCATGAGGTTACCGCCGTTTACGATAGCACAGTAAGAGTTGATAAGCTGGATAGGAGTAACCGTAGCGGACTCACCGAAAGACAGACAGCTCATATCGATTACGGACGGGTCTGTATGGAAGATACCGGTACCTTCGGCAGGAAGGTCGATACCGGTTGTCTCGTAGAAGCCGAACATGTGAACGTATCTGTAATATCTGCTGACACCGATCCTCTGCGCAAGCTGAACGAAGATAGGGTTACACGAATTCTCGAAAGCTTCACGCAAGCTTTCCATGCCGTGGTTACCGCCGTTCTTCTTCTGAAGCCAGCAGGAGATCGTATCGATATCGGACACCTGGATAGGCGCATCGGAGAACTGCTCATTCTCATTCGTAAGATTCTCTTCAAATGCGATACATGTCGTCAGAGCCTTAAATGTGGAACCCGGCTCATAAGTATCGGAGATGCATCGGTTACGCCAGACGTTACTCATGAGGTAATCGACCTGCTCATCGTCGTCCATCGCATTCCACACGATCGCATCCATACCGTAAGGAAGTCCGTACGGATCGTTAAGATCGTAGTCCGGAAGCGATACCATCGCGAGGATAGCACCTGTATAAGGATTCATTACGATGGCACAGATACCGTCTCTCGGAGCATACTGGATATACGCGCTCCTGCAGATTTCCTCTGTAATTCTCTGAATATTCAGGTCAACATTAAGAACAAGGTTATTACCGTTGACAGCAGGCTGGGTGATCGCATCGGAATAAGGAAGTACGCCCTCTGTTCCCTGGTCTACCTCGGAATATCTGTAACCGTCGGTACCGGAAAGAACGTCATTGTAATAAGCCTCGAGTCCGTATACACCGTTAAGGCTGATGCCGTTGTTGCTCGCGTAACCGATCACCTGTGCCGCGAGACTTCCGTAGTTATAGTATCTCTGGGGTACCGCAAGGAATGATATTCCCGCAAGTCTGTGCTGCTGGCAGTAGGTCTTCGCGGGCTCGGCAAGCTCCGCCTCGAGATTTCTTACAAGGTCCATACCGGCGACTTCATTTCGCGGATCGGAAGCGTCCTCGGGGTCGAAAGGAAGAACCTCTTCTATCTCCGAAGCGTCCATCTCGAACATCGCCGCCATATCGCTTATAAGCTGATCACGTGAAAGCGTTCCGTCTTCAATCTCATCGGAACTCATCAGGACCTTAGGTGAGATTACTACAGTATAGTTATAAGTATTGGATGCGACAGGCATGTTGTTCGCATCGTAGATAACACCTCTGTCGGCAGCATAGGACATCATCCTCCACTGCTGGTCGGAAGCGGCTCTGGCGTAAATGTCGTAGTCGATTACCGTGGTCTTGTAAAGATCACCTACAAGATACAAAGCAAAAAGCCCGATAAAAGCATATATCGCCATGGTAAGTCCAAGCGATATACGTTCGTTGCGGCTCTTTTCTGTATGCGCGTCAGTATGTTGTTCTTTGTTTAGGTTCTTCCCGTCACTCATCCGATGCTTCTTCTTCGAGGTAGTAATTGACCAGAGCTTCTACAGCGCTGTCATACGCCTCCTCGCTGATTCCGAACTCCTCGTCATATGATACCATAGTGACGAGTTTGTCATCCTCGGGCATCGGGATCGAAACGACCTGATTCGCATTCGGGTCCTGCATACCGAGAGCGAGTGCCTGCGCTCTGATACTGTCCATATCTGTTATACCGTTAAGGTCTTCTTCGGAATCAAGGATATTTCTCTTCAACACCGCTATCTGATCCTTGAGGTCCGAATTGTCTTTTGCAAGTTCCGCCAAGCCTACCTGCGGATTTATAAGTAACATAAAGAATGCGCCTACGAATATGATGAGTCCTACAGCGATAACAGTCTCAAAGACACGACTTCTTGTAGCCTGTCTCAACATCTTCTTCTCTTTCTTGAGAGCTTCTTTCTTCTTCTTTTCGTCATCCTTATTAGAAAGCGCAGGATACTCATATACCTGCCTTGTAAGAGGTACGTAAACTTCAGTATAAAATTCGCCCGCTTTTACCGAAGACATAGCCTATTCCTTTCTTTCAAAGACGCGAAGCTTAGCGCTGTGCGACCTGTTATTTATTTTTAATTCCTCATCACTTGCCGTGATCGGTTTTCTTGTTATTACCTTTCCGAGACTCTTCTTGCCGCATACGCAGGGAAGATTCTTCGGACAGGTGCAGGGATCCTGAAGCGTACGGAACTCTTCTTTTACGATCCTGTCCTCGAGAGAATGGAAGCTTATAACTGCCATCCTGCCGCCGTCGGACAATCTCCTGGGTCCCTCCTGCAGTAAAGTCCTGACGGAATCAAGCTCGTGATTGACCTCGATCCTGATAGCCTGGAAGCATCTTCTGGCGGGATGCTGATCTTCGTATCTTGCCTTGCCCGGCATATACGAAGCGATCGCTTTGGCGAGTTCAACCGTTGAAGTGAAAGGCTTTTCCTGCCTGTCCCTTACGATTCCTGCCGCGATCCTTCCGGCGTATCTTTCTTCCCCGTAGAGTCTGAAGATCTCTTCAAGTCTTTTGGCATCGTATGTGTTTACTACCTCGTATGCCGAGATCCTCTGTGTCTCATCCATCCTCATATCGAGGGGACCGTCAACCGTATAAGAGAAACCTCTCTGCGCGGTATCGATCTGATGGGACGACACTCCCAGGTCTGCTAAGATTCCGTCTACTCTGTCAATGTTCAATCCGTCCAGAACTGAAGCGATCTCGGAGAAATCCGACTTAACGATCTTCCAGTTCTTTCCCGACTCCTCAGCCTTTGCAGTACATACCGCGATGGCCTCGTCGTCTTTATCCAGGGATATAAGCATCCCCTTCGCGCTCAGTCTCTCGGCAATACCGCCGCTGTGACCGCCGCCGCCTGCCGTGCAATCCACATAGATACCGTCAGGCTTTATGTTAAGCGCTTCCATACACTCTTCGAAGAGGACCGGTATATGGGTGAATTCCATTACAGACCTTCTACAAAGTATGTTGTCTCAAGACCTTCGATAGAAGAGATATCGTGATCCTCCTCATCGTAGTGCGCCTTAGTACAGATCTCGAGCTTGCCGTCGATGTCGAATACGCAGATCTCATCGCCGGGCTTGGCGCCTATTCTTTCCCACAGCTCATTACTTACCTTAATTCTTCCCTGCGTATCAACAGAGCAGTCCAAAGACTCACCAATGATCACACGCTTGAGCTTTCTGACCTTGGGATCCATGGAATTAAGACTTTTGAGCTGTGCGGAAACCTTACGGAAGTCTTCAGCTGTATAGACACTTAAATAGCCGGTATCAAGGCTGTTGGTAACCACCAGCTCTTCACCCATCTCATCTTTGTGCTTTGTGGGGATGAAGAATCTCCCCTTAGCATCGATTTTCTTAGTGTCTCTTGCCATCTGCTCCGTATAACTCTGTTAAATTGTTACATCTGTGTGGTTACTGACACAAATTTCCACGAATCTGAAACTTTGTACCACTTTCCTCCACGATTTGTATTGTATATGTAACTTTTTTGTTATGCAAGGCTTTTCTCGATTTTTCTTGATTATTTGTTCTTTTTTCTTAGAAATGCTCTTGTGCCGCATCAACATGAGGTAAAATAAGATCATGGGATTTTTGATCAGAGTATTGGTTGTTTATTATTTATTAATTAATCTCATTACCTTCGTGGCTTACGGAGTCGATAAGCGCAAGGCGATCAGGGATCAGTGGCGTATTCCCGAACTGACCCTTATTTCTATGGCTTTCCTGGGAGGATTTATCGGCGCACCCCTGGGAATGCTTACTTTTCACCACAAGACAAGGAAGATTAAATTCCGCATTCTCATACCTGTCGCGGTAATACTACATATAATTCTCATAATTTTTATCGCGGTAACCGTACATTAATTTGTTCATTCTGCAACTTGTTGTCTGTTTGCAAGAAATCTACAATACGCAAGGTATTTTTGTGTAGGCAAAAAGACAATTTGGAGGAATGAAGAAATGAAGAAGATTATTGCACTTGCTATTGCTACAACTATGGTATTCGCTATCGCTGCTTGCGGTGATACAGCTGCTGAGACATCTGCAGTTGAGACTGTTGCTGAGACAGCTGTTGAGGAGACAGTTGCTGAGGAGACTGTTGCTGAGACAGAGGCTGCTGTTGAGGAGACAGAGGCTGAGGTTGAGGAGTCTGAGGCTGCTGAGGAGACAGAGGCTGCTGAGGAGTCTGTTGAAGAGACAGAGGCTGAGGCTTAATTCACTCTTTACTTAAAAAACAAACTAATTATTTAAAAAAGAAAAATTAGCCCTTAGTACACAAAATACACATTATTGAAACGGGGATGCCTAATGAAGAGGCATCCCCGTTTTGTATTCTGGCTGTTCCCCGCCCCCTCTGCGATTGAAAATTCCATAATTTTGAGTTTGAAACCGGTTTTTTATGGAACGGTTATATGGAATTTACGCCCGAAGATTTGCAAGTTATAATTACTGCCATGGAAGATCAACACATTAAATTCATGAAAGCGGCGCTCAAGGAAGCCCAGAAAGCTTACGACAAAAAGGAATGCCCCATCGGATGCGTCATAGTAAAAGACGGCAAAGTCTTTGTAAGAGCGCACAACCTGAAGCTTACCAAGTCCAACGCACTCATGCATGCGGAAGTAATCGCGATCGATAAAGCCTGCAAGAAGTTAGGTGACTGGCGCCTTAATGATATGGATATGTATGTGACCTTAGAGCCCTGCACTATGTGCTCCGGCGCGATCGTCCAGTCAAGGATCAGAAAAGTATATTTCGGCGCATATGAGCCCAAGTCAGGCGCCGTCTGCTCATGTAACGATATCTTCAATGTCGAGCACGGTCACAATCACAAAGTAGAATTCGAAGGCGGCGTCATGGAAGAAGAATGCTCCGAACTGATGCTGAAATTCTTCAAAGAAATGCGTGAGAGAAATAAACTCAAGTAATCCCTATCTTCTCGTTCACCTTATGCATCACAAGATGCGCAATCTTAAGATTGATCACCATTAGTATAATTCCCGCGGCTATCAATATAACAGACAGAACATTAAAATCTATAAACTGCCCCGCCCTTATCAGCACAACTACGCTCACAGGCAGACAGATCAGACTCGTTATAAAACTCGGGATATACTTGCGGATATAAATCGTCTGACCTATGTGAATCAGCAAATGTGCAGCAATGGCAAGAAACACTCCGTACCACAACGCATACAGCACATCACACGGCAGATAATATGCAAACAAGCTGATCCCAAAGATTGGAATAAACTCTTCATACACCGCCGCTGCGAATCCGGCCGTTGTGATATTACGGTAAGCGTTCAACACCTTCGGGAACCTGTCAATGAGCCACGGATTCTTCCTGAAGAAAGACTCAAATCCCACCACCTCTTCCATATCATGAAAGATAAATATAATCGGCAGCAAAAGAAGATACTCTCTCATACGCACCCCACATGTGACACACTTGTGTATTTTTGTGATTATGTTACGATGTACCACAAACGAAGTAAACAGTTCCGGGGAAAGATACACAAACCCGCACGAAAGTGTCACATAGAGAGGCAATCATAATGAACTCAACAACTAATCCGTCGGCAATTAGATCCAGAAATGAGATAACAAAAGCGCTCATAAAGCTCATGGGCAAATACCCCTACAATGAGATCACGGTTACACAAATCGTGATGGAGACAGACCTTGTGAGAAAGACGTTCTACAGGAACTTCACTTCCAAGGATGACGTTCTTGACTCGATCATCAACAGTGCCATTATCGAATACACGGATGCACTCATAGAATCAGATGAAGACCCGCTCACCGTTATCTTTACTTTCTGTGAGAAGAATAAGAAACTTCTCAAACTCCTTCACAAGAACAACATGCTTTATCTGTTGCTCCTTAAGCTTAACGAGACTCTGCCGAAGATCAGCGGGACTACTGACAAAGAGAAGAATCCTTTCGCAAAGTTAATGACGGGACTTGAGCCTGATTATCTCATCGCATTCAACATAGGCGCAGTATGGAACGTCATCTTCAAGTGGGTCGACCGCGGTATGACCGACTCACCGGAGAAGATCAGGACGAACATAGAAGATTATCTTAAAAGAATCAATTAATATGCAGACTCTACAGCCATGTTCAAAATTCTGAACATTATCACCTCCATAAAGTAAGTGAAAACAAATTTCACAAGGAGGTGATCTTTTATGAGATCCGGCAAAGTAATATCAGGCACGGTAATCGATCTTCAAAACGTCTTGGATATCGATGGTGGGAATGCTTTCCTTCTTCATGACGGCATAGGAAACAGATATGTGATCGATATCGGCAGAAGACGCAAGCTGACATTCCTGTCGAAAGAAATGTATCTGATAATTCATGTCAATGATGATTATGTAATAGGGAAAATAGCGCCAGGTGAACTGAACCTGCGTGATCACATCAGAGGCAAAGGCTACGAGTGCAGATCATTGAATTACAGTGACCGCATCAATGATTACAAAGAGAAACTGTCGCTCTACGATACCGGCATCGGCATCTTCTCGGAAAACGGTTATGCAATTCAGAAACTCAGGTGGCATCTGCTTGGAGCTTCTTTCGAAGTCCTGATCGTCCCCTGCGAAAACGCATTGGACGGATATGAATTCGGCGCGGATTACGACTTCATCGGAAGATACCGCTGGCTTATAGAAAAGTTTCTGACAGAACCTGAGAACTACGAACAAAACTATGACGACCTTTGGACTAAGGCCATGGATAATTTCTAAGGAGGAAAGAATTATGTACACAACAATAACTGAACGAGAGATCGACGAAATGAAGATCAGCCTTTTGGCAGAAGCGAAAAATAAACTTACCAAGGCACTGAAAGACCTTGATATCGAAGGACTGAAGATCCATGAACGCGGCGGACATGGCATTAAGACCAAATACAATGACCGCAGGATGTGCTTCTGGATCAGATGCGAGTACGAGATGCGTGAATACTGGATCACCCTTTTCGAGAGTGAGATAGATCCTTATTCCGGCAACTGTCACACACAGTACGGCAAGATCATGTTCGTGAAGGATCTTATTAAGAACAGCTCGCAAGTCAGCTCTCCCAATCAGATCTGCAAAAGAAACGGTGAGTCTGTACTCCTGATATTCGGATCGGGCAAATGGAAGAATGCAAAGGACTTTCTGCCTGCATCACTTCATACCGTCAACGAAGGATACATCACCGCAGGAGACGTACTGGAGACAAACAATGCAGCCGATAAGATCGCAGGGGCATTTGTCCGTTTCGTGAAGGAAAAGGAAACTGAAAATGAACAATAGAATTACT
The DNA here is from genome assembly GCA_017940895.1 of Clostridiales bacterium. Classification (GTDB taxonomy): domain Bacteria; phylum Bacillota; class Clostridia; order Saccharofermentanales; family Saccharofermentanaceae; genus Saccharofermentans. The sequence continues at coordinate 70,590 of JAGAXM010000033.1, read as the reverse complement.
TATGCTATGAGCGACATTCACGGATGTCTTGATAAACTCAAGGAAAAAATGGAACTCGTTGATCTTCAGGGCGATAACCGCATAGTATTTCTCGGTGATTATATAGATTACGGAAGGCAGTCCGGGCAGGTGCTTCAGTATATCTGTGATCTCCAGAGCGAACACGGCACCGACAAAGTGATCGTTCTTAAAGGCAATCACGAGGATATGATCCTTACCTGGATTGATGAATACTCGGGTGCGGTGCCCGGATCAGACGAGATGTTCTATGATTCCTGGTTCAAGACAGATTCCGAACAAAACTACAAGACTTTCAGAACGCTGGTAACAGAGGAACAGCTCGACAAGATTCGTGAAATAAAGAAAACAGCTTCTTTCGTGGACTTCAACAAGGAAGCTGTCAGGATGGTCCTGGAGACCAACGGAAAACTGGTACAGTGGATGCGTTCGATGCTGAGCTACTTTCAGACAGACACTCAGATCTATGTCCATGCCGGCGTCGATGAAGAGGCGGAAGAGTACTGGATGTGGGGAACGGGTGATGAGGTATTCCTGTGGAAACATCCGGCTTCCAGAGGGAAATTCTGCAAGACCGTCATCGCAGGTCATGTGGGAACGTCATCGCTGGCACACGAGAAAGGTTTTCACGATGTGTTCTATGACGGCGCGAGCCACTACTATATCGACGGGTCTGCCGCAGGTCACGGGAAACTGCTGCTCCTTGCTTACGATGAGGAAGAAGGTAAATATTATCAGATCAAAAAGAGCAGATCGATTCCCGTCAGGAAGTACATTTATCTGTAATGACGGGAATCGAGCCCGATTATCCTTAAGAATTAAAGCTCTACTGCCATATCTTTACGAAGCAGCCAGACATAACGTGACTTGACCTCAATGCCGGAAGCCTCAACGGCAGCGGCATAGAGCTCGAGCTGTGCACCGTGACGTTCCTTAACGGTCCTGATGATCTCATCACTGTCATCAGTCTCGATATAATCCGTCTTATAATCGATGATCACCGCACTTCCGTCTTCGTCGATATACATCGCGTCGAGTGTACCCTGTACAAGCTTATAGTCATCGCGGTCTGGTGTAATCCTAATTGCACAGGTGAGCTCCTTCTCGCGCAGTGCACGTCCGTTCTTATCAGCGTTTACAAGAGACTTTCCGAGAACGCTGTGAGCAAACGCTTCGATATGGCTTCCGAACTGATCCACCGCATTACGTTCCTGAACAGTGAGGATTCCCTCTTCAAGCAGAACATCCAACTCATCCGATGCACTTGCACCCTCACTCAGCTTAGCAAGGTTGATAAATCTCATTGTCTTATGCACGACAGTTCCCATCGAAGCCGCCGACATAGCGCCGGACTTTCCGAGATAATGATCAGCATCGAGAACCAGAAGATTGATACCAAGATTAAGATCACTGTTCTCGTCCGTATCTTCGTCAGCAGACTCGGAAGAATAAACCGCATCGAGTTCCCTCTTCATAGCGGATACCGAAGTCTTGGCGGGCGCATTGATGGCATCTTCGAATCTGTACGGTTCGAACTCGGGTCTGTCCTCTTCGTTATTCCACTTAACGAATCCGCAGATTTCCTGTTCTGAAGTCTTATCTTCGGTCCCGCTGCCGGCTTCCTTTACATCCTTATCATCCTGATCGGCAGAAGCGGAATCATCATCTGAAGATTCAACTACATCCTGTGCTTTCTTAACGGTAACCGAGACACCGGTAAAATCGGAGTTATAAGCGAACGATTCCGTTATCCCGCATTCAGCCTTCAGATCGGAAGAATCATCCGACAGTTTCATACGGAGAAGCGCCGTCAGCATGAGTTTGTCTATACCCGCACACCTCGTGTAATAGTCACGGGACAGACCCTTTCCCTCTGCAATCAAAGGAGTGTATACAGAAGGTCCGAGAGTCTCCGACTCAAGATTCATTCTTCTGATGAAACACAGATTCTCCTGTGCTCTCGTAAGTGCGACATAAAGAAGCCTTAAGTCCTCGGCTGTAGTCTCAAGCTTGTCCTCTTCCTTAACAACAGCCTTCTCGGGAGAAGTGAGCGCCAGTGAGTTCTTATCATCATAATCGTCGACTACAAATCTAGGTCCCTTGGGATCTTCCGCGGACAGCACCCTTCCCGCCTTGAAGCTTATATAAGGATCGGTATCCTTCTTATTTGAAGTATCGACATCCGCTACAATGACGCACTTGCGCTCGAGGCCCTTACTCTTGTGATAGCTCATGCATCTGACAAGGTCCTCGCCGCCCAGATCGTATTCGATCGCAGTCTTATCATCAAGTCTGCTCTGCATCTTCTCGATTACGTCGGCAACCTCGCTTAAGTCGCTTCCTCTGTTAAGGAACACTGAGCACAGCCAGTTCTTAAACACATTGAGCTTCTCAATCTCTTTCGGAGTCTCAGCTGACAAAGTAGCCTTGATACCGGACCTGACATAGACAGATTCGATCAGCTCATTTATGTCTTTGATCACGCTCTCGGAACGCAGATCGTCGATCGCATTGAGAAGGCTCGCACATCTGTTGCGGATCGTTTCATTCTTACCCTCTTTAATGTAGTACTTAACCTTAACGATCAAGTTCATGTATTTATACTCAGGCGGGCAGAAACTTACGATCTCCGCTATGTCATCAAGTCTGAAATTCGAGAATCTGTAAGGCGACAGCATGACACCGACCAGGCACTCGTCACGATACACGTTGGCAAGAACTTTGATCAGATTACAAAGACCTACGATCTCGTTATCTGCGAAAAGCGGTTTCTCGTCAACACAGCGCGCAGGTATCCCTGCAGAGCGCAGATGATCCGACGCAGTTCTCGCTGCGTTATTAGTCCTCGTAAGCACGAATATATCCTTATATGTGTAACCCTCGGCGATATACTCATCGACCTTCTTTCTGATCTCGGACACGAGAAGCTCCATCGCCTTGATCTCTTCTGCAGCACCGTCGGAAGAATCGGAAGAGCCGTTTGACTGATCATCTCCGACCTTAGTCTTGTCCTTCGCATTGATGATAATGACTTCGGGAATCTTTCCGTCCGGAGTTTTCTCGAAAGCCGCAAGCTGATGGTTATCACCGTCGTAATCGATCTCAGCCGCATCTCCGCTCATAAGCTGTCCGAATATCTCATTAACAAAACCGATAATCTGCGGAGTGCTTCTGAAATTACAGTTGAGGGTCATGAGTTTACCCTTGGATTCATCGGAATTGTAAAGATCCGCCTTACGTATAAACATGGACGGATTGGCATTACGGAATCTGTAGATACTCTGCTTAACATCTCCTACACAGAAGACATTATTATCGGCAATCTTCTCCACCACTGCATCCTGCAGCGATGTATTATCCTGGTACTCGTCGATGTAGATCTCCTTGAATCTGTTCTTATAGAAATCGCGCGCTTCGGGAGTCTCCAACACACGAAGACACATATGCTCCTGATCCGAATAATCGATACCGTGAAGCGACTTCTTAAGTTTAGAATAACCGGTCTCCATATCCTTGAGCAGCACCGCGAAAGCACGGGCACAGGAAGTGCGCCTTAACTGTCTTGCACGAAGCTCATCGGCAGAGAATCTTCTCATCGGATCAAAGTCGGTATTAAGCTCGTACGGCTGTGACGACGGACCCCAGCCCCACTGTCCGGTCTTAACGTTTTCTCCGTTCGCTTTATGATTCTCACGATTGATCAGGCACACCATCGCGACGGGACCGAATGCCTTCAGAAAATCCTCATCCTTTTCCTTATTTCTCTCGTGAAGATACGGGTACTCACTGGGATCCACATCTTTATAAATACCCTTATAGAACTCACGGACAGCATTGAATCTGTCCTCATCAGAAACAGCAGCTGACACTGCCCTCTTATAGACATCGTAATGACGCCTATACCAACCTACGATCTCATGGAGTATAGCCTTCGATTCATCCTTAATATCAAGTGAATCTATCTTCGGCTCCGTAATGTCACACGAACTGATTCCCTTCTCAATGAGAGGTTCATTCAATTCGAGATAACGTTTCAGTCCTTCGATCTCACCCGACTTATCAAACTTCTCTCTTTGCTCGATAACGTCATCAATGATCTTAAGATAATCAGGAAGACTTCTGAGCTTGCCGTATGCGGTAACAAGCGACTCCACAAGAGGTCCTTCCTTCTTACCGTCACCTGTGGAAAATACCAGATTAAGAAAATCCTCACGTTCATTCTCAGGAAGAGTTCCGTCTGCTATCCCGTCATACTTAGACATAACAGCATCCGTTGCCGCCTGGACGCGCAGCATCTTGAGTGTATTCTCATCAAGAACCTGGCTTCCGGGATCCATAAGATCACTGTCTTCAGACATATGACCCGACTCGCTTACTACACGGTTGCAGAAGCTGTTCATAGTCTGGATATAAGCACCTGAGATCTTATCGATCTGAGACTTCAAATACTTACGCTCAACATGCTGCGAAGCCGGTATCTTAACCAGCGCATCATGAAGGCTCTCTTCGATCTTCTCCCTCATATGAGCGGCGGCGTCTTTGGTAAAAGTTACGACCAGCAGCTGATCGACCTCGAGCTCATGCTTGACGATCTCCGATGCGATCCTTGCAGCAAGCACGGTTGTCTTACCGGATCCTGCAGCAGCCGATACAAGTATGTTTGATTTGGGTCTTTCTATAACTTTCTGCTGTTCTATAGTAGGATTAAATTCTTTCTTCTCAGCCATTACTTCTTACCCTTCTTTCCCTTAGGCTTCTCTATCTTCCATGTCTTCGCCAAAATCTCCGTCGCACTGCCCTTTACCGCAGGCTTTGTCTGATTGAGCTTTCTGCCGCATGTTCCCTTGAAGTCACAGAAGAAACATGCACCCTCGAACTCACTTACAGTAAGTTTCGCAGGAGATTTACCGGCAGCGATATTCTTGCAGGCCTCTTCAAGCTTGCCGTAAGCATGATCCATAATCTTATTGATGTCGTATTTGTCCGGCTCTGCGCAGATATATTCGAAAGGCTTCTCCTTAATATCTTTTCCCGTGGGCAGATAAGTCTTGATGTAGCCGACATTATCTATCACGGCATCGCCGAACTCCTTCTTAAGTGCATATGCATATGCGAAAAGCTGTATCTGCACACCGTCAGCGGCTTCGTTAAGATTTATCTTCTTAACGTAGGTCTTGTAATCAACAACACGGAGCAGACCCGCATCATTCTTATCGACTCTGTCGATGGATCCCTTCAACGAGAAGACAAAATCCTGCTTATCCGCAGTTGTCTTTATCTCGATCTTATTCTTCATGTCCTGAAGCTTCTGCTCGAAAGCCTCGGGAACGAATCCGGAAGCCTTACAATAATCAAGCATAGCAGGGTATGCCATCTTGAATATTCTCTTAACTTTCAATCCGGGATAAACTGCATATCTTGAAGTGTACTTATCAGGATTGGTTATCTGCTTATCTCTTATCGCCTTACTGAAATAATCATCTGCCAGCCTCTCGATATACTCGGGCACAGCCTCATCGATAACTTCATCTATCGACTTACTTGCAAGCTCATCCTTAACACCGCTCATAGCAAATTCGAACATGGAATGGCAGAGGCTTCCGAGCTCATTACTCTCGACACCCGTTCCGTCTGCTCTGACTCTGATACGGAGAGCATAATCGAGCATGTAACTGAGCGGACATCCGTTATACTTCTCGATATTACTTACGCTGCATACCATTCTTCCGTCAAGAAGCTGCTTCATATGCTCGGGAGTGATCTGCGTAGACTTCTCGTCATCCGCCTTGTGATTACGCTTAACCGCTTCACCGTAGACCGGAGTCTTGAAGTCACCGGCAGCTATCGGATATTTCTCTTTACCCTTCTGCAGTGAATTACGAAGATAGTTGAATACCGAAGAAGGAACATCAGATGATGATATGATAAACACGAGCTTATCCTGTGCACTGTTAAGAAGCAGCGACGTCTCGACAAACTCCTGCTTGGATCTCATCTGCGACTTATCGGGAAGTCCCAACGCCTGAAGCTTATCGGAAGAGATGATACCCTCGCGCGATGACTTATGAGGGAAATTCTCTGAATTGGCACCGATGATATAAAGCACCTTACAGGGGCTGTAGATCGCAGACTCCATCGAAGATATCTCAACCGAATCAACACACAAAGGAATGGATCCCGAAGCCTTATTCTTCATATCGGTCTTAACAAGAGATGCGAACTGCTCCGAGGTTATCTCGACCTCATTAAGCTCGCTTGTAAGAGACGACAACAAAGACATGATCTCACTGTATCCTTTGACTATCGCCAGAGCGGTATCGGATTCTTTCCTCTTAAGATACTCATCTCTTAATGCCTCGATCTCCGTCTTAAGACCGCCTATATATCTTGCAAGAGTCTCTGCCTTGCCCGCGACAGTCGTCTTCGCATCTATCGCATCGGTAATATTCCTTAACGGAATGAGCACCTTCTTAACGATATTCTCATAGAGGTGTGCGGGCCCGTCCCAGATCAGCTCATCGTTATCGTAGACCTGGAATGCATCCTTCTCGATCGATTCGCCGTTAACCTCATACGTAAGCTTATAGAAATTCTCGTTAAAAATGCGGTCTTTGTTCCTGATATTCTCGCGCAGGCACCAGTTATCGAATATATCAACAAGTTCTCTTCTGGCACCCGTAAGGACTCCGGTACGGAGGATCTTAAGCACATCGGAGATATCATAATTATGTGCCGACAGATCGAGCAGACACATAACAAATCTTACGACCGGAGTATTAAGAAGTATGACCTTCTTATCGATAAACATCTGAAGATCAAATAACGAGAAGATGCTCTTGATACGCTCCTTATACGAATCGTCAGCACAGAATATCCTGATATCACTGAATCTGTACATCTTCTCGGTACGGACAAGTCTGTTGATCTCATTGGCGATATAAGAGACTGCATCGTCGGGCATGGTGTACGATATGAGTTCAACAGAGCCGTCATCGTCAAGGCCGTCATCCTCACACCTGTAATCAATATCACCCATCGCATAATGCGCAGCCATGCTGTTAAGACAATTACCGCCGGAACAATTAAGATCAACCGGATCACATGTGATCTTCCCGCCGACGCTTTCGAGAACGGATACCGTATTCCGACCGAATTCGGAGAAACTTCCATCCCCCTTATCATCACTTACTGCTGCATATACGGTGACTTCAGAACCCGCGTCCGACAGAGCCTTAATGAGACGTATCTCCTGCGGAGTCAGGTTCCTTGTGCTGCCAAGTCCGGTAATTACAAATCTCGAATCAAGGAAAGCCTTAAGCGGCACATATCTTCCGGATGAAGATCCCTCCTTGCCGGACAACAGATCACACAATACGGCATATGCCATATCAGGAAGTGTCTCATTAACCGGAAGTCCGTATTCACGTCCCAGTTCATCGGCACGCTTTATAAGGCTTGCCACCTCAGTCAGCTTGTCGTCCTTCTTATCGTCACCTGCGATAAACTCTTCGATCTTCTCGGGACTGATTCCGTAACGGTGAAAATCACCTATCAGGTCGACAAGCATATCGATATACTCGAAGTGAGTGCGAAGCTTATTAAGATTGGGATAATCCGCACGCTCCTCAGTCAGAACACGGTATATAACATTACGGAGCAGCTGATCGCCCGCCGGGGAATCCTTGCCGACCAGAGAAAGGATCTTGTACGACAGTCTCACAAAACTTGATACATCGACATTAAGCGTACCGGCACTGACGGAACCGAATGAAGTATCTATGTCTCCCCCCGCGTCTCTGCCTGCCGTAAGTTTGTCGAAAACCATACGTTCCACGGCAGCCTTAACCGACTCCGGAACAATGAATACGACCCTCTCATCAGATGAAAGATCCTGCATCTGCCGATCAACAACATGCGTCGTTATCGGGTTATATGAAATATAAGGAATTATCTTGATCATACAAAAACCGCCATGAAGTGATAATAAGATTATTATACCTCATGACGGTTTTTAAACTGTCCTATTAAAGTCGCTTATCAGATCTTATCGATATTCTTTCCGTTAATCTCACGAAGCGTTACACCCTTGGCTTCAAGCTTAGCCTCGATGGCTTCCTGCTCCTTGGGACGCTTGATCTTCAACGTCGTCGTCTTGATCATATCCTCTTCTGAGAATACGTAATTATGTACGATCTTGTACGAAGGCATCTTGTGGTTTACGATGCGCATCTGCTCTGCAAGATAATCGGCGACCTTCTCGTCATCGGGATCCTTCTCAAGTCCGAGTTCTCTTCCGATCGCAGCACGGTCGATAAGAAGCTTCGCCGTGATATCGATCTGGCCTCTTTCATTACCCGCGCCCCAGACGAATGCCTCGGTGACGCCCTTGATCTCTGTGATCAAAGACTCAATCTCCTCGGGGAATGCCTTCTTACCTGACGTAAGAACGATCATGGACTTAACACGTCCCGTGATGTGGATCGAACCCTTCTTGTCGATATAGCCCATGTCACCTGTATGGAACCAGCCGTTCTCATCTATGACTTCCTTCGTTGCTTCCTCATTCTCGAAGTAACCCTTCATTACACAGTCGGACTTCGTGATGATCTCGCCTACAACATTGGCACCGGTCTCCTCCGTATCGATCGCTGCTGTAATGCCGATAAGCGGGCGACCTACGCTTCCGTGAACATTACATACCTCATTGGTAACCGAGATAACAGGTGAAGTCTCAGTCAGACCGTAACCCATGAAGAAGTCGATACCGAAGTTAGTGAACGCATCGATATATCTCTTATCGATGCCTGCGCCTCCGATAACAACCATTCTCATGTCGCCGCCTAAGTTATCGAGGATCTCCTTGAATACGGCACGCCTTACATCAAAGCCGCACTTCTTCAGGAACTTTGTAACAGGCACCATTACGTTGATAAGCTTCTCCTTACCGGATGCCTTGATACCCTCTTCGATCTTGGAATAGATATTCTCGTAAAGAAGCGGCACGGATATACACACCTCGGGATGCCACTCCTTCAGATTCTTTACGATATAGCGAAGTCCGTCTGACAGACAAAGGCATCCGCCGACATACAGGATAAAGAAGTCACATGTATTCTCGAAAGTGTGATGCAAAGGCAGTATCGAGAACGCACGGTCTCCTGCAAATACCGGCAGCGTCTGCTGTATGCAGTAAACGTTAGTGCAGATATTTCTGTGAGTAAGGAGTACACCCTTACTCATGGAAGTCGTACCTGAAGTAAACAGGATGATACGGGGCTCATCGGATGAGATGGGAGTCTTCATGAATGAGTCGTCACCCTTTTCGCGCAGAGCCTTGCCCTTGGCGATAAGCTCGTACAGATCCTCGAAGCCGTCGATGGAAAGGTCCTCGCCCTTGCCGAGACCGTCCTTGTACATGCATACGAACTTCTCGATGCAGGACTTGATCGTGCCTTCCTTCTGCTTAGCCGCGATCGACACCATCATGGCGTGGTGCTTCTGCTGATAGAAAATGACCTTAGCCTGAGATCTTTCAAGCAGTGCGATGAGCTCGTCCTCGGGAAGCATCCTGTCGAGAGGAACGCCGACAGAATCCGTGTCTAGGATCGCGTTGTAGCAAAGGTGCCACTCATAAGAGTTCGCGCCTACTACCGCAAGGCGCTCGCCCTTGTACTTGCTGTTAAGGATATATGTGCCGAGGCTCTTGATATCATCACCGTACTCGGCGAAAGTTCTGTGTATCTCGGATTCCTTGGGATTTCTTCTGAATATAAAAGCATCGAGAGCTGCATGTTTCTCGCAGGCACTCATCATCAGGTCGCGGATGTTCTCGTGGTACTCCGCCTTGTATATAGCTGTGCCGGTTATCTCGCGCATTACGACCTCCGTTCAAAACTATAAGATAATAACATTTTGATTATTTTAAGTCTATAATAGTTTGACTTAAGAAGTATTATCGTTATGATTATTATAAGTTTAAGCGGAATTAACATTGTTACAGAGGTTTATTTATGGCTGAAGACAAGGTAAATACGACCACGAAGGGCGCTGATCATCACAAGCAGCTTGATGAGAAGTACCCGGTAAAAAGAGGCATCAAGGGCAACCTCGCGAAGATAGGTTTCCTCTTTCTCACCACCATCCTGACCGACTTCAAGTGTGTCGGCAGAGACAATTTCCCTAAGAACAATCCTTATGTTGTTGCAGCCAACCATCAGTGCTTTGCTGACGGCGTGCTTATAGACAAGTGGCTTCCCCGCGGACACTTCAAGTGGATGTGCGCTCTCGTAGGTGCAGACCTCGAGACTGACTATGGGTCTTTGGGAAGACTCATCATGCAGGTAGGACGCGGCATCGCGGTAGACCGTTACGGCAATCCCGTGCGCGGCCTCATCAAGGCTAAGAAGGAAGTCGAAAAGGGCAACATCTGCTTCGTTTTCCCCGAAGGCACACGTACGCACGACGGTAAGCTCGGTCCCATGAAGGACGGCGCTGCTTATATCGCAGTCAAGGCAGGCGTACCCCTCGTCCCCGTCTACATCTCCGGTGCATATCAGATCTGGCCGAGAACCCAGAAGTGGCCTCACCCCTGGAAGGCACCTTTCAAGAGAAGAAAGCTCATCATCTACATAGGCGAGCCCATCTACGGCAAGGACTATGACAACGATGCCCACAAGGTCACGGATGCATTCAGCAAGTGGATGCACGACATGGAGAAGCTCCATATCGATCCGGACTTAGACTGATCATTTAAATTTTTATTTACATATAGTTTTAAACTTTACCTCCTGCGAGTTGTTATCATTATAAGTGGATAATAACTCTCACGGAGGTATTTATATGGAAGACAAAATGCGTCTCGTAACTAGAAGTGACTTTGACGGTCTGGTATGTGCAATGCTCTTCAGAGAGCTCGACGTTATCGGCGATATCAAGTTCGTTCATCCCAAGGATGTACAGGACGGCAAAGTTGAATTGTCCAACAACGATATCACGACCAACCTTCCTTTCGATCCTCGAGTAGGAATCGCATTTGACCATCACGAGAGTGAGCTTTCACGTAACGATATGGAAGCTATCAAGGAGCAGTATATCTGTTATGTTGCCAAGTCCGCAGCACGCGTAGTTTACGATTACTACGGCGGCGCAGAGACATTCAAGACAGTTACGACAGAGATCATGGAAGCTGTTGATAAGGGCGATTCCGCAGACTTCACGGCTGACGAGATCCTCCACCCTAAGGACTGGGTCCTCATGAACTTCCTTATGGATGCAAGAACGGGTCTCGGCCGTTTCCATAACTTCAGAATATCCAACTATGATCTTATGATGGAGCTCATTACCTACTGCACGAACCACTCCATCGAAGAAGTCCTCGCACTTCCCGATGTTAAGGAGAGAGTAGATCTTTACTTTGAGCAGCAGGAACTGTTCAAGCAGCAGCTTAAGGACACTGTCGTTATTCACGACAAGGTCGCAGTAATCGACTTAAGACCTCTGGAGACTATCTACGCAGGCAACCGCTTCATGGTATATGCGATGTGGCCCGAGGTCGAGATGAGCGTTCACGTAGCGTGGGGCTTTAAGAAGCAGAACACCGCGGTCATGATCGGCAAGTCCATCATCAACAAGGCTGGTACACTCGATATCGGTCAGCTCTGTCTCGACTACGGCGGCGGCGGACATCCCAATGCCGGTACATGTCAACTCGACAACGATAAGGTCGACGAGATGCTTCCCGATATCATCGCGATGCTGAATACTCACCCATAAGATACCCCCTCCCCGGAGGTCTTCATGGACAGATTCTATAATCTGACATTCGCATTATCTTTTGCAGCAGTCTGTGTCTGCATGTCTGATTTCCTTTTCGTAAGGGTCCAGAATACGATGGGCAAAACGCAGAATAAGATCTTCATGATCCTTCTGTGCATCGTATCAGTCAACGGCATTTGCAACACACTGACGGGCTACTATGCTCCGTTCATGGAGACAAACGATATCGCGGTGCAGGTTACAGACCGCGCGAGATACTTCTACTTTGTTTTCCACACCGCCCTTGCACCGATGTTCTTCTTCTACATCTCGCATGTGTGCGGTGTTGTTTTTAAGTCGAATTCCAATAAGAAGAAATACTTCTACTATACGGTATTCGGACTGACAGAACTTCTTGCCATAACGAACCCTTTTACCAAATGGGTCTACTACCGCGACGCGGACAACAAATTCACACGTAACTGGGGCGAGTCCATCATCTACCTCGCGGCCGCCCTCTTCCTCTTCCTCGCACTTAAATATCTGTACACTGCATGGAGCGCACTTAACAGGAAGAGAAAGGTCGGCATGATCATGTTCACGACCATCACGGTTGCCGGTATTGTGATCCAGCTTATCAATCCGAATCTTAAAGTCGAGCTTTTCGCAGAGGCGATCGGTCTTACCGGCGTCATGATGATCATCGAGAACGAAGACGACAGGATTGACACAGAGACGGGTCTTTATAATCGTCAGGCGTTCATCATGGACCTCGAAGGTTACCTCATCAACAAGACAAAGCTGCATGCGATCTGCCTAAGGATCGAGACCCCTGAGATCATCTCCCGTAAAAGCGGTATAGCGAACCGCGAGCTCGCCGAGAAGAAGGTCGCCGATTACCTCGAGACCATCCACAAGAAATACAATATCTATAAACTCGGGCGCAGGACTTTCATCCTTACTTTGTTCGGCAGAAGCGACGATGAGGCTTACGATCTTGCATCAAGAATCGCATTAAGATTCGATAAGCCGTGGAAGCTCGCCGACACAATGGTACTGCTGTCATCTTCCCTTCTTATAGCGAAGATCCCGGAGCAGCTCGAATCGCTTAACGACGCTCTTTATATGTTCGAGAGCTTTAAGCCCGGCAAGAAGGAGAAGAAGATCCTTTCAGGAGCCGATCTCGATAATATCCTGAGAGGTTCAGCGATAGAGAAGTCGATCTCGAACGGTCTTGCAGACGGCAAGTTCGAAGTCTACTACCAGCCCACTTATACGATCGACGGCAGAAGACTTCACGGCGCCGAGGCACTCGTAAGACTTCATGACGATGAGATGGGAATGCTGTTCCCTGACGAGTTCATTCCCGTCGCCGAGAATATCGGTCTTATCGATGCGATAGACGACTTCGTTCTTATGGATGTATGTAAGACCATCAAGGAAGAGAAACTCGATGAGATCGTAGACTGCATCAACGTCAATCTGTCTGTAATGCAGCTTATGAAGCCCGACTTCGTGGAGCATGTCAACGGACTTGTCGAGATGACAGGCGTCGACAAGAAGTTTATAAACTTCGAGGTAACCGAATCCATCTCCTCCGAGAACTACGAGATAATGAATACCGCGATCAACAACCTTAAGAAAGAAGGTTTCCAATTCTCGCTCGACGACTACGGCACGGGTTATTCGAACATGAAGGCTCTGGCGTTAATGAACCTCGACTGCATCAAGATTGATAAGAGCATCCTGTGGGAAGCTGAGAAAAGCAAACTCGGATTCATTATTCTCGAGAACAATATAAGGATGATCCATCAGATGCATCTTAGCATTCTCGTGGAAGGCGTAGAGACAGAGGCGCAGATCAAGCTGCTCGAGCCTATGGGAGTTAATTACCTGCAGGGCTATTTCTTCTCAAAGCCCGTTCCCAAGGACAAGTTCCTCAAGATCGTTCAGGAGAGCGGTACTCGAAGCAAAGCATAGTCAGATCATCGAACTGCTCCGCATCCTTTACGAACGCATCCACACCCACTCTGACATTCTTAAGCGTCTGCACGGGATCCGTCTCGGGATCCTTGTTAAGTGCGTCTATCATGCGCTCCATGCCGAAAAGCTTCTCGTTATCATCGGTAGCCTCGGTAACGCCGTCAGTGTATAAGAACAGCTTGTCTCCGGGCTTCATCATGATCTCATAATCCTTGTAGACCATACCCTCTTCGTAACCTATAACCATGCCGTGGTGATCCTTGTAGATCTCGAACTTGCCGTCCTTCTTCAGGATCGGATACTCATGACCTGCATTGGATGCGACCAGTTTACCCGTAGAGATCTCGAAGATACCGAGCCATACGGTAACGAACATCTCCTCCCTGTTATTGGAACTTATGGTATCGTTTGTGATCGTGAGGATCTCGGAAGGTGTCTTACCCATTTTCGCATAGTTCGCGAGCATGATCTTGGATGCCATCATGAACAGCGCCGCAGGGACGCCCTTACCGGATACGTCTGCCATAACAAGACACAGATGGTCGTCATCGATTAGGAAGTAATCGTAAAAATCGCCTCCGACCTCTTTCGCCGGGTCCATAGTCGCATATACATCGAACTCGGGCCTGTCGGGGAACGCCGGGAAGATATGCGGAAGCATCGCAGCCTGTATTCTCGTAGCAACGGAAAGTTCTGTGCTGATACGCTCCTTCTCGGCAGTAACGGTCGCGAGGTCCTGAATAAAGTCGGCCATCTCGCCTTCCATCTCAGCCATCGTAAGGCTTAAGTTCTCGATCTCATCTCCGGTATGTATATCGAGTTTGGAGAAGTGCTGTCCGCCCCTCTTGCCTGCTTTCCTGTCATCGACATAAGCCTGGGCAGCATCTGCGATCTGGTTGATCGGGCGCACAAGATGTCTCTCGATATTACGCACAGTAACAAGCATCAGCACCAGAACGATAAGAAGGAGCATAAGGGTTATCTGCGTAACATAAGTGCGCATACCGGACCACAGTTCATCTATTGTAAGATCGACAAGCACAAAAGCAACTATCCTGCCGTCGTCATCAAGAAGCGGAGTGCCAACGGTACACATCCAGCCGTATTTATCGGTATAGTCGATATCATAGAGAATGCCGTCACCGCTGTAATTTAAGAACTTCTCCATTCCATCATAGTTAACATCTTCCCACTCGCCGGGATAGAGTGTTCCCTCCGGATCGGGATCAACGATATAGACCATCCTGCAGGTCTGCTCATCATACATGGCGATATAGACATCAGAAACCTCATCGAAAGTGATGTACTGAGCGAGAATCTTTACCAGCATACGGTAGTCATAATCCTGCTGACAGTCCGCAAAGAGAGCCCTGTATTCATCGGTGCCAATCATATTTATCTGCTCGTCGGTAAGACTCCTGTATCTTGCCATGACAGCGTCAGACATCTCAAGAACATCAGTTCCGTGAGAAGCGGAAGATGCGGCTATGTGAGAGAGATAATGTGCATCTCTGATATATTGCCTGCCAATAGAATAGGTATACAAACCCAGTCCGGTAGCTAGAAGTGCAATTCCAAGGAGAATACTTATGGTGATAAGACCTCTGATGGTCTTGGCCTCAAGAGATTTGCTCCGTCTTTCAGCCACACTCATCTCTCTTACTGATTTCTTTCCCATATACCCCCCGGATAATACTTCTACCAATTAAACCTCTATTTATTATAATATACATTGTCTAATCAAACGACGAGGTAAACAATATGAAAAAGATTAAGATTACAGCTTGGCTGTTGGCGGTTATGCTCATGACAAATGCCTGCAGCAACTTGTCCACGGTCGAGACAACAGCAGAATCTGAAGAACAGTTAACCGAGACTTCCGCGGAATCAGAAGCGGTTCAGACTGCCCCGGAGACTGTTTATGAGGCTGACATTACCGACTACACAGGACTTACGGCAGAACAGATCGTCGCGACTCTGACTCTCGAGCAGAAGGCTGCTCAGATGGTTCAGGGCGCGCTCTATAACCTCGATTACGATGACATGGAAGAATTCGGTTACGGCTCCGTATTAAGCCACTACGGAATGTTCCCCGAGCTTTCCGTAAGCAGTTGGAGAGACATTACCGACGCTTACCAGGATGCGGCTCTCGCTTCTGATGCAGGCATCCCGATGCTTTACGGACAGGACAGCGTACACGGCGTTAACTTCACAAGCGGATGCGTCATCTTCCCTCACAACATCAACATCGGCGCGGCTAACGACCCCGAGCTCACGGAAGAGTACGGCGCCATCGTAGGAAGCGAAATGATCCACGCAGCGCAGATCTTCAATTTCGCTCCTGTTGTAAACAACTGTATCGACCCCCGCTGGGGCAGAACTTATGAGTGCTACTCATCCGAGTTCGACCTGTGCGACTCTATGGCAACAGCCTTTATAACAGGTCAGTTGTCCGAGGGCGTTATCGTATGCCCCAAGCACTTTTTTGCAGAGGGATACGTCGTATACGGCACGGGGGAGAATTCCGAAGGCATCAACCGTCTTATCGACAGAGGCGACTCACAGCCTACACAGGAACAGATCGATGAGTGCCTTGCAGTTTATCAGCACATGATCGAGATCGGTGCACAGACCATCATGATTTCCCACACTTCCCTGTGGGGCACGAAGATGCACGAGAATGCAGAATACATTCAGATCCTTAAGAATGACTTCGGCTTCGAAGGCTTCATCATCTCCGACTGGGATTCCATCGAGAAGTGCTCCGGCTCCAATCTGTACGAGAACGTCTGCCTCGCGGTCAACGCAGGCATCGATATGCTCATGGAAGCAGGCAACTACGAGCAGGCACGTCAGTGCATCGTGGAAGCAGTTGAGAACGGAGACATCTCCGAAGAGAGAGTCGATGATGCAGTAAGAAGGATCATTCAGGTCAAGATCGATGTCGGTCTGTTCGACGATCCTTACATCGAGAACTTCGACACAACATACGAGTTCAACTCCGACCGTTCGCATGAGGTCGCAAGGCTTCTCGCTGCCGAGTCCATCGTCCCGATGAAGCTCGGTGACTACGCCACTATCGAGCCCGGAATGAGAGTGCTCGTTATGGGCCCTGCAGCAGACGATACAGGCGTTCTGTGCGGCGGCTGGACATACGGCTGGGAAGGCGCTGCAGACAGCGAATTGGGCTACCGTGCAGTTCCCGAAGGCGTAACCATTCTTGACGGTCTCGAGGCTGCAGCAGATGAGATCGGCTTCGAAGTAGTTACAGATCCCGACATGGCCGAATCCTGCGATCTCGTTATCCTCTGCGTCGGTGAATACCCGTATGCCGAGTGGAACGGTGATACGTCTTCTCTTTCCATTACGGACGGTTCACAGACTCTCGACGGCAACGAGCAGGCTATCAATGATGCGGCAGATCTCGATCTTCCCATCGTTACACTCGTAGTCGCAGGTCGTAACCTGATCGTAGAAGATTACATCGACGAATGGGATTCCTGCTACTTCTGCTATCTGCCCGGTTCCGAAGGCGGCAACGGCATTGCAGACATTCTCGTCGGCAACGTGCCTATGACGGGAACACTCCCCATGCCCTACTACACTTCTGAAGATGACATCGGCACGGAGAACTACCTCTACGGTGTCGGCTGGAGTGCAGCGAACTGACAATTACTTAAGAAACTAAACACAAAGACTGCGCCGGATTTATTTCTGGCGCAGTTTTTTACGCTATGGTACAATTCATAAGCAATTACATCGAGGTGTAGCGCAGTTGGTAGCGTACGTGCTTTGGGAGCATGGGGCCGCAGGTTCGAATCCTGTCACCTCGACCACACTTTTTATACATGTCGTGGGAAGTCAGTAATTTCAAGGGTTTCGAGGAATTCCAACTTCTAAGAAAACACAACTTACGACAAATTTACGACAAAATAGAAAGAAGCGTCCAACGATAAACGCCTAGAGTTGATGCTCTAGGCGTTTTTAAATCTATATGAGCCAGCTAAAAGATAAGGGACAGTGCCCTTCTCTCGATGAAATTTAATATACCACTAATAATACATTACAATCGTCAGCTCTATCAGGGAGATTCTCCGGTCTGTACCAGGAGTATACGGAAGATGTCGATCTGTTCATATCGATGTCTATGAGGATGTCATCTTCGTCGCCCGTGAGCCAGAAGTATGTCGTATAATCCAGATTCTCATCATCGGGATCAAAGTAGCAGGGGATGACCTGAACTGTTTTCTCATAAGCGAAACATAAATCTCTTATCTCATGCAGAAAATCATTTAGCTGATCGAGTTCAGTTTGCTGAGCATCTCTTGAGATATAGATCAGGAGCACCAGGTCATTACCGGCTTCATCACTTACGTAATCGAAGTTGATATCAGCAATATCGAATTGATGCCTGTCGAGGCACGCCTGTACTTCGTCTTCCCACTCACCAGTATAATTCTCAACAACCTGTGCTCGCTCTATCTGATTGATCTCGTTTTGGATCTTTCTTACATAAGAAGAAAGAATTATGACCAGTACTATCGTTATAAGTACAGGTATAGCAGAAATAATGATGCACACAGTCGCATATATGCTCTTGGTGTTGATACTTTTCGCGATGATGGCAAGGACAAGGCTTACAAAGAACCCGAAGCCTCCGGCTAAGATGAGGGACGTTAAGGAGTCTGTCAGGGCTGCGTTGCCGCCGAACCCTGACAGAACCCACATTACGATAAAGAACGGCGTTCCAATAACGCTTAATACCAACACGACAGTTGATATTATGCAAAGAGTTTTGGATGCAGTGTTATTCTTGTCGTTCATAGAATTATTAGTTCACTAATATCTCGATGTAGCCGGGCAGATTAGTACCCTCTGTTATGCCGGATCTTGAGACCTGCCAGGCGGGTTCGGGATCAAACTCAACCAAGGTCACACGAAATCGGAAAAGCTAATGCTCAGTATGAAATTCATCTTCCATTACACAGATAACTCTTAGCTCGAGTAGAAAACTGCTATTCCGCATATAACCCGTATACAACAGGTAACTGATCAGGAGTAGTCAGGTGTTCCAAGGACACTAAAATCAACTGTCATTATCTGATTTGAAGCTATATCTTCATAACCATCATCAGGATTGTATGATTCGATATCGGCAGAAAAATATACATCATTTATAACATCATACATATATATGTTTCCGTCATCTGCACGAGATCCCGTACCGCCTTCAACAGTCTGAAAATCAGTGCAATTATATCCAGTTGAACCGGGCTCAACATAAGAACTGAAATGATTATACATACCTTCTGTAAGACCCGCGTCAGTCTGGAAATCACCATTACCATCAACGCTAACAGTAAAAGAACAATGATTCTCTGTTTTCCAAATGATCATCGGCCATGTGGACACTACATCACCCGCAGAAGCGCTTATGTATAACGGCATAGCTGATACAGTAACGAAATCATCAGAATAAACTACCTGATAATCGCCGATAACCCAATAACTCGGAATATTACTCAAAAACTCATTAACGTCTGCTTCGGATACTTCTCCCCTAGGGATCTCAATTTCAGCATTCTCATCGGAAGATCTTTCCACAGTCTCTTCTGCGCTGTCATCATCTTCATCAGAATGATCTTCACGATCATCGATTTCTTCAATCTCAGTTTCTTCAGCATCATCTGAAGATCTATCAGGCTTTCCTTCCGCCTCGGATGAACATGCAAAAACAGAGAATGCCATTGAAGCACAAACAAGCAGTGCACATACCTTTTTCATTGATTTCATAAAACAATTCCTCCCTTAAGGATTTACGCCATCCCAATACTGTCTGTCGGGCATTTCTGAACTTCCGTTTGTATCATCTGCATACAGTTCTTCGAAGTGCTGATCAATCCAGGAACCTTCAACAACATACACATTGTCTACAGCCCATGAACGAGGCATAGCTGTATATACGAGATCAGAATGCGTGTATGTGTAATCTTCAAGTTCGATACCATCCGAGAAGTAGATGTTTCTAACATCAGGAGCATTAGTACCCCAACCGAAATCCGCCTTGCCTATTACTCTTAATGAGCTAGGCAGAATAATCGTCTCGAGTGCAGGACTATCGTAGAATGTATAACCATTCAATACTTCCAACGTGTCAGGCAGAATTACTTCTTCCAAACTTGCGCAGTTCATAAAACAACGTGCGGGCAGTTCTGTTACTGTCGAGGGAACTGTTACGCTTGTGATGTTAGGAAATCCTTCAAATAACATGGCGTTAATTGAAGTAACACCTTCAGGAATAATAAGTTCACCTGAAGTGCCTGCTTTTGCTTCCTGCAAATTGCATCTTGCGAAATCAATAGTGAATTCTTTCCCGCCGTCGGGCATATCCTGGATCTTGAAATACCCATAATACAATCCGTCTTCAGATTCCTCTTCAACGGCGGTGTCTTCGCCTGCATTTGCATTTGTCTCAGCTGCTTCGTCTGATGAGCATCCGGCAATTACCGTACACATCAGAGATGCACAAAGTACAACTGAACAGAATTTACGCATAGCTTTCATAATAAAATCCTCCCTTATTCTTGGTTTCCAACACCAAAATACTGCAAAGAGGTTACCCTCTCGACCCTCATTATATCAAGAATGTTTGAAAAATGTATATAAATAAGGATAGTGTGTTAGTCAGGGATGCAATTATCCCGTATTCATATCTTTGCCGGCTGATATGTAATGACCTGTGTCAATACTGAATTAGTATCAACAATACCTGAAAGCATCTTAGAAGAGCTATGGAGTATCAGTTCTCGGCCTTGGCCACTCTGATATACGTGGATTGGTTACCTACAGGTCAATGGTCCGCCGTGAGCTATACCCTCTAAAAGCGTGGATCACAATTTCTTGTACCGACATAGCCGGCTCGTACATTGCTCGAACCTTAAAATGGCCATAGCCCTTTCAAGGTGCTTTCAGGGTTCCGAGCAAGTGTTTCACTTATCCGCTTCTGATATTTATATTCATGCTAATTGTCCTTAGTTATAGTTTTCCGTCATCATTCCCCAAATGAAACATGAGAGTTCTCTTGCAACTGCAGTCTTTGCAACATTAGCTCTTTTACCATTTCTTAATGTCATGCCGTAGTATTTTCTTTTTAATCGCTCATTAGCCTTATCCGCATATGTGATTATTTCTGATGGATTACTTCTTTGGCGTTCTTTGAGAGCTTTTGATTTATGCCCAATCTGACCTTTTGTATAACTTTGAGCAGCCTCTACTAGGAGACTACGTATATGGCTGTTACCCGATTTGGTAATGGATAGCCCACATCTCTTTTGCCCGCTTGAGTCTTCTCCAGGGACAAGACCGAGATATGCAGAATAAGATCTCGCATCCTTGAATCGTTTGAAATCGCCAGTCTCAGCTATAACTGCAAGTGCTGTATGTGTTTTTATTCCAATGAAACAGACAAGCTTATTTACCTTGTCTTTGTAGTCTTCATCGTATGCCAATTCTTCAATTCGTCTGTCAATGCGATCTATTTTATCCATTAATGTGTGGTAGGTAAGGAGATATTCATCTAAGATTTCCTTATACAGTCCATCAATCTCTATCGTACGCAACCATACAAGATGTTTCTGAGTCCAGTAGCTCTTTCCTGCATCATATCTATATCCGTGCCTCAGGCAGAATGCCAGAATCTGTTGCTTGATCTTCTTTAATGCGAGATTGTGATCGTTTCTCATCCTAATAAAATCTTTGATCTGTTCATCTTTATCCGTAGGGATGTGTACGGCTTTATAATCATTATGAGCCAGGCAACGTGCTATCAAAGCAGCATCTCTTTTGTCTGTTTTAATCTTCTTTCCGCTTGACGGCTTTAACATCGTTGTAGGTGCGAGAATAACACAGGTAATGCCGTGATCAGTTAACTGATGGTACAAAGTATAACCGAGACATCCGGCTTCATATCCGCAGATAAACAGAACATCATTACCATAGTGAAATTTCATTGCTTCAAGATAGTTCAGGACTTTACTGTAATGAGCATCAATTGTCTGACAATACTCAGCTTTTTCCTTCTCGTTTGTATAACAGCAAACCGAGAAGGTTTCTTTGTGAACATCCATGCCTACATAAACCGTGCTATAATCCATATCTGACCTCCATTTGTATGCGGTAATTCCCGTCACCACATTGTTTTTAGCGACTTGTAGTATATGGGTAAATCCACGGACCTACAAATCGGGGGTCATTACATATTGTCTAAATAGATAAGACCACAATGAAAATTACTTACCCAAGGGTTATTAAAAGACCCCCTGAAGTTTGTTCAAATCAGGGGATCATTCTAACTTTATTATGCAGGTTCTTCCCAAACCGGATTAAATGTCCTCTTGTTTTTCCTACAATCAGTCAAATACATACTGATAAGTGTCTGATAAGGAATACCCGTGTCTTTTGACATTGACTTAAAGTATTCAATATCAGCTTCTTCCATGTACATTGAAACCATTCTCTTGGTAGATTTAGCGCGACCTGGTCTATATGCCCGCTTCATCATTTCAGGAGTAATCTCTGGCGAATCATCATCAAATACAACCGACTTCTTACGACCAGCCTCAACCGCCTTAATCTCCTCTTCTGTGAGATTGTCTTTATCCTTTAACTTATACTCAACCAATGCCATCGTAATACCACCTTTCCTCTTCTGCAGTTGCATACCTAGCGGAGATTATGCGTATCATATCATCTCGTTCAGTATGAACCACCATTATGACAACAACAGTGCCTTCAATGCGGCCAATCGTTATGTATCGCTCCTCTTCAGCGGTACTATGTTCCTGATCGAATATCTAGAGACGATCATCGTCGTTAAACACCGTGGCTGCTACCCTAAAACTCAACCCATGCTTTGAGATATTGATCTTCTCTTTGTTGTCATCCCACTGAAACTTCATCATACATATATTATATATATGTTATATTGATACATCAAGATACAAGTGTACTGCGAAAAAAACTGTATTGTCGATTATGATTCTATTTGCATATGATACTTTTCTGTGTACGCACATTTCCCCTGTCCTCTGGGTTAGCAAGCAACGCATTTGTACGCACAAATGCAATTATGCTTCAGGGATATCCCTGAAACCCTGTTTTTATTTCTGTCTAAAAGAGGAAGAATTGTAATGTTACAATTTTTGAATTTTCACTCCTAACACCCCATCAAAGCTCGGGGTGTTTAATATTTCTGCAAGAAGTCCGCTCAGCTTCCGAGGCGGTGCTTGAAGTCCCCGTAGCCGAAGTTCGTTAACTTCTCTGTTGAGCCGTCTGCTTTAAGTCTGTAGATATCAGGAAGCGGCATTCCGTTAAATGTGTTGTTCTTGCACGTGGTATAGATCGCCATGTCCTCGAACACGAGAAGGTCGCCTTCCTTCAATTCGTTATCAAAACTATAATCCCCTATAACGTCACCTGAGAGGCATGTAGGGCCTCCGAGTCTGTAACGGTATGGTTTGGTATCTTTGCTGTCTGCGCCCCTCAGAGGCGGCGTGTACGGCATCTCGATGACATCCGGCATGTGGCACGCCGCACTCGCATCAAGGATCGCGATCTTCACGTCCTGATTCTCTACGACATCGAGCACGTGTGTAAGCAGATATCCCGCATTAAGCGCCACCGCTTCTCCGGGCTCAAGATATACCTGTACACCCCACTTCGTCTTCGTATCAATAAGAATCTGTTCGAGCTTATTAACATCGTAATCAGGCTTCGTGATGTGATGACCGCCGCCCATGTTAAGCCACTTCATGCGGGGAAGGACGTCACCGAACTTCTCCTCCACTGCACGTACCGTCACTTCAAGCGCATCCGAATTCTGCTCGCAGAGGGTATGGAAATGAAGCCCATCCAGAAGCTCGAGAAGCTTTGGCGTCATCTCCTTATCCCACACGCTTCTGGTCACCCCCAGGCGGCTTCCACGCGCGCACGGATCGTAGATCTCATGACCTTCCTGAGTGGAGCACTCGGGATTGATACGAAGACCTACACTCTTGCCTGCACTCTCAGCCTTACGACCGAACTTAGCAAGCTGATGTATCGAGTTAAATACGATGTGATCCGCGTACTTCAGAAGCTCATCGAATTCATCATCGCGGTACGCCCCGCAGAAGACGTGCACCTCACCTTCAGGCATCTCTTCCTTGCCGAGCCGCGCTTCATAAAGGCCGCTCGCCTCAGTGCCTGCAAGGTAACCTGACAGCAAAGGATAGAAGTCGTAATTCGAGAACGCTTTCTGTGCGAGCAGGATCTTGCAACCTGTGTGGGACATGACCGAAGCGAGCACTTCAGCATTCTTAAGAAGCTTAGCCTCGTCTATCACATAGCAGGGTGTTTTTAAGCCGTCGAAGATGCCGTTCATATTAATCACTCTACCAGTACGGGATTGAAGTTCTCTCTTCTCGGAAGTCCGTGCTTATCGAGTGCATCAAGGAACGGATCCGGATCGAATTCTTCTACAGTGTGAACGCCCTTATCTGTCCACTTGCCCGTAAGAAGCATGAGAGCGCCGCACATTGCGGGTACGCCTGTTGTGTAGCTTATAGCCTGGCTCTCAACTTCCTTGTAGCACTCCTGGTGATCGCATACATTGTAGATGTAGTATGTCTTTTCCTTGCCGTCCTTCTTACCCGTGAAGATGCAGCCGATGTTGGTCTTGCCGTGTGTGCGGGGACCGAGGCTTACAGGATCAGGGAGAAGCTCCTTGAGGAACTTGATGGGAACGATCTCGTGTCCTTCGAAGTTAACGGGAACCGTGGAAAGCATGCCGACATTCTCGAGACACTTCATGTGTGTAAGATAGCTTTGTCCGAATGTCATGAAGAAACGTATCCTCTTAACCTCAGGGATGTTTACGGCAAGAGACTCGAGCTCCTCGTGGTGAAGAAGATACATGTCCTTCTGTCCTACGGAGTCGAAGTTGTACTCACGCTTGATACTCATGGCGGGGATCTCTACCCACTTGCCGTTCTCGATGTAGCTTCCGGGAGCGGAGACCTCACGAAGATTTACTTCGGGGTTGAAGTTGGTGGCAAAAGCATAGCCGTGGTCGCCGCCGTTGCAGTCGAGAATGTCGATCGTATCGATCTCATCGAACTCGTGCTTCTTCGCATAAGCGCAGTAAGCCTGGGTTACTCCGGGGTCGAAGCCGCAGCCGAGAAGTGCCGTAAGCCCTGCCTTCTCGAACTTCTCCTTGTACGCCCACTGCCAGCTGTAATCAAAGTAAGCAGAGAAACCCTGCTCCTTACATCTCTTATCATAGATCGCACGCCACTCAGGGTCATCTGTATCCTCAGGCTCGTAGTTAGCGGTATCCATGTAGTTAACGCCGCAGATGAGGCACGCATCCATTATCGTAAGGTCCTGATAAGGAAGCGCGATATTCATGACAAGATCGGGCCTGTATGAATTGATAAGCGCGACCAGCTCATCAACATTATCTGCATCAACCTGCGCCGTTGTGATGACTGTCCTCGTCTTCCCCTTAAGTGCTTCTGCGAGTGCGTCGCACTTTGACTTTGTTCTGCTTGCGATGCAAAGCTCGGTGAACACATCGTCCACCTGACAGCACTTTCTGATCGCTACATTCGCGACACCGCCGCATCCGATCACCAATACTCTGCTCATGTTCTTATCCCCCTTATTATGTGTTGATTGAAAGGATCAATTCTCTTAATACTTTGCAGGCAACTGCTGTTGAAGCGCCGCTTGCATCAAGCATGGGTGCAAGCTCGTTCACATCCGCGCCCACGATGTTCGTCTTGCTTACCGTAAGGATCGCATCAAGAAGCTGCGCAAAATTAACTCCGCCTGCCTCCGGTGTACCCGTTCCGCAGAACACGGACAGATCAAGACAGTCAAGATCGATCGTGAAGTACACGGGTGTGTTGTTCTTGGAAAGTTCCTCACACACTTCCTTAAGCCCGTCGAAATTAAACTTGTGCATATCAGTGTGGGAGGCAGCAAACTTAAACTCATCCCTCTCACCGCTTCTTATGCAGAACTGGTGGATCTTGCCGTCACCCACAAGACCGTGGCACCTTCTCAAGACACAAGCGTGGCTGAGCTTCACACCGAGGTAATCGTCTCTTAAGTCAGCATGCGCATCGAAGTGGATTATCCGGAGTTCAGGATACTTCTTAAACACAGCCTTCACCGCGCCGTAGGTTACGAGATGCTCGCCTCCGATCATGATCGGAAGCTTGCCGTCATTTAAGATCTTCTCTGTCTGCTCTTCGATGTCATTAAGCGCCGATTCGGATGAACCGAAGCACAGTTCGAGATCGCCGCAGTCGAACACTTTGATATCGGTAAGATCCTTGTCCTGATAAGGACTGTATGTTTCTATTCCGAAGCTTTCATGGCGGATCGCCGCGCTTCCGAATCTTGCTCCCGGACGAAAGCTCGTCGTGGAATCAAAAGGCGCACCCCAGAGCACGATTTTTGATTCGTTATACCCGCTGTCGCAGCCGATAAACGTCTCTACATTCTTGTTCACGATTCAACCTCCATAAGCATCTTTTCGAGGTATGCGGGAAGATAGAAAGAACCCACATGAAGTTTTGTTGTGTAGTACTTGGTGCTTAAGTGCAATTTCTTCCACCTCTCTTCGTCGAAGTCCTCGATGGGGTGATACTTCTTGCTCGCGAAGCCGAAGAGCCAGTAACCCGCGGCGTAGGTCGGAATGTGTGCCTGATATACGCGGCTTATCGGGAAGGTGTTTACGATCCTCTTGTGACTTCTTTGCATCGCTTCCGCGTCGTGCTTGTAGAAGGGGCTTCCCTGCTGGTTTACCATGATTCCGTCGCTTCTTAAAGCGTTGTAGCAGATGCCGTAGAACTCTCTTGTGAAGTACCCCTCGGAAGGTCCGAACGGATCGTTGGAATCAACGATAATGAGGTCGTATTCGTCGGAACTTCTTCTTATGAAACGGAGTGCATTATCGTAGTAGATATGAACTCTTGAGTCGTCGAGCTTGCAGGCGTTCTCGGGAAGATATGTGCGGCACGCTTCGATAACCTTGTCGTCCATCTCAACGAGGTCGATCCTCTTAACGCTCTCGTATCTTGTGAGCTCCTTAACGACACCTCCGTCTCCCGCGCCTATAACAAGAATATCCTGGACGTTCGGATGAACGGACATCGGGATGTGCGTGATCATCTCGTCGTAGATAAACTCGTCGCGCTCCGTGAGCATTACGTTACCGTCAAGCGCCAGCACCTTACCGAACTCGGGAGTATCGAAGATATCGATCTGCTGATAATCGCTCTTGCCCGAATAAAGGTGTCTTGTGACACGAATGCTGTGTCTTACGTCAGGTGCATGGTATTCGCTGAACCAAAGATTCATCCGTTATCCTCCTTATACCAGAATGTTGATGTTGTTGATGTCCGGATCCTCGGGACCTGTCATGGAACAGCCCTTGGCCTTCGCGTAGCTTATGTACTCGAGGATGGCTTCAGTGATTCTCTCACCGGGAGCCAGGATCGGGATTCCGGGCGGATAACACATTACGAACTCACTGCAGACCTCTCCCGCACTGTCCTTAAGCGGAACGCTCTTCTTGTTGGAATAGAAAGCCTTCTGCGGACTGCATACGACCTCGGGATCTATGTACTCCTGCGTCATGAGGCCGTCGGGATTTTTCTTGTATCTTCTGCGTATCTCGGCGAGCGCACTTACAAGACGCTCGAGCTCCTGCATTCTGTCACCGATCGAAAGATATGCGAGGATATTTCCGATATCACCGAACTCGATCTGAATGTCGTATTCGTCTCTTAAGATGTCGTAAACCTCGATGCCCGCAAGACCGATATCCCTTGTGTGGACACTGAGCTTCGTGGGGTCGAAGTCGAAGATCGAATCGCCGTTTATCATCTCGCGTCCGTAAGCATAATAGCCTCCGATCGCGTTAACCTCTTCCCTTGCGTATTCTGCCATCTCGATAACCTTGCGGAAGACTTCCTTTCCTCTTAATGCGAGGTTTCTTCTGCTTATGTCAAGGCTCGACATGAGAAGATAACTTCCCGATGTCGTCTGCGTAAGATTGATGATCTGTCTTACGTGTCCTTCACTTACATTCTCGCCGATAAGAAGGAGGCTCGACTGCGTTAAGCTTCCGCCGCTTTTGTGCATAGATACGGCAGCCATGTCGGCACCTGCGCGCATGGCAGACACAGGCATATTCTCGCCGAAATAAAAATGCGTTCCGTGAGCCTCGTCGGCAAGGCACAGCATGCCCGCGTCGTGCGCCATCTTTACGATAGCTCTTATATCGCTGCAGATACCGTAGTAAGTAGGATTATTAACCAGAACCGCAACCGCATCGGGATTTTCATCGATCGCCTTCTTAACCTGATCGCGGTTCATGCCGAGCGAGATACCGAGTCTTCTGTCAACATCGGGGTTAACGTAAACCGGGATCGCGCCGCACAGTACCAGAGAATTGATAACGCTTCTGTGCACGTTACGGGGGAGAATGATCTTATCGCCCTGTTTGCAGCAGGAAAGAACCATGCTCTGAACCGAGCTTGTCGTGCCGCCTACCATGAGGAACGCATGCTTCGCGCCGAAAGCATCTGCAGCAAGAAGCTCCGCCTCGTGTATTACCGACACGGGATGGCAGAGATTATCGAGAGGCTTCATGCTGTTTACGTCAACGCCGACGCACTTCTCGCCGAGAAAAGCAGTAAGCTCGGGGTTACCCTTGCCGTGCTTATGTCCCGGCACGTCGAAAGGCACGACACGCATCTCGCGGAATCTCTCGAGAGCCTCGTAGATCGGAGCCCTTGTCTGATCCAATTCTGTTCTTTCCATAGTTCACCTCAAAGCAAAAACGCAAGCTGTGTAATCTCACAACTTGCGTATGGTTCAATTATATTCTGTCGGTCATCAAATAATGATAATCCGGTATCCAGAGCCTATATAGTAATACTACTTTTACTACTCTTATTGACCATTTCACAAGTCTGCGCTAATTACGCATTTCGGTTATAAAGTAACCAACTTATAAAACTGAGCTTTTAACTCAATCAATAGATCGGAAGAACCGATCATCGGCAGTGGACCCGGCTGTCCGTGGCCTCAACTCCGCATGGGAGTGGTCCGTAAAATTACTTTAGACTCTGATAAACATCGTCTATAAAACACGGGAATTATACCTTTTACACCCATGTTCGTCAATTAAATATAATTAACACTCAGATGTATTATAATAATCACTGAATAAAGGATAGAATGGAGGTAACGATCCAGATGAACAACGGTGTTGTATTAGGCACGGTAACCGCAGATGATTTCTCCATGGATTATATGAAGTTCGGTCATGGTGATAAGACCATGGTCATCATCCCGGGGCTAAGCGTAGACAGTGTCATGAAGTATTTCGAAGCGGTCGCAGGCGCTTACGCTCAGATGACAGACGACTTCACGATATACCTGTTCGACAGAAGGAAGGATCTTCCTGCCGCCTACTCCATTCAGGACATGGCGGACGATACTGCGGCAGCCATAAGCGAACTTGGACTTTCAGACATCTATCTGTTCGGAGCTTCCCAGGGCGGCATGATCTCCCTGGTGATCGCACTTGATCATCCGGATCTTGTTAGCAAACTCATCCTGGGCTCCACGGCAGCTGCGGTAGATCAGGAGCACTACGATGATGTCATTTCCGGCTGGGTTGAACTTGCCGCCGAAGGTGACGCCGAGAGTCTTTACCTCGCATTCGGTGAAGCCCTCTACCCGCCAGAAGTCTATGAGCAGTCAAGAGACCTTCTCATTCAGAGTGCGGCAGGCGTAACACAGGAGGATCTGGACCGCTTTGTCATCCTAGCAGGATCCATCGACGGGTTCGACGTGAGCGCCCGCATTGGAGAGATTTCATGTCCCGTCCTGGTATTGGGTTCCGAGGACGATCAGGTCTTGGGCGGAGAAGCATCAGAAGCAATTTACGAAGCTTTGAGCTCGCACCCCGACTGCGAGCTTTATATGTATAACGGCTACGGTCACGCGGTCTATGACCTCGCACCCGACTACAGAGACAGAATGACGGAGTTTTTCTTAAGATGATCCTTGCTACACTTGTATTCATACTGATATCTAATCTGCTTCTTATCCTCGACATGGCGGGGATCGATCCCGAAGCATCTATCCTTATCCCTTCGTATGCGGTACTCTCGATCCTGACGATATTCTTCCTTATCGTTCCTTCATTCAAGAAGTTCCCGCTCAAAGGTCTTCGCAACACACAGCGCGGTACGGCACTTCTCATAGAATTCCTTATTACCTGCGTCGCCGATGCGGCTTTCCTTACCGCATTTCTCATCATGGGCGGCTGGGACTTCGACAGTTCCGCGGTAATAGCGACGGTCATCATCGACATCGTCGTCGGCAACCTGGTTTTCTGGGACGGCATCATCCGCGTCTACATCACATCCAAGCAGATCGGTCTTAAGTGGAGACTCATCGGCATCTTCTGCGGCATGATCCCCATCGCTCACCTTATCGCACTCGGATACATAATCAAGCTTACATACCGCGAATATACCGACGAGAGCTCGAGATACTATCTTAACGAGAAGCGCGCCGGCGATCTTATATGCGACACCAAGTACCCTCTTCTCATGGTACACGGCGTCTTCTTCAGAGACTTAAGAAGCTTTAATTACTGGGGACGTGTACCGGCCGACCTCGAGAAGAACGGCGCACGCATCTACTACGGCAACCAGGAATCCGCCGCTTCCATAGACGACTGCGGCAAGCATATCGCAGCAAGGATCAAAGAGATCGTAGATGAGACGGGCTGCGGCAAAGTAAACATCATCGCTCACTCCAAGGGCGGTCTCGACTCGAGAGCCGCGATCACGCTCTACGGCGCGGCACCGTACGTCGCTTCACTCACAACTGTAAACACTCCTCACAGGGGCTGCCAGTTCGCCGACTATCTTCTCGGCAAGGCTCCGGAGGGTCTTAAGAACGCGGTCGCTTCCAAGTACAACGCGGCACTTCGCAAGCTCGGCGACAAGAACCCCGACTTCATCGCAGCCGTCACGGATCTTACGCACGACGCAGCGAAAACTTTCAACGAGCGCTGCCCCGACGTCGACGGCGTATACTACCAGAGCATAGGCTCCAAGTCAGTAAGAGCCGCGAGCGGAAGATTCCCTCTTAATCTGTCATATCATCTTGTTAATTATTTCGACGGTCCCAATGACGGTCTCGTGGCGCTGCCTTCCATGAAGTGGGGCGCGGACTTTACATATGTCACACCCCGCAAGTCCAGAGGCATTACCCATGGCGACATGATCGACCTGATGCGAGAGAACATCGACGGTTTTGATGTAAGAGAAACGTATGTCGAGCTTGTAAGCGGTCTTAAGCAGAAAGGATTCTAATACCCCATCTGCGCGAGCTCTTTAACCACATCGCAGTAAAAATCAGTTATATCCGAGATCCCGTCCCCTTTCTTCTTAGAGAGGGGACGTCTTCTCATATCAACTTCATCGCAGTGTGAGATGCCTCTGTTGCCGGCGCTTCTTAAGTGCCCTCGGAAATTCGCCCACTTTACCGCACGCGGGGTGAGCAATCCGTCGTTCTCGCCTTCTATCGCACGCACAACGATATTGCTTATAAACAGCAGCATGTCGCCCGTGACGCGCTTGCACGTGAATGCATAGCTTTGATAATACACGGAAGGATCATCCGGGTTCATGCGGTTGAACTCCTGCGAGTCGTAAGTTCTAAAGCTTCGTATCGCCGCATATGTCCTCGGGTTCTTATCCCCGAGAAGCCTGAACCACCAATCCGCGAACACGCATCCGAACCGCACTATGCACGCAGGAAACTTCAACAGTTTATCCACGGTATAGGAACCGTTGTGCGGCGTGTTGATGGTAGTGACACTTGCGATGTGCGGACCCATGCCTAGACTTGAGATCGCATATCGGATATCAAGTCCGCCCTTCGAATGCGCGATCACATTGAACTTCTCGATATTATGCTCGGCACAAAGCTTACGTATCCTGTCCGCAAGAAACTCGCCGTTGCCCTCTATCGAACCGCTGCTGTCCTGACCGCCGTAGTAGATCTTCACTCCGAGCTCTTCAAGGACGCGCGGTATGCGCCCCCAGTAACCCAAGTGTTTACGGTCACGGAAACCCATCCCGTGGACCAACAGAACCGGATATTTAAGATCGATCATAGGATCATCAGAAATCGGCGGACGTTACTTCGTAGAGGTTCGTGTAGTCGATATAACCCTCGGCATCGGTAACATTTACGACCTCGTTATTAGAGCCGTATGTGATCTCGACAGCGGCAGTATCGGTGATATTACCGAAGCTGTCTCTGATAAGGAAGTTCACGAGGATTACCTTATCTGAACCGCCCGTACCGAACATATTGCCGCGGTTGATATTAAGCGAGCCGTCATAGGTAAACGAATCGAACAGAGGTCTTATGAGGAGCACAGTTTCGTATCCTATATTCTCAGCTACCGAGTAATACAGGAACTCGACCTCATCGCCCTCCTCGAGGTTGAAGATATCATTCGTCGCGACACCGCTCTCGGGATCGACCGAAGCGCAGTACAACAGCGAATACTCATCCGTCGCCTTATCGTAATAGATGTAGATGAACGACCACACACTGTTGATATCAGCTGGCGTCGCGTAGATCGTATGATCAGCCGTATCCTCGAGCGGATATACGGTGATATCGTAATCGCAGAAGTTCAGCCACTGGCAGTCCGGATTATATGTATAAGAAGAGGCGTTGCCCTGATTCGAATATACGGGCTCTGATCCGAACAGCGTATAGTAGTCACCCGTATCGAAGGGGTAGTAATAACATACGTTAGCCTCCACGGACAGCACCGAAGCCGCCCCCGAAGTGATGTCGAGCATGATGTTGCCGCGGTCATCGTAGGTCAGTTCGTATTCGATCTCTTCAGGGTTTTCGGAACTTATCTGAACCATGTTCTGATACGAAGGATCGAGATGGCTGTTGACCTCATTCCACACGGAATTATCCGCAGTCCAGTAATCCGAGAATCTTACCTGCAGGAACGCCGCATACCAGTAGTAGCCGTCAATGAAGTCGATATTGTCTGTATAGCCGTTAAGAGAGAAACCAATATGCTGATGCAGAATCTCGAGCATCTGATCCTCGGTATAGTCAACACCGTAAGTATTGAGCATCGACTCGTAAGAGCTTCTTACAGCCTGCGGGTACACAGCCGAGGGAAAAAATACGGACATGCCGTACGAATTAGTTCTCGCGCGCCCCGATACGCTTACGACATTGTCATTAAGAAGCTCGAGCAGTTCGTCATCAACGTCAGTATCTGAGAACACCGATCTTATGTCGTTAAGGAACGCCCTGAAGTCTATAAGGTTGCCCGGCATGCTTCCTTCCGCACCGTAGTTCTCGCACTTTGATGCGATGTTGATTACGGACGAGAACTCGCCCTGACTGTATGTGGTGTAGTAAAGTCTCTGCCAGAACTGCCCCATCAACTCATCGATCTGTTCCATACAGGACAGGTTGATAAGCGACATCGTACCCGCAGCGAAAAGCTCGGACACGTCCTGATCGGAAGAATACGCTGCGGTATATGAGTTGATCTCGTTCTCGTACAGTGACAGGATCTCGTTGCCGACATCCTCGCCCGTGCAGTCCGGATTCTCTGAAAGATACGTGATATAACCCATCGGGATACCGATGATCGCGGGGATAACCTCCTCCGAAGCCGCCATGTAATCCGCGTAAGGTGCCATGGCAGACGCGATCTCCATGGAACCCGACAGACACGTATTAAATGCGATCAGGTCGAAATGCGCACCGCCGTCTTCAAAGCCCTCGCACACCTCATCGAGTGTAAGACAGTCGTTATAGTATTCGTTAGTATCGACATTGGTGGTTGTGCCGTTGACGATGCTTCCACTGCCATTCTCATAGAAGATCTCGTCATGCTCCATATTGCCGTAAGGCTCGGAATAACCGTGATCCCACATAACGAACATATAGTGCTCGGCAGGAAACTCCTGTACGCCCCATGAGATAAAGTCGGACAGCGTCTCGGCCTTTCCCATCGACTGCAGTGAGACGGCGCCGAGATCGATCACCTCGTCCTGCTTAACCTGGAATCTTCCGAGCATATCTTCCGGAATATCAACATCGTTTACGGAGTCATCCGAGAAGTAATTATCTTCGTTATTCCACGTAAGCGTGCCGCCCGTCTCAACGATGATGTTGATGTCATCCGATATATCTTCATCATTCATCCAGTCGAACGCCATCGAACCGAAACCGTTTTGGGTCTCAAGATCGGTTCCGCACATATAGACGAGCACGGTCCAAGAGGCCATGTCGGCAGGATCGGAAGGATTACCCCAATCGTTGTCATCGTCATCGTCATCGTCATCATCACCGTCATCCCTGTCGGACGAACTTCTGGACGAATGTGATGATCTTGATGAGGAAGAGGTCTTGGATGTCGTATACTGATCAACGGCATACATAAGACCCCACACAATCGCCGCACGCATTATGAGCGTTACTATAATCAGAAGTATCAGCAGCGGTACAAAGAACTTCTTTTTCTTCCCTTTATTCTTTCCCATGTTCACACTATCCTTCCGCTTAATTCACTGTTATAGTATCACACTCCCAACAGGTAAAGCATTGTCTGCTTCAGCGTCTCGAATAGCTTCCTTGGTTCATACCCTGCCATAGGGCTCTGCGTATAGCACGCGCTTATGATGCAGTTCATCTGAATGCCGCTGTAGGAAGAGGACAGAAATCTTATGATATCTTCAAGAGGCTGCCTCGGATGAAGTTCTCCCGAAGAAGCCGCCTTCCCCATAAGTTCCGCGGTGCGGTTTACAAGATGCTCGAGGTTACCCTCACTCTTAAGCCCGCTCATGATCTTCGCCGTTCTCTCCGGATCATTTATCGCCATTACAGACAGATCGAAGTTGATCTTCTGTATGTCCATGAGCTGCTCTTCCATCTTATCTGCGAGCATATCGAAGATCTTGCCCATAGTGACATCGACCGGCTCAATTCCGGCATTCGCGAAGATACTGTCCGTCTCCTCTATGATCGAGTAACTCTGCCTCATGTCGAGTATCATCGCACTGAAGATATCGTCTAGGTCCTTATAGTATCTGTAGATGTTGCCCTGCGCCATTCCGGTCTCGTTTATGATGTCCGTCATGGTCACCATGCTGACAGGTTTTCGAAGGCATACGCGGTGCGCGGCATCCGTTATCTCCTTACGCTTTCCTGCAAGATATTCTTCACTTACACGTGGCATGACTCACACCAGCTTTCTTACGAAGCTATCATCGGGCGCATACACCTCATATGGTACACCGTTCAGATATGCATCAAAGAAGCTCAGATGTATCCTGCACACATACTCGTGATACTTCATGGGATCCATCTTGCCCACTACGCTCTTGATCGGAACCATGAATTTCATATCTGCAAACCCCACGTGCTTCATGCCGTTAAACAGTTCCCAGTAAACAGGCGCTTCGTTATCTATGGCAACGCGCGATACTGTAGAGCGGGCATCCTCGCAGCTTATCTGATAGAAAGGCTTCTTCATGCTCATACCGTCGTAGTGTCCGAGCAGCATTCCGTCGAGATTGATGCCGCATGTAAACTCATCATCATGCATGCACATGTAGTACGCTGTCGCACCGCCGATAGAATGACCGGAGATGCCCACACCGTGCCGGGTATCGATAATATCTGCGAAACTGCTCTTGATAGCATTAAGCACCACACTTATATCTTTAGCGCGCTCCTCCATGCGCTCGATAAGAAAGCCGCAGTACCTGCTCTGGAAAGTATTAAAACGGCGGTATTGCTCCTCGAAGTTTCCTTTCTTATTGAGCATGACCTTGAGAGCCCCGATCGTGCCCTTCATCTTCGGCTGATACATATCCGCCTGGCAGCGCTTGTCGAACAGAGCAGTTGTCCCGTCAGCAAACTCGGACAGAACCTCCTCATAGGTATGGCCTATCGCAGCCACAACAAAACCTCGCGATGCAAGCTCGGTCAGCATCAGGTTATTGGACTCGCGGTAAGAGCCCATTCCGTGGCTGAATATGACAAGAGGAAATCTCTTCCCCGGTACCGGCTCCGCATCCTGGTAGAACTCGCCTTCGATGTCCTCGGCACCCTTGACCGGCATATGATAGAACTTGCCCAAAGCCGTAAGCCTGGCTGCAGACATCGCTATCGCCTTATCCATGCCGACCACAGTCTGAAGGAGCACGGGATAGTACAGGCGTACGGATACTTTACGCGGTATCTTGCCCGCATCTGGACCCAGCTTCTCCACCCTGCCGCTATCAGTAACATCAAAGACTGTCGTTCCGACTTTATATTCGCCCGCAGGCTTCGGTGTGATCGTATTCGCCATTTTTATCCCTCCTGAACCGCGCAAAAATGAATCCTGTTTCATTTTATATCCCGCAGAACTGATTTGTCAATGCGCTCTTTAATAGCATTTTTGAAATTGCTCCGTTTTATAGCCTTCCCTCCACGTGTACTTGTTTATCATGGAATCAGGAGAGGTTTAATATGCTGGAGAATCTGAGAATTCTGAGAGAATCACGTGGATATACACAACAACAACTGGCTGACTTGGTCGGTGTATCCCGGAAATCCATACAGAAATATGAGACGTCAAAGTACGAGCCTGATATCAAGTTGATCATCAAGTTCGCGGATGTGTTTGATGTGAGCGTCGATTATCTTGTAGGGCATCAGATCAAGGGACAGGATCCCGTCTACCCCATCAACGAGAAAGAATTCATTCTCATCGAGAAATTCCGCCGTTTTGATGCACCTACCAAAAACTTCATAAGACTACTTTTTGATAAGCTTTCTCTGTAATAATGACACGGATCCTTCTCGTGTATTATTCTCAGACCGGACGCACGTCAAGGATCGCCAGACTGATCTGTTCAGCAATAGGATGCGACACGGAAAGGCTCGAACCTTTAATCCCTTTTTCCGGAAGTCAAAGCGATATAAGAAAGCAGATCACCTCGAATCCTCACATACCGATCCGCGAACTTGTACATGACATTAACCAATACGGAACGGTTATTCTCGGCATGCCTGTCTGGGATAATGACATTCCTCCGCCGATGTTATCATTCATCAATACCACAGACTGGAAAGGGATAAAGATCCATCCGTTCTTTACCACAGGAGGAGTATATGTCAACGTATATTCAAGCCTCAAAGAAAAATGTCGGGGCGCCTCATTAAGCGCCCCGTTGTTTCTAATATTTGATAATGACGGTGTCCTTGCGGACGTAAAAGAATGATCAGCCTACGTAACTGTACTGCCACAAGGATATAAGCAGAAGTGCATACAATACAAATATGCGCCCTACTGCCATAGATCTGTCGACCGCATACTCGTTCGAAGCTGTATCCTGACCGCCTTTGCGGAAAGGATCCGCCTTAAGGAAATAAACGATCAGACTTATTACAACAGAAGCCTGCAGTGTGATAAGTATCGGTCCTGCAAGATGAGTTACATTCTTCATGGCCTCAGTAAGACTGATTCCCTGATATGGATAATCAGGAAGAGCGATCAGTCCGTTATCCACCATATAAGCCGTTCCGTAAGTCAGATCAGATACCAGGATAATAAGAGCTTCCAATACACACTCGATGACAAGAACTCTGTCCTTTTTTTGTACAAACGGAACAAGGAAAGCAAACGAGAGGAACAACGGTATCAGCCACTGTGTATGCCAGTCGATAAACGCCGTAAACATACCATATATAGAGAATATTATCAGCATCGAACTGAACAGAAGATGCTTCTTATCGGAAGCGTCAACATCCTTCATATAACACAATATGCAGATAGCAACATAAGCAAGAATAAACAATGACATTGATACTCCGAGTCTGTTGTCAAACAGCTTATCGACAAAGCCGTATTTGTCATGGATCATGCCGCCGATCGCTTCATAACCTGTCCCGTGATTGAAGATAAGGGTAAACACTAATGTAACGGAGAAGCAAATAGCCGTATTAACCGCTATATCCTTAATCTTCTTATTTACAAGAAGGATCATCGGGAAGAATACCATAAATGGCAGAACTTTCACCGCTACGGAGAATGCCATTACAAGCGAGAACATCTTATACTTCCCGCTGTAATAGAAAGGCAGCGCCCACAGCATGATTATCAGATAAATAATGTCGATCTGTCCCGAAGCAATAAGCGAGCTTATCAGCACAGAAGAGAATGCGTATATATACTTTACCGAAGCCCTGTACTTCTCGGGCATCTTACAGGCATCGCAGATCTTCTCCGTTAGTTTGACCGACCAGATAACCAGTGCGGCGATGATAACATCGAAGTAAAGAACCAGCAGATTGGCTGTCGCACTGAACCCGATATTACCATCGGCAAACAACCTGAAAGGAAGCATCAGAATTGCAATTATCAGATACGTAACGATGCTGTAGAAGTATTCGAAATACA
The DNA here is from genome assembly GCA_017940895.1 of Clostridiales bacterium. Lineage (GTDB taxonomy): Bacteria > Bacillota > Clostridia > Saccharofermentanales > Saccharofermentanaceae > Saccharofermentans. The sequence goes on along the minus strand of JAGAXM010000033.1, from coordinate 32,249 downwards.
TTCCGGTACTTCCGTTAGAAAGTTCCTTACTATAAGCATAATCATAGAAACTGAAGAACTTACCGTCTTTTATGGCATCGAGCATGCGAAGTCCGCTCTTGCCTACCATAAACAGATCATAGAATTGGTTAATAACAATGATCGCCATAAACAAGCCCACGGCAAGGATCACTTTATCAACCGTTCCGGTCTTTTTGATATCCCGCTCGTTAAAGAACCATACATACAGCAGAACGATTGCAGATATCACAATATAGAAGAACAGGAATACACCTTTGGTCTGAGCACCAGAATATGAACCTCTTATGGTAAATGCCAATGACCCGGACTCGGTTACTCCTATCGGGATTGTCCCCGTCCCCCCTGAAGCAGAAATAAGCTTATATGTGATCACATAATTATTCCCGCGCGTAAGTTCAACATCATTGAAAGAGAAACTCTTCTCGAATACTGACGATACAGGCTTAGAGCAGATAACGGTTCCGTCGGCATCCGTGATAACAAGCTCGGCATCAGTGGAAGTTACAACATCTGTATCGCTTAAGCCTTCGAAAAAGATCTCAACGCCGCTGAGCCTGTCGAAAGGCGCTCCGAAAGACATTGATACACTCTGTCCGGGCTCAAGATCCTCATAATGATCATCTTCATTGGTAAATGATCTCGACCATACCGACATTTTTGGAACAACTGTAACAAGAGCTGCTCCTATTACTACCATAATCAGAAAGACAATCGCTATGCTGGTTTTTCTGTCACGAATTCTTAATCCCATGTGCTAAATGCAACCTCTTTTTACGAATCACCCAACGAAACAATACTGCCAAAAAGAAAGAATAAGCAGTCCATATAAAACAAATATTCTGCCGACCGCAAGCGCTCTATCAACAACATAATCCTGATCCTTACAACTATTATTATTTGTTCTGAACGGGTTCCTGACAGCAAAGCAGACAACCAAGCAAATAATCACTCCGGCTTCCAGTGAAATGAGAATACTTTCTGCTAAAGGGGTTACGTTTTTTAGAGCTTCTGCAAGGCTTATCCCATCATAAGCATAGTTTGGCAAGGCAAGCAAACCGTTTTCTACCAAATTTGCCATTCCAACTCCCATATCCGACACAAGCAAAACAAGGATTTCAAATATACACTCCACAATAAGAATTCGCCTTTTGGGGGTAATAAAGGGAACTATGTAAGAGAATGCCATAAATAGAGGTACCAACCACTGGGTATGCAAGTCTACAAAAGCAGTAAAGAAACCGTATATTGCAAAAATAACTAACATAGAATTAAATAATAATTCCTTACGATTGAATGTGTCTATATCTTTTAAATAGCACCAAATACAAATGCCTGCATAAGTAACTATAAACAAAGACAAAGATACTCCTATATTGGAATAGAACAATCTGTCAGCAAAACCATACTTTTCATTTATCATATTCCCTATAGCCTGATATCCAATCTCGCGACTATATAACAGTTTTTCTACAGCGGTAACAGACAGACTGATAGCAGTGTTTATAAAGATATCTTTGATTCGCTTGTTTACCAACAGAATCAGCGGAAAGAACACCATAAAAGGGAGAATCTTTATTGATAAGGCAAATGCCATAATTAAAGAAAACGTTTTGTACTTTTTACTGTAATAGAAAGGCAAAGCCAACAGCATAATCAAAACATAAATAATATCTATCTGACCACTTGCAACCATTGTACTAATAATCACGGATGAGAATGCATATATATACTTTACTGAATTTCTGTATTCAACCGGCATATCGCACACTTCACAAATACGTTCTGTTAGTTTTACTGAACACAGAACCAATATCGCAACAACAAAATCCAAGTATAAGACGATAATACTCATCAAATCACTATCGCCAATATTGCCATTCATCAACAATCTGATTGGAAACAAGAAAACTGCTATTATTAAATATGTTATAACGCTGTAAAAGTGTTCGAAATGAACAAGTAAACTCCCCTTAGCAAGTTCATTCTCATATGCATAATCATAAAAATGCAAAAGCTTACCGTCCATAACAGCATCTTGCATCATTAACCCGCTTCGGCCGATCATAAAAAGGTCGTAAAACAGATTGACAAATACAAGTGCCATGCAGATTCCTACTGCAAAAATAACCTTATCAATTAGTCCGGTCTTCTTAATATTTTGTTCTCCATAATACCAGACATAAAACATAACAATCGCTGCGACTAATACATAACAGACTATGAACATACCCTTTGCAGGAGCTCCATTGTAAGACCCTCTCATTTCAACAGCAAGATATCCTAAATCTGTTACTCCTATACCGACCTGATCATCACCGGTAATTGATTTCAGACTATATGTAAGAACATATAACTGATTTCTTTCAAGATTCACCCTATCAAAAGAACAGTCCTTTTCAAGCACGGATGACATATTCCCGGAACATATATTATTACCGTCAGCATCAGTAATTGTTAACTCAGCATCCGTTGATGCTACTACATCTCTCTCATCCAAACTTTCAATGTCAATCTTTATTCCTGTCAGGACATCAAACGGAGCATAAAAAGATATGCTGACGCTTTCTCCAGGTTTAATGTATTCATAACGGGAAGTCTCATTAGAAAACGAACGCGACCATATCGACAGCTTCGGCACAAAAGTAACGAGTGCAGCACCAAACAATGCAAGCGCGATAAAAGCGATCAGTAGGATCGCTTTTTTATCTTTTATAACGTTCTTCTTATTACTCACAATGATTAGATCAGTTATCCCAAACGTCTACAGATTTCTTAATCTTGAATCCTTCTTCGAAAGCTGTAGCGATAACAGGACCGATGCCTCTGTATGCGTGAATAGCCGCATCGTAGATGATAGGCTTCATCTTATCGAGATCCACATGTCCGTCAGGAGTCATGATCGACTCATCAGCCTGCTCGGAGACGATCTCACCTACGAGGATACCCTCTTCGGGCTTCCATGACTTAACCTTACACTCTAGAGTCAGAGGGAACTCCTCGATGATCGGAGCATTAACGTGCTCACTCTTATGAACGTGGCATCCTGCCTTCTCGATCTTATTGATCTTCTTTCCGGACTCGACGCCGAAGTAATCACAGATCGTAACCGTATCGACTGTTCCGAATGCGACGGTAAACTCGCCCGTCTTCTCGAGATTCTCTGTAGTCTTGTGCTTGGATAACGAGATAATGATCTCATTAAAGTCCGTCTGTGTTCCCCATGCCGCATTCATGGCATTGGGTACGCCGTTCTCATCGTATGTTCCGATGATGAATACTGCCTCGGGAAGAATTACCGAATTATGCTGATCGATCTGCACGCTCATATTAGAACCTCCGATTATTGATTACTGTCCTAAGACGACCTGACCGCCCGTAAGCCACATCATCAGGGCGAGAAGCCAGAAACTCATAACTATAATAACTATTATGATCCAAACTATCCTGAATATCCTCCAGAAACTCTTGCCTGCGATCTTGGCATCGTCAAGCGCACGCTGGGTATTGGATCTCTTCTCTACATTCTGATTGGCTACACGGTACATGAAATATCCGCATTTACTGCAGATAGTCCTGTTACCGTTCTCTGTCATACATCTGGGGCATTTCATATTGGTTATTATAACACGTTAATGTATAATCTTTCTTATGAAAGACACAGTTTTGTACATTGTAGTACCTGTTTACAAGGATGCGGACGTTATAAAGGTCACGTGTCCTATGTTTTTGGATCAGCTTTACAAGATGCGCGACGAAGGACTTATCAGCGGCGACAGCCGTTTGCTTTTCGTTGATGACGGATCCGGAGACGACTCTTGGGACACGATAAAGCAGTTATGTGACGAGAATAAGCCTTTCGTCAAGGGAATCGCTCTGTCACGTAACAGAGGTCACCAGAACGCAGTTACCGCAGGTCTCATGGAAGCCAAGGACCACTGCGACGTCACGATCACGATCGATGACGACGGACAGGACGATATCGGTGCGATGCGCGACATGCTCATCGAGTACGACAAGGGCTGTGAGATCGTATACGGCGTAAGACAGAACCGTGATACCGATACTTTCATGAAGCGCTTCACAGCGCAGACTTACTACAAGACACTTAACGTGCTCGGCGCAGACGTTATCTATAATCACGCCGACTACAGACTCGTTTCTTCGAGAGCCCTGCAGGAATTCGCGAACTTCCATGAGGTCAACCTCTTCTTAAGAGGTCTGTTCCCTATGGTAGGCTTCAAGAGCACCTGCGTTTATTACGACAGACACGAGCGTCTCGCGGGCAAAGGTCATTACTCCATCTCGAAGCTGTTTACGCTTGCTTTCGACGGAGTTACGAGCCTTTCCGTAAAGCCCATCAAGATCATCACATGGTTCGGATTCTTCGTTGCTCTTATAAGCTTCATACTTCTGATCTACACTTTGATCTCCCACTTCATGGGCAACACCCCTCAGGGCTGGGCGAGTACATCTTGTATCATCTGCTTCCTTTCCGGCATGCAGATGATGAGTATCGGTGTTATCGGCGAGTATATCGGCAAGATCTATCTTGAGACAAAGCAGCGTCCCAGATACATCATCAGCGAGCGTTACGGCGAAGATCAAAAAAACTGATCTTCTTCTGCGCACATTCCCGCGCCTCATTCATATAAAGACTTACGTCCTTGACGTTAGGGCATCTTTCATACCTGCCATCTTCGAAAGCGCGCTTGCTCATCGCTCCCGCCCCCACTGAAAGCACATTGCTGTCGTAGCTCATCATGGCGACGTTATAGACATTATGCGTACCCGGCTTACAGAAACCCGTATTCTCGAGCCCGAGCTCGGTATCCTTCTGGCGGTACATGTAGTACGGCACGTATCCCCTGCCGTAAAGAAACTCATACGCCCGCTGCACAGCCTTATCGATATCTCCGCGCCCGTCGGCATTAAGCACGTCATCACGGCTCATTCCGGCGCGCCTTTTCTTATACAGCGTGTGTATCGTGATATTCTCGAGATCAAGCTCCGCCACGGTCTTCACGGAATTGAGGAAATCATCCGCCGTCTCGTACTTAAGACCCGCGATAAGATCCATGTTAATGACATCAAATCCGTTCCGTCTCGCCTGCTCATAGACCTTCACGACATCAGCCGCCGTGTGTCCCCTGTTGATCCGCCTTAAAGTCTCGTCCCTCATCGTCTGCGGGTTGATGCAGATGCGGTTCACGCCGTTATCGCGCATCGCGATGAGCTTGCCTTCCGTGATCGTGTCGGGTCGCCCCGCTTCCACCGTGAACTCTGTCTTCTCCCCTGCCCGAAAAACTTCCTTCATAGACTCGAGAACTCTTCTCATATCCCCTTCATCGAAGACAGTCGGAGTCCCGCCGCCCATGTAGATCGTACCAGGGACCTCGCTTATGAAAGGAGCGAGTGTATCCATCTCGGTGATCATCGCATCCGCATAGTCGTGCAGCCTGTTAAGATGCTTGGTCACGTCCTGCGCGATGAACGAGCAGTACTCGCATCTTCCGGGACAGAAAGGAACGCCTGCGTAGACATTAAGTTTCCTGGCCGCCTGTTCGGCGATACTCTTTTCGAGGCGTGCGGTGTCACAGGCAAGACGCGCCTTATCCTCACGGACGAAGTATTTCTCAATTAATGCCCTGTGGTCGAAGTTCTCCTCTGCTGCCACCACAGTCGGTCGGATACCGGTAAGGCTCCCCCATGGGAACGACATGCCCGTTATTTGCGCGAGCTTCTCATAGAGATCCCGTTTCACCTGTCGGTTCACGGGGAGCACAGAAGACGCATCAGCGGCGCTTATAAGCGTCATGTCGGGACCGAAGTCGCACAACACCGCGCGGGTTTCCTTATCCTCACGGCAAGGACCGTAGAAAAGACGCACAACGTCGCCTATCCCGTAGTAATTATCGTGACCTTCGAGAACTATCTTAAGCATCGCCTCTTACATACCTGCAATAGTATTCGACGTAAGCGTCGTGAGGAACAACATAAGTATCGGTTCCTCCCTCCTGTCCGTTCGACTCAAGGAAAGCATTATTCGCATCCTCGGAAAACCTGGCGATCAACTCCGCGATCGGTCCCGTCTCGAAGCTTTCGAGGTATCGGTTGTAAGCACGCAGATCGCGCCTTACGGGGTTAAAGCTGTCGAACGAAGCATAATCGATCATGGTCGCACCGTCGTAAGCAGCATAATCGCGCACGGTCCCCCACAGTCTCATAAATATATAAAAGTAACCCGCGTAACGGAAATCCGCGCGGGGCGAATTGATGCAACTTAATACCGCGATCATATTCGCATCCGTCTCACTCGCATATCCCTTGGCATGCACGATCTCGTGGCACACCGTAATCGGAATATGAAGTATATCCATATAGTCGGTATTGATATTAGCCTCACCAAGGAAAGCATCGTACACTCCGACAATCTCGGTATAGCGCCACAAGTGGCTTAACATAACGGGCTTGGCACGGATATAGTTGGGACTTAATCCGAGATCATAATGCTCAGACATAGCGCTTACCGCCACATTCGCATCGTAAACAATACTCTCGAAAGAGGTGTCCATGTGAGCCACACCGTTATAATCCTCTCCGAGGCTGGTTCTGGCCTCGACCATGCCGGTATATGCCCACAGCAGCGCCTGCTCATAATCCTCATACGGTCTGTCATCGCCGTAAAGGTGCATGGTCTTCCTGACGGGCGTGCGGTTGTAATTAATGCCGTGCATGAACTCGAACATCAGTGCCGCGACGATACCGATTATCGCAACAACACGAAGCACCGTATATATGTGCCGCAGCATGTGCTTAAAACCTTTGTGGTAAGCGACGGTCCCGCATCTTACGATGAAGCCTATTATGACGACAACAACCGATACGGATCCCACCACCACGAACATCTCGGTAAGAGAGAACGGGAACACAGTATTAATGGCATTGGGAAGTATCGAGACGTACTGGAAGATATTCCTGCAGTAATACTCCGCCGCTTGACCCTTGATCAGCATGGACGGCAGGAAATACGCTGCCGGTATGAGCGCGATAAGAAACAGAAGAACCAGCGTCCTTCCGATCAGACGCGGAACGGAGAACTTTGTCTTCTGTCTTTTAAGCTGATACTTCATCAGGTCCTTCCTGTGATCTCGAATATCACAAACAGAATGCCGTAAATGATCGGCTGATGCACAAGATAGATGATGAGCGAATGTCTTCCCATGAACTCGAGAGGTCTCGTTATGGATCTTACTGTCTTGCCTGCACCGGGGAAAAGTGTCTTCTTATCCTTGTACAGCACCCTGCCTGCTCCCGCGCAGATCAGGAACACACCCATCCACGGGATGAGCGGCATATAGTCTGCGACGTCAGGTGCGCCCTTAACTTGAATTCCGAGCGGATACAGAAGCATGCTTTCAGACTCGTATGCATACATATCGAGATTATTGTTGGTCATCGTGATCCATACGCCGAAGAGGATAAGAATGAACGTCAGCTGATTCGCCTTTATCTTTGTCTTCTTCTCGATCAGCGACACGAGAGCATAAACAAGCGTTGATACCGAGAGCATGTGAAGCACGTTAAATAAGATAAGGCAGTTGATACCCATCTTGTATGTAATAAAACCAGTGACAACCGTAAATGCAAGTGCTACCGCAAGAAGCTTGCCGCCTCTTTTGAAATTGTTTCTCGAGAACGTGCAGCAGATGCCTGACAGACCTACGAAAAGCACGATTATGATCGGATGAACGAACGTCCAGAACCACGCACTTCTTAAGTATTCGAATGTATCAAAGCCGAACTCATATCTGATGTCATACGAGAAATGCATGAACATCATCATTACTATCGCTACACCGCGCAGGGCGTCGAGCTCGAAAGCTCTGTCTTTCTTCTGTGCTCCTGCCGTCAAAGGTGCTTTCCTCCTGCGAGACACGCGCCGATTGCTGTCGCGAACTCCGCATCCTCGGGGATAATAAAATTCGCCTCATAAAGCTCACGGAACATCTCGAATGTCTTGTCGCACTGGGAGAATGTCGTCAATTGGCCTGTGAATACGACGTCCTTAATGCCGACGGTACGAGCGGCCAATACTGCCATGGTACCGATCGACTGGTAAACAAGATTGAACACACCGCACAGCTTGTCCTCACCCGTAAGATCATCAGCAGCCTTACCGAAGTTCGAAGCCGTTATATGCTTGCCGAGTCCCGGTATCTCCGCCTGAGATATATCTCCGATCGTAAGATCGACCTTACCGATGTCACCGTTAACTGCAAGCAGTGAGAGCTTCTCGGGATCGTCTATACCTACAAGAGAATTTGAAAGACCGACAAGAGTACCGCCGCCTACACCGGAACCGATAATATGCTTAACGTTCGGATACTCGGCCTTAAGGTAAGCCGTACCTGTTCCCATACTTACAACGACAGCACGATCAAGCTTCGCAAGGTAAAGACCGCCCAAGCCTGTTGATATGAACTCCTCTATTACCAGCGTATCAATTCCGAGCATCGGCTGAACGGAGAATCCCGAACCTACTCCCGTAATATTGATCCTGGCAATATCAGTAACAGGGATATTAAAGTCATTTATAAGCTTACCGAGAGCTCCGTATGCGGAAGTTACAGGATCACCCGCGCTTGTTATGGACTTATAGATAATATTCTCATTATCCATTCCGACTATCTTAGTCGTACTTCCGCCTACATCCAGACCGACATTAATACGCATTTTAAGTACCTCGCTAGCCTTAAAATTTTACAAGAAAAAAGGTCCGATTTCCATCGGACCTTTTTTATCACATTTAAATATCAATCATGTAGGAGTCGAAGAAACGGGGTCTATTTTTATAATCGACGATGCCAACGGTACACTAACCAAATCAGTAGCAGAAGTATCTGTTCTTAACTCTCCCATGCCGTCTGAATAATATCTGACATGGTACTGGGTAGGATCCAAACCAGCAGATGTCAGCGAACCGGAACCATCATCAACACCGGGATTTTGAACATCGATTGTGAAATTGTATGCAGGATGCGTATAGTTATAATCCCAAGTGTTCAAACCACCATTAGGAACTTCATCACCCATACCTACTGTCTGCGGGCGGAAAGGCGCATAACTCGGAATCCAAAAACTTCCTTCATAAACATAATGCAGATAATTCTCATTAACGTACTTATCAATAAAGAAGAATTTATATCTGAACTCACCGGTAGTACTATTGAACAGACAAACCATTCGAATATCCCATTTACGACCGGATGCACCGCCATCAGTCCGGTTGAAATTCTCAATAGAATCAAACCTGATTGTTCCAGCATCATTTGTGAGAATTCCTGAATCATTAATGTAGATTTTATCAGTAGTTACTCCGTTCTGAATATCGCTCAGAACAGCATTCTCCAATGCTTCTGCATACATGGCAGCAATATCAGCACAATCAACATCATTATAGGTTCTATAATATGAAGATCTGATTGCGACAATCAGGGAAACAAACAGACCGCTGATGATCATCGTGATTGCTATTGCAAGCAACATTTCAATCAGTGTGAAACCTTTTTTACTTGATCTTCTCACTTATAACTCCTCCCTCTAACAATTAAGCACCAGCAGGCGTAAACGGAGTGTACCTGCAAGGGTCAGGTGCACCTGTATCACTTACATGACTACTATTGAAGCAGTAGAAACCATAATAGCGATAACCACCGCCAGACTGTGCAACACAATTTGCTTGCTGTGTGGTCGTCAAACTATTATAAACGGCAGTCGTTATTGTGGTGTATCCCCAATGGATATTATGCTTACCATCATGAGTTGCTGCATAATTGGCTGCACCAATATAATCGCCATAATCATAGAAGAAAGCATACCTATTGTCAGCCACGGTACTTGCATCAATAGTATCGCCGCCTATTACATATGCATTATCCGATGAATCTGTGACGTTAACCTCAGTATTGGTATACATTGAAAGATCGACAGTCAAATTCATCTGATCGGCAGTAACATTTGAAGGAGTATGTCCGGATTCAAAAGACGCCGTCAGAGTACTCTGTACACCACCTGTCAGAGGAACTACTACATTATCATACTGAACAGGAGCTGTAGCATGACGAATTATTGTTTCATTCATGGCTCTCCTGTAATTTTGCTCACCGGACTTCGTATAATTACGGCTATTACGACCCATGATCATAACAGCAACGAAGCCTTTCATGATCATAGTAGAAGCAACAACAAGAATCACAACCGCCAAAACAACTTCCAACAAAGTGAAACCAGACTTTGACTTAACAATAATCTTCTTCATAACTGACTCCTATCACACTGCTTATATCAAACGGATGTTGACATACTCTGTGTCACATACCTTGCATTGGTTGAATTTCCGAACCCTAACTCATTCATCCTGGCTTCACTTGAAAGAATATTTGTAACAGCAGATCTTCTACTCTGTTCTGCAACATCAGACTTTGCCTTGGCATTGTTTATATAGGTTCCTATACTCATCACCATTACTCCTGCAAGAATCGCAATGATAGCAACAACAATTATTATTTCCAATAAAGAAAAACCAATCTTAGATTTACAAATTCTCTTCATAATAACCTCAAGGTTTTCAATAAATGCATACACTTCTGTTCGAAATAATACATATATATTATACAAGGTATATATATATTTGCAATGCAATTTTCACATTCTATTAATGTTTATACAAAGATTTTTAACAAAAAGAGGGACAGTTTCCTGTCCCTCTCAGCACTCAATCTAATGACTAGATTAGGCCATAGCGTTGTCGATTTCTGCAACAACACCAGAAATAGAAGAGTTGTGTGCAGCAACGGAAGAAGCAGCGTTCTTAGCTCTGTTGATGTAAGTACCGATGCTCATTACGAGAACTGCAGCAAGGATAACGATGATAGCGATAACGAGTACCATCTCAATAAGTGTAAAACCCTTCTTAGTCTTCTGAATCTTCTTCATTTGTGCTTACCTCCTGTAAGTATTAAGTTTGTATCTTTAGTATAGCACTTCATTTTTGAATTGCAATACCTTTTTCACGTTTTTTTCACATTTTTTCCACAATTGTGAAGAGCCGTTCAAATTAATCCGCAGGCACTTCATCAGCCGGGATGTCTCCGCCGCCTACACCGTCAAGATCAAGAACTGAAGCAAGTCCTACTGAGTTAACTTCATCTGTAAAGATAGCATTGGAGTAATACGTTGCAAACGGTCTCTGACCTTCAACTGCGTCAGAATCTGTCATCATGATCATGAACCACTCACTGTTAGGATCCTCAACGATGAACGGATAACCGATGAAACCTCCGGTTGTATTGATGTTCGTTGCACCTGCCCATGTGATATAAGGTGCATCAGTATCAGGCTCGGATACTCTGTCATAGAAAGTTGCAGAAAAGAAATCTATCTCGGCATTAAGAAGAATATAACCAGCTTCTGAAGAGATACTGATCGAGTTTATCTTAATGCAATCCGGATTAGCCTCTTCAAGAGTCGCAAGAGCAGAAAGGAACTCTGTGTATCCTACTCTGGAATCAGCACCATGCCAGTACATCTCATCGAGATATGCGTTAAATGCCGCTTCATCGATAACGCCATTAGAAATAACAGTTGCACTTCTATTGTATTCAGGGATGTTATATCCGTCTGTAGTACAGTACTGTACTGAAATTCTCTTATCGAGAAGTGTATCTGTCGCACTGCTGCCGTTAGGAAGAGTAACTGTGGCAGGAGCTACATCCGTTGCAGTAACAGAGACAAGATACGGACAACCCGCATCCTCAAATGTCTTGAGAACATACTGCTCAATAGCCTCTGAGCAGATAAAAGGAAGGAATCTTGCTTCCTCATCAGCGATCTGCTCTCTGATCTGATCGATTTGGGCCTGAGTCTCGGCATTCTGAGTCTTCAAAGCTTCGTAGTATGCGAGCTGCTCTTCAAGTCTTGTACGCTCGGCAACAAGATCTTCGTGCTTAGCACCGAGATTTCTGATACCAAAGAAATAAACCAATACAACTACCACAACAATGCCTAAAAGCATCAGGTAGTATTTCTCACGCTGACCAATATTACCCATTATTCAGCACTCCCTTCTTCTGCTTCCGCTACTGTTACTACGTTATAGTAAAGAACAATCTCCACGTTACCGTTGGCTATTCCACTGACCTTATCGGCTGCTGATACAGATGCGAACTCAGCCGGAGTAAGAGCTGTTTCATTTATAACTACCGATGCAAGGCTGTAGTTTACACCATTAACAGTGTATGTGTTGATTCCCTGAATCTCATACTCAGCACCTGCCTCAACCGTCTGTGATGAAACACCGCTCAACGCAATAACACCACTTTCTGTATTAGCATAGTGAACAACAGATATGACAGAATCAGAAACTATATTACCGGATATAGTAAAGTCGTAATAAATGTCAATCGGATTCTCTTCAACGCCTTCAGCACCGTTCATAGTATCATCTCTTTCAAGATTAGGAGCAACATAGTTAGCAAACACATCTGACTCATTGAGCATGTAAGCGATATTAGCAGCATCATAGTAACTGAATGTTACTCCCTGAAGTGTAAGAGATGTTCCTGTAAGCGTGTATGAATCAACGTATGCATCGCTGGGAATATTATCACCGATCAGTTCAGCTATATCAACAGGTGCAGCAGCTGTCTCATCAACGATTCTTCTCATCTCAGTAAGAGTATAGAAGTACTGATTCTTATCATTGATTTCCTGCTGCAATGACTGAGATCTGAGCTCAAGTCCTGCATACTCATCACTTGCGAGTGTAGCATTGAGATCATCGATATCCTTCTGAACGCTTAAGTTACGGAAGATATAATAAGCCAAAACTGCAAGGCACAAGCCGATGGCAATGATACCTACAAAAACAACTACCGCGAGAACCTGTGTCTGCTTACGGGCTGAGGCGGTAAATTCCTCAAAGAAGTTAATATCACTCTTTGAGTAACCTTTCTTTGATCCAAACAAAGTCATATTCCAATCTCCTCCTTATCAGTCATTCCTGATCAATGCGCCGCAGCAGTTAACAAACTGAGGAAGCATAAAATCTTTAGGACCGTTTACAGTGCTAAGCGTATTGAGCGTTTCAACCTGAGTTGACAACTGACTTGAAAGCTCCTTGTCGATCTTCTTGTAGCCGGCACCTGAACCATAGAGAAAACATGTGCTGATGCTGTCGATGTGGAACTTGGAGATAGCGAACTGAGCAGTACGTGAAACTGCATCAGTAAGGCTCTTGAAGTATGCATTTGCTGCGCTCTGAAGAGCAGGTGCATCTGCAAGTGACTCGTGCCACAGATCGATATCGGAAGGATCGACTGAGAGATCGGAATCGCTCTTTGTGATGTTAAGTCTTCTTGCAAGAGAAGACTGATTATCTCCACCTTGAAGCTTCTTCATGGACTCTGCAACCTGACGGATGCTGTTGTGACCGAACTGAAGTCTTCTTGTGAGGATGGGGAATCCCTTCTCAAGGATAGTTACTGTAGTAGTAGCAGCATTGAGCTCGATAAGAAGAAGCGTTGTCTGGGCAACGTTTACGTTACCGTTGATGATTCCGCCTTCGAAAAGCTTACGTACTGCATTCTGGTTTGTATCAAGAGCTACAGGTGTCTTCTCCATATCCTTAAGGAAGTCTCTGAAAGCTGTAACTGTCTCAGTAGGAGCAGCAGTAGCTCTGACCTTGAGCTTCTTAGCATTTGTGTCGGGGTCAACTGCATCACCGTATACGATGTAGTCAACAGACATATCCTTTGAATTGGACTGACCCATGAGCTCATACTTAACCATGTCGCTGATCTGACCGGATGCAACCTGAGGGATCTCGAGGTCACGTGTGTGCATGAAGCTTCCGTCTGTTGTGATGATTACGTTCTTTGTGCTGATTCCAAGCTTTGCCCATGCATGCTTGAGAGCCATGTTGATACCGAATGAGTCAGCGATCTGACCGTCGTTTACGGAGTCCATCTCGAGAGGTACAACACCTACCTTCTCGATGCTGACAACTCCTATCTTACTATTATAAGAACCTACAGCAAGCTTGAGGTTGGAGCTGGACATATCCAGAACCATGTACTGAGATCCTTTTCCTGTTGAAAATGCCATATTTATTCTCCTTTCATCCTATGTACTGTGCCATTGTAAAGATAGGCATTGCGATACCGCCTACTACACCACCGACCAAGATGGCCATGACGATGAGCATGCACGGCTCGAGAGCAGCTGTCATCTTAGCTGTAGCAGCATCTGCCTCATCTTCAAAGAAGTCCGCTGCCTTCTCAAGAATCGTATCAAGAGTACCTGACTCTTCACCGATAGCCGTCATGGCATAGATCATAGGGGGGAACTCTGTAATGTTCTTGATTGACTTTGAGAGTGATGTACCCTTACGTATCTCGACTCTGGCATCAGCCAACTTCTTCTCGAGAATAACATTATCAAGAGAAGCACCTGTGATCTCAACTGCAGTAAGAACTGAGATACCGGACTTAAGAAGCGTGGATACCGTTCTTGTAAATCTTGCAGCGGCATTCATCTTAGTAGCCTTACCGACGATCGGGATCTTAAGCATCCAAGTATCCCAACGTGCATGACCCTTCTCGGATCTCTTCCATGTCGTAAATGCGAACCAGCCGCCGCCGATAACAAGAAGATAAACCCACCAGAAGTGAACCATGGAATCTGAAACGGCCATGATGAACTTAGTAAGTCCCGGAAGTTCTCCACCGAGGTCAATGATCGTCTCTGCGATACCCGGTACAAGGAAGGTCATAAGACCGATAACGATTGCCAAGGTAACAAAGAGCAGGATCTTAGGATAAACCATAGCTGAGGAGATCTTATTCTTAAGTTTAGCTTCCTTTGCAAAGTGAACAGCAAGTCGCTCCATGATCTCATCGAGTCGACCGGATTCTTCACCGGCAGAAATCATTGAAATCATGATAGTCGGAATTACCTCCTTCTGTTCCCTAAAAGCCTCCGACAAAGATTTACCTGACTGGATCTGCTCATAAACCTCACCAATGCAACGCTTAGACCTCTTGGTCTCGCACTGCTGATAGAGCATGTCCAAAGATCTTACAACTGTAATACCGGCTGACAAGAGAGATGCGAGCTGTCTCGTAATCATAACGAGCTCTCTCGTATTAAGTCTCTTACTGCCGATTTCCATATTGGCAAGACCTTGTCCCTTATCAAGTTCGAGTGAGACGATATACTTGCCGTCGGCCTTAAGTTTTCTGGATGCATCAGAGATTGTTGCTGCATCCAGTACACCGGAAGTCGATTTGCCCGCATCGTCCAGAACCTGATATCTGAAATTAGGCATATATTATTCCTCCTGTATTAATTTACTTACTGAAAATCAATATCCCCGAACAGAGGGCTGTTAGCAGGACCGCCAACATTATTGATATATCTCTTAAGATCATCCGGGAAACGGCATCTCTGCATTGCTGTCTCTCTGGAGATTATCTTACGCTTTACAAGCTCTGCAAGATAGAAGTCAAGAGGGCACATTCCGGATGCAAGGTTTGTAGCAATAGCACTGTCGATCTGGTAAGTCTTACCTTCACGGATATTGTTACGGATAGCATCATTTGCAAGCATGATCTCGAATGCAGCACAACGACCGCCTGAAACCTTAGGAACGAGTGTCTGACAGATAACGGCTACCAGAATGGAGCCGAGCTGAACTCTGATCTGATCCTGCTGATGAGGAGGGAATACGTCGATGATACGGTTAACCGTATCGGATGCAGAAGACGTATGGAGTGTGGAAAGAACCAAGTGTCCTGTCTCGGCAGCGGTGATAGCAGTACTGATAGTATCAAGGTCACGCATCTCACCTACGAGAATAACATCAGGGTCCTCACGGAGAGCAGCTCTCAATGCGTTAGCAAATGAGAGTGTATCCTCATGAACTTCTCTCTGGTTGATCATAGCCTCTCCGTGATTATGGAGATACTCGATAGGCTCCTCAAGTGTAAGTACATGGCATCTCTTAACGCTGTTGATATGACCTACCATAGCGGCAAGAGTTGTCGACTTACCTGAACCCGTAGGTCCGGTAACGAGGATCAATCCACGAGGCTTAAGTGCAAGATCCTTGAACAACAAAGGAAGTCCGAGTCTCTCACATGTGGGGATCTCATTTGTAATTGTTCTGGCAGCGAGTGCATAACTGCCTCTCTGCTTATATATGTTACATCTGAAACGGCTGTAATCCGCTACAACGTAAGAGAAGTCGATTTCTCCTCTCTCGGCAAGATACTGCTGTCTTGACTTATCGATCATTGACTTACAAAGGAACTCTGTGTCCTCAGGTGTCAAGATCTGGTTTGTCAAAGGCATAAGCTCTCCCGATACTCTGATCATCGGAGGGAGACCGGCTGTAATATGTGTATCCGATGCTCCTCTTCTGACAGACTCTGCCAGAATCGCCTCCATTGTAAGGCTGAATCCTTCCACTTTCTGTACCTCCTGTTATTTATCCGTCTACTGAGTAAGCAACTCTGTTTGCTTCCGCAATAGTCGTGATTCCTTCTACTACGAGAGCCAAAGCGGAATCCATGAGCATCTGAGTACCTTCCTTAACGGCAAGTGTTCTCATCTCATCTTCCGGTGCTCTCTTCTCAAGAAGCGTCTTCATGCCCCTTGTAATAACTACTACTTCGTGAATAGCGATTCGGCCCTTATAGCCGGAACCGTTACAATCAGTACAACCCTCACCCTTATAGAGCTTCTGTCCGGGTTCGAAGTTGAACTGTTCAATAAGCTCGGGCTCTGCATCGTATGCCTTTCTGCAGTTGGTGCAGATACGGCGAACGAGACGCTGGGCTACAACGCCTACGAGAGCCGAAGAAACCATGTATGGCTCAAGACCCATATCAATGAGACGGTTGATAGAGGATACGGCATCGTTCGTATGGATTGTACTGAATACCAAGTGACCTGTGATAGCAGCTCTCATCGCGATCTCGGCTGTCTCACCGTCTCGGATCTCACCGACGAGGATTATATCCGGGTCCTGACGGAGAATAGAACGAAGACCTGATGCGAAGGTCATACCTGCCTTGGCATTAACCTGAACCTGGTTAAGTCCGGGAATACGGATCTCGACAGGATCCTCAACTGTGATGATGTTAACTTCGGGAGTATTCTTCTCTGCGAGAAGTGTATAAAGAGTTGTTGTCTTACCTGAACCCGTAGGTCCTGAGATAAGGCAGATTCCCTGAGGAACCTTGATGATCTTATTGATCATGTCATTATTGTGATCGGAAATACCGAGGTATCTTCTGTTAAGGTTACCGTCGTTCTTTGCAAGGATACGGATAACCGTCTTCTCACCCCAGATAGTAGGCAGGATGGATACACGCATGTCGACCGGAGTTCCGTTGATCTCCGTCTGAATACGACCGTCCTGAGGGATACGCTTCTCGGCAATATTCATACCGCCGAGGATCTTGATTCTCGTTGTGATAGCATCCTTGGAATTAACAGGGTTGCTCATGATCTCCTGCATAACACCGTCGATACGGATACGGACTCGAACGCGATCTTCCATCGGTTCGATATGAATATCGGAAGATCCGGCTCTGATAGCGAAGTCGATCATGGAGTTAACGAGCTTAACTACAGGAGCACTGTTAACCTGTTCTGCAACCTCATCGGACAGACCCTGAATCTCATCGCCTGCGAGATCCTCGCCGAGCTCTTTTGCAGCCTCGGAGGAGCTGATCTTTCCGTAGTTTACTTTAATTGTGTCAAGGATTCCGGTTCTTGTGGCAAGCATGAGAACGATCTCATAACCTGTTCTGAACTGAAGGTCATCCTGAACGAGGATGTTAAGAGGATCATCGATAGCTACAACGAGCTTATCATCATCAAAACCGATAGGAACAACGGTATTCTCAGTACAATACTTCTCGTTAAGCAGATCCAACGCCTTAGGATCGACGTCGATACTTGAAAGATCGATGATCGGATAATTGTACTGACTGGAAACTGCACGGAGAATGTCGAATTCCGACATAAGTCCCATTTCTGTGATGACTTCTCCGAGTCTCTTGCCTGATTCCTTCTGAACACTTAATGCTTCAGCCAATTCGGCTGCTGTCAGGAAGCCGCTCTCAATGAGAATGTCTCCCAACCTCTTCATATTACTGGTATCAGCACCAAACATAAACACACTCTTCAATACATCACTAATATTTGGGCGCATAAAAGCATAATACGCCCCGTGATATATCTATAAAACTATACAACAGGACATGATAAAAAACAAGTTTTTTTGGTAACTTTGCTATTAAGTGGAAAATACAAGTACTATTAATTATAATTAATAGGATATTTACATTATTTAAAATATTTTGGAGGTATATATGTCAGGTCATTCCAAGTGGAATAACATCAAGCGTAAGAAAGAGGCATCGGATTCCGCAAAGGGTGCCGTCTTCACAAAGATGGCTAAGCTTATCGCCATCGCAGTAAAACAAGGAGGACCTGATCCCGACGGTAATTCCAAGCTCAAGGACGTAATCGCCAAGGCTAAGGCTGCCAACATGCCTAACGATAACATCAAGCGTGCCATTCAGAAGGCTGCAGGCGCCGGTGAAGGCGATGATTATGAAGAGATCCAGTACGAAGGCTACGGTCCCGGCGGAATTGCCATCATGGTTCGTGCCCTAACCAACAACCGTAACCGTACAGCTGCAGATGTAAGACACATCTTCTCCAAGCACGGCGGTCAGCTCGGTGTTGACGGCAGCGTTGCTTTCCTTTTCGAAGAGAAAGGCGTGATCCTTATAAGCCGCGAGGACTTCGAGGACGAGGACAAGGTCATGGAGGATGCTCTCGAAGCAGGTGCTTCCGACTTTATCTCTGAGGAAGAGTATTACGAAGTCGATACCGGTGCAGACGAGTACTACGAGGTTAAGGATGCTCTCGAGGCTAAGGGTTACGAGTTCATCGACGCAAGCCTCGGACCGGTCGCCATTACCTCCAACAAGGTTGAGGATCCCGCCATCTGCGAGAGTCTCGAGAAGATGCTCGACATGATGGAAGAGAACGAAGATATCCAGGAAGTCTATCACAACTGGGATAACTGATGTCCGACATCCAGAACAAACCGCCTGTCGAATCCAAGAGGACCAGACTGATACCCGAATTAAGGGCGACACTGAAGCAGATCAATCTGACGCCGGAAGTGTCACGCGGTAAATCTGCAGAATTCAGCACGGATACAATACTCCAAAGTGAGACACTGACCCGCGAATTCCTGTCCAATATCGCGATCATCGCTTTTGTCGGACAGTCAGGAACAGGTAAAAGTACACGTGCCATTGCAGTAGCACGACAGAATAACATTGATTATCTTATTGACGACGGTCTCCTCATAAACGGAGGCAGGATCGTTGCAGGAACGTCTGCCAAGAAGGCTCCGAGTAAGATGGAGTCCGTAAGGCAGGCGCTTTTTGTTGATCCGACAAGATCTGAGGTCATGAGGAGAGCTATAGTCGAGTCCTCCCCTACCGCGATCATGATCCTCGGCACAAGCGATTCGATGCTCGAGAAAATCACAACCAACCTGTGGCTCAACAAGCCTTCGATGCTCATCAGGATCGAAGATGTGTCGACCGAAGAAGAAAGACGTCACGCAAGAAACACGCGAATGAATGAGGGAATGCATACCATCCCGGTTCCGAGCATGGAGATTAAGCACGAGTTCTCAGGTTACTTCTCCGATCCTCTCGACAGAATCAGAAGCAGACTGAATCTCGAAGAAGGCGGCGTTGCTTTGGACGGAGAGAACGAGCGTACTATGATCCGTCCCACCTTCTCTTCCCTGGGATCTTATTCGATCTCCGACGATGCCCTGCTTGAGCTCATCGAGATAACTTTGAAAGATCTGCCGGGGTACGGCAAGGTTTTGAACTTTAAAAGTGAGAAAAGAACTATCGGAGTTGTATTTACGATAGACCTCGCTTTACTGTACGGATTTGATGCCCAGAAGGTACTGTTCGACGCACAGCAGAGAATAGGACACGCTGTTGAGAACTACACTGCGATAACAGTCGTTTCAGTCGACATAAGGGCCGGACGGCTTATTCACGGAAAGGATACATGATGAAAGAGACTATCTACACTATTCCCGTTAATGATGCTTATAACGCAGAGTGCGAATGCCCTCTGTGCATGCTTCGTAAGAAGGCCGAAGACAACGAGATTGAGTATTATCTCGGTCCCTCCCTTATGGAGCCTGACACCAGGATCGTTACCAACAAGACAGGCTTCTGCCCTGATCATATGGCAAAGCTTAATAAACAGGTCACGAACAGACTCGGACTTGCGCTTGTGATGCATACGCATCTTCTCGATTACGATAAGGACATTACGGAAGACCTCGCGAAAGCAGCTCCTGCCAAAGCCGGTCTTCTCAAGGGCAGATCGAGCGACTATAAAGCTGCCTGCAAGAGCCTCGCAGACAGAATAGACAAGAGAACTGCCACATGTCCTATCTGCGAGAAGATGAATAATACTATCGAAAGATATAACGAAGTAATTATGCATATGTTCTCTCATGACAGTGCATTCAGGGAGAGGTTCATGAACACCAAGTCTCATTGTCTTCCACACACTGCAGCTTTACTTCGTACCGCGGCGAACAAGCTTTCGCAGAACGACGCCGCTGACTTCATTACAGCACTTGCCATGGGCAATAAAGAGTGTTTTGCCGAACTTGAGCATGATGTAGAGTGGTTTACTCAGAAGTTCGATTACAGAAACAAAGAAGCTTCCTGGGGCAACAGCAAGAACGCCATTCAGCGCTCAATGAGATTTTTATCGTCTGATACAGGAGAGTTCAATGAAGGATAACAGCTTTAACACAGAACTGGATCTTTTGACTGATGTTGCTCTTGATGTCAGCGAGAGTGCCAACAGTCTTACTGTACTTATTAAGCATGATTACTATTCATCTGATAATGACAACGGACGTGCGTTGCTTGACAGTTTCCTTGACGGACTGACATTGTCAGCTGACAGGATCCATATGATAATAATTACCGACAGTGCGGTCAGACTGATCGAATCTTCAGACAAGCTTCAATCACTTATCCCACTCGTCAACAAGACTTTAATCTGCTCAGACAGCGCTTCTTATTATGGCGTATCCGTTCCTGACTTGGGGGATAAGTTAACTTCGGTACACATGACTGAGATAACCGATCTTATCATTGAGACAAGACCGGAGCTCATACTCGAGTAAACTGTATATATTTTTTAACTAATAAAGAGGATCGGTTTCCCGATCCTCTTAAATTGCTATTTGACTGTTACAGATCAAACTGTAAAGTATCCGCTCTCGGCCTGAACAACTGAATAGTCAGTGTTATCTCTGTAAGCAGTATCTCTGTCCGGCGCTGTTCCCGGAGGAGAAGGACAGTAGGGCATATAGAAGAAGTTACCGTTCATCTTATCCATACCGCCTGCACTTATTCTTCCATAATAGACATCATCTCCACCACAATCGTAGTAAGCGAAGTGGCAACCGCCTGATCCATTCGGATTTGTCTGAGGATAGAAGCCAAGATTTGCCGTCAGAACTCTGTTTCCGTTTTGAGCGAATATAACAGGAGCATTTGCACCTGATGCACCGGTATAAAGAGCGAATATGAAAGTTTTCGGAGCAACAGACTGATCGAGATTTGCAAGCGAAACATCACTAAAATCGGAGTAGCTATTGAAGCAGTTCGTCTCATAAATACCGCTATAATCTGTAATAATTACTCTGGCACCGCTCTTGAGCAAGATAATAAACCTTCCGTCACCGCCACCACTTACCTGAATGTAGGAATTCGATCCGAAAGTAATATTGGAATTCTCATCCATGAATACGATAACATCGCCGTGAGAAACATCAACATAGACTGTTTCACCTGCAGGAATCTCCTGTTCACCGCTGAAGAGATGAATGCCCGTTAATGCATTACCAACACTGTTATATGTGCTTAAAGCATCCGTATCAGCTTCCGAGGGGCACTTCCCGGCGAATACACCGTCAGTACCTATCAATTCATCAATAGTATCAGTCTTACCTGAATCAGGTGTCAAATAGGATGCATAAGAAGCTGCATCATCAGCCTGCCAACTGGCATCACTGGGTCTGCGTATTCTGTCATATGAAGAGCCGTTCGTATAGGTGATACCGTCATCAATATAAACAGACTGAATACCGTTTCCATTATCAAAGAACTGTCCTGTAAGTGTACCGATACCACCATTGAACTGAGTATAAGAAGTATCAGTTGATCGAGTAAAATGCATCGATTCTACACCACGCCAAGAGAATGTATTGTTCGTAACGGGTGCAAGCGTATAAACCGGAGGCCACCAGGATGTGTAATTTCGTCCGGTAAAAGGATGCTCAGAACCATAGAAATGGAACTCACCAAGCTGAGGATTAGCAGGATGAGAAGAAACTTCCTGACCATTCTGATTATATACGGCTGCAATATTCTGGTTAGAATCACCGTAAGTCACACCTGCATTCCGACCTATGAAATACATGTCACGTGCATAAGTAGCATCATTAAAAGACAATGTACCATCTGTAACAACATTAGCATAGAATCCCATATTGTCTATTCCACTGAATGTAGGATTATGCAGAACTGCGATATTGTCATCAGTTGCTCCACCTGAAGGTCTCCATGAAACATACTGCGAATAAGTAGGCATACTGGTAATGTAATTTGACGGTAAATAATCAACATCCCATCCCATAACACAACTGCTGAATTCGCCACCGTCACCGAGATTAAGTCCGACATCGAACCAAGACGCAGGCTGACCTTCACTCTGGTGCTTCTCAAGAACCAAAGTATAGTACTGGGTATCACCGTCTATCTCGCACTTACACTCTATTCCGATCTTACGAAGCACCTGAGGGTCTGCAGACAGATTCTCTTCCTGAATAAGATAGAAATAAGCAGTAGCTGATGTACCGCTTGAAGCGGTGCCCATACCGGGGATATCACTACACTCGAAGGTAACGAGCGAGCCATTTCCGGTACTGCCATTAGCCAGATCATACAACATATCATCATTGATCTGCTGTGAGTAGATCGCCTGCCAAAGTGCCTGTGACAAAGACGTAACAGTAAGCCTTGCCTGATCGGACTTAGCATTAGTGTAGATTCTCTGTCTGTTGGCGATCGTGATTGTAAGTGCCGTGGTGATAAATATAAGCGCCATCGCTACAATAAAAATAATCGTAACGAGGATTACGCCTGACTTATCATCAACTAACTTCGATAATTTCTTGTTAGTCTTACGCATAAACAAGTCCTTCCTCAACATAATACCCACAGCGTCGCAAAATGCATTACGACGCCATTACACCTAATAAATTACTATGATTATATGTCACGCGCATTTGATTTTCAATATGAATATCACGCAATTGACACTTTTTATTCACACTTTATTCACTATCTGATTCGGGTTCTTTCTTGACGGCAGGCTTGCCCTCAATGCCGAATTTCTCGTACTCTTCCCTCTTTGACGCGACCAAAAAATAGTCAGGCTGGGTGGCGAATCTGAGCACAGAGGAAGCGTAGAACTTACCTTCCTTATTCTTTTTAAGGCGTGTTCTTGCGAAGAACTCGCCGTCGTTCGGGCAGCTTAAGAGCCCGTAAGATGATTTACGGATCCTGAAGGGCTTTATCTTGGCGTCGAACGGGCGGTCGCATACGGGACACCTGCTGTTGAAGCCGTCAACTAGCATGAGAGCCTGCGAGACATGGTCGCAGGGCGCACCTACCGTAGTAAACTCCCGCTTCATGTCGCAGTTGACTGCCGAAGTCGAGATCACACTTAAGACCTCGCTCGTCTTATTACGGTCAAATATATTCTGAAGGATCTTCGCCGTATATTTCGCATCGGATGTCGCGCTGTGGAAGGATTCTTCGATCGGGATACCGAAGTACTCCACTGCAAATTCCACGCTCCTCTGCCTTCCCTTCTCCGTGGAAAACACCGAGAACAGAGGCTGAACGTCAACAAAATACATACCGAGCCTGTCATCCATACCGAAGAACTTAAGATTGGTCTTCAGCATATCGGTATCCGAGTTACTCCAGCCCGCAAGTATGGCATCCTCACCGCAGAACTCACGGAACTTTCTGTAAGCATCCCCGAAAGGCTCGCCCTTGGCAAGATCCGCATTGGTCTTATGAGTTACTTTCTTAACATGATAATGAATGGTCTTGTAGCAGGCAGGCTTGATATCGCTGGAGAACACCCCGTTCGGGATCAGAGTTCCGCCGGAGTACACCATCTTTACGGCACCTATCTCTATAATCTCACCCGAAAGCTTAGATACGTCAAAGCCGTATTCCTTACCGGGAAACGGCTGATTCCATTCAAGATCGAAGACTATAAATACATCTCCGTCTTTTATCATCCTGCTAAGCATTAGGTACCACCCTGTCTGTCTTTCTGTTCTTTAAGATATTATAAACAACAATTGCAGAAGACAAGACCCATATACTTAACGTTACTATAGTTATCACATATGATGCGCCTATTCTGACCATATAATCGTAACTGCCGGACGCATTGAATGTCGCCGCCAATTTACCCGCATACGAGAATGTCTCACTCGACACCCTGCCTTCGGATCCCGTGATACTGATATCATATCCGCTGCTGTAAACCACGGATGTAACGACAGTAACGAATCCCGTATCTATGTCATCACCTGCAAGAAGCGCCTCGTATCCTTCCATCGGCATTACGCGGGAACGTAAAGAATCCATAGCGCTTTCATTTCCCCTCCACAAGGACAGGACTGACAGATCCGACGGAGAGTCTCCTTCCTGTCTCAGGCTCAGGGCCACACAGTGCCTGTCCAACTGCTTAACATATGGTCCGTCGAACTCGCTTACCGATTCGAATCCCGCATATGTCTCCGTAAGCACCTGTCTGCCGTCAAAGGAAGAAAAAACGTAGTACGGAGAATCAAAGTTCAGGTTCTCCGCGCGAAGCAGCATCTCAATTCCCGGATGATCATAAGGCATATAGTTGCCGTTACCCCGATCCGTTACGCCTTCAAGATATACGGGAAATGCATCTGCCACAGTAAATACGGTGTCGGCAACAGCAGCCTGCGACAGCTTGTTGAAAAGCTCGGGAAATGTTTTTCCCTCATTATTCTGACGAAGATCGGATCTTATCATGATGTACTCCGGCTGTGATCCGTAAAGAGGCAGCGGATCTCTGACCGTTACCGCAGGAGAATAAGTATTGGCTCTGTAAATAGAAAGGGGATCCCATTTGCCCTCGAACCCGGACACAGAGAAGCTGTACCACAGATTAAGCACCATCCCCGCCACTGCCATCATGGCGAAAAGGTCAACAGACTTTTCTTTCTCATGCAGCACCATCGACAGGAATGCACCCCAGAATATGACGGAGACAGCGCTGAACCATATCGTGAACATACTCCTTGTAACTTCGCTTGCAGCAGAAACGTTGGATATGACTATAAGTGCAAGCACAGAGAACACCGCAGTGAAAACCCCGTTGCGAGTCAACATACGTGCATTACGAAGAGAAACTGCCGCCATTATAAACACCAGCACGGTAAGCACTGCGAATCTCGTCATCGCCGCCGCTCCCGTATCACCGTATACGGACAGGATCGCATTCAGTAACGACCAGGAACACGATGCCGTAAGAAGCAGGATTATTACAAGACCCGCGAACTTCGCGCTGTGAGGAATGGCACGGTTAATAAAGAACAGCAGTGCGAACATAAAGATGAATACCGACATGCTGAGCGCCGGGAATTTTCCTTCGGCAGGCACGTTGACCGCCGCCCCGTCAAGAAGCGAGCACAGAAGATCGAAGAACTTGAAGGTCGCCGTACTGTTCTTTGCCTCACCGGCGATATCGATATAAGACATTCCCGCTGCAAGTGTGGGAATGATGACCGTAAGATCACAGATCAGGGAAGCCAGAAGGGCTTTGATAACAGGCCATTTCTTGCCGCCCGGGATAAGTCCCGCGAACAGCCAAAGTGTGCTAAGTATGAACAGCACACCCGATATTATTCCGTTAAACCCGCCGGTCATAAACAAAGTGAATGCCGCGACGGCAAGCCAAAAATCCTTCTTCCGTCCGTTCCTCATAAGACTGTCGACAGCACTTGCCGCAACGGGCGCAGCTATCATGACATTCATAATCTGAGGATCCAGAGACGATATAAGACTTGCGGCACACAAAGAATAAAGCAGACCGATAACACAGCCCCATATTCTCTTGATCTTCACGTGACCGGAACAGAAGTGATACATGATAAATCCCAGAAGTCCGAATCTTAAATAGAAGAACATCCTGAACAGGAACTTACCTAAGTTGCCGCCGATGAGGAAACAGATAATAAACGAAGGATATAACCTTCTCGTGACTATATCGAGGATAGCATCCGGAATGAACAGTCTTCCCCCTGCAAACCGGCTTCTTAATATGTCTATATCGGTAGACTGGGTAAATACCGAAGTCAGAAAACTCTCGGGAGCATTTCCGATTATAAGAAGCAGTACGAATACCGGAAGCAGAAAAGCCGCCGTCGCACACGCAAGCGCGTCTTCATCAATCCGGCGTCTCATCTTCGGCATCCTGATCTTCAGCATTCTGGTCTTCGCCTGTAATCTCTTCGACGGCAACAGACTCTTCAACTGCAACCTGCTCTTCAGCCAAAGCCGCGGCAGGCTTGGAGACAAGTTTTCTTACTACACATACTGCCGCAAGAGCAATTATACCTGCCAATGATATAAATGCCGCCTGCGTAAATCCCGCGGGAACATATCGTATAACCACTTCGTGAGTTCCCTCTTCAAGATCAATGCCGCACAAAGCATCCTGAACAGATATAAGTTCAGCCTCCTGACCGTCAACCTGCGCAATAAATCCTTCAGTATAGGGTATGGTCAGCAGCATGAACCCTCCCTCACCGGCATCTATGGTTCCGGTTATGGAAGTATCGTCATAAGAGGTAACTTCAAACTGTCTGCTGCCGAGTGTATTAACCGCGAGGTCGTACCCTTCCCTGTTTAACTCATAAGTATAGACATGAAGGGTTCCCGCCGGAGAATCACTGTATGTGATCGTCGCTGTTAAAGGTTCACCCGTAAATGTGCCGAGGCAGACCGTCTGATAACTTCTTATCTCATACTCGGCAACAGTCTCGATGCCGTTCATGATCTTGACTTTACCGCCCTTGGAGCTGTCAGCATAAAGATAAACATCCGCGCCTATATCCGCCTCGCTTACCGTAACCGTATACGAGCTCTCGGAACCTGCCGCGGTCATCTGATAATTAAGAGCATTGCCGGACCAGCCTGTAGGAGTCATTCCGCTCTCCTGCGAAGATACGGCATACAAAGGAAGATAGACATCAGCCTGAACTCCCATCGCTCTTATCCAATCATTGGTCTTAACAAATACATCATTCGTTAATGTGGACGGAACGTAATTGATAATATCATCCGAGGTCATAAATCCGACTGACAAAGCATCGGGATTATCGTAGATTGTGACCTCACCTTCGCTGTAAGTCTCATCGAAGATCATGGGTACACTCTGCGTATCCTGAATGAGTGCGAGATTACGTATGCCGAGGATCGATGCGGTAACTCTGGTAAGACCCGCATTACGAAGTCCGTTGATACCGTTATTATGGAAGCCGAAGTTACGCATGTACTTAACAAAGCTCTCGCGGGCGGTAGAAGAGAATATCGACATGCCTTTAACATCGTACACAGACTGAATATCGCAGATGAAGTTCGGATACAGCTCCGTCCTCTCGAAATTATTATGTCCTTCGCTTCCCTCGAGGTCCGTCACATACTCATGTATGGTGCGCCTGTTCTTACCGTAGAATTCATATCCGGTGAAACCCTCATGCTCAGCCACTCTGCCGATGGTAAACGCGGACGCGGTCAAAGTCTCCGCGAGCATGGTGATCATGAGCACCCACTCGAGAACGGTGCTGCCGGTCCTCGTGGAAGTAACGATAAGCCTAAGCACTACGGACTGGATAATGAGGAACAGCAATGAAAGTCCTATCTGCTGATATCCTTCTTCACCCGTACCGAATTTCTCATAAAGCATAAGGAATACACCCGCACCCACGCATACAGCCGATAACTGGGCAGGAGTAAATGTCTTAAGTACTCTGATGGTCATGAACGCGATGATGACCGCGATGAAGCTCATCATGTAGGACTGTCTGTAAGGGATCTGATTCGGGAAATGGAATCCGTGCCAGATGAAATTCAACGTCCTCATCTCGAAGCTTAAATACATGAACAGCATCATGAAGCCGAAGCCGATCTTTTTTCGCAGAGAAATGGATGCTTTCGATGATGCCATGAAGAACAGCGGCAGCATGAGAACAACTACCGTGCCGCATGCGACATTAGCCATACCGCTTCTGATATTGGGGTTGGCGCTTACAAGGAAGCGGCCGAGGAAGTCGAACAGACTTCCGGAAGGCGTGAAGTCAACGGGGAGCGTATCTCCCGTAGCAGACGAGTGCTGCAGGATAAGATACGTGGGGATTACGACTACCGCAGATATCGCACCCGCGATCAGAGAGCCGAGCGCGAATCTTCCCGCAGATGCGAAGAAAGAGCGCGGTCCGAACTTATCATCGGGCATGAATGCGAAGTACATGACTACCGAGAAGAACGTAAGGAATATGCAAAGCATATATCCCGAATAGTAGTTGGAGATAAGTGCGACCGCGAGGGATACGACATAAAGCAGGTAATTGCCTTCCGTAAAGAGTTTCAGAAGTCCCAGGCATATGAGCGGAAGCAGTACGTACGCATCGCACCACATGATGTTCCAGAAGTCTGTAAGAAACCATCCGGACAGCGCGTATGCAACGCCGAATGAGACTGTTATGAGATCGTATTTACGAGAGTCGATATGCGAGAGGAACATCGCCATGAACAGCGAAGCAAGACCGGCACGCACAGCGGTAATGAACGCCGCGAACACGGGAAGCGCTTTGTAAGGGAAAAGCAGGCACAGAAGATTTAAAGGCGACGCACAGTAGTTCGCGAAGACCGCATAGTACTCGTTGCCGAGACCGCTGTTCCAAGAATAGAACAAAGACCTTCCGCCTAAGATCTTCGCCCTGAGCTCATAAATGAACGGCATATACTGGTGGTAAAGGTCCACCGTAAGCATCGTCTTGGTTCCCGCGGGATACACGCCCATAAGCGCGAAAATGATAATAACTGCCGCGAACGGGAACAGGAACGAAAATAACTTTAATTTGCCGTACTTAACCATAGAGCTAATACTATCATATTTTGTAGCAATGCGGTAACAAAACCGCCGCCTACTATATGTTAAAGTATTATATGTATGGGACTTAGATTACGTATCATCATCAATCCTTCCTCGGGAAGGGAGACAGCACTTCAGGATCTCGACAGCGTGCTCATGCATCTGTCGGGTTCGGGTAATCTTACGCGCTCCGATATCTGCTACACATCGGGAAGATACGATGCGATGAACTTCGCGATAAACACACGTGCCGAAGAATACGATGCCATCGTCGCGATGGGCGGTGACGGAACGGTCAACGAAGTAGTTACCGGCATGATGAGAGGCGGCGTAAAGCTTCCTCTTGCCATCTTCACTTCCGGCACGGTTAATGACTTCGCCACCATCAACAATCTCCCGCAGTCAGCCTCCGACTTCGCGCGTATGCTCGCGAATCCTTCATATGTAACAGTCGACTGCGGCAGAGCCAACAACGACTATTTCCTTAACGTTGTCGCTGCAGGTCTTCTTACCGACGTCGCATACAAGGCAAACTCGGATGTAAAGACTCTGATCGGACCTGCGGCCTACTGGATCTCCGCATTAAGAGATCTTCCTTCGATCAACCGTACCTTCAAGGTAAAGATCACCGCGAACGGCATGGTCTATAACGAAGACATAATCATGTTCCTGATCTCGAATACCAAGAGCGTCGGCGGCTTCAGAAGCCTTATGACAAACGCAGACATCACTGACGGCGTCCTCGACATGCTCGCGATCAAGAAGATGGACCCCATCGAGATCGTTCCGCTGCTCGGAAGTCTCATGGTAGGAGACCACATCAACAACGACAACGTTATCTATCTTCAGTCAGACGATATCTCTATTGAGTCCGATGAACACGTCGTACTCGACATCGACGGCGAGGAGGGTTCTTCCCTGCCCGCCCATATAAGCTGCATCAAGCACGCTATCAAACTCATTGTTCCCAATAAGGAGGAACCGCTTTGAAAAAGAACAGAGAAGACAAGAAAAAGATCATAAGAACCCCGGACTTCGAGATCAACGCCGAGGGCGTTCAGGAGTTCTCCGAAGACGCACAGTTAGGTCTGTCCGGCGAAGATACCGCGACGCTCGAAGACAAGATAACTTCCGAATCCCCCGCTCCCATGAAAGAGGAGGTAAAGAAGAACGACATCGCTCCGGTAAAGCTCGACCTCGCACCCGCCAAGGCGGATAAAGAGTCCCGCACACCCGTCACCAAGGGAAGTATCAAGAGCATCACATTCCTCGTGATCGCTTCGATCGTTGTACTCGCGACAGTAGCGGCTTCCCTGTTCTATAACGCAGGTATCAAGGAGAAGCTCCAAAGCCCCCTTACCATCGGCGGCACTCCGGTCGACAGCGCAGAGTTCTCCTTCATGTATCACTACATACTGATCGATAACGGTGTAGATATTTTCGCTGCGGAGACGCCCGAGATGCTTGCTTCTCCTTCCGTAGACACAAACTACGCTACCAACAGAGACTACTTCCTCGATCTGACCGCACAGCAGATGCAGCTGACACAGCTTCTCTACGACGATGCGATCTCTCACGGCTACGAGATCGAGCAGAAACACTACGACCTCGCCCGTGCATACATCGACTGGCTCCAGGGCAAGGCGGACGAACTCGGAGTTGATCTCACGACATACATCCGCGGTGTCTTCGGCGATCAGGTAGACGAGCAGGTCATCCTCTCTGCCCTCGCGAAAATGTATTTCACTGAAGACTATTCATCCAATGCCAAGCTCGTTGAACTCCAGGCTACGGAAGAACAGGCTGAAGAAGCATATCAGAACAACCCCAACGCATATGACGAAGTCGACTATAAGCTCCTTCGCATCCGTTACGAGCAGAGAGACCAGGCATTCATCGACACTGCCAATCTCCATGCCAACCAGATCATCGAGCAGATGGGACAGGATCCTTCGATGTTCGAGGCTATCGCAGCCCAGTATTTCTCGGGCGAGGCAGCAGCCATCCTGCAACTTACCGATTCCTGCCTTACTTCAGGTGCAAGATACGACGACTTCACACATACCGACTTCAGAGACTGGCTGTTCGATTCGGCGAGAACTCCGGGCGATGCAGTCATCTTCAATGACGGAGACGGCTTCCCTATCATCCTCGTATTTGTTAACCGCGAGCGTCAGACAGTACCGCTTAGAGACGTACGTATGGTAGAAGTACTCATCAATAATTCCGGCGACGAAACAATCCCCGGCTACGATATCGCGAATGCACAGCAGGTCGCACAGGAGATCTACGATACGATCGGCGTATTCGGTGAAGAGACTGACGTACAGACCATCGAGAATCTTTACAACGACGATATCATCAACGGCAATATCGTCATCACACACAGCCAGGACACTTACCCCGGCAAGTATGAGGGAATCCTCGACGAGTGGATCTTCTCCGACACGAGAGTCGCAGGTGATAAGGCCTTCCTCGAGACAGATACCGGCTACTATATAGTCTATCTGGTTGACATCTCGACCAATCCCGAGTGGTACGACAGAGTAAACTCGTTCGTACGTATGAGAAACTATCAGGCGTTCCTGAATGAGACGATAAGTGCTTACCAGTACGAATTCAATCAGACGGGACTCGACAGAATAGCGGATGTACCGTAAATCAAAAAAGGGGCTGTGAAAAAACCTCGACTAAAAATCGAGGTTACACAGCTCCTTTTAAATGCAATTAAAGGCTCGGGGAATCGAACCCGGAGCCTTTAATAATGGTAGTATATCTTTGTTCAGGAGATATATACCATGTGT
>JAGAXM010000032.1 GCA_017940895.1 Clostridiales bacterium | reverse complement strand
TCTATCTCGTCGTCGATTATAAGGCAGTTGTAATTCATGATTCGAGTATAGCACATGTAAGAAACAGTTAAGAATTGAACAAGATTCACGTAAAGTATTCTTCCCAAGGTCGGAATAGAATGGCAGTGTAAGAATTCTGACAAAACGAATTTGGGAGGCAAATGAAATGACAACTACAGTTCTTAAGGCTACAGACCTTTGCAAGACATTTTCAAATGAGAACGTACAGCAGCATGTGCTGAAGAATCTTAATCTCGAGATCAGGAAGGGAGACTTCACGGTAATCATGGGAGACTCAGGTGCAGGTAAGAGCACATTGCTGTATTCACTCTCCGGCATGGACCGTCCGAGTCTCGGAGCCATCCTCTACGGTAACGAAGAGATCTCGAAGTACAGCAACGACAAGCTCGCACTGTTCAGAAGAAAGCACTGCGGTTTTGTTTTCCAGCAGAACTACCTTAACGACACCATGAGCGTTCTCGACAACATCATCGTAAGCGGACTTCTTAAGAGCCGTGACCGCAAGCAGATCGCAGCACGTGCCAAGGAGCTTCTCGGTGAAGTAGGACTTGATGAGAAGTGCTACAACAAGTTCCCGAATCAGCTCTCGGGCGGTGAGAAGCAGAGAGTTGCACTCGTAAGATCCGTTATCAACGAGCCGGAGATCCTCTTCGCAGACGAGCCTACAGGTGCTCTTAATTCTCAGAATACAGAGGCTGTTCTCGATGTACTCACAGACATGAATAACAAGGGACAGAGCATCGTAATGGTAACGCACACGATCGCGGCGGCAGAAAGAGGTAACAGAATACTCTACTTAAGAGACGGCGTTATCTGCGACGAGATCACACTTGAGAAATACGACGGCGAGAATAAGGAGCGTCACGCCAAGCTTCGCGCATTCCTTTCTGATATGGGGTGGTAATCATGAATTCATTGTTCTTTATTGCACGTAACAATATCAAGAAGCATAAGGGTGAGGCAGCGATACTGTTCCTTCTGATGTTCATGGCAGCGGTACTTCTGTTCGTAAGCCTGTCCATGCTGATGAGCAAGGACAACACTATAAGAAAGAATACAGAGGAGTTTCATACTCCGTCACTCCTGGTATTCGGACCTGAAGATCTTACTTCGGAAGAGTCTGTAGAGATAATTAATTCTGTTCCTTCGACTTCCGGGTGCGAATCAGTTGAATTCGTTTTCGGTACCGGAAGCTTTTACTACGGTGATGTAAGCGAAGAAGATGCGATCTCGAATGAGTTCTATTTTCTGGACGGAACGTGTGACAATTATCTGTGTTCTCTTCCTTCGGAGGCAGCGGGGCTTGCTGATGATGAGATCCTTCTTCCTTACTATATCGCGACTTCTCATCCTGTCGGAAGCACATACACCGTTAAGATTAACGGATATGAGAAGACGTTTACGGTTAAAGGCTATGTAGAGAATCTGTTCTTTTCCACAGCCATGAGTGTTTCAGGTTATCTGAATGTCGTAAGTCATGATGCTTATATTGAGATTCAGGAAGCTCTTGATCCGATGTTTACCAGATATCTCATCTATGCGGATGCTGCAGACGGTATCGATGCAGAAGATTATGAGAACGAAGTTCTGAAGGCTTTCGAAGGTAAGGCCGGTGTCAGTACATTTAATTATAACCTTGCAGTGCTTGCTGCTACGTCCACGACGCTGATCGCTTCTGCCATCGTTCTGGTATTCACAGTTGTTCTGGTGGCTCTTGCCATCCTTATCATGTATTTCTCGATCAAGAACTTTATTGAGCTTAATACACAGAATATCGGACTTTTGCAGGCAACCGGTTATACGGTAAAGGAATTGAGATTCGCATGCATCGCAGAGCAGATGATAATATGCGTGCTGGCTACTGTGGCAGCAGTCGTTGCGGGACTTTTCCTGAATCAGCCTTTGTGTGCGCTTTCGGGTTCACTGATGGGCCTGTCAGGGTTCTCCGGTCTTTGTGTTCCTGCACTGATCGCGACTCTTGTCGGTATCCCCGTTGCAGTTCTTATCGGTTCTTTCTTTGCCACAGGCAGCTACAGAAAGCTTACGGTTCTTGAGTCTTTAAGAAGCGGTATCACGGCACATAACTTTAAGCGTAACCACTTTGAACTTGAGAACAGCCGTCTGCCTTTGGATCTCGCGATCTCAGGCAAGCACATCTTCGGAAGCTTGAAAAAGAGTGTTTTCCTCACACTTATAATCGCAGTTCTTACGTTGGCGATGTGCCTCGGATTCTGTCTCTATCAGAACTGGGTTATCGATCAGTCGAATCTTCTGAAGCTCGTCGGATTCGAGACATCTGATATTCAGATCTACTGCGCCGGTGATGAGAATATGCTTGATGAGCTGAAGAATCATGACGGTGTTCGGAGGATTAATACATGGACAACAATGTCCAGCGTTGAAGTAATGTATCTTGATAATTCCACTACTCTTAATATCGATGTATATCAGGATCTGGAATCTTTGGAGCAGGAATACATTCTTGAAGGACATGTTCCTTCCAATGAGAATGAGATTGTACTTACTACAGTTGAAGCGGACAAGCTCGGAGTAACGGTCGGTGATATCGTAACAGTCAGAACCTCTGACGGCACAGGTACTGCATCATTCCTGGTAAGCGGAATCGATCAGAAGATCAATAACGGCGGCAACAAGGCACTGATGTCAGAGTCCGGTGCCATGAGAGTCAACCCTGATTATACTTTCGAGGATGTGCTTCTTTTCCTTGATGACGGTATCGATGTTAAGAAGTTTAAGAGTGACTTGGAGGAGGAGTATCCCGGTTACCAGATGTCACTTACGGAAGATGTTATCAATACAGCTCTCAATACATTGACAGCATCCATGAAGGCGATCTGCGTGATCTTCGTTGTCGTTACATGCTTCGTAGTCATATTGACTGAGATCCTTCTGACCCGTTCGCAAGTCATCCGCGAAAGAACAGATCTCGGTGTGTCCAAGGCTTTGGGTTATACATCCGGAGAACTTATCAGAAGAACGCTCATGACCAACATGCCGATCATCGTTACGGGAATCGTTCTGGGATTTGTAATGCATGTTGCGCTGTCGGACAAGCTGATACTTCTCGGACTTGCAATGTTCGGCATCAGGCAGAACAGTTTTCCGACTCCGCCTGTCTGGTTCATCTTAAGCGGTGCGATCATCCTGGTATGTGCAGTCGTTACATCTTATCTGTGCGGCCGCGGGATATCCAAGCTCGAGCCGGTCGCGATACTTACTGAGGAATAAGGGATTATGCGGAGACACTTTTTGTAAGTGTCTCCGTTTTATTTTGTAAATGTCATTCGTTTGGTTGATAATAGTTTTATGAATAAGAGACTTCTTACATTGATTGTTGCTTCTTTTGTGTTGCTTACAGGATGCGGGTCGTCACGCAAGTACGATTCTGAGTTTGAAGACGCCTGCGAGTTCGCATCATATTGGTGCGGTCCCTGTGAAGAGGTGGAAACCTATACTGTAGATACACCCGCAGGCGAGGTTATCGTTCATAAACTGCAGGATACTGAGTTCGGGTTTGTTTATACAGTTGAAGAAACAGTGCATGAGTACAGTACCGGGGTATACGCATCGTATACCACACATGACTTCTCGTATTATTATCTTCAGACTTTCCTTGAGCAGGCGGACCTGGATGATATCATTGATGAGTATTCGTTAACCGTTGAACTGCCCGAACTTCAGAAAAGTGCGACAGAGGGACTTCCCGGTTTCTTCCAGCCGAGTATTGATATATACACGGATCTGACTTTGACGGAGTATGAGAACGATCTGATCCTCGAGACGTTTGTTGATGCGTTGGAAGACTTCGATGTTCGCGGAGATTATACCCGTGAAGATGATAATGCATTGGTATTCTTCGAGTTGCACTCCGCGCCGTCCGCCGAAGAGAGTGAGAACGGGTTCTATTATCACACCGACAACCGGACATACGGGTATCAGCAGTAAATCCGAGGCGTGTATTCTACACCTGACTCTTCATTTTGCACTTGAATGAAGAGCCGAATGAAGAAAATAGGGCTTTTTCTTCACCTAACTCTTCATAACCCGTAATAGTGAAGAGTATTCTGCAGAGTTTTGTCGTTTTTTGTCGAAATTTGTAGTCATTTCGTAGTTATATTTCTTATGGCGTCCTTCTAAAGTGGAAGTATCCATATTAAGGGGGATTAAGAATGAGAATGAATAACAGCTTGCCGGCCGTATATCTGAAAGCCAAACTGAATTTGATAGACAAGGAAATCGGCGGATTGCCGGATGTCAGATTAGGGCATCATGAAGGGAGAGTTGTCTTAAGACAATGCTTGTTTGTAAATGGTAAGAGAAGGGTTAAAGAGTATTCAGCGGATAAAGAAGAAGGGAAACTGTTATACGGTCAAAGCGAATATCGCAAGAAACTGTCAGATGTGAAGGAACAGCTTGAGATAATACTTAAGAATATGCCGGCGTTGCCTGACATCGACCTTACAAAAGTCAATACGATCTACAACAAGGATATGTGGGAGCGGATACATGTCAGGGCTGAGTTTGAAGAGAAGAATACGGGATATCAGTATAAGAATATGATGATGGATTCAAGGGGCGAGATGATCGTGGCCCAGACGTTGGAATCGCTGGGGCTCGAATATAAATATGAACCGAGAATAATTATCGGCGGCGAAGTATATTATCCGGATTTCATAGTTTATCTTCCGGAATTCGAGCGGTGCTTCTTCGTTGAATTCATGGGAAGGCTCGATGATGAGAAATACATATCAAGAAACAAGTTTAAACTCATGGATTATCTTAAATCGGGGATGGTTATTAACAGGGATCTTCTGGTTTTCTGCGGTTATGAGAACAGCATGGTTAATTCGGATGATATGACAGATGACATTGTGGCTCTGATAAACAAATTCTGCAGGATGTATTCAGAAGCTCCTATCGCATCTTAAGTATCCGCTTGAATCCGGAACTTATCATGCACACATAAACAATCGAGCATATTCCGGAAGCGAACATCAGCAGCATGATAACGGCGCACAAAACGATAAGAAAGCCGTTGGTGTCCGTAAAGAATGAGCACACCATCATCGGCAGGACAGATGCGATAAGAAGAATAACTCCTATTATGATGCCCAGAAGGTGTGTGTGGTCAAAGTCGCGTTTATACTCTTCAACTACACCTCTTACGCCGTAGGCAAGCTCGGCATCTGAAGACTTGAGAAAAGTGAATGACGAAGTCTTGTTAACCGCAAGAATAAGAATCACCGCTGCAACGATCAGCAACAGGATCTGGATCATGGTTCCCGCTACAGGAAGGTTATTACTTTTGCCGAGTGACAGAAAGATGCCGGGAATGGGGGAGAGGAAGAGCAGAATGATCGCGATTATAAAGCCTCGTGTTTTGCTGCGCGTTGCGGCAAGGAAAGCCTGCACTTCTTCAAGTGACACGGTTTGCCCTGCGGACTTTGAAACTTCGGAGGCGGCAGGGGCAACACCACAGGAATCTAGGTCTGACATACCAAGCTCGTCTTTAAGAAGGAAGTCTGTAGACACCCCGAAAAACTCAGCAACAGCCATGATCTTGTTAAGATCCGGCGTAGTCTGCGACATCTCCCACTTGGAGACAGCCTGGCGGCTCACGCCGATCTTATCGCCGAACTGTTCCTGTGACAGCCCGCTTCTTTTACGAAGTTCGGTTATCTTCTCGCCTAATACCATGCGTGTCTCCTTATAATGAATCTGCGAAAGCCTCTATGCCGGCAGCGACCTCATCGGGTCTTTCCACATGCACATAGTGACCGCAGTCAAGATAGATGATAACACCATTGGTTAATCCGTTGATATAGTCCTCGTGGATACTTATCCATGTATCCGCATCCATGAGCTGCGACATGACATTGCCGTCACTTACGAAGAACAGAGTCGGGATGTCGGGAACGGGTGTGTTTACATATTCGCGGAGGCACTCGAGTGCATGCGAAGCCATTATGGATTCCCTCATGAATGTGGAACCGGATCCTCGGCAGTACATTGTGTAGCCCAAGGCACTGTATTGCTCGCGCTCATCCGCGCTTAAATCTTCGCTGATAAGTGCAGGGAGACTTGACGGCGGCATCATGAGACGGAACAGTCCGATCTTGTACATGAAGAAGTCGTTGACTGCCATAGAAGAGATGCACTCGTCAATATCCTGAGGCTCTGTTGTATTCAGATCCTGAGGAGTTCTGTAATTCGCATACTGAGAAGGGACATTGCTGTCGAGCCCGATTATCGCCTCGACTTCATCCGGATACTGTTCTGCCCACCAGATCGCTTCGATGCCTCCGGCAGAATGAGCAACAAGTATGTACGGGCCGCCGATGCCAAGGGCCTCGAGAGCACGGCGATTCTGATCAACTATCGTATCGACAGAACGGTCTCCTTCATATTCATCGGAATACCCGTAACCGAACTTCTCGATCACGACTATCCGGTACTTATCAGACAGACGGGAGTAAAGAGGCTTAAAGTCCAGTATGGGGGACGGAGTTCCGAATCCGGACAGAAAGACCAGAGTCTTATTCCCGGAACCCTCTGTATAGATATTCATATTATGTCCGTCGACTTCGACGAACTGTCCCAATGTGTGGTTTATGATGCTGCGCTCTTTCTTGAGTCTTATCTGATGGTAAATACATAGAGCAGTAAGCAGAAGAACAGGTACCAGTATGATACAGGCAAGTACAGTAACGAATTTCTTTCGCATGTTAAGAAGATCCTTTCGAAATGTTGATTCTACGATAGGACCTTAGCGCACAAAGCTCTACCAACTGTGGCTTGCAATCTGTCAACCGCAGGCTTGCAGTTGTATTACGACGTCATATCCGTAAGCTGAAGATGCTTTATCTTGCGTAATACGGGGACCGAGACGAGGGCAGTGAAGAAGATCGTGATAAGTGCCGAGTACAGGCAGCCGTTCCACTGTATCTCGTGCTCGAATCTTATCTGATCCGACTCGAGAAGCTTAAGTATCGACATCTCAAGACCGTTGCCGCATATAAGGCCGATGATAATACCGATCACCGTGCATACGACCAATTCGCCCGCGACGTAGTTGATCGTTTTCCAAAGTGAAAATCCGTTGATTCTCATTATCGTAAGTTCCTTCTTCTTCTGATTGATCAGCATAGATACGAGATTCAGGAGAATAAAGTATGCGAGCATCGCCGACATCGCGATGAACAGGATAGACAGAGCATCAAGCGCGGAAGCGATGCCCAGATAGTAATCTCTTAATTCGATATTATTTTTAAACTCTTTGATCCCGTCGATCTGTCCGATATCGGATTCAAGGTTAAGCGGACCGTTCGCATTCTGGAAGATGAGGTAAGAATTATACTCAGGCTCTTCGCCGAATATGGACACATAGTTTTCTGGAGACATAAAGGAATAGAACCCCAGATTATTCTCGTAGATTCCTGCTATCGTGATCTCGTAAGGATTCAGTCTGCTGTCATAGATGATCAGTGTGTCTCCGGGTCCGACGCTATAGTATTCGGAAAGCTTCTTGTGTATCCAGATACCGGAGCGTGAAGAGTCGAGATGTTCGCCTGTCGCCGCATCGTTAAGCGTGAAGAAATCGTTTACCCCGTCAAGATCCGTGCATACAAGTTCGATGCCGAGAGTGGTCTGACCTATCCTTGTTGCCCTGTAGTTATCGCTTAAAGCAATATATCTTGTCCCGTTTCTTGTGAGCGCTTCAAGTACCTGTTCATCGACCTGAGGGTTGAGCTCACGGTCGTATTTGACCTTGTAGTCGTAGTGCTCATAAAGAATAAACTGATCGGAGATCGAGCCCTTGATGGCAAACTGCATGCCGAAGCCGGCGGCGAGAAGAGTGCAGCATCCCATGACGCTTACGATGGTCGCGATGACACGTTTCTTATCGGACAGCATGTTCATGACAAGCAGCTTGGGGTACAGGAACAAAGCCTGGCGCGCGCGGTCTCTGCGCTTGCGTGTCTTTGGGACGGGGGGCGCGAGCAGCGTGATGGCATTGGTGGTCAGCATGTTAAGGCAGGCGAAGATTATGGTAAGCGAAGAAAGCAAGATTGCTGCGACGATGACGATGACCGCCAGGTAAGGTATGAAAGCATATTTTCCCGCGCCGTAAACATAGTTGTGGGAATAGCCTTTCATAACTATCGGCAGGATGACAAAGTATCCGAGGACAGTACCGATGACGGTGCCCGCGACGGTGCCGGACAGACCGAACGTTAAGTATTTCGACAGCACTTCATGGTTAAAGAAGCCGAGCGCCTTATTGGTGCCGATCTGTGTTCTTTGCTCGTCTACGATCCTTCCGAGTGTCGCATAGATTACAAGCGCCGCGATTATGACGAACACTGCCGTGAACGTGCGTCCGATGTCGCTTAAGTTGCCGCCCGTGCGCCTTATGATACAGAAGGAGCGGTTTACGCTTGCATCTGCGAAAAGGAACCGGGACTCGTTATCCATATTTACGAAAGAAGTTGCATTCTCGTACTGCGCGAGACCGTCTTCGTATTCTGCCAAGCCTTCGGCGTATTCTTCTTCGGCTGCCTCCAGCTGAGCACGTGAATTCTCGCAGTCCCGAAGGCCCTGCTCATACTCGGCAAGACCTTCTTCATATCTTGCG
This sequence comes from Clostridiales bacterium, assembly GCA_017940895.1. Lineage (GTDB taxonomy): Bacteria > Bacillota > Clostridia > Saccharofermentanales > Saccharofermentanaceae > Saccharofermentans. The sequence goes on along the minus strand of JAGAXM010000032.1, from coordinate 18,524 downwards.
CTGCCGTCTTCGTATTCGGCGAGACCCGCAAGGTAGTCATCCCGGTTCGTCTCGTATTCGGTAAGTCCGGCATTGTATCTGCTTAAAGCCGCATAGTACTGTGCCCATCCGTTATCGAGCTCGGCTCTCGCGTTGTTGTATTCTGCAAGACCGGTATTATACTCGGCAAGTCCCTGATTATACTGCGCGAGCCCGGCATTATATTCGGCTGACATCTGATCGTAGAATTCGATGGCTCTGTTAAGTTCTGCCTGTCCCCGGTTATACTGCTCTGCCTGCGAATAATACTGATTCCATCCTTCACGGACTTCGTCGATAGCATCCTGATATTGAATGTAATAGTCGTGTCCCGTCTCCCATTGGCTTACCGCACTTTCAAGATCGTTGTACTGCGGGAATACATTAAGCACACTGTCGGCAGCGAGCACGGATATATACTGATGCCAGGAAGACATTCCTTCGGGAAGAACAGGAGGGTTGCCCGTAGCTGCGGCATAAGCGGCAGCGAGTGTTTCTTCACTGAGGTTAAGAGTGCGCAGTAAAGTCTCGATGTTAACGGACAAAGGTGCGCCAACATCGATGGTAATACCGCCGGGAAGGATATATCTGTTTATGTGGGCATCACGGTCGTGATAGTCGATCGGAGTCTCGACCTGCGACCAGTCGAAAATATCTGCATAATCACCTATAAGCCACTTGAGTACGGAGTGAAGATTAGAGGCGAAAGGGACAACATTGTTGTTGATAGTGTCAGTGGCGGAAGCCAGCTCTGTCTCGAGCTGAGCGACCTCGGCTGCGTGCGAATCGATCTGCGCCTGGGCCTCATTAAGCTGTGCTTCGGCAGCTGCCAACTGCTGTCCCGCAGCATCCAGCGTTGTCCGTCCGTCGTTTATCTGTGAAGCCAGATACTGAAGCTGGGAGTCAGCTTCGGCAAGCTGCTGCTGCGCTTCATCGAGCCGTGCTCTTCCTGCCTGCAGCTCTGTCAAATGCGGTGCGAGTTCGGCCTCGCCGTTCTCGAGCTGTGCGAGGCTGTTTTGAAGCGTGATCCATGCGTTATCAAGCTGAGTCCTTGCATCGTCAAGCTGAATGCGTCCGTTCTCGAGGCGGGTCTCGGCATCCTCAAGCTGCTGTCTTGAATCTTCAAGCCGGATGGCAGCGTCTTCAAGCTCGGCCTCTCCGTCCGCAAGTTCTGCCCAGCCGTTGTCGATATTCTCTCTTGCATCGTTTAGGAGCTCACGACTGTTGTCGAGATCAATCCGGTATGTACCGATCAGATCATTGTAATCGGACTGCAGACCACTGTAGATGATGCCTCCGCGTTCTTCTATGACGGGGGAAAGTTCAGTCTCCATATCACGTATTGCTTCGAGGTAAGAAGGATCGAATCTGGACATGCCTTCGGTGCAGTTGAATGAGAGGAGGACGGAGGTGAACAGCCCGTGTCGATTCTCTTCGTTGAATCCTTCTAAAGGAATAACAATGCACGGATTGTCGTTGGTATATAGGGTGATGCACAGGTTGTTCGGGTGGTACATGATACCAGTAACGGTATATTCGCCGTACAACAGCTCCCCCGGGGTCGCTCCGTCCCTGTCCGTCAGAGTGATCCGGTCGCCGATGTGTATGGAATTCTCATCGGCAATCGATTGCTCGATCAGACACTCGTTGTCACCTGAAGGAAGCGTTCCTTCAAGAAGGATAGGCGTATTGAGAGTGTGCGTTAAAGACAGTACATCAACGTCGACTTCATTCTCTCCCGCAGACAGCAAACAGGCAAATTTGAATTCTCCCTCGGAGGCACGGATCCCGTCCAAAGACGCGAAATAATCTATGTCCTCCTGACGGGCTCCGTAATTGTAGTACAATTCGGCATCACGCCAGTTTCCCTGTTTATAGTAATTGTCACCGTTATTAAGGATCGTTCTTGATGCGAAACTTACGCTTAAGAAAATGGACGCAGCCAGAGCCGCGATAACGATGACGGAGATGTAAGAGACTATCTGCCGTCTGATCGTGCTTATCGAGTCTGTCCACTGAGTTCTTTTCATCGGGATTACCAGACAAGATCCGTGGCTGAAACGGGCTCCAGGTTACGCTTGATGTTGGCGACCACACCGTTTCGCAGAGTTACTACGCGGTCGGCCATCTTGGCGATCTGTGTGTTGTGGGTGATCATGACGATCGTTGTTCCGTTTGTCTTTACGACATCCTCGATAACCGACAGGACTTCGATACTGGTCTGATAATCAAGTGCGGCGGTAGGCTCATCTGCAAGTATGAGTCTGGGGTTCTTAACTATGGCTCGCGCTATCGAGACTCTCTGCTGTTGTCCTCCGGACATCTGTCCCGGATAGAAGTCGGCTTTGGCCGTAAGATTGACTTTGGCGATTGCGTCTTCGGGTCTCATGGGATGATCCACAAGCTCCGCGATATACCTGATATTTTCCAAAGCCGTTAGGTTGGGCATCAGGTTATAGGACTGGAATACGAACCCCAGATACTCTCTTCTGTAAACGGTAAGATCATGTTCGCTCAGGTGGGATATATCGCGTCCTTCGACTGTCACGTGACCGCTCGTCAATGTATCCATTCCTCCTATGATATTCATCAGAGTCGACTTGCCGCATCCGGACTCGCCGAGGATAACGAGGAATTCATTCTTGTATATGTCGAGGTTAAGACCTTTAAGAACGTGAAGCTTTGATTCACCATTCTCGTAGTCTTTCTTAAGATCTCTGATGCTGATGAGAAGATCCTTCGGTTCTTCTGCGATGAGAGGGAAGCCCTTCTCATCAACGGCCATCGCCGTAAGGTAAGCCAGGTGCTCGCACAATTCAGTATCGATTGAATTGAAGAAGGTCCCGTCCTTCTTGTTGATTATCTCAATGCAGCCAACAATTACTTTATTGCTTAGGAGGGGAACGCATATGAGTGAGAATACAGTCATACCGCAAGTCTCTTCCGGCGTTAAGGTGTATTCCTTGCCCTCTGACTGTGAGATAAGGATGCTCTTCTGAGATGAAGCTACAGTTCCTACGACACCTGTACCGATCCGTATGCTGGCATTTGATATATCGAGAGGACCGACGCTCGTAGCAGGAAACAGTCTGTCTTTCTTGTTGTTGAGAATCCAGATTGTGCCGCTTTCAGCTCCAAGCGCGTCAAGTATGACATCTAATCCCGATGTCAGTGCTTCATCGATGTTTTCTGAATGGTAAATATGCGTCAACAATAATCTTGTTGCTAATGTAAACCGTTTCTCAGCAGCCATTTATTGACTAATCCCCCAAAATTTAGAAAAATATTAATATTCTAACAAGAATTTTATCACTTCCGAAGGCTCTATGACTGACAATAACAACTTGTTAAACAAACATTCAAAATCCGTTTCTCCGGTCTATAATTTCGTCTTCTTTCTGGTAAGACTCATATTCGGCAGCAAGCCTGAACCCGAGTTCATCCTGAATGATTTCGAGAAGGTGAACGGGCCGTATATTCTTCTTTCGAATCACGAATCCTTTTATGATTTCTACTATCTGTACAGGCTCCCCCATAAGATAAAGCCTGTCTATGTTGTCAACAGACACTACTGCACTATGCCGTTCCTGAGGCTTCTTAGCAGGAGAGCCGGCATGATCCCGAAAAAGCTGTTCTTTGACGACATGGTCACGCCCGTAAGGATCATGAGGACACTTAAGAAAGGCTGCCCCGTCATCATCTATCCTGAAGGCCGCCTCAGTATAGACGGCAGGACCAATCCGATAGCAGAGTCAGGCGGAGCCTTCTACAAAAGACTCGGCGTCGATATCGTTCTAACCAGGGTAAACGGAGCGTTCTACGAGAAGCCGAAGTGGCGCAAGAGACGTTACCGCACCCCGGTAACCGTTACCGTCGCGCGGGTTATCTCGCGCGAGCAGGCCGCATCTATGAGTGCGGAAGAGCTTAATAAGGTCATCGCGGATACGATACGTAATGACGCTTCGAAAACACTTCTTTGCAAATACCCGCAGAAGGACAAGGCAGAGGGACTTCACAACATTCTTTACCGCTGCTACTCGTGCGACGGACTTTATACCACAAGCTCCAAGGGGAATACCATTACCTGCTCCAAGTGCGGTAAGACCTTTACTCTGGATGAGGATTACAGGTTTACGGAGGAACCCTATACCATGGCTTCCTGGTACGACCATATGGCCGAAGTCGAGAAGAAGACCATCAGGGATATCGATCTTAATGCGGATGTAACCGCCGTGATCTATTCGAATAAAGGAAAGAAGCGTAAAGAAAGAGGGAAGTGCCGGCTGACTTTTGAAGGCTTTACTTATGAATCGGCGAATGAGAACTTCTATTATCCGATGGATAAACTCCGTGGCATCCCTTTTCACAGCGGTCAGGAGTTCGAACTGTATCATGATGACCAGATGCACTATTTCTATCCTGATGAGAAACCTGCACAGGTCGCAAGATGGGCCCATATTGTTGATATAATCAAGTCCATGGAGGGGCAGCAGGGTGAAGAATGATAACAGGTTGATAAACATTCCGGTTAAGACTGTAGTGCAGGTTACTGCTCTGCTCGTGTCTATTATGTTTGTCTCGATCATCCTGACGTATATCGTTCCGGGCGGCGAGTTCGGAACATTGCCTGACGGTACGCCTGACTATACGGTCTATATCAGGAATGATGATTATACGGGTATCCCTATATGGAAGGGGATACTCGCCCCGGTGCTTGTATTCTTCTCGTCGGACGGATTGACTTTACTGGTCCTCTCGATATTTCTCATCGTAGTCGCGGGTGCATTCCAGATCATGTCCGATGTTGGCGGCGTTCATTCGCTTATCGGTTCGTTAAGTAAGAAGTTCAGCGGCCATAAGTATCTTCTGATCATCATGATGTCGCTGCTCTTTTATTCGCTCGGATCGTTCCTGGGCCAGTTCGAGAATATGCTTACTTTGCTTCCCATCACGGCTTCGCTGTGTGTCCTTCTGGGATACGATTCGTATACTGGTTTTCTGTGCTGTATCGCTTCGACCGCGATCGGTTTTGCCACAGCCATAACGAATCCTTTTACCGTCGTTTTGGCCTCGAATATCATTGATGTAAGTCCGGTGGCCAAGATCTGGTACCGTCTCATAATCTTTGCTGTTGTGTTCCTGATCCTTATCGGTTTTATCTTCCTTTATATCAGAAAGATCGAGAAGGATCCGCGTGCGAGCCTCACATATGAAGGTGACAGAAAGCTTCGTGCGGGGCAGACGAAGATTGTTTTCGATGAGAGTAACGAAGCTCATGTGCGGAGCGTGTATACAGTCTTTCTGCTGCTTGCTGTCGTTCTGGTTATTGTAACGGCTTTGATAGAGTCCATAAGAGATTACTCTGTAGTATTCCTGACGGTTTATTTTCTCATCGGCGGCATAGCGGCAGGAATGTCTGCATGTCATGACCGTCGTAAAGTGTTCCGCTCATTTAAGACGGGGCTTATAAGTGCCTTGTCCGCCATACTCCTTGTCGCCGTGGCTTCTTCCGTAAAGTATGTCTTTGTTCAGGGTCATGTGCTCCCGACTATCGTTAATAAGATGAATGAGATCACCAGCGGAGAATCGCCTCTTAAGGTGGCGCTGATCGTGTATGTTATCGTGCTTGTTCTTGAGTTCTTTATCTCGTCATCCACGGCCAAGGCGCTGCTTGTCATGAGTATGCTCTCGGTCGCAAGTCTCGGACTTTCCAAGACCATGCTCGTTCTGATCTACACCTTCGCTGACGGCTACACGAATCTGCTGTTCCCGACGTCGCCGGTGCTTCTTATCGGTCTGTCGATGATCAACGTAAGCTACTTTACATGGGTTAAGAAGAGCGCCCCGTTTTTCGTCGCGATAACGGCTGCCGTAGTCGCTTTTCTGGCAATAGGAATTAAGATCGGTTATTGATCTTTAATCTGCACATGAATTGACACTGAAGCGTGAGTCGGTGTAGAATCCCAATGAAAGTGACCATATGGTCACCGAAGGGAGACAGATATGCCGACAAAGCTTTTTAATGAATTACCGGAAGACAAGAAACAACGTATCACGCAAGCTGCACTCGAGGAGTTCGCGGCAAACAGATTCGATGATGCCTCGACCAACACCATTGTAAAGAACTGCGGTATAAGCAAGGGAAGTCTGTTCAAGTATTTCGAGAGTAAAGAGGACTTGTACTTCTACCTGACGGATACAGTAGCGGCGAAGATGGCGCAGGAGACGGAGGGTATGATAAAAGACCTTCCGGAAGATGTCTTCGAACGTATCGCGGCGTACTCCGAGATCGAGATCTCGTACTACACGGAACACCCGGCAGAGGGGAAGCTTCTTATGAATCTCGCATCAGAGCGTGACAACAATATCTCGGCTAAGATCGCGTCGCGTTACGGAGACCGGAGTCAAGATATATACGGGCAGCTCATCGAAGGTACGGGATTTGATAAGAGCAGGTCCGACATCCTGAAGTGGGTGCTCGAAGGTTTCAATAAAGAATTCCTGGAAAAAGGCGGCGGCAGCGACTACATGGAAAGCCTTGCCCCGTATCTTGAGATATTAAGGAAGGGGATATGATATGAACGGATGCGTAAAGATCGGCAGCACGGATATGTATTATGCTGCTTTCGGCAAGGGTGAGAAGAAACTCGTGGTGCTCCCGGGACTTGTAGACGGGCTTGCTACGGTTAAGGGGAAATCCCTGATGCTGCAGGGTCCTTACAAGAAGCATTTAAAAGACTATACCGTCTACATGTTCAGCAGAAAGAACGAGATGCCGGACGGGTATTCGATAAAAGACATGGCTGAGGATCAGGTGGTGGTAATGAAGACACTAGGCATCGACAAGGCGAGCCTATTGGGCGTGTCGCAGGGCGGCATGATAGCGCAGTGCATCGCGATATATCATCCTGAGGTCACGGACAGACTTATACTCGCGGTTACGGCTCCGTATTGCAATGATATAGCGCGGGATGCCGTCGGCTCCTGGATAGAGATGGCAAAGAGAGATGACTATGCTGCGCTTTTCGCTGATACTGCGGAGAAGACGTACTCGGAAAAGTATCTTGCGAAGAACAGGAAGACGTTTCCGCTGGTTGCGAAGCTAACGAAGCCCGCTTCTTTCGAGCGCTTCTTCCGGAATGCGTATGCGATCATGGACTTCGATGTGAGAAGTGAGCTTCACAGGATAAAAGCGCCGACGCTGATCCTCGCGGGTGACAACGATCATATCGTGGGAAACGACGCCCCTTATGAACTTAACCGCGGTATAGAAGGAAGTAAGCTTTGTATATATAATGGTCTCGGACACAGTGCTTACGAGGAAGGAAAAGACTTCTACGACCGTGTCTTTGAATTCATTAACGAAGGGGAATAAGGGATGAAAACAACTAAAGTTCTGGCAGCGGTATTATGTGCGGCAATGCTTGCGGGATGTCAGGCGGCGCCTGCAGAAACGACTCTTGAGACGGCAGCTGAAGAGACTGTCGTAACGGAAGCCGAGGTTACCGAGACCGAGCAGACAGAGACGCAGGTACAGGAGACAGAGCCCGCGGAAACGACTGAAGCGTTCGTCTTGGGAGACGACGGTTTTCTTCCCGAGTATGAGACGTTCGAGTTGACGTCAGAGGATCTTCATAACGGCGTATGGGATAACGTGATCTCGAACACGCTCGCAGGTGAGAATGTTTCACCGCAGTTAAGTTGGGAGCCTGTTGATGATGCTCTGTTCTACGTAGTCTATATGGTGGATATGACTGCGAATTACTGGATACACTGGGCAGACTTTACTGAGGATGTGACAACGCTTGAGAGGGGATGGACTACGGGTGCATCCTATATCGGACCCTATCCGCCGTCAGGCAGCACGCATACTTACGATATATATGTAATAGCTTTAAGAAACCCGATAGACAGGATCAGGGGAACCGTTAATACGCAGAATCCCAACTTCGCACAGTTTATTAGAGGCTTGGATACAGACGCTGACGGGAATACGGGAAACATTATCTCTTACGGATATTTATCAGGGGAATTCACCGCCCAGTAAGATCTCAAAAAATAATTGAATTAAAATTCAACAAACTATTGACAAGGATTATTGCGCGTTGTATATTGAATACATATTCAATGAACGAGAGTTCAATACAACGGAGGAATAAGAGATGAATAACACAGAATCAAAGAAGAAGGTAATCGTAGTAGGCGGCGGTATCGCAGGACTTTCAGCAGGCATCTACGCACTTAAGGCTGGCTTCGAGGCTGAAATCTACGAGAAGAATCCTGTAGCAGGTGGCGAGTGCATGGGCTGGAACAGACAGGGTTATCACATCGACAACTGCATTCACTGGCTCACGGGTACTGACTCCAAGACAAAGCTCTGGGAAGTGTGGAAGACCTGCGGAGCAATCGATGAGAATACGGAGTATGCGAACACAAGTAAGTTCTATTCTTCAAGACTCGGCGATAAGGAAGTCTCGCTCTGGAACGACCTTGAGAAGACACAGAAGGAATTGATCGAGGCAGCCCCCGAGGACGAGAAAGAGATCAGAAAGTTCATACAGCATGTAGAGTACGCGAAGTCCTGCGTGATCCCTTCAGACAAGCCTATGGATATGATGGGCGTTAAGGATTATATCGAGATGGGTAAGGACATGGCAGACATGCCCAAGGTCATGAAGGAGTACGGCAAGATCAACTGCGCTCAGCTCACTGACAGATTCCAAAGCCCCGTTATGAAGAAGCTCATGACAGACTATCTGCCCGCTGATTACACGGCATATTCGCTCATCGTTTCCTACGCCACGATGGCATCCGGCAACGGCAACATCCCGCTCAAGGGTTCTCTTGCCATGACACTTCGTATCGTAAAGAGATTCAAGGAGATGGGCGGCGTGCTCCACACGAATACACCTACAAAGAGAGTCATCATCGAGGGTAAGAAGGCAACAGGCATCGAGCTCGAGGACGGCACGATCGTTAAGGCTGATGATGTCATCACGGCAGTAGATACGAGATTTCTCTACGGCAGGCTCATCGATGAGAAGTATATGCCGAAGGATCTAAGGAAGGCATATGCAGACAGCAAGGCTTACCCCGTAACAAGCGGCTTCCAGACGGCTTTTGCCATCGACAGTGATTTCTCCGGCGAGGACACGATCTTCTTCGAGTGCGATCCCATTAAGATCGGCGACAGAACTTTCACAAGAATGTCCGTTAAGTCCTATGCTTATGACAAGTCTTTCGCACCCGAGGGCAAGACTGTGCTTCAGGCTAACGTAGTCCAGACCGATGCTGACTACCTGTACTGGGAGAGCCTCAGTAAGGACGAGTACAAGGCTAAGAAGGACGAGCTTTCAGCCGAGATCACAAAGAGGATCGTTAAAGAATTCCCAGAGCTTGAGGGCAGGATCACCCTTCTCGATTGCTGGACACCTCTGACGTATAATAGATACTGTAATGCATACCACGGTTCTTACATGGGATTCGTTACCACGGTCGGCAACAAGCAGATGAGATTCAAGGGCGTCGTTAAGGGCGTAAACAATCTCTTCATTGCAGGTCAGTGGGTAATGAGCCCCGGCGGACTTCCGATCGCAGTCGTATCCGGTAAGTTCGCAGTACAGAGAATACTTAAAAGAGACAGAAGAAGCATCGAGATCTGAGGCTTAACATGACGCGAAAAGAACAGAAAGAAGAAAGACGCAAGGCCATACTTATGACGGCGCTTACCCTTTTCGTAGAGAAGGGATATTACGACACCAAGATTACCGACATCGCTGCGGCGGTGCCGATGAGTACGGGACTGATGTTCCACTACTTCGAGTCGAAGGAAGTGCTCCTCACGGAGCTCGTGAAGATGGGTGTCGAGGGTACGAAGGCGTTAAGCTCGGGTCCTGCCGCGCAGGCTATGGCAGACATTCCGGCGGATCAGTACCTCAAGGGCTTTCTGCAGCAGCTTTTCTCGTATGCCAAGGAGCAGCCGTGGGTATTTAACATGTTCGTTCTCATGGGACAGGTAAGGCGAAGCGGCATGCCTGAGGAAGCTCGTAAAGAGGCAGCCGCGGTCAATTCCATCGATTTTACCGCCACGCTGATCGCGAAGGGACAGAAGGAAGGAGTCTTCCGCGCAGGCGATCCGATATTGCTGTCGAGGTGCTTCTGGGCGTCGGTTCAGGGCATCATGGAAGAGATGGCAATGGATAAGGAGATGGAAGCTCCGGACCCCAGGTGGATAGTCTCGATCTTGATTCCTTAAATAATAAAAGAAAATATGATATTATTACTTGCTGAGGGAAGTAATAATGGACAGATATTTCAACAGGAAAAGAATAGACGGTGTTAACAAGGGACTTGTTGCCTGTTATGTTATGGCAGGCATCATTCTTTTGCCTATGATCGTTATTCTTATCGCAGGTCTCCAGGACAGTGAGTCCAATATGGTCGTGACAGCAGTGATACTGCTGTTGATCCTGGCTTCTGAAGTTACAGCCCTTACCGTGATCACACACAAGATCAACCGTGCCAAGAGATATGCCCCGATCTTCGAAGAGGATCACGACGGCATTATCACATTTCAGCGCATCAATGAGATGACAGGCTACGGTCTCGAGAAGGTTAAGAAGGATGTGACATGGCTTCTTAAGAGCGGTTATCTTATAAATGCCGTTACCGATGACGAGAAGGTCATCCTGTGGAGTGAGAGCGAATATCTTGATATCACATGCCCGACCTGCGGTGCCGTTAATTCCGTCAGAGTCGGAAGCTCGAACAAGTGCAAGCACTGCGGTTCTTACTTAAGGAGAGTGTGATATGTATAAGAATCACAGCAAGTACACATCCACGCTTATATGGTCGATACTGGGACTTGTATTCGGAATTCTGCCTAATCTGTTTTGGCTGTTTATGCTCATCAGTTGCATCGTCCTCAAAGAATACGAGGTATCGGTTATCGTGTTCAGCCTGTTCTCTATCATGGTGGGCATCGTATTTACCGTACTCGGCATAAGAGGCATAAACCTTATCCTCGCAGTATCTTCCTGCAACTGGGACTTCGAAAAGGATGCGGACGGCATCGTCGGTATGGATACTATCCTTAAGGACCGCGGCAAGAAGAAGGGCGGCTCCTACGAGAGAACGGTACTGCGTGCCGTTGAGAAGGGATATTTCGAGAGGCTTACGTACGACCGGACCAACAGAATGTTCGAGATGTCAGACAGAGTTAATGATGTGAACGATTACCGTAACAGGTTCGTAGGAAAGAACTGCCCTAACTGCGGTGCTCCGCTTAAGATAAAGAAGGGCATGTCGATCGTATGCGACCGCTGCGGTCAGGAAGTTAAGGGTTAATATATGACGGATGCAAGTAAGAACAAGTTCGCGGTAATAACACTTGCGGTGGCAGTAGTGCTTTTCGCAGCGGGAGCGGCATTCTTCTCTCACTCGCATAACGAGAAGACGCCTGTCGGTGAGACTCCGGTCGTAACCGAGTCCACGGAGCCCCAGCCTACGTTCGAGCACGTGGATGATCCGAACTCACTGTCTCCTACAGTCGAGAGACTTATCTATTTTAACGGTGCCCAGTACCGTTACAGAGATGATATCGATACTTTGCTTATCATCGGTACCGATATTTACGATCAGGAAGAGAATGAGGAGTTCAGATGCAACAGCCAGGCAGACCTTCTCCTGGTGGTTGTCTTTGATAACACGAACAAGAAGTACGACATTATCCAGATCAACCGCGATACCATGACCGGAATCAAGAGATATGATGTCTTGGGTCAGTATGCGGGTATCGTGGATCTTCAGATCGCCCTGTCGCATTCATACGGCACGGGCGGCCTTGACAGCTGCCGTGATACGGCATTCGCGGTATCGAGACTTCTTTATGATTCAGATATCGATAACTTTATGTCAGTTACCATGGGTGCGGTCCCTGCCTTTAACGATCTGGTCGGAGGCGTTGACGTTCTTGTAGAGGATAATTTCCAGGGCGTTGACAATACTCTTGTTCAGGGTCAGGTGGTACACCTTCAGGGACAGCATGCGCTTACATTCGTAAGAGCCCGTATGTCCATGGTCGATGATCCTACCAATATCAACCGTATGAGCCGTCAGAGAACATATATGGTGGCTCTTATGTCGGCTTTGGGTGATTGCATGCAGGATGATCCCGACTTCGCGGTCAATGCATTCTCACAGCTGTCTGACTATATCGTATCCGATATCAGTACGGATGAGTTCGAGGAGTATGCCGAAAGATTCGTCGAATATGAGCAGGGAGATATCATCGTTCCCGAAGGCGAATCCGTCGAGGGCGACAGATACATGGAATTCTATGTAGACGACGATGCACTGCAGCAGCTGATCGTAGACACATTCTATGAGCCGGCATAAGGATCTGCTGATCCTGCCGGTACTCTCACCGATATAATTCAAAGCAAATGAAGACGCCCGGGTTCTAGACCCCGGGCGTCAATGCTTGCTGACAGCAATTAAATATACTCTTTAATCGAGTCAGTCAGCAGATATTGCTGACTTCTTTGATGTCTTAAAGCAGACAACTGCTCCGATAAGTGCAACAACTGCGATCAGACCGTACATACCGGTTGCATAACCAGTCTGAGCAGAAGGAACTATATCGATTCCTGTTTCTTCAGCGGTAGGAACTGAAACCGCAGATCCGGGTTCGTCACTCTTAACTACGAAGACAACAGTACAAAGGTGGTTAAGAAGAACATGAACGATAGTTCCGTCCTGCTGGTACCATGCCGAATCCCAAGACTGTGTGGCGTCATTCCAGTAAAGAACGGCAAGTACTTCGGACTCGCTGTTACGTACGAAAGTTACGAGCAACGAGCTGTTCGAAGCGAAATACTGATCGTTAACGACCGTACCCTGCAGATTGACGATATCAACATCAACTGCATCGAGAGAGCACTCGGGGATTACATCTTCGCCTACTGCAGCAGCTGCCGCATCGGGAAGAACTTCAAGTGCATAATCCGTAGGGTTAGGATCGGAAATACGAACGTAGTAACCGTCAACTGAACCATTCGGAACGATATCTTGACCGTGAGGCTCCGGGCTTTCTGCAGCCATTACGGGCATTGCCATAGTGAATACGAGAGCAACCGCAGCGAGAGTCGAGATTAATTTCTTCATCAGCATATCTCCTTTCTTAATATTTTTATTTATCTTTATTGATCAGACACCAAAGTTGCCATGACCAAAAAGCGTCTTGTGTTGTCTCCCTCCAGACAGGTCGATAAAATCAAGACCCGATCCTGCTCAGGATCAGAAGGGATATGATCCTCGTTAATATAGTCCCCTAACTCCCTTATAGTCAATACTGAACTAAAGAAAGCTTGATACACTACGGGATCGTACATATTATTATAATACAGGATATGCATTTTGTTAAATGGCACCGCAGCGAAAACGGCGTATTCAAGCACTCCTGAGGGGGTATACAGCCTGATTACGGGGTCATTTGCCAAAAAATCGGGGTCGGAGAAGTAACTTTGAAGGTGCCCAAACATAATATTTCCGGCGTTCATGTGGTGTCCGTACAAAATTGTTACGGGATCGTTAAGCTCTGTTGAATTATATGTGGCTTCCGAGAAAATGGCTCCTCCGGCGGAATATTCCCTGTCTGAATTGTGTCTCAGATAGTAAGAATCATCATCGGGATTCTGGACAACGGGGTAGGATATGTCGGTGCCCGGGATGTCCAGCCAGGCATAAATGTCAGGGTTAATTGCCTGCAATGCATCAAAATCGACAGTAAGGTCATCATTATTGGAGTCTGTCTGAACGGCTTCTTCATAATTCGTATCGGTAAGGATGATTCCCTGTCCGGTAATACCGGCGGGACCGTATTGCTCAGTCTCCAGGTTCTTCGGTGAATAAACATCAAGAAAGAACTTAACGCCGCAGAATACGGCGACTCCGAGAAGTACATAACCTGCGACCATCAGAACGATCTTCTTCATGCCGCTCCTCCTATAGTTGTGTTCATTCCGTATGCGTTAAGGACGAGAGTCTCGTTCTTCTTTACATGGTGCAGTGCGTCTGCGCCGAGTTTCTTCTCTATGGCTGCTATGGCATCACTCATGTTCGGAGCCCTTGAAGTAAGGTTATGCGCATCTGATCCTAGGAAGTCTATCGTCTTGTCAGAGAGCATGCGGAAAGCCTTTTTCCTGGTCTTAAAAGACAGGAAGAACTCACAGTTGCACTGGATAAGGATGCCTGTATCAAGCAGATCATCTATCTTATCCGAAGGCTGGCGCTTCAGATATCTTTCGATGTGAGCCGCCACCGGAATGAGTCCCATGGACTTGATCTCAGAGATCTCTCTTATCATATAGTCGGTCCACTCTCCGCCGAACGGCATCTCGATCAGAAGAAGATTGGTCCCCTGAAGGCAGAGCCTGTTAAGATCTTCGCAGGAGCTTAAGCCTCTGTAGTAGTAAACCTCTGCACCGAGCGCTATGTGCGGATACGAGGTTATCCCTTCCGGTGTGTTCTTCAATGTATCGATCAAAGATGAATATGCCGAATCCCTTTTCGCAAGGAACCGATCGGGACTTGTTGAGTCTGCATAGAAGTGAGGGGTAGCGCATATAAAGTCAACGCCTTGGCTTTTCCACATATCAAGCATGCCGACTGACATGGCAATATCTTTGCTTCCGTCGTCGACACCGGGTATGAGATGTGAGTGAAAATCAAGCATGAGCAACCTGCTTTATGCTCTGTATTCCTTCCGGTAGTACTTGCTGTAGTACTTACTGTAGCCCTTGCCGTAGCCTTTGTAATACTTCTTCTTCTGGGAATCGGCATTAGTGTAGATGAAGCCGATAACCTTGGCATTTACAAGTCTTAACTGTCTCATCGTATTAGAAAGTCCGCGCTTGGACGCGTGCTCGCTTCTTACTACGACGGCTACACCGGAGACGTAGTTCGATGCTACAAGTGCATCGGTTACGACATTGATAGGAGGGAGATCCATGATAATAATATCGTAGAATTCCTTCAGCGTATCGATAAGCTGCTGCATTCTATGGGACTGCATGAGCTCCGAAGGGTTCGGAGGAATGTTGCCTGCAGTGATGACATCGAACTTAACGGGTTCAGGATTGCTGCTCCTTCTGAACGCGATCCTCTGGATAGCATCAGAAATGGAATCGAGACCTGCGAGCAGATTCGAAAGTCCCGGAGTCTTCTTAAGATTCAATCTGTTGCTGAAGTTAGGGATACGCATATCGCCTTCGATCAGCAGTACGCGGTTGTTTGCTTCAGCGAGAGTATAAGAAAGGTTGATGGCAGTCATGGACTTACCTTCACCCTGGAATGACGAAGTGATACCGATTACATGGCACTTCTCTTCCGCGGGGAAAGAGAACAGCAGGTTAGTTCTTAAGAGTTTATATGCCTCGGACGCAGCGAAGTTAAGATGAGGTCCGATCATGCTCTTCTGTTCAACAGACAGATCGGAAGCCGGCGAATTGTCTTTTTTCTTAGCCATTCTCATTCTCCTTCTTCGAGAATTCTATCTTTGCATCCTGTGCGGCAGCCCTGTAGATGTTGTAACTTCCGTACTTTGCATAATACTTACCGTACTTTCCGTTACCGGACTTTCCTGTTACAAGGTCAGGGATAACCGCGAGCAGCGGTGTATCGGGATAATTCTGTGTGAGGTAATCCTCGTTATGGATACTGTCATCAAGAAGATAATTGATGACGAGGATCGCAGCCATGAATACGAATCCGATAAGAGCTCCGATAGAAGCATTCTTTGTGTAGCTCGGTGAACTCTTGGATGCGGGGATTACGGCGTAGTCAACGATCTTAACATCGCTTCCGTTAACGATCTCGGAGATCTTGTCGGGAAGAACAAGAGCGATGGTATTCGCGAGCCTCTCGGCTTCCTGGGGTGAATCCGCGGTGATCGTGATGCTGAAGATCTCAGTATTATTAACAGCTGCTGCATTGATGCGGCTGTACAACTCGTTATAAGAATAATCTGTGCCGGACTCTTCGATAACTTCGTTCAATACTCTTCTGGACTTTAAGATAACAACATAAGTATCTACGAGCTTCTGGGCAGCAGAGAGGTCGGCGCTCGATATGGATAACGAAGCGCTTCCTACAGAAATGTTGGAATTGTTAACGTAAAGAAGCGTGCTGGCGGTGTACTGGGGCTTAATAAAGCCGTAAGTTATACCGAATGCCGCTCCGGCGCCTATGATTACTGCAATTAGAATAAGCCAAAACTTGCTTAAGAGTACCTGGGCAAGTTCAAGCAGATCTATCTCAAATTCTTCAGACTTTTTCTCATTCATCGCTCTAGTTTACTATATCTCCTTACCAAGTTCCATAATATGATCATATAATTTTCTGTCAAGCAAGGGCTCCTGGTCCTGATTCGGCTTGCCGAACTCGAGCTTGGGGAACACGTAAGTCGGCTCGTTTATCTTAACTTCGACAAACTGCGGTCCCTTCACATCGAAAAGGCCGTCGCCTATATCATCAATACTTTCTACGCAAGTGTATGGGATGTTATAAGCGCGGGCGACAGCACCGAAGTCCGGAACCGTGTATCCGCCTTCGGGTACAGTCTGAACATAATTATCATTAAAATACATTTCCTGGAAATGACGGATCATGCCGAGTGAAGAGTTATTAAAGAGGATGATCTTAACGGGAAGATTCTCTCTTGCGATCGTCTGAAGCTCCTGGATATTCATCTGGATGCCGCCGTCGCCGGAGAAGGAGTAGACTTCCTTGCCGCTTGCGATGGCACATCCTATTGCGGCAGGGAGTGAATAACCCATCGCGCCGTGTCCGCCCGAGAAGAATATCCTCTGATCATTCTTAACATTGAACGACTGTGCGACCCATACCTGATTCTGTCCGACATCGGTTGTGATGACGGCTCCTTCGGGAATGACATCACTTATTCTCTGAACAAACTTGTTCGGCAGCCTGTTATCTATACCCTGCAGTTCATCGCGGATCTGATCGCAGACTTGGTTCCACTTTGTGGCGGGACGCTCCGGAAGATCCGCCAGCGCTGTGAGAACATCCTTAACGTCCGCGTTGATCTGGATCTCGTCTTCGTGAGCCTTAAGGCTTAACTCATTTCTGTCTATCTCGACTCTTACGATTCTCGCTTCGGGAGCGAATGCCGATCTGTTGGCACCGACCTGACGCACATCGAGACGGGCACCGAGCGCAATCACAAGATCGGATTTGGCTGCGATAAAATTAGCCGTTCTCGAACCGTATGCGCCGATAAATCCGTAAGAATCCTCGGACACATCAACTGCGAGCATGGTAGTGATCACCGGCATGTTCAGTCGGGAAGAGACCTTGCCCAGAAGTCCCGTGGCGCCGGCTGTCTTGATTCCGGAACCAGCGAGTATTACGGGACGGGAAGAAGCAGCAATTGCGTCCGCGAGAACGGAGAAATCATTTTCGACATATTCCGTCTCAGACTCGAATCCTGCAAGCGCAGAAGGATCGATCTCGGCTCTGAAGATGTCCATGGGGATGTCGAGGAGTACCGGACCTTTGCGTCCTTCCTGTGCGATGCGGAAAGCCTGCTCGAGGTGGAAGCGCAGTCTATCGGCATCCGTGATCCTTACGGCGTGCTTGGTAACGGGTTTTACCATGGAGACTATGTCTGTTTCCTGGAAACCCCTCTGTCTTACACCGAGGTCGCCCTTGTATTCGAATGTATTAACCTGTCCTGTGATGAACACGGTAGGGATCGAGTCGAAGTATGCGTTGCAGATGCCGGTGATAAGGTTGGTCGCACCGGGACCTGATGTCGCATAAGCAACTCCGACCTTGCCCGTAGTCTGGGCATAGCCGCATGCCGCGAAGGCAGCTCCCTGCTCGTGATAAGTAACGTGTGAACGGACGGAAGACTTGCTTAATGAGTCCATAAGATGCGTTACCATGCCTCCGGGATAGCCGAAGACGTCGGTAACGCCCTGATCTTTAATAAACTCAACTATGTAATCTGAAGCCTTCATCCGTTCTATATTAACATAAGGCTTTTACAGCCCGAACAGCTCCTTTACGGCTTCCTTGTTAACCTCGGCACCGATTACGCACAGCTTGCCCGTAACGTCGGCAGCACCTGTTCTGATATCGGACTCACCGGGAACATAGTCGAAATGTATCCACTGACCGTCTTCGCCCGCTACGATACCCTTCGCGCGGAGGATTGTACCGTACTTGGAGTTCTCGTCGAGAGCTTCGAGGGCAGCTTTGATGCCGTCCTGTGTGAACTTTCTTGATGTCTCGAAGCCGATGGAGTCAAAGATCTCGTCTGCGTGATGGTGGTGATGGTCTTCGCCGCAGCAGCAGTGATCGCCGTGATCATGATCGTGATCGTGATGCTCTCCGCATACGGGGCAGACATCGTCGGCGTCATGGTCGTGATGGTGATGTTCGTGCTCGTGATCATGCTCGTCGTGATCGTGGTCATGGTCGTG
>JAGAXM010000031.1 GCA_017940895.1 Clostridiales bacterium | reverse complement strand
GCGGACCATTGACCTGTAGGTAACCAATCCACGTATATCAGAGTGGCCAAGGCCGAGAACTGATACTCCATAGCTCTTCTAAGGTGTTTTCAGATACAACTTAATATTGGTATTGACATAGGTCATTACATATCAGTTTTACATACCCTTAAAAGAAAGGAACAGGCAGATGACCAGAGTAGTAAATGTCGGCGGAGTGCTTCTTGGAGGCGGTAATCCCGTAAGGATTCAATCCATGAACAATACGAAGACTCAGGATATCAAGGGCACCCTTGAGCAGATCGCGAGACTTCATGATGCCGGCTGTGATATTACGCGTGTCACTGTTCCGAATCAGGAGGCTGCGGATGCGCTCAAGACTATAGTAAAGCAGTCTCCCATTCCCGTAGTTGCAGATATTCATTTCGATTACCGCATGGCGATCGAAGCTGCAAAGAACGGCGCTTCGAAGATAAGGATCAATCCGGGTAATATCGGAGGTCCCGAGAAGCTTAAGCAGGTAGCCGATATCTGCAAAGAGAGGGGTATACCGATACGTGTAGGCGTCAACTCAGGTTCTATCGACAGGAAGCTCGTTGAAGAATACGGAGGAGTATGCGCCGAGAATATGACCAAGAGTGCTCTTGATGCCGTAAAGCTCCTCGAGGACGTTGACTTCGATGATATCGTCATATCGATCAAGTCTTCCAGTCCCAAGCTTACGATCGAGACCTACAGACTTATGAGCAAGGCCTGTGATTATCCGCTTCACGTAGGTGTGACGGAAGCAGGAACACTTAAAGAAGGCGTTGTTAAATCTGCTGTAGGTATCGGAACACTGCTTGCTGAAGGTATCGGAGATACGATCAGAGTATCGCTTACAGGTGATCCGGTCGATGAAGTCTATGCCGCTAAGAGTATATTGAAGGCACTGGACCTGACGACAGGAGGGATCACATTTGTTTCCTGTCCCACATGCGGAAGGACAGAAGTTCCGCTTATCGAGATCGCGAATGAGATCGAGAGCAGGATATCCAAGTTCCCGTATGACCTTAAAGTATCTGTTATGGGGTGTGCCGTTAACGGACCCGGAGAAGCAAAAGAATCAGACATAGGTCTCGCGGGCGGTAAGGATGAATTCCTTCTGTTCGAGAAAGGACAGATAATCAGGAAACTTAAGGCGGAGACCGCCGTTGACGAGTTTGTCGAAGAAGTCAGAAGACTCGGCGAAGAGAAATCACAAGCAACCCTTTAAAGAGGTTTTATGAAAGAACTGATAAGAAAATTGATGCTGGGACCTGAGCTGGAAGAAGGTCTTGGCGGGTTAAAGGTCGTTAAAATCGACTATTACAGAAATGAGAACCTGATCACCATAAAGGTGGCAGGTCAGGTGGAAGACTCGCACCGTCAGATGCTCGAGCAGGTAAGATCTGCGATGGAGACGAGATCGAAGTGTACGGTTAAGTTCCTTTTCGGCAAGCCTGTAGTTAAGCCTGCAGAAGATGCTGCCGAAAAGCCTGTTGAGGCAGCTCCGGCACCTGTCTCTAAGCAGGCTCCCACTGCTCCCGCAGGTGCAGCTATGGTGCAGGTTGACCCTGAGATAATGCGCCAGTTAAGAGAAGAGATGCGCGCCAAGAAAGAGAAGGCGGAAGCAAAGAAGAAGGAAGAACCCCAGGTCGCCAAGAACTCCTGGGTAGCCAAGGCTAAGGAGTTTAAGGAGCAGGCTTCGAGTAACGGGGAGACAAAGAATAAGTTTAAGCCCCGTAAGAATTCCGAATCCATAATGGGCCGTGTTATGTCCGGCATGCCCAAGGTTGATATTAAGGACCTTGATGACTACAGCCAGAATGTAAATATCGAAGGTAACTTCGTTATTATGGACGACCAGAAGATGGCCGACATCCTTAAGCTGTCCAAGAGCGGTACTTGCGTTATCGCGAAGTTTTTTATCGTCGATGCCACAGGCGGTACAAGTGCACTCATGTTCTTGAAGCCCGAAGAAGCCGATATATTTGAGAAGACCTTCGGTAAGGGCGGTTACGCGGGATTCCAGGTATCAACGAATTACGACAGAGGCGAGAAGGGCGTAAGGGTCAGCGGCATTTATGAGGCTGATCCGCCGCCCGCGCGTCGTGAGAATTGTGAATATAAGAGAGTTGAGCTTCACGTCCACTCGAAGATGAGTGAGAAGGATGCAATCAGTAATCCGGGTGACATCATGAAGCTCGCAGCTTCATTTGGTCACAGAGCGTGTGCCATTACGGATCACGGTGTTGTTCAGGGCTTCCCTGAAGCAGTTGATGCTGTTAAAGGAATTAATAAGAAGAAGGAAGAGGGAGAAGAGAAGTTTAAGGCTATCCTGGGCTGCGAGGGTTATCTCGTAGATGACGGACCTACTATCTTTTATAACCTTCCTTTCATTCCGCGTAAGGACTCGGGACTTCCCAAGCCCCCTATGGCTGTAGGAGAGTTCGTTACTTTAGCTATCGAGACTAACGGTGACGATCCCTGTACGGACACCTTCACGCGTGTCGCTGCAAGTAAATACAGACTTAAGGGCTTTCAGGGTATCCGCCCTGAGATCGAAGGTGAGACTGATGCGCAGGCTCAGGAGTTCGCGTCCCATGATATAGACACAAGTCTTTGGGAGCCTGATGAGATCCCCGAGAGCTTAAGAGATGAGAATCTTCCCGGTACGCCGTCTTATGGTGAGGAGGGTGTTAATCACATCACCAATATCGATGACCGCATAGGTACTCCTTATTCTGAAGACGGATCTTTGGTAGTTCCCGAAGAAATCGTATATGAGCATGTTGCCGACTTCTATGCTGATGTAGAAGATATCATTTATAAGGGAACAGGTGAGCCCTGCGATGCATATTTCCGCATGGGAGAGCTGGTAGGATTCATAGGTGATGCATTTGTAACCGGAGAGAATATCTTCGATACTTTGGGATTCTTGAGACGTGCCGGTTACGGTATCAATATCGAGGATCATAAGTACTACAGAAATAAGTTCAACATGCCTGCTATATCCATCGAGGATATAAGAAAGTACGCATGTCCGGAGAATATAACAGAATCTGTTGAATCAACTCATAATGACCTTATCGATAAGGCGAGAAAAGACGCTAAGTTCGTAATCGATTATCTTACGGCTGAAGGCTCTGCAGACCCTGAGGCTCTTAACCTTAAGATCGGTCATAAAAGTACGGATGTATTACTTTCCCAGGAGAGCAAGGCGTACCACATTATTTGGCTTGTAAGGAACAATCTCGGACTTTATAACCTCTATCATCTGGTATCCGAGTCTAATGTTCATTACTTCTACAGAAGACCGAGAACACCTAAGAGCTTACTTAAGTACTATAAGTCTTCGATAATCGTCGGAGGCGCGTGCGAACAGGGCGAGATATACCGCTATGCCATGGCGAAGTACAAGGCCTGTGGTAAGGATGTCAACAAGGCTTTGGAAGCGCTGAATGAAGACGAGACGTTTAAGGATATTCTTTCTCTTTATGATTACGTCGAGATTCAGCCTCTGTGCAACAACATGTTCATGACGAGAAATCCCGATAAGGCAGCGGGTGAACCCATGCCTCTTAACGAGAACGATATCAGGAACACTAACATCCTTCTTGCCGATATTGCGGATGCCTTTAATCTTCCGCTGATCGCGACTACAGACTCCCACTTCCTTAACAAGGAAGACGGTATGTACCGTAAGAACATGCTCATGGATATGGGCTTCGCCGATGCCGAGATGCAGTCTGATCTTTACTTCAGAACTACAGAAGAGATGCTCGACGAGTTCTCATACTTAGGTGAGGAAAGAGCTCTTGCTGCTGTTGTTACCAACACCAATATGATCGCCGATAAGATCGAATACGGGATCAAACCTTTCCCGGACGGAACATATCCTCCTATGATTCCGAGAGCTGCTTCGGACGTAAGAGATATCGCATACACAAGAGCCAACAAGCTCTACAGACATAACGGAGTTCTTGATCCGGTTGTTAAGGAGAGACTCGACAGCGAGCTTAATTCCATCATCGGTAACGGCTTCGCGATCATGTACTATATCGCGTACAGACTTGTTAAGAACTCTAATAACGAAGGATTTATTGTAGGTTCAAGAGGTTCCGTAGGATCTTCATTTACGGCTACCATGCTCGGTATCTCCGAGGTTAATCCTTTGGTGCCTCACTACAGGTGCCCGAAGTGTAATTATGTAGAGTTTAATAACACCGGTGAATACGGCTCGGGTTACGATCTTCCTGAGAAGAACTGCCCCGAATGCGGTGCCAACATGCACAGAGACGGACAGGATATACCTTTCGCGACGTTCCTTGGATTCTACGGCGACAAGCAGCCTGATATCGACCTTAATTTCTCGAGCTTGAACCAAGCTTCCGCGCATAAGTATGTTGACTACCTGTTTGGTACTACACATACGTTCAAGGCCGGTACCGTAGGTACTGTCGCAAGTAAGAACGCTCTTATGATCGCGCGAAATGTCTGCGACAAGAAGCAGATACCGTACACGACCGGAGACCTTCTGTATATGTCACGCGGCCTTCTCGGTGTAAAGAGAACTACGTCACAGCACCCGGGCGGTATCGTCGTTGTTCCTAAGGAGATGGACGTATATGAGTTTACGCCCATACAGTATCCTGCGAATAAGACTGACTGCGGAATCATAACGACGCACTTCGACTTCCATTCCTTGCACGATACTATCCTTAAGCTCGATATCTTGGGACACTTGGATCCTACGGTTCTTCGTATGCTTCACCTTCTTACGGGTGTAGAGATTACTGATATTCCTGTTCCGGAACCGAAAGTAATGAGCCTTCTTGAGTCTACGGATGCCTTGGGGTTCCCGATTGAAGAATCGGAGGCAGGTTCAGCTACGATCGGTCTGTCGGAGCTTGGTACTCCGATGGCGCGAGGCATGATCAAGGAGACGAAGCCTACGAGATTCTATGATCTTGTTCAGCTTATGGGACTTTCACACGGTACTGACGTATGGAAGGGCAATGCCCAGGACCTTATCAGTGAAGGAACTTGCGACCTTAATTCGGTTATCGGATGCCGTGACTCCATCATGACGACACTTATCTATTGGGGTCTCCCGAATAAGGATGCCTTCGATATCATGGAGGCCGTACGTAAGGGTAAGGTTGCTTCCGGTGCCGTTGCAGATAAGTGGGAGAAGTGGAAGGCGATGATGAAGGAGTGTAATGTTCCTGACTGGTACATCGGCTCCTGTGAGAAGATCAAGTACATGTTTCCTAAGGCACATGCTGCCGCTTACTCGATATCGACATTAAGAGTTGCGTGGTTCAAGGTCTACTATCCTGAAGAATACTACTGTGCGTACTTTACTATCAGAGGTGAAGAATTTGACGCTCAGTATATGTGTAAGGATATGGAGGTGCTTAAAGCGCGTATGGAAGTGCTTAAGACACTTATGCATTCGAAGGAGAGCTCGGCAAAGAAGGCTCAGGATGAATACTTCCTGTGTGAGCTTGTTGCTGAGATGCACCATCGCGGAATCGAGTTTGCTCCCATTGATCTTAAGACGAGCCACGCTACTGACTTTACGAAGGTTGATAAAGGACTGATACTTCCTCCGCTTGACTGCATTGATTCGATCTCAGCATCCATGGCAAGAGGTATCACCGCTGCAAGAGATGAGGCTCCTTTCAAGAACAGAGAAGATCTTATGCAAAGAGGTAAGATCGGTCAGGCTGCCATAGAAACACTGGATAAATACGGTCTTATTGATGACCTGCCGGAGTCTGCCCAGATTGATCTGTTCTCATTTATGGATGGTCAGATGTAATCTATGAAAGTCTGCAAAGTCCTTCTGAGAGAATGCGTAAGGCAGACTGATAAAGCCTATACATATAAGATCCCTGAAGCTTTGGAAGACAAAGTCGTTCAGGGGTCTTATGTAAAGGTGCCGTTCGGCTTCGGCAACCGTAAAGAGACGGCTCTTGTAGTAGGTATCAGCGATAATACGGACCGTCTCGGATTCGATCCGAAGAAACTCAAGTGCATTGATTCTCTTCTGGATCTGTATCCGGTCATGAAGAGGGACCAGCTCGCGCTGATTGAACCTTTGAAGTCGCGTCTTCTGTGTACTTACGGTGATGTTATCTCCATGATGGTTCCCTCGGCTGTGGGTACTGTCGCCAAGGCAAAAGCGACATTTGTCGATATCTGTTCGCGGGAGGAGACTGAGGCGGTTCTGTCATCAGGCAAGCTTCGTTCCGTTACGCATATTCATATGCTCGAGTATCTTCTCGAGAATGGTATTACAGAGCGTAAGAAGCTGCTGTCTATTGCCAAGGCTTCGGATGCCCAGCTTCGTGCATTAAGGGACAAAGGTCTCATTAACCTGTCGATCAGGATGCTTACAAGAGAAGAGATCGATGCCGAGACGGAAACGGCGGCAGAGGTGTCTTCCGAATCTTTCAGAGTTGTTCATGATCTGAATGATGAGCAGAATGAAGCTTTTCGGGCTGTGTGCGAGAGCCGCGACAAGGCGCAGGTGTTTTTACTGCACGGTATTACCGGAAGCGGAAAGACGGAAGTCTATCTTAAGTGCGCGGGCGAGGTGCTCGACCGCGGGGGCTGCGTTATCTATCTGGTGCCCGAGATCTCATTGACGCCGCAGACCGTAAGCTGGATAAGAGGCAGATTCGGCGATACTGCGGCGGTAATGCACAGCAGGCTTACCGACAGACAGAAGTTCGATGAGTGGGACAGGATAAGAAGGGGAGAAGCAAGGATCGTAGTAGGTCCCCGAAGCTCTATCTTCGCGCCTGTCGATGATCTTAAGCTGATCATCATAGACGAGGAACACGACTCTTCTTATAAGTCGGAGTCGTTCCCGAGATATAACACAAGAGATATAGCGATACTTCGCATGAGAATGAGCTCATGTCCGCTGATCCTCGGATCCGCGACGCCGCTTGTGTCGTCGTACTTTTCGGCGCAGAAGGGCAATTACAAGCTTTTGAAGCTTAATAAGAGGGCTGCTCCCGATGCGGTGCTGCCCGAAGTAACGATCGTCGATATGAAAAGGCAGATCAAAGAAGGCTACGGCGATCTTCTTTCCGCGCCTTTAAGAACGGCGATGGCCAAGGCTTTCGCGAAGGATCAGCAGGTAATGCTCTTCCTTAACAGGAGAGGCTATGCGAGGACGCTTGTGTGCAGTACATGCGGCGAGCCTGCGATATGCCCGAACTGTTCTGTGGCAATGACGCTTCATAATTACAGCAGGACTTCCGAGAGACTTCTAATGTGTCATTACTGCGGATATACGATCCCGTGCAATGAGATCAAATGCAGGGAATGTGAAGGGACCAAGTTTAAGCGTGCAGGTATCGGTACGCAGCAGCTCGAGGAGATCCTTAAGGAGCTGTATCCCGACAGGAAGGTCCTGCGTATGGATCAGGACACGACGATTAAGCCGGGCGCACATGAGGCGATTCTTAAGAGCTTCCGTAATCATGAGGCCGATATTCTTATCGGCACTCAGATGATCGCTAAGGGACACGACTTCCCTAATGTTACTGTAGCAGGCGTGCTCGGTGCGGATCTTATCGCGATGTCTACGGATTATAAGGCTTCCGAGCGTGCGTTCGAGCTGATAACGCAGGCGGCGGGAAGAGCGGGAAGAGGTACGGATCCCGGCAAGGTCTATCTTCAGAGCATGCATACGGATAATCCTCTTCTTATGTATGCGGCGCACCAGGACTATGAAGCGTTCTATGAGTCTGAGATAGCTTTCCGTGAGGTCATGAAGTTGCCTCCGTTCAAGGCAGTCGGCGAGATCGTGCTGTCTTTGCCTGATGAAGATATGCTTGCCCAAAGGACCGCCGATGTTAAGAAGTATCTTGAAGATTTTCTGTCATATCAGGATAAGGCGCTGGGGTTCGAATTGTACGGGCCGTATCCGGCTCCCATATACGAGCTTCGCGGCAGATACCGTAATGTCTTTGTGGTAAAATCACATAAGAAATCTTATCTGAATGAAGTGTTCAGACAGATAATGAAGGACTTTGATCCCGAGATCTATCCGTTATCATTCGATAATGATGCAGGAGGCATCTGACAGTGGATACAATCTATGATTATCTTAAGTGGAGGGGAGATCTCTCTTTCAGACAGAATCCTTTTAATGAAGTGGATGCTGCCATTCTCGCGAGATTCTGCTATGAGCCTTTTGAAGATATCGTGTCACCTTCTTTAAGGGCGTTCAGTGACGTAAAGGATGTCTGTGCCAAGCTTCTTAACCGGCCTTCGCTCAGATATGACGTTATCGATACCAAGTACGATATTGATCTTATAAGGGCGATCGCCGACAGCCCGAGATTCGCGAATATGCAGATATCGGGCTTCGTGAATGAGGTTGATGAAGTAAAGCAGGTCCAGTTCTCGGCTTGTGTATTCCATCTTGACGGCGAGCAGAATTATTATGTTGCTTTCAGAGGTACCGATAATACGATCATAGGCTGGAAAGAAGACTTTAATATGGGATTCGAGTTCCCGGTTCCTGCGCAGGAGAAGGCGCTTGCTTACTTCGAGAATGCAGTGGCGACTCTTAAAGACGGAACATTCATAGTCGGAGGTCATTCAAAGGGCGGTAACCTTGCCATATATGCCGCCACATACTGTGATGACAGGTTCAATTCTCCGGTAACTGATATCTATAACTTCGACGGTCCCGGGTTTACCGAGCAGATAATGAATACGGAGGAATTTCAGAGAATCGAGCATCAGATACATACCTATGTGCCCGAATTCTCTGTTGTAGGCATGCTTCTCGAGCATATGGAGGATTATTCGGTAGTTCATTCCGATCAGTCCGGTATCATGCAGCATGAGCTTCTCTCGTGGGAGACGGGCATTGATAAATTCATTCACAAGAAAGAAGTCAGCAAGGAGTCCAAACTGTTCGACAAAGCTTTCAAGGATTGGATCCGAGGGCTCGATAAGGTGCAGCGCGAACAGTTCGTGGATACCGTGTTTAAGCTTATGATGTGTTCCGATGCCCATACTCTTGCTGAGTTTACCGAGAAGCGCAAGGAATTGATGACAAGGGTGATCGGCACCTATCAGAGCATGGATGCCGAGACCAAGCAGGGGTTCAAATCGTCTACCAGAAGGCTCTTTGACACCGTGACCAATATGCTTAAGGCGTCACGGGACAATCTCAAAGAATGATTGTGGTAGAATATTTACCGTAATAATCATCAGGAGTGAATATATGGCTTTAAGGAATATTGTGACCGAAGGCGATCCCATACTGCGTAAAAGATCAAGGGAGATCGAAGAGATCTCGCCGAGGATCGTTAAGCTTATAGACGACATGGCTGAGACCATGTATTACGATAACAGAGGTATCGGCATTGCAGCCGTTCAGGTCGGCGTTTTAAGACGCGCGTTCGTAATCGATATCGGAGACGAGCACGGCAGGATCAACTTCATCAATCCCGAGATTACTTTAAGGGAAGGCGAGCAGAAGTGCTCAGAAGGATGTCTGTCCGTTCCCGGAAAGAGCGCTGAGGTCATGCGTCCTTCCAAGGTTCATATCAAGGCTCTTGATATAAACGGCAATCCTTTCGAGATGGATGCGGAAGGTCTGCTCGCAGACTGTATCTGCCACGAGTATGACCACCTTGACGGTATTCTGTTCATAGATAAGGCAATCCCCGGTACGATCGAGAGTGTAAATGCAGACAAGTGATATTAAAGTAGTATTCATGGGAACCCCCGAGCTTTCCGCGACGGTGCTCAAGGGTTTGTCCGATAAAGGGTATAACGTTATCCTCAGTGTTTCCCAACCTGATAAGCCCGTAGGAAGAAAGCATATTCTGACGGCTCCTCCCGCTAAAGTGCAGGCGCAGGAACTGGGAGTTGAGGTCTACCAGCCCGATTCTTTGAAGACTGACGAGGCATATGAGTTTATTAAGTCCCGTGAGCCTGATCTTATAATTACCGCCGCTTACGGCAAGATCCTTCCTCAGAGGATGCTTGATATTCCGAAGTACGGATGCATTAATGTGCATGCATCGCTTCTGCCGAAGTACAGGGGCGCGGCACCGGTCCAGTATTCTATCCTGAACGGAGACGACGTTACGGGTGTTACCATCATGAAGATGGACGCCGGCATGGATACGGGAGATATTCTCACACAGGTTGAGGTGCCGATCGATATCAATGATCATACGGATACGCTTATGACCAAGCTAGCAGATGCAGGCAGGGATCTTCTCCTTGATACGATCGGTGATTATATAGAAGGCAAGATCACTTCGATACCTCAGAACGCGGACAAGGTTACTCTGACATATCCGATCAAGCCCGAGGATGCGGTGCTTGATCTTAATGCTTCGGCAAGACAGGTTCACGATAAGATAAGAGCGTTAAGCTCATGGCCCGGCTGCTCTACGGTCTTTAACGGCAAGAGGATCAAGATATATGATTCGAGGCTCGAAGAAGACGATAACGAAGAGGCGGCACCCGGTGAGATAACCAAGGCTTCCAAGGGAGACCTCAAGGTAAAGTGCGGTAAGGGTTCGATATATATTCTCGAACTTCAGTCTGAAGGCGGTAAGCGTCTGAAGGCGATCGACTGCGCTCATAATTACAAGCCGGGACAAAGATTCGGAATCTAAGTGGAAGACCGCGAACTTATATATTCCATACTTTTTGACTGCTTCGAGAATAAAGCATTCTCAAATCTCGCATTCAGCGGCAAGAATGCCGATGATTTTGTGCGCGCTTCCGTTTACGGGACTTTAACTTACGCATATTCCGAGGACTATATCATAAAGTCAGTCTCCGGCAGGGATCCCTCTTCGCTGGACCCGCAGGTCCGGACCATTCTGCGCTTCGGCATCTGGCAAATACTGTACTCGGAGAAGGTTCCCGATTATGCTGCGGTTAATACTTCCGTGGAGCTTGCTGCCGCTCATGCGCCCCGTGCGAAAAGCTTAGTTAACGCAGTCCTTCACAAGGTCTGTGACTTAACCCCTGAGCAGCGAGATCTGGGTTCTTCCAAGAACGTGGAAGCAGCATATTCATTAAAGCCCGAGATATACGGTGTCATCAAGAAGTCTTACGGTAAGGACCGCGCTCCTTCCATAGCGCGTGCGCTTCTGTCTCCGTCACCTTTGGCGATAAGAGTTAACACACTGAAGACTGATAAGAAATCTCTGGCTTCTGAGCTTGAAGCCGAAGGATTCGGGGTATCGGAGGCTTCGTTTGCGGACGATGCGCTGATACTTAAGCCGACATCTTCTTCGCCTTCTATCGAGAAGTCCGAGACTTTTACGGACGGTAAGTTCATGGTGCAGGGAGAGGCAGCCCAGCTCGCATCTTTGGCGGCTCAGCCTGCGCCCGGTATGAAGATACTCGACTGCTGTGCGGCTCCCGGCGGCAAATCTGCCCATATGGCGGCTTTGTCGGGGGATAAGGCTGATATCCTGGCTCTTGATATCAATGCTTCCAGGACGGAGCTGATTAGACAGAATGCTCAGCGACTCGGCGTTAAGTGCATCAGGACAGGCGTTGCCGACAGCTCGGTCTATGATGATGACAAAGACTTTGATCTCGTCTTATGTGATGCGCCTTGCTCCGGACTCGGTATCATGGGCGGCAAGCCGGATATCAGGCTTACTATAACTTACGAGCGTATCGCCGAGATCACTCTTAAACAGGAACAGATCCTTGATAATGTAAGCAGACTTGTGAAGAAGGGCGGAGTGCTCGTATACAGCACCTGTACGATCAACAGAGGCGAGAACGAGGAACAGGTCATGAAGTTTATGGAAAGACATCCCGACTTCGAACCTGAGGCTTTTGACAATATACTGCCCGACAGATTAAAATCTTCGCACGTTAACGGAATGCTCACGCTGCTTCCCGATGAGGACGGCTGCGAGGGTTTCTTCATAAGCAGACTGCGGAGGAAGAATGGATAAAGACAACAGACGTTTCTGCCTTGATCTTACCGAAGAAGAGATCTTAAAGTGGTGCCTGGACAACGGGTTTCCCAAGTTTCGCGCGGGACAGATCAGTAAGTGGCTGAACTCGGGTGTAACGGATACCTCGAGGATGACCAATATCCCTGCCGCCATGAGACAGAAGCTCGAGGAAGACTTCCTGTTCTCCGATATGAAGATAATCGATGAGTTCATATCCAAGATCGATGACACGAGAAAGCTTGTATATCTTCTTCCTGACGGCAATATCATAGAGACGGTTATCATGCGTTATAAGACCGGTCTTTCTATCTGTATCTCGTCTCAGGCGGGCTGCAAGATGGGCTGCTCGTTCTGCGCATCGGCCAAGGCAGGCTTCGGAAGATCTCTTACGGCAGGCGAGATGGCGGCTCAGGTGCTTATGGCGCAGGATCACATCGGCGAGAAGATAAGGACTGTCGTCGTTATGGGTATCGGCGAGCCTTTCGATAATTACGATAATCTCATGGCTTTTATCAAGATCATGAATAATCCCGACGGCATCAACATGGGTGCAAGACACATAACGGTATCTACATGCGGACTTGTGCCTAAGATACGTGAGTTTACCAAGGAAAGACTTCAGGTCAATCTCGCGATATCTTTACATGCGCCTAACGACGAGCTGCGCCGCGAGCTTATGCCGGTTGCTTCCGCTTACAGCATATCGGAGCTTATGGACGCCTGCCGCGAGTATGTGAATAAGACGGGAAGAAGGATCACCTTCGAGTATTCTCTTTTTAACGAGGTTAATGATACTTTCGCATGTGCGGAGCAGCTTGCAAGGCTTCTTAAGGGCTTAAACTGCCACGTAAACCTTATCGCTGCCAATGAATTCCCGGGAGGCATCTACAAAAGATGCACGCCCAAGAGGGTGGAAGCCTTCCGTAAAGCCCTTGAGAGCAAGGGCATAAACGCTACTTTAAGGCGCGAAATGGGCTCCGACATAATGGCTGCCTGCGGACAGTTAAGACGCGGCATAGAAGAACGTAAAAGTGAAGTGTAACGAACTTATAACTTTGACATCTCGCATTTATTTTATAATATATTATAGTTCAGTCTGTTTTGAGGAGTAATTCGATGAACGCACAAAGCCCTGAGGGCATGATATTTGCAGGCAAATATAAGATCGTAAAGCTCATCGGCCGCGGAGGTATGGCTAATGTCTACCTTGCCACGGATATGGGCACAGGCGTCAAAGTTGCCATAAAGGTATTGAAGCCCGAGTTTTCTGCAGATGAGGAATTCATCAGAAGATTCGATACGGAAGCAAAGGCCGTATCTTCATTGAATCACGCCAATATAGTTAAGGTCTTCGGCGTAGGGCACGAGGGCAACTTCAGATATATCGTTCAGGAATACGTTGATGGTATTACGGTTAAGGACCTTATCAATCAGAACGGACATCTCGACTGGAAGGTTGCCGTACCGATCGTTATCCAGGTCGGAATGGCTCTTGAATACGCACATAAGAACGGCATTATTCACAAAGATATCAAGCCCCAGAACATACTTATAAGCAGAGACAGGATCGCCAAGATCACAGACTTCGGAATCGCAAGAGCCGCTACAGGCAATACGATCACGATGTCTTCGGGCGGTGCCGTAGGTTCCGTACATTACTTCTCACCTGAGCAGGCAAGAGGAAGCATGGTAGGACCCGCATCCGATATCTATTCGGTTGGTGTTATGCTTTTCGAGATGGTAACGGGAAGAGTGCCTTTCGACGGTGACTCCGATATCGCCATCGCAGTAAAGCATCTGCAGGACAGACCTCCGCTTGCATCCCAGTATGTTCCCGATGTACCCAGAGGTCTTGATGCCATCATAGTTAAGTGCATGCAGAAGACGCCCGAGAGACGTTATTCTTCCATGCGTCAGATGGTTACGGAGCTTGATGCTCTCATGGTAGATCCTAACGGCGTTTACGGTATTATCGGCGCAGGTCCCGACGAGCCCGAGCAGACACAGTCATCGGGTACAGTCTCTTTCAGGCAGGATCCCAATTACGATAAGATCAGCGATCTCGAGAAGTCAGCTGAGGCAAGAAGACTGTCCAGACTCCGCGACAATATCCTTCTTGTCTTTATCGTTTTGCTGATTGTCGGTGTTCTTGTAGGCGTATCCGTTCTTATCCTGAATTCGATCACGACTGCTACACATATCGAAGAGAATTCCGATTATACGATCGGTAATTACGTAGGCAGGAATGTCGATGAAGTTGTTGCCGAGCTTGAAGCGAACAGGATTACTTATGAGATCCAGAATCAGGTAACCAATGACTATCCCGAAGGAACAGTCATCGCCCAGAATATCAATGAGGGCGTTGTTCTTGCTTCAGGATCCGATATCCACAAGATCATCCTTACTGTAGCAGGTCAGGCTGAGACGATCACACTCAGTAACTATGCGGGTCTTGATTTCCACGAGGCATATTCGATGCTCTCGTCTCTCGGACTTCAGGTAAGCGTTCTCGAAGAGACGAATGCAGACTTCGAACCCGGACAGGTATTGAGAACCGAGCCTGTTGCAGGTTCAATAGTAGAAGTAGGTTCGTCTATCGTTATCGTATATGCGAAGGCTCCTACAAGCTCCACGGTGCCCGATCTGCACGGTATCACACTTGAAGAGGCAAGAGAGCTTCTTGAGGAAGAAGAGATCAATATCGGTCATATCGAAGGCGCTACGGATGTTATCGTATTGCCTGAAAGCCAGCAGTATATCATCCTTACGGATCCGGTTGCAGGTATCACATTGCCCAGAAGATCATCCATCACTCTCTATGTAGGTACGATGGAGGATGTTCAGAGAGGCGGTACACCTACGCCTACACCTTCACAGGTTAACGTAGCTACGACCGTTCAGGGCCAGGGTACTGCAGAAGGCGGCGGTTCTTACGATGTCAACACGACGGTAACTCTCGTTGCAACTCCTGCAGAAGGCTACAGATTCGCAAGATGGCTCGATCCTTACAACAACGTTGTTACCGAGTCCAATGTCTATACATTCGTAGTTTACGATCCTGACGGAGATCCTCTTACTCCTACTACGATCAACTACACGGCTGTTTTCGAGCCTGTTATGCCGGATCCCGGTGTGCAGCCCGATGTTCAGCCCCCGATGTAACGGTACTCATGCCGGAATCAGTTAAAGGAGTAATAACAAAAGGCGTCGGCGGCGTATATACCGTAAGATGCGAAGACGGCCAGATCAGGCTGTGCCAGATAAGAGGCAATATCAGACTCAAGAAGATAACGCCTCTTGTCGGTGACATAGTACTTACAGGGGATTCGGGTGACCCCGATATCCCTTTTGTATTGGAGAAAATCCTTCCGAGGAAGAACTTCCTTGTAAGACCTCCTCTTGCCAATCTCGATACACTGCTTCTTATCTTCGCGTGTGAAGATCCCGTACCGGACCTTAAGCTTCTTGATAAGATGCTGATCATATGCGGCGCGCTTAAGATCAAGCCGGTAATACTGTTCTCGAAAAGCGATAAGGATCCCGAATCGTGCGATAAGTACGTATCGATCTATAAGAACGCGGGCTTCGACTGCTTCCCGATGACGAAGAACGAGCCTGTACCGGAAGAAGTCAAGGAGTTGATCAAGACCGGTCTTACCGGGCTTGCGGGTCCTTCGGGCGTAGGTAAGAGCACGTTCTGCAACAAACTTCTCGGTGAAGGCACCATGAAAGTAGGTGACATCTCCGACAGGCTTAAGAGAGGAAAGCACACGACTAGGCACGCCGAGCTGTTCGAATATGAGGACGGCTTTATTACGGATACTCCGGGATTTACCTCTCTCGATCTGTTCGACGTTGGTGTATTATATACAGATGTATCCGGAGGCTACCCCGAGATGGTAAGAGAGTCTTCAGGATGCAAGTTCGCAGACTGCAGGCACATAGCTGAGAAGCAGTGCCGTGTAAGGGAACTCATCGGCGACGGTATCGATGAGGGAAGATACGGCAGATACCGCGAATTCTATGAATACTTATACAGCAGAAGACCTAATTCTGCGGGAGGATACAAATGAGAAAGTACGAGTTATCGCCTTCGCTTCTGTCAGCTGACTTCGGCTATGTTATGAGAGATGTAGACAGCATCACACCTTACTGTAAGTTCCTGCATCTTGATGTGATGGACGGACATTATGTTCCGAATCTTACTATCGGCGTGCCGGTCATCA
Organism: Clostridiales bacterium; assembly: GCA_017940895.1. GTDB lineage: Bacteria > Bacillota > Clostridia > Saccharofermentanales > Saccharofermentanaceae > Saccharofermentans. The sequence continues at coordinate 32,165 of JAGAXM010000031.1, read as the reverse complement.
AGTCAATCAGAAGGCACAGCGGTCTCATACTCGATACGCACCTCATGATCACGAATCCCGAGGAGTTTATTAAGCCCTTCGCAGACGCGGGTTCCGATTATATTACTTTCCACATAGAGTGCACTGATAAGCCGTTCGAGCTTATAGAGCAGATCCGCGCGCTGGGTAAAAAGGCCGGAGTTTCTATCCACCCCGACACACCTGCCGAGAAGATCTATCCTTTCCTTGAGAAGGGTGCGGTCGATCTTATTCTCGTTATGTCGGTTCGTCCCGGCTTCGGCGGACAGTCTTATATCCCCGAGTCGACGGCACGTCTGTCCGATTACAGAAAGCGCCTTGATGAGAACGGATCCGATGCGATCCTCTCCGTAGACGGCGGCATCAATGTAAGCACTGTAAAGGAAGCTGCTGATGCGGGTGCGAGGCTGCTGGTAGCGGGCAGTGCTGTTTTCGGCAAGGAAGATCCCGGACTTGCGGCCAAGGCTCTGTACGAGCTTCTGGGCGAAACCTTCTGATGAGAGTCGCAGTCTTCGCGGGCGGTCCCGGTATAGATACCGACAGAGTGTCTTCAATAGCATCCTCATGTGATATTGTAATCGCTGCTGACAGCGGCGCCGATGTGGCCGCGGCATGCGGCATAATGCCCTCGAAAGTAGTCGGCGATATGGATTCGATCGACCCTGACACGATGGAGTTTCTTAAGGGGAAGAGAGTTCCTTTTGAAGTGTATCCCGTCGAAAAGGATATGACGGATTCAGAGATCTGTGTCAGTGAATTGCCTGCTGATGATGAAGTTACTTTAATATGTTCTCTTACCGGACGTCCGGATCATGTGTTGTCTAATATGATGATGGCGATAAGAATGCATGAAAAAGGACGAGACATAACGCTTACGGACGGCATATATGATTTTATTCCTTTGTGCGGACCGGATTCCATAAGTATAGACGGGATACAGGATCCTGATGCTCTGGCTATATCGCTGATACCTTTTACCGAGGTTAAAGGAGTCACGAGTGAAGGACTTTACTATAAGCTTGATGATACGAATCTTACCCCGGGTTCATCTCTGTCTGTGAGCAATAAAGTGGAACAGGGTGGGAATTCGTTCACAATTACCGTAAAGCAAGGCAAAATGGGCGTTCTGATCGTTCCGGTGTGACACAAAGTCCCATTAATATCCCTGAAAAACGGGAAAAATACGGTATTGATGGAACGCTTCTGAGAGATTAGCATATACTCATAAAAGCATGTACAGCACCGCGGTGACCCCGCGGTGCTTTTGTGTGCGGAAAATTGGAGGAAAAAATATGCTTTCGTATGAAGAATTCAAGAACACTTTCTGCTCTGAGTTCCCTGAAGTGATGGGTCCTGAGTATGCAGATTATGAGATGAGGCTTATGCCGGTGATCAAGCGGGGAAAACAGCTTGACGGCTTTACCTATTGTCCCAAAGAAAGAAACAACACGACGACTATGACGCCGACGTATTATTTCGAGGACATATATGAGTTTTACTGTAATGATCCGAATATCAACCGGCAATTGCAGTGTATCGCTTCATCGATGAAGGAGGCATTGGCCAGAGGTGCGGCAATACAGCCTAATATCAGTTTGAAAAATATCAGAAAAGGTATCATTGCCGAGCTTGTAAATATAGAGGCGGTCAACAGTTATCTTTATGACGTTCCCCACAGGTTGTTCCTGAATATGTGCATAGTATACCGATGGGTGGTAAATGTTGATGATACCGGTATTTACAGCGGAGTCATAGATAACGGTCTTATGAATGCTGTCGATCTTGATGAGGAAGATCTGTACCAATGTGCAATGAAGAATACAAAAAAGATAATCGCTCCGCAGATAAAACCGTTTGATTCGGTTGTACGAAAGCTGTTAAGAGCAGACGGCAGAAGTGAATCCGAGATCCGCAAAATGCTCGGTAAGGCAGACAAAGACAGACGGATCTACATTTTGACCAATAAGCGGCATTTCAGGGCATCTACGGCGATCATCTACAAGGAAGTTCTTAATTCCATCTCAGAGAAACTGCAATCCGATTATTACATTGTTCCCACATCGGTTGATGAATCTTTATTGGTTCCCGTAAGCGCCGGTTTAAGTCCCGGAGATCTTTTGTGCATGCTTAATGATTCAAACGAAGAGTATTTCGCTGGTAATGAAGGAAGACTGTCAGATGCAGTTTATTACTACAACTCTGCAACCGAGACGTTGGAGGTTTTTGAAACAGGGGAGGTAAAAGTATGAATGAAATAGCTTTAAGAAAATCTGTGTTTGTATTAGCCGTGTTGGGAACTTCATTTGCATTGTTCTCTGCAGTAAGAGCAGAAGATGATTTTACGGAAGCAGACACAACAGAATGCATAGTGGAGATTTGTGAAACTCAAGAATCGGATTTTTCAGAGGAAACGTCGGTTTCTGTAAGTGAGATCTGTGACATAACAGAGGAAACAGAATTATCCGAACAGCCGGAAATGATCGCGGAAACCGAAATGACGGAAGAGCCGGAAGAAACACAAGAGTCCGTACCGGATGATATTCCGGAAATTGAATACGATGTTCCGTCATCCGTTATCAACGGCTGGTATGTGCCTGCGTTTGATTATAACGATAACGGGACTGTCACATACTATCTTCCTGACGGAACGCCGTTTTATAACGTGGAGATGAATGAGCTGGAGCTTCCTTCATATGCATGGGCTTATACGGGACTTAGGGGATATGTGGATTACCAATACGGATCCGTTAATTATCTGACAGAAGAGGAGATGAGCTCATTTGAAACGGCGGCAGATTATATTCTGTCGGGACAGGGGGCGTGATGGGACGGAGTATTAAACGCCTTCTGGCATCTTTATTGATACTTACGATCGTTCTTGGTACCGTAGTCATCTATATGAACCGCATGGTAGCGGCGGCCAATCTCGGTAATTACAGTGCGGTGTATGATGATGCAACGGCGACATATATAACCAACTACGGTCTTCCGATGTCTGTACAGGGGACTTTGCAGTCTCAGGGCATTACTTTGAGATCGTCTAATACATCGAATTATTCTGTAGACGGTAATGCAGGATTTATGTGCATATCAGCCGGTAGAGAGAGTCCGAACGGAACAGGGGGAACGGTCTATCGGTGTGTTAATACATCGGTTTATGATAATTCATCCGACAGTCTGGACAGTTGGCATAATACTTTGCAGGCCTTAAGCGGTCTTACTTATTCACAGATCGTATACGGCTGTTATACCTTAGGAAGAAACGGAGGATCATCATGGGCTTATGCACATGCGATCCTGAGTTATCTTATTGGTGAAGACTCATCGTGGTTCGGTCCGTTATCTTCGTCGAATGCATACGGATCATTGACTACTTTCGCAGGTGCTGCAGCGGCTACGGCAAGGAGCGGTTCTGCTGACAGAGAATTCTATGTTTTTGTAAGTGAAGTAGGCAGACAGGATCTTATCGCTCTTGATTACCATAAGCCTTCGTCCGGGTCGGTCAGTTTCAGTAAGACTGACGGAACTGTCGGTCTTGCGGGTGCGGTCATACAACTGTTGAGTTCATCGGAAGGTGCCTTTGACAGTATAGAAGTAAGCGGTGTTGCTTATAACAGCGTGTCCGGAGGGATAGAATTCGTTACAGCCGGCAGTACCGTAAATATCAGCGGCTTAAGGAACAATACTCAATATGTATTCCATGAAGTTAATCCGCCTTCAGGATACAGATCTGCAGCTGATATAACGATAACGGTTGATGCTAACGGTAATGTTACTAATTCCGTCGATCATGATGATTCGGTTGTAATGGTCGATACAAATAATCCTACGGGCTCCATCTCATTTAATAAAACCGATTCTTCCGGTAATGAGAATGATGCCGTAAGAACTGCCGTTATTGAATTTTGTGCTGCGCCCGATAATACGGTGTCCGATGCAATGGCGGATCTTGTTTATGATGATTATACGGGAACTGCCGGATACGATTCTGCCGGTGCTTCTGCAGGTTATCCCCGAATCCTTTTTACTGCGTCGTCTGTCGGTACGGATATTACTATTCACAGGCTTAAGCCCGGGGCGAGATATGTTTTTCGCGAAGTAGTAGTACCTGAGGGGTACGTAAGAGCCAACGATGTAATTGTTAATGTTCTTTCTGACGGTAATTGTCAGGTGAACGGACAGCTTACCGGAATGGTTACCATGTATAACCACAGGCCTGACGGATTGCTGGGTTCTGTCGGTATTATCAAAAGGTTCGATAATACGGATCCTCAATCTGAACGGCAGTTTTGGTCTAATGTAGGAAGTGTTGATTTTCAGTTCTATGCGATAAACACAGAGAATTGGGGTATTGCTTCGAGCGTAATCGACAGCGGTTACTGGCCTTACGTTACGACAGGTGTTCTGCGCCCGTTAAACTATAATCCTTCTGTTAATCCCGATCTTCATACGGATTATGCTGTTGTGTATTGGGATGCAGGCGATCAGTCGGGCAATCCCAATCTGGGTAACGCCAATTATGCGAATTATTATTATCCCGGACGTTGGTGGCAGTTATACAGTCAGACTGAGGACAGATGGATAACACAGGAGTACTCGGTTTCTGTCATGCAGTCACTTCCCAACGGTTATTACATAATCAGTGAGACTTGGCAGGAAGGTCAGATGGTCGGGTCATATGAGAATATGTATATCGAGACCCTGAACTCATCTGGCTGGCACCAGGTGAGAGGAGGAAACGGTATAAAGGAATATGCACAGATATATCTTGTTCAGGGTAATACTACGTATACAGTTGACTGGTATACCGGTGCTATAACGGGAACTCTTAATGAAGTGTGGTGGACAGGTGATAATCCGAATTGGAATTATTCTGTTCTTCAAACGATAGCTAATACAGAGAATACAGGTGCTGTTGATTTGACCAAGATAGACATGACTGCAGGAGGCGTTGATGGATTATCATTTGAACTTTGGCGAGGGGCATCGAGGTATGCAACCGGTCATATATCCAATTCGGAATCTCCTGATCTGTATGATGATATCCATTATGAATATCAGGTTGACTGGAACTATGAGACTATGGTCTGCGTCGACAGAAGAAATAACATCTGGCAGTCTGTCGCGAATACCAATATGCCTGCAGTTTACAGCCTTAATTACGGAACTTATCAGCTTCGCGAGATAATACCCGACGGCAGGGAATTCGTGTTGCCGGAAGGATGGTATCAGGCTGACGAAGATAACGACGGGCTGCCTGATTACTTCTACAGGAATATCGAGGTTACAAGCGATAATCAGTTAACTCCTGCAACGGCTTCTATCATTAACCGGGAGTACAGACTGAATATAACCGTCAATAAAACAGACGGGTGGACCGGAGCGGTCTTGTCGGGTTATGAAGGCAGCAGGGATATTGAGTTCTCGCTATATGTCGATAATAACAGTAACAGGATCCTCGATGATGACGACAGTTTAATCGGTACATCGGCTGATGCAGACAGAGACGGAATTATAGTTTTTGATTATAAGTTGTCGGAACTGTTCCCAGGTCTGTCACCTGCGGAATATCCTGTCGATTATCTTGTGGTAGAAACAGGTGTACCTTTTGACTATTACGTTCATGCGGAACCGGTTCCCGTTACGGTGTCGCCCACTAATTACATTGGTGAAGCTATGGTCGATAATACTCCGTATTCATCACAGATAAGAATAATTAAGATGGATGGTGATACGGGCGCTTATATTCCCAATGCTCTGTTTACCGTATATAACGATGTTGACGGTAACGGATCGTACACGGAAGGTGTTGATACAGTTGCCAAGACATTTGTGAACGGTGTGTTGTGTGATTCGCAGATCGTATGGAATATGGATGAGAACTGTTATATCTCGTCTTCGTTAAGATCAGGCCGTTATGTTGTCGTTGAGACGGGGCTCCCTGCTGGATATCTCTATGTTGACGGTAACGGCGTACCGACATTGAGCAGAAATGAGATTGGTGTTGAGATCACAGAGCGTGATACGACCGTTGTCGGTTTTGTTCCGGATCGGTACGAGTATACCGTATATAATCTTTCTCCCGGTATCCAAACAACGTTGACCAGTCCGGATACAGGAACTCATGTGGTTCCGGTCGGACAGGCTGTTGAATTGACAGATACGGTTTCATATCGGAATTTGGCGCCCGGCGAAGAATATATACTGCATGGTTCATTAATGAACCGGTATGACGGTCAGCCTTTGTGTGACAGGAACGGATGTGCTTATACTTCCGATGTTGTCTTTGTCCCTCAAAGTTCAGATGGGACGGTTACCGTATCGTTTGCTGTAGATACAGAGTATTTGATGGAACGTGTCGATGACGGTATTTCCGATGCGCCGTTTGAGATAGTGTGCTTTGAAAATCTGGATCTGACAAGCGGGCGCGATATATGTGTTCATGAAGATATCGAAGATGCAGGTCAAACAGTCCGTGTCGGGCAGATAATGACCGGTGTTTATGATTCTAAGACTCTGGATCAGATTACGTCATCAGGATTGGCAACTGTTATCGATAATGTTCATTATGAAGGACTGCAGCCCGGAACAGAGTATGAAGTATCCGGACATCTGCATCTTGTGGAATACGATTACGAAGGAAACAGAATCGATGCTGGTATTATAAATGAAGCGTCTCAGGGGGAGATTCTGTCTCCGGTTACTTCATTTATACCGACATCTTCTGAAGGATATGTTCAGGTAACGTTTGTTATAGATACGAACAGATACAGAGGAAGAACAACAGTCGCTTTCGAAGATCTGTATCAGAACGGCAGACTCATAATGACTCATTCCGATATAAATGATCAGGCTCAAACTATGGAGATCCCGTCGATCCATACTAATGCGTATGGATCCGATGTCATGGGTGATGTTGTAGCTTACTCCGATCGTGCATCGGTGACGGATCAGGTTTATTACGAGAACCTTCTTGTCGGCAGAACATATACTGTTCAGGGTTCTCTTTACTGGATGTACACAGACGATAACGGTAATGTTCACAGCGGACCTGTATCATCGTTGCTCGGCGATCTTCAGGGAATGTCAACAGCCGTATTCACGGCGGAATCGACGGACGGTGTTATTGATCTGCAGTTTGTATTTGATTCCTCGGTGCTCGCAGGTCTTCGTTATGACAAACTTGTGGTTATGGAGACCCTGTATCTGAACGGTGTGTCCATATGCAGTCACTGGGATCTTAATGATGAGGCTCAGACTGTTTATATTCCTGAGCTTCACACTACAGCATCCGACACGTTATCGGGTCTGAATGTATTGTCGGAATCTGCCGGGGCTTCTATAACGGACAGGGTTTATTATGAGAATCTTCAGCCCGGAAGAGAGTATACGGTCGCAGGTTCTGTTCAATATGTTAAGACTGACGGATACGGTAATATCATCTCAACGGGAACACTGGTTCAGGACGGTCGTGAAGTCGTTGCGCAGGTAACGTTTGTTCCTACGGAAAGCAGAGGATTCGTTGACTTGAATTATACGGTTAACGGACTTGAGGTTGCATCTTATGATCGCCTGGTAGTATATGAAGAAATGTATTCGGGTCCCGGTGTTCGTATCGCTGTGCATGCAGACTTAACAGATAAAGGTCAGACAGTAGAAATCTGCGAGCTTTCTTCGTCGGCGGTCGGGGAGAACGGTGACCGTATGGTTTCCGTTGCGGATAACGCAAGTGTTACCGATACCGTGTTTTATTCTGGACTTCAGCCCGGAAGAAACTACCGTGTTGAAACGGATCTTATGAATACAGCGACAGGTCAATCCGATATGCATTGCTCAACCGTGTTCTGTCCCGGAGAGTCTGACGGAAGTATAGATATTACTTTAAGTTTTGATGCGAACGGATATACGGGAAATAAACTCGTCGTATTCGAAAGCGTTTACGATGATCAGACAGGAGTCCTTATCAAATCTCATTGCGATTGGAATGAGAAATCTCAGACAATAAGCTTTACGGGCGGACCTGATGTGCCGCGGACGGGAACGGGGCATGATTTGTTCTACCGAAAGACGGGGCTTGCTATACTCGGGTTCTGTCTGTCGGTGATCGTTATATACGGGATGCCTGCAAAGAGCAGAGCAAAGAAACGTGACGCCAATGGGTAAGTTAAGACTTATGGCGGCGGTCGAAATAGTATTGTTCGGAATAGCGGTGTTTTTCTTTGTTTTAGACCGGACAGGCGGACCTGAAGGGATTGCTTCAAGGATAAGGTACAGCTCATGGATCCGTGAATACCGGCAGTCTCACAATGTGCCATCAGAACCGGGATTGCCCGGATACGATGAATACGTGGGGTTCTTGACGGTTGAAGGAACTTCGATTGAGTACCCGATAATGAGAGATCCTGATGATTCGGACGGGGAGTATTACTATCTGACGCACGATTTTGAGGGTGATTATGATCCGGCAGGGTGTCCTTTTATAAGGCACTCTGCCGGTATTGACGATGATATCGTTGAAGTGTTTGCCCATAACAACAGTAACGGTACGATGTTCGCAGATCTTATCAAATTCGAGGATGAAGAATTCTTTAATGAATACGGGGGTATTGTTCTCGATACGGCAGGGGGCAAAAGGTCGTATAAGGTTATCGCCGTGCTTGACGTCTCTGTTGATTCGGACGATTATTCATTCTTCGGATGGCAGAATTTTCCGGACGAAGAAAGTGAATCGGAATTTCAAAGTCAGATACACCGTCTTTCAAACGTGACGGATGATATATTTTATCCGCCGGGGACTCAATATCTGCTGCTTATAACGTGTGAATACAGCCACGCTGACGGAAGGCGCATCATTGTTGCCGTGAGGACATCGTAAAGGTATAATTTCTCGTATGATACAGGATATTTACCCGCACAAACTTAAGAACACATTTATCCCCGGACTCGAAGCCGATGCATCAAGCATGGTTATTCACTTTAATAAAGACGGAATGATCCTCATTAAGTCTCAAGGAAAGCCTTTTCCGAGATTATCGGAATTCAAGACTTCTCCTGATACCCTTACGTATCTGTTCTCTATGGATGAGGATAATTTCTTCCTTGCCGAAGATGAGACCGTAGTGCTGCCGGAAGGTACCGAATATAAGCGTGTCCGCGAGTTCAGGAAGATGGATGTGCCGAAGAAGAGCGTTTTCGAGGCGTTTACTGCAAAGCAGCTTAATTCATGGTATGTGAATAACAGATACTGCGGAAGATGCGGTGAACTTACGGGAAGAAGCAGGATCGAACGCGCCATCGTATGCGAGAAGTGCGGCAATACGATCTACCCGAGAGTAGTACCCGCCGTAATCGTGGGGCTTATCAAGAGGGGCGCTTCGCGCGATGAGGATGAGATCCTTCTTACAAAGTACAACGGCAGAAGTGACGTTCCATATTATGCGCTGATAGCGGGATTTACCGAGATAGGAGAGACCTTCGAGCAGACCGTAGCCCGCGAAGCCTCAGAAGAGACCGGTCTTAAAGTAAAGAACATCAGGTACTATAAGTCTCAGCCCTGGGGCGTAGTTGATGATATACTTGCCGGATTCTATTGTGAGCTTGACGGTTCTGATCAGATCACAAGGGATGAAGGCGAACTATCAGTAGCAGAATGGGTCAGAAGAGAGAATGTGGTGCTTCAGCCCGATGACTTCAGTCTGACCAATGAGATGATGACACTGTTTAAAGAAGGAAGAGAGCCCGTCTGACCCTGTCGGTGTGGTACAATACCTTCTGGAAATAAATACCTCACGGAGGCACGTAATATGAAAGTATTAGTAGTTGGAAGCGGCGGAAGAGAGCATGTAATCTGCTGGAAGTTAAAGCAGGACCCCAGAGTAACGGAACTTTTCTGTGCTCCCGGTAACGGCGGAATCGCTTCTATCGCAACTTGTGTTGATATCAAGGCTAATGAGATCGAGAAGCTCGTATCTTATGCCAAGGAAGGTCAGTTCGACCTGGTGTTTATCGCTCCCGAGGATCCGCTTGCACTCGGACTTGCAGACAGACTTGAAGAAGAGGGCATCAGAGCTTTCGGCCCTAAAGCTAATGCAGCTATCATTGAGTCTTCCAAGGCTTTCTCCAAGAGCCTCATGAAGAAGTACAACGTTCCTACTGCGGCATATGAGATCTTCGATGATGAGCAGAAGGCTTTGGCTTATCTCGAGACACAGCCTATGCCTATCGTTATCAAGTGCGACGGACTTGCACTCGGTAAGGGTGTTATCATCGCACAGACTCTGGATGAGGCTAAGAAGGCCGTATCCGATATGATGGGTGACCAGAAGTTCGGTTCTGCAGGTTCTACTGTAGTTATCGAAGAGTGCATGGTAGGCCCCGAGCTTACGATCCTTGCTTTCTCCGACGGTAACGTCGCAGTTCCCATGATCTCTTCAAGAGACCATAAGAGAGTAAATGACCATGACGAAGGCCTTAATACAGGCGGTATGGGCGCTGTCACACCCGGTGCCGATATGACCGATGAGCTTAAGGCCAGAATCCAGAAGGAGATCATCACTCCTACTGTTGAGGCTTTGAAGGCTGAAGGAAGACCTTTCAAGGGCGTAATCTACTTCGGACTTATGCTTACGGCTCAGGGTCCTAAGGTTGTTGAGTACAACTGTCGTTTCGGTGATCCTGAGGTTCAGGCTATCCTGCCTTTGCTCGAGACAAGTCTTCTCGATATAGTTGATGCGGTTATCGACGGTAAGCTCAATGAGATCGATATCAAGTGGAAGAATAAGTGCTCCTGCGTTGTTGTAATGGCTTCCGGCGGTTATCCCGAGAGCTATAAAAAGGGCTACGAGATCACAGGTATCGATACATGCGGCAAGCTCGTTTTCCAGGCAGGTACTGCCCTGAAGGACGGTAAGATCGTTACTAACGGCGGACGTGTACTGTGCGTATATGATGAGGGTGATACTCTTGATGAGGCTATCGACGGCGCTTATGAGGGCGTTGCCAAGATATCCTTCCAGGATGCTCATTTCCGTCACGATATCGGAAGGACACTCGGCTGATAAATGAATATCGGTCTGCTCGGAGGCTCGTTCGATCCTTTTCATAAAGGACATGAGACGCTCATTGACGGTGCATTAAAAAGCGGTATTGTTGATGCGGTCATCGTGATCCCGTCGGGGAGAAATCCCTTTAAGTCGGGGCGCACGGTGAGCGCGGCTCCTTACCGTTTTTTCATGGCGAAAAATGCCGTGGAAGAAGACTTTAAAGGCCGTAACGTATTCGTAAGCGATATTGAGCTTACATACGCAGGCACCAGCTTTACGTTAACAACGATCAAAGAGATATCCAAGGTGTCGTATATCAGGACTTTCCTTAAGGCTAACGGGGTTAAAGAATCTCAAGCCGATGAGAATCACTCGTTCTTCTGGATATCGGGCTCGGATATACTTCCGACATTCGAGAAGTGGCATAAAGCCGATGAGATCGTTAAGATCGCAGGCCTTCTTATCGCATCCAGACCCGGAGACGGAGTAGATATTGATGAACAGACGGAAAGACTCGAGAATATATTCGGATTTGTACCTGATATAGAAGTCTTTGAGATAGACGGGATCGAAGTTGCTTCGAGTGATATGAGATCTAAAAATGATTTCTCCGATGCTCCCAAGACAGTTCGCGAGTTTATTAAGACTCATGATCTGTATCCGGTTAGTAACCCGCTTGATCTTGTATCGGATGAGACGGTCGAGAAGTTTAACGAAGATGCGATCAAGCTGTACAGATTCTTAGGCGAGAAGAGACTCCTTCATACGCTTAATGTAGGCATATTAAGCGTCAGATACGCAGGTATCTATGATAAGAATCTGTGCGACCGCGCTCTGATCGCGGGAGAACTTCATGACTGTGCCAAGGAGCTTGATGAGCATCAGCAGATGGAGATGGCTTATGAACGTGCCGGGGATACTTTTACTGAGAAGAAGATCGTTCATTCGCCTGCGGGAGCCGTTATGGCTCAAAGAGAATTCGATGTAACGGATCCGGGTATCCTGGATGCCATAACTTACCATACGACGGGAAGAGGCAATATGACGCTTCTGGATAAGATTGTTTATCTTGCGGATAAGCTCGAACCGTCAAGAACATATGCCGACTTAAGCAAAGAGAGAGAACTCGCACTGACAGATATAGATGCGGCGTTAAAGCTTTGTGTTAAGTCGGTAAAAAAGAAGTTTGATTCGAGAGGACAGCAGATACATCTGCTTACAGTCGACTTAATGAATGAACTCGGAATATGATTTGCCGGGTTCGTGCTGTGTTATACTTTTAATATATTGTAGACAAGGAGCAAAACATGACATCAGAAGAATTAGCGGGCAAGATCGTAAGCATACTTGAGACCAAGAAAGGTTCGGATATCGAGGTTATCGATGTTGCCGAGAAGACCACTCTTGCAGACTTCTTTATTATCTGTACAGGTAATTCGACTACACAGATAAAGGCTCTTGCTGATGAAGTAGAGTATATCCTCAAGAACGAAGATCAGATCTTGGCTGATCACGTCGAGGGAAGATCGGGAGATAAGTGGATACTCATCGACTTTAAGGATGTTGTGGTTCATGTAATGCACCCTGAGGTAAGAGCTTCATACGATCTTGAAAGCCTCTGGATCAAGAAGTAAACCCTGACTGTAAGCGGTCGTTCTGTAAAGGAATAGACCGATATGAAAACATTTAACAATCTGAAGATCAGTAAAGGTCTTGTCTATGCCGCGGCATTCGTCCTGATCACCCTGATAAGTCTGTTCTATAAGCTTTTCCTGAACGGGACTTTTGACGGGAATGCGGAGCCCGAGGTCATAAAGGCTGATGAGACCGAGACAGTTTATGAGATTATACAGACCGAAGACACTCACCGGGATACGGTGAGTGTTTATATTTGCGGCGAAGTCAACTCGCCGGGGGTATATGAGCTGGAAGCGGGATCGATCATCAATGATGCGGTGATAATGGCAGGCGGGTTTACTTCTGAAGCATCGGTAAACCGGATCGATCTTGTCTGCATCATTGATTCGAACCTCTCCGTCTATATTCCTTCGGTAAATGAAGAGGATGATGACAGTGAGATCATAAGAGATGAGGATCAGCTTATATGGGGTTCGGGGATTGACGGCGGCAGCACCGGCAGTACGGATCTTGTGAATATCAATACGGCTTCACGGGAGCAGATAATGACGCTTCCGGGTATAGGTGAAGTGACTGCAGATGCGATCATCGAATACAGGGAACAGAATCCTTTCGAGAGGATAGAAGACATTATGAATGTGCAGGGGATAGGAGAAGCGAAGTTTAACAGTATAAGGGATCTTATCTGCGTCTGACGGATACTTCTCCGCTCTTAAGATCTTCTTCGTGCCCGTCTTCGAAAAGCACTTTCAAAGAGAAATCATCGTTTACGGCAATCGCTTTTCCGAGCCTCGGTATCTCTGAAGTGTGGTTATGTGCAGATACGGCGCTGACATCAAGACCGACGGTAGAGCAGAGCTTTCTGTATGCTTCAAGATATTCATTATGAGAAGAGGGGAAGCACAAGCGTATCTTATCGAGTTCCTTTATAAGTGCGTTAGTTAAGTCTTCGCGTGAGATCTCTTCCGGAGCATTTATCTCGTTGCGTATAGAGGATGCCGTGCTCCGGATCTCTTCCGGGAGATCTTCGGGAGAGTCATTGACGTTGATGCCGATGCCTATGATAACGGCATCATTTGCCATTTCCGTCAATATGCCGCATACCTTCATACCGTTTATCTGAATATCGTTTACCCACTTTATTGACGGGGCGATATCGCAGACGGATTCTATCGCATTACAGACCGCAACTGCAGCCCAGCAAGTGATCGTGCTTATAAGTTCCGTGTCGGTATCGGGACGCATGAGATATGAAAGATATATGCCTTTACCCGCCGGGGAAACGAATGATCTGCCCAGCCTTCCTTTACCGGCCGTCTGGCAGTCTGCGGTAACTACAGTTCCCGGCAAAGCACCGTCAAGCGCCATTCTTTTCAGAACGTTATTGGTGGAGTCGGTCTGTGCGAGGGCAATGATATTAGACATGTAAATAATTCTAACACAGGAGGATTGGTAATTTGAGACAAACGAAAGTGATCGGCAATGAAGCCGAAGCTGCGGTTATAAGGGAAATGGCATCACGGGGATACAGGTTCCTCGTGCGTAACTTTACCGTGCATAACATGGGTGAACTCGATGTGGTCATGATGAAGGGAAACGAACTGTACGTTGTGGAAGTGAAGTCGCGTTTGGAGGGGACGGTGTATGCCGATCCTTTGCGTTCTATCACGCCGAAAAAGCGTATGCGTATGCTCAATACGACTAAGGTTCTTATAAGCAAGTATAAATTATTTGATATGAATGTTCACTTTTTGGCGGGTTGCGTGACTCACAGAAGGGACGGAATGATACAAAATGTAGAAATTATTCCGTTTTGAGTATTAATTATGAATAATCGTTGTTTTTAACTTGCAGGATAGATATAATGTGCAAGGCGTTTTTAAGAAAAGCATATATCAATATGCAACTGATAGGTTTGTGAAATTCAAAACGGAGGTCAAAATGAAGTCTTTTAAGGAAATGAGCAAGGAAGAGCTCCTGGAGCAGAAGGCGCAGCTTGAGAAGCGCGTAGAAGAGTTTAAGGCAATGAACCTTTCTCTTAACATGACACGCGGTAAGCCGGCTCCCAATCAGCTTTCTATGTCTGATGATATGTATACAGATCTTTCCAAGGAAGGCTTCAAGGCCGAGGATGGTTCCGATACGAGAAACTACGGCGTAGCTACGGGCCTTCCTGAGGTAAAGAAGCTTTTCGCTGAGGTCATCGGTGCCAGAAATGCAGATAACATCTTTATCGGTAACGGTTCTTCTCTTAACCTCATGTTCGATACGATCATGAGAGCTATGGTTTTCGGTGAGCATGATTCCCCGAAGCCCTGGTCTCAAGTAGAGGGAAGAAAGTGGCTTTGCCCTGTTCCCGGTTACGACAGACACTTCAAGGTAACAGAGACTTGCGGCTTCGAGCTCATTCCCGTACCTCTTAAGGAAGACGGTCCCGATATGGACATCGTCGAGAAGCTTGTTAAGGATCCTACGGTCCTCGGTATGTGGAACGTACCTTGCTACACAAATCCTGACGGATATGTATATTCCGAGGAAGTCTGCAAGAGACTTGCTTCCATGAAGACGGCTGCTCCCGATTTCAGACTTTTCTGGGATAACGCTTACTGCGTACATCACCTCTATAGCGAGGAGAGCAAGCAGGGAAGAATCCCCGATATCCTCGGTCTTTGCGAGGATGCAGGCAACCCTTCACGTGTATATGAGTTCGCTTCTTCTTCCAAGGTTACTTTCGCAAGTGCAGGAATTTCCTGTCTTGCAGCTAACGAAGAGAACTACAAGTATGCTGTTAAGATCATCGGCGTACAGACAATCGGTTCCAATAAGGTTAACCAGCTCGCACACGTAAGATTTATTCCTAATCTCGATGCTCTGAAGGCTCACATGGCTAAGCACGCTGAGATCCTCCGTCCCAAGTTCGAGCTCACACTCGATATCCTCGAGAAGGAACTCACAGGTACGGATGCAGCTTCATGGCATAAGCCTTTGGGCGGTTACTTCATCTCCGTTTACACTCTGCCCGGTACAGCTAAGGCTGTAATCGCAAAGTGTAATGAGCTCGGAGTAGCTTTCACACCTGCAGGTGCTACATATCCTTACGGCAACGATCCTGATGATTCCAATATCAGAGTTGCACCGAGTTTCCCTTCTCTTGAAGATATAAACAAGGCTGTCGAAGTATTCGCTGTTTGTGTTAAACTGTCAGCTGTAGAGAAGTTACTTTCAGTTTAATAGTTAATTCGGAGGCCGGTATGTCTTTTACTTCAAAGCCCTCTTACGAGAGCCCTTTAAATTCGCGCTATGCAAGCAAGGAGATGCAGTACATCTTCTCGCCCGATAAGAAATTCAAGACTTGGAGACTTCTTTGGATCGCTCTTGCCGAAGCAGAGAAGGAGTTGGGTCTTAACATAACTGATGAGCAGATCGCAGCCCTTAAGGCTCACAAGGATGAGATCGATTATGAGGATGCTGCCGCAGAGGAGAAGATCCGCCGCCATGACGTCATGGCTCATGTTCACTCATACGGTAAGCAGGTTAAGGATTCCGGCGCTGACGGTATCATCCATCTCGGTGCCACGTCCTGCTACGTAGGTGATAACACTGATATCATCATCATGAGAGAGGCTCTTGAGCTCGTTAAGAAGAGACTTGTAGTTCTTATCTCCAAGGTTGCTGATTTTGCTGATGAGTATAAGGCTATGCCTACTCTCGGCTTTACGCATTTCCAGCCTGCCCAGCTCGTAACTGTAGGCAAGAGAGCATCTTTGTGGCTTCAGGATCTCGTTCTTGATCTTGAGACAGTAGAGAATGCCATTGCTTCCTTGAAGCTTCTCGGCTGCAAGGGTACTACCGGTACACAGGCTTCGTTCATGGAGCTCTTTGAAGGCGATAACAGCAAGTGCGTTGAGCTTGATAAGAAGATCTGCCAGAAGATGGGATTCGAGTCTTCTTACTGGGTATCCGGCCAGACATATTCAAGAAAGATCGACTTTACTGTTCTTTCCGCACTCTGTGCAGTAGCTCAGAGCGCTCACAAGTTCTCCAACGATATCAGACTTCTTCAGCACCTTAAGGAGATCGAGGAGCCTTTCGAGAAGAACCAGATCGGATCTTCCGCTATGGCTTATAAGAGAAATCCGATGAGATCCGAGAGAATCGCTTCTTTGTCCAGATACGTTATTGCAGATGTTCTTAATCCTGCAATGACTGCTTCCGAGCAGTGGTTCGAGAGAACACTTGATGATTCTGCCAATAAGAGAATCTCTGTTCCCGAGGCTTTCCTCGCAGTTGATGCTATCCTCGGAATCTATACAAATATCGTTTCCGGTCTTGTAGTTTATCCCAAGATGATCGAGAAGCATATTATGGATGAGCTTCCTTTCATGATGACTGAGAATATCATGATGGAGGCTACAAAGAAGGGCGGCAACAGACAGGATCTTCACGAGAGGATCAGACAGCTTTCCATGGAAGCCGGCGCTGTTGTTAAGCAGGAAGGTAAGCCCAATGATCTTCTCGACAGGATCGCGGCTGAACCCATGTTCGGTCTTACAAAGGATGAGCTTATGAAGATAGCTGATCCTACGCTTTATATCGGCCGCTGCCCCCAGCAGGTAGAGGCATTTATCAGCGAGGTAATCAAGCCTTTGCTTGATGCTCACAAGGACGATCTTCAGGTCGAAGAAGTAGAGTTGAAAGTCTGATAAAAATTTTCTCAAAAAGTGGTTGACAACTGATTTCGCAATGTTATAATAATCAAGCTGTCAAGCACCTCTAGCTCAGATGGTAGAGCAACTGACTCTTAATCAGTGGGCCCAGGGTTCGAGTCCCTGGAGGTGCACCAGTCGTTAAATCTCGAACCCGCCTTGTTAGCCCTTTTATTTCGGGCTTTCAGGGCGGTTTCATTTTCTGCCGTTTTGCTAAGTTCGGTTATTCTTTCCTGTATTCTTAGATCCTTCTTAACGGCAGTCTGCCCCCAGAGGTTATACACGATCTTAATGTGCTTCTCGTCATTCTCTTCACACGAATACTCTATCCGGTCAACGATTTCTTGTACTATCAGGACCTTCTCCTCGTGACTGAACTCACCTTTATTGAATTTCTTATGAAGATAAGTTCTTAATTCCTCTCTGGTGGGAAATATAATCTCCATTTCTTCCTTGGTTCTCATCAGTTTCTCTAATTCTCTTTCAGCCTCGCTTAATCGCTCGCCTATGGCTGTCGTATAGCCGTGAATAGCGATCGCTTCTGTCAGGTTTGTTATCTGTGTTTGGGCTTTTCGTATATTCAATTCAAGGCTCGGAGCCGATTCTATCGATAAGAATTCTTCAAGATCCTCATAAAGATAATCAGTAAGTACATCCAGATCGACAGCCAAAAACAGCTTAATCGTGTCATCTATCACAGCATTTTCCAATAGAGTCTTCTTTATTGGTTTTGCTTTGCAATACAACGGATCGTTTTTCTTTTTTCCGTGGTTCTTGCAGCGGTAATACAAATATTGGATTCCGTTATGACCGCCCGTGCCGGAATAAGCCGTCATACGTTCGCCACAGTGGGCGCAATACAATTTGGTCGAAAAGAGATAATTATTAGCAGTTTGCATAGGGGATATACCTCCGTTAAGTCGTTCTTGCACTTGTAACCACAGTTTATTGTCTATAATGGCCGGAATAGCCCCTTCTAGGCGCACACCGTTCTTGTTATATGTTCCTACATACATCTCGTTTTCGAACATTCTCCTAAGGGAATTGTAGGTCCATGGTCGTTTCCCCATAGAGTTTCTAATTCCGACTGTCTCTAAATACTCGATGACTTCTTTTTTCTTCGCACCGTCAGCAAACATTTCCCATGCTTTTCTTAACTTATCGGCAACAGTCTCATCGACCTCGTACTTCTTTTCTTTATTCACGATGTATCCTACCGGCGCATAAGAACCTAAAGATTGTCCTTTTAGGGCTGATTCTTTCATTCCTCTAGTAACCTTGATAGATAATTCTGCTGAATAATACTCCGCAAAGGCATCGAACAGATTGCCTATAATAATGCCTGACGGATCATCAGGAACCGTCTCTCTGGTCGACACAAGCCGCACGTTGTTGCTCTTAAGGATTGACCGATAATACGATGCATCTCTCGTACTTCTGGCAAAACGATCAAGCGCCCAGACTACCACAACATCAAACATATCTCTCGCGCTGTCGTTCATCATACGGAGAAATTCTGTTCTTTTCTCAATGTTCTTGTTGGCGGATTTGGCTCGATCTATGTATTTACCGACAATGGTATATCCATTCTTCCGGCAATATTCCGTACACTCTCTATTTTGACCTTCGATGGACTGCTCTGTCTGAGCATAACTTGAATAACGCAAATACAAAACGGCACGCATAACGCTTGTCTCTCCTGAACCCTGATATACACAAGTCAATTATACTTGTCTTTGAGCGTGTTTACACGGATTTTGCCAGACAGATTATGCTGTATTTTACTGTTTTTAGCCTTTTGTTAATACAAATATATAACAATGTATATTAGTTGTTGTTACACTTTGTTTGATATTCGGAATGTTGTGTGCGGAATTTTTATAATTAGACCATAAATATCAAAGGAGTGAATGGTGTGAGAACTAAGTCGGTATACATTATCTATTACGTTGATAAAGAAGGTGAGAGCGAGGGCTTCGAGGCTTATGGCTATGATGACTTAAGATCCGCCATAAAGTGGCTCCATAGCGGTGAGATTAAGGCAACTGATATCTCAATTTATAAGCGCGGGAAGGATTTCGAGAACAATCAGGATGATGTGATCGAAGTTTATAGGAATTGGTGGAAGTGAGGTGCTAAACATATGAAGTTAACAGATAATGACAAGACGTATCTTAAGGAATTGGGGTACCACAAGAAAGATCTTAAGCAAATAGCCGTGGCTACTTCTCTTACGGCATATACATATAAAGGCCATTTGATTTGTGATGCCGATGCTTATGAACTTCTCGGGGGAGAGGTTTATCTTAGCGGTATTGCTCGGAGTGCATTTCATTGGAGTGCTTGTAGGGAAGCGCCGGATGGAGAGACTGTATTTTTTGACTCGCGTGCTTTGTTCACTACTTTCGCAGACTTGAAAATCTGAATGTTATATACCAAGTATCTATAATTTAATCATACAAAAACAAAGGTAGGTAATGGTTATGGATAGTTATATTATGACCGCTTATAAGGAGTTAGCGGATTCGCGCCGCACTATAATGGCTCTGAACAAGGAAATAGCAAATCTCGAAAAGGAGATAGCAAATAAGCGTGAATTGATCGCTATTCAGGAGTTAAGAACGGCATACATCAATGAGTCGATATATAATCACATGGCTAAGGGTGATCTTATGGCTCTCCGTAATAATCAGCCGGTTTCTTTTACTCCTGTTACAATGCCTGGTGCACAGCCTGTTGTACCGCAGGTGCCTATTCAGCAACAGAGAAACTTTGTTCCTGTTTCAACGCCAGTTGCTGCAGGTGCTCCTGTGGCGCCCGTGGTTCCTGTAGGTGTTCAAGGATATCCTGTTCAGTCGCCTAACCCTCAGAATGTCGCTCAGGTTGTAACTCAGCAGCCTGTACAGGATAACAAGTCTTATCTTTCTGCTGAGGAAAGAAGAAGGTTTGATGAAGTTCTCCGTAACCTGTATATGGCTAATAGAACTTCTGATGTTCAGAAGATCTTTGAAAGCTACAACATCGCAAGTATTAACGAAGCCACGCCTGATATGGCTCCGATGATCTTTAGGGATCTTTCTAACCTTGCACATGCTTCGGCTCAAACACCTATGGCTTATTAAGGGGGTAGATGATGCGTAAATGGATCAGACTTGATGATTATCATCACAATAAGCTTGTAACCCATGAGGTTAGGTGTCCTGAATGTGGTTACAAAGAAACATTCCATGGTGATAATATCCCTGATAGTTGTTATCGCTGTGAGTCTAAGCTGAAAGGGTAATATCTATGGCTAACGATAAGAAAAAGGAACTCTTATTGAAGTTAAAATCGCTTGCCGAGCGTGGTGTTGGTGGAGAAAAAGAAGTCGCTGAACGAAAACTTGCTCTGCTAATGGAAAAGTACGGCGTGGAGTCTGTCGATCTGGAAGAAGATAAAGAAGAAGACCATGAGTTCCGTTATCAGACAGATTATGAAAAGATGCTTTTACGTCAGCTGTTCTATAAGATTGTGCCAGACTGGTCGTCTAAGACGTATTATTACAGAACAGGAAAGGGTAGTAGATCTATTTACGGCATCACATGTACAAAAGCTCAAGCAATACAGATAGGCATAGAATACGACTTTTACAAAGAGCTGTGGAAAGAGGAAGTGGATTTCTTCTTTAGTTGCTTTATTCAGAAACATGAGATCTTTGGAATCTGTACAAATGGGGATTCTAAAGAAATGGCACCAGAAGAGTTGTGGCGTATGAAGCAGATTATGGGTGGTATGCAGGACAAGTCAATTGTTAAGAGGATTGAAGGTTATAAGTAATATGAGTACAAGAGCGATAATAGCTTTACCGGTAGAGAATGGATATATCACCGCATGGAATTGGAATGATGGGAATCCTTCTAATCTTGGTGCAGAATTGAGAACTCATTTCACGGATACTAAGGTTATCAACGAATTGATCTCGCATCATAGTTTTGGAAGCATTGCCGGACCGAGATTTTGCAAGAGGTTTTATCAGCAATTTAAGGAAAGGTTTGATAATTGTCAAATTAAGTTCATAGAGTTATCAAACCGCAGATACCTGATTTCCCACGTCAATGACGGTCGTGTCATAGAGGGAGAAGGTCCAAATGGGTTCTTTGCCGATATTGACACCATGCTCCAGTGCGATCTGAATTATGTCTATGTTTTCGAAAACGGCAAGTGGAAGACTTATAAGTGATTTCTTGCCTTGTTTGATAATCGGAATGTCATCTTCTGATTACCTATAATTTAATTATCATACAAAACGAAGGAGGTCTGATTATGGTACAGATCAATAGCATAACAAACATCAATAATGAAAACACTACCGATAAGGCTCATAGTATTTTCCCGCCTTCATCGGCATCGAGACATCTTCACTGTACTCCGTCTTTTGTTATGGAAAGTATGTTTCCAAATGAGACGAGCGAGGCCGCAGAAGAGGGAACGGCTGCACATGCCCTTGCCGAATATAAGGCTCGTATAGCTTTTGGGTATCCTGTTGCGGAGCGTCCGGTCAGTGAATATGATGGAGAGGATCTTGAAGATTATACTGATATGTATGTGAATCTTCTTAAGGATATCGCGGCAAGGTTTAATAACCCTATAGTAATGCTGGAACGTGTTGTTCACTTCGATAAGTTTATTCCTGGTGGTTTTGGTACTGCCGATTGTATTATGATCTCTGATGATACTCTTCATATAGTCGATCTCAAGTATGGCCGTGTTAAGGTGGAAGCTGAAGATAACGATCAGATGAAGGTCTATGCTGTAGGTGCTCTTCAGGACTTCTATGCCGGTTTTCCTAACATAAAGAGAGTGTATGTGACTGTATGCCAGCCCAGGATCAATAACTATGAGACATGGAGTATTGACATTAATGATCTTTATGAGTGGAGCAACAAGATTCTTCGTCCTTATGGTAATATGGCGCTCGCAGGTGCAGGTGAACTGTGCGAAGGATCTTGGTGTAAATACTGTAAAGCTAAAGCATTTTGTTCATTGAAGAACAAGAACGCCCTCGAAAGTATCAGTAGGCTCGACCTCGAAAGAAAGGGTAATCTTATGACTCCATCTGAGGTTGCAGCACTTTTGCCTATCGCATCTGAAGTCAGTTCTTGGGGATCAGGACTTTTGGACTATGCAAAAAAGGAAGCAATAGAGAATGGCACAAGATGGGAAGGCTATAAGTTGATTGAAGGGAAGAAAACCAGAAAATTTGCTAATACTGATGCAGTTGTAGCAAGAGCTAAGGAGATGGGACTTGAAGACGGTTTTGTCTATTCAGAGCCGGAAGTTCTCAGTCCATCTAAACTTGAAAAGAAGGTCGGTAAGGCAACTTTCAGAGATTCCTTTGAGGAACTTGTCAGTTTCTCAAAACCCTCTTTAAGCCTCGTTCCTGCGGATGATCCTCACGATGAGTATATTCCCGAGGTTAAAGAGGAACCTAAATCAGCGTAACACTGTTACATTTCCTTTGTTTTTGGGGGTGCCGGCAACGGTGCCCCTTTTTTCGTGTGTTGATTAAGTCGTAGAAAACGTGTATATTATTACTGTATTATTTGTGCTTAAACTTTAATTTTAAGGAGTAAGCATCAATGTATATCAAGTTAGTTGATTCTAAAAGCGGGCGTTGTGTTGCGAGCGCCGACATTAAGACAAAATCCGAAGAATCGTTATCAGAAGTTGAGATCGAAGAGATTTTACGTGCACAGAAGCTGTTCCTCGATGGCTTCGGAAACGTAAAAAATATCTTCGGGGAGTTCACTAAGTATCATGTGAATAATTTGGTACCTGTAAGAGAATATATATCGGCATAATATCGATCTTTTTTGTGTGATTTTTGTGATGAATAATCCGTTTCGAGAAATTGAGAAACTTCCAAACATAATGAGTGATAAAAATCTGTTTGGAGGATTTGACTTAACTTTCGTTGAGTATAATGGGGATTATCGTTATGAGTTTAACTCATATGTTAATCGTTCTGATACTCAGTGTATCTTGGTGCTGCCTAAGCCCAGGTTTATTGATTCAACTCGTTGCGTATGGTTTATTCTCGATAAGTATCATGCTGTAGGGCTTGATCCGCGAAAGGTTTCGCCTTGGTATACATCACCGGATAATTCAAGAGCCGTACTTATATCTAAAAGCGACTTCTTGGTTAATAGGATCAAAAGAGTAGAAAAGGGGTTTTGTGAACGCGGCGCCTGTGAGGAACTACCGGACAGTCTTAACTATCAGTATTGGCGTTCAATGGTTGGTGTCTATAAGAATCCACCGTGGATAAACATCTACGGTTGGCTTTATATGTAGAGCGGAATACTTTCTTATAAGTATCCCAGATATACACAGGCGAGAGGGGACTAAGTACAATTAGTTCCCTTTTGCTATAACAGAAAAGTTGTATATGTAACAAGACAAATGTATAATTGAGGTGTTAATCATGTGTGTATACTGGAGGATATTATATGAAAGATAGGTCTTTGTTACGCAAGGTCTCATCGGCAGTTTTATCTATTTTTTTGGTGTCTATGGTCTTTACAAGTAGCGTTTTTGCTGAAGGTTCACCGGCAACTGTATCGATAAGACCTACAAATAATGGAATATATGTTCATTTGATAGGTGATCCCATTTCAGATATAAACATTCAGATTGGGGATAGTCTAACCTCAGTCGAGAGTTTTGATGAGCCTATTCGAACAATGATTCTTGTAGATAACAGCATATCGACATATGAAGCTTTGGTTAAGCACGGTTCGGTTAATAATGCAACAAGACAAAGTTCTATCGATGAGGCACCGCTTCCCGGTAATATCGAAGGCGATAGTCTTGTACCTTTCTTACAGCAAGTTGTTTCCTCAAGGGAAGACGGTGAATCTTTCCGATTAGGTATTTTTAACGATAATATTGGACTTTTTTGGGCGTGTGACTGGAGTACCGATTATGATTTAATCAATACTGCTATCGCCAGTGTGGCTTATGCTGATTATGATACTTCTGTTTCGAATGCACTTTATGATGCTATCTCTTCAATTCCAGATGATGGTATATACACAAGAATCATAGTAGTTTCTGATTGCGTTAATGATGGTCTTTATGACAGAGGTTACGGCGAGTTCGTGGCTTTGGAAGATAGTAAACAGGTAAGTTTATATCTTATCGGTATCGATGCAAACAATAATTCGGATTCTATATCAGATATGGAAGAAATTGTCCGTACCGCACCGCGCTATAGCTACATTACTACCTCGGATGGTAGCAATCTTAATGATATTTCGGGGGCTTTAAGCGCAGATCATTCTATTCAGTCGTTTATTGCAGTCCCCGATAATAATGTATATACAGGCAGCACAATGGGTGTTCTAATCAACATGACAACAGAATTCGGAGACTTCTCTTTATCCGATAATGTTATTATGCCTATCAATCCTGTTACCCCTACGCCTTTGCCTACGCCAACATCTACTCCTGCTCCGACACCCACGCCTGAGCCTACGGCTACTCCTGTTCCCGAGGAAGAAGAGTCGTTAGTTGAAGAGGAATCTAATGAGGACAATTCGTCTTCCAATGTTAATGTTGCTGCTGTTACTACATTGGTTATCTTACTCCTTGCAGGTCTTGGAATTGCTATATGGTTCTTTGTTGTTAGGAACCCGATGAAGAAAAAGAAGAGTAGTTCATCTACTTTGTCCGTTATTAAAGATAATAATTCTGTTAAGCCTGTTCAGGAAAAACCGACTAAGAAACTCGTCTCCGTATTTAAGGGAGAAAAAGAAACTAAGACTCATACAGTCTTTGTTGATACCGCAGGTTTCTTTGCTTTGAAAGCATCCAGCGGAATCGAACTCAACAGTTATAATTTTATAAAGTTCAGAGATAATGAAATCATTATCGGTACCGATTCATCGTGTGACTTTTGTATCAACGATGGTACTCTTGGTCCTAAGCACTGCATTATATCTAAAAGAGATAACCAGTATTATCTTAAAGATCTTGGTAATGCTAACCCTACAAAATATAATGGTGTTACCATTGAAAACAGAGAAATGCTTATCCAGACTGACGGAGTATTGGAACTGGGCCGTGAATCTTTTAAGGTTCAGTTCAAGGTTGAAGAGAAGCGTGTTTGAAAACGTGAATGATTCTCATGAATGTTATATGCTTGGTGTAAGGAGGCATTTATGAAGTTTTTTAGAGAAATAACACATGAAGAAATGACAAAGATTGCTCAGAATCCTAAGGTTGTGTATGTGCTTACGAGTGCTACGAACGATCATGGGCTTGTAAACAAGAATCTTTACCGTCTGACACCAACATCTGTCAATGTGGATGGCATAGCGATAGATCCCAAGACAGGTGAGTGGTCGTTTAAGCTTCGGAAGAAGGTTTATGAGGACTACACCATCTATCCGACTCTGACAGATGTGAACGACTACATCAAATCTATATCAAAGTTTTGGGAAGTTGGCGCTTACAACGAAGTAATAGGGTGGAATATGCCTGAATCGGTGGTTTTAGAAGCTAAGCATAATACTGAACAGGTGGGATTCTTTAGGTTGTGCTTTAAGAAAAACCCACCGCCTAAAGATTGGTCAGATATTGTCTTTGCTGCAAAAAGAGAACTTGATTTTGTAGATAAGGATACTTATACACTTTTTACTGATGAGATAGCAGCTTTTGAGGCTCGCGCTCGTGAGTATTATAAGGATAAGTCTTGATCGGATTTGACGTGTGATAATGCCTGAGATCCATAGACAAAGCAGTTTGATATCTTATGATAACCTGAGACCTTACCAAAAGGAATGTGTTTCTGTGCTTAATAGCTTGGAAAACGGATCCCATCTTGTCTCAGCTGCTACGGGGCTTGGTAAGACAGTTATTATGTCGTTTATTAAGCCGAGGGGTCGTATGTTGATTCTTTCTCATAGGGAAGAGCTTGTAAACCAACCAGTAAAATACTTCTCTGTACCGGTGGGTTTCGAACAAGCAAACCGCAGATCGAATGGTGAACCTGTCGTGTGTGCTTCTGTTCAGTCCCTTGTTCGTCGTCTAGATAAATTCTCGCCGGATGAGTTTGATGTGATTATTACTGATGAAGCTCACCACGCTGTTGCTCCATCCTACCGAAAAATCTATGATTATTTCAAACCGAGGATCCATTTTGGGTTTACCGCAACTCCAAATAGGGGAGATAAACAAGGTCTAGGGGCTGTATTTAACGATATCATCTTTGAAAGGGATATCCGATGGGGCATTAAGAATGAGTACCTTTCTGATATTAAATGTTTACGCGTAGATATTGGTTTCGATCTATCCAATGTAAAAAAACAAAAAGATGATTTTAACCTATCTCAGCTTGCTGCCGCTGTCGATATAACAGAACAGAATGAAGCTGTAGCATTGGCTTACGAAAAATATCATGTAGGACAAACTTTGATCTTCGCCACAACGGTTCAACACGCGCATAATATCGCAAAACTGATACCAGGCGCGGTTGTTGTTTCTGCGGAAACGCAAAATAGGGAACAGATAATTCAGGATTTTACCGATAGGAAGATTCCGTGTCTTGTGAATTGTATGGTTTTCACAGAAGGCACAGACATGCCCTTGATTGAGACTATTATAATTGCAAGGCCTACGAGAAATCCAAGTCTTTATATGCAAATGGTTGGGCGAGGACTTCGTTTGTATCCGGGAAAAGAGTACCTTACGTTGCTCGATTGCGTTGGTGTTTCAGGTAAAGTTGATATATGCACAGCGCCATCTTTATTTGGTATTCCTCTCGAGGATAAGAAATATAAGGAACTCCAAAAGGGTGATGATGGTATCATGCTTACGGAAATTGAGCCTGCTCTCACCAGACGTTACTCATGGAAGGTAAATGCTACTGAAATTCGTTTGTTTGAAGAAGAGACTGGTTTCAGCGTCAGAAATGTCAATTATACAAAATTGCCATCCGGAGACTTTATGTGTTTCTTCTCAGGTAATTTACTCCGTGACCATAACGGTAAGTTTCATCCTATTCGTAAGACTTCAAGTGATATATCTCGGGCAGGAACCCAAGTGTTTGTCGCAGTAAGGATTACTGTTACATGCCCTGATCTTACTCGAAAAAGTAAGGTTATATATGAAGAATATGTGGGCGGAAAGACTCACCGTAAAGAATCGGAGCTTATGGATACCGGAGATGCTTTTAATTTCGTTCGTCAGGCTCTTAATCATCCTTTATTTAAGAGTTTCGAGTCGTTCTGGAACACTGATAAGTGCTCTTGGATGTTTGATAAAGCGTCCGATAAACAAATTGCATATATTAAGAAAAACATGGATGCTACTCTTATCGAAGGTGTCGATTATAAAGCCCTGTCTAAAGGCGAAGCAAAGAATATACTTAACATCCTCGAAGGGGCTAAGAGTCGCTATGGGTTTAAAGGAAATGTGAATAAGGAGTAATTTGAGATATTCCCAAAGGAATTCATACAACAAACTTGAAAATCTGAATATGAAAAACGAAATAAATACAATGAGAATATCGAGAAAGGGGGGAGACATATGAAAAGACGAATTGCCCGAATTATTATTAGCCTGGTTGTGGTGTCGTTAGGTGGTTTTGCAGGCATTAAAGCGTTAATCTCGCAAAATGCTTACAGAGTAAGCCAGACTGTTGAGAGCATTGTAAGCGATCCAAGTGTAGAATGGCATTCTGCCTCTACTCAGCTTCAAGGTGATATGAGCGATAGGCTCGACACCATATTGGTTTCACATACAGCTCCGGAACCTGAAGAACAGGTGGGTGATGATTTTGCAACTGGCGATGATGTTATTACTTATGAGTATATTAACAACAATGTACCGTATTTCACTATAGATGAACTTACTACCGAGGCGTTTGAGACGTATTCGGATCTCGATGAACTGGGCCGATGTGGTGTTGCATATGCGAATATATGTGAAGAAATCATGCCGACAGAAGATCGAGAAGAAGAATTAACTGTCAGACCATCCGGATATCAAGTCGCTGTATACGAGGATTTAATCGATAATGGTGGCTTTTTGTACAATCGCTGCCACTTAATCGGTTATTTCCTTGCAGGTGAAAATGATAATGAATTAAATCTTATCACAGGTACCAGATATTTTAATTGTGAGGGTATGCTGCCTTTTGAAATTGAGGTAGGTGATTATGTCGAAGATACAGGTAATCACGTCCTATATCGTGTTACACCGGTATATGAGGGGGATAACCTTGTGGCAAGTGGTGTTGAAATGGAAGCGTACTCTGTTGAGGATAATGGCGCCGGTGTCTGCTTTAACGTGTTTGTCTATAACGTACAACCGGGAGTCGTTATAGATTATCAGACTGGAAATAGTTGGGAAGAATAGTGAGGGAAAAACATGGGTAGAACTATGACAAGAGATAAGATCAACATTGATTCTGATGGTCTGTATAAGACTTTAGTACCACATTATTTCGATGGTGGTCATAAGAATGAACAGGCTTCAAAGGCACTCGGTGTTTCTAGTATCTGGTTGTCCGAACTTGAGAAGAATAACATCAAGATGGTGAGTTATGATACCGCAAAAGCTTTGTTTTTATTGGGTGTTTCACCTAAAAACTATGTCTTATATGCGGCAAATGATGTTGAGAAGAAGATCCTTGCTATGATCTCTCAGGATTCTCAAATGAGTCAATCAACCTTGCCGGAGCGAAATACCGATAAGTCAGGCTCCGGTGGTTTTGTTACCTATAAGATTCACCTTAATCTACTCAAGGCCCCTAAACCTGTTGAAATTTATGAGTGCATTAAAGATACATTTGATACATTCCTTGCGGATAAGAATTGTTTTGACTCGCCAGATGACAATAAGGTTTTTCTCAAAGATGCAAGAAACGGGAAAAAATCTCGTCTAGTCGGGAAGAGTGCATTTATTGATGTTTGCATTGATGAGAATGGTGTGATTTCTTACTCTTTTATTGATTTCGATGTAGAGACTCGTGAGACGGTTCATTTTTACCAATTTGTGTTCCGAGATAAGAAAAATCTTGATATTTTGTTTGGCATGAGAACACCAATAGATAAGAATTATTGTGGCCCGGTTAGTTCAATACGAAATATAATATGGAAGTTCGGGGCAAAAGATAAGTCTGGAGTTGCATTTACAAACTATTGTGATCGGTATAAAGATTCTGATTATGGAATGTTTAACGAGAATAAACCTCAGGTTCTAAATTCTCTTCGATTTATTTTTCCGTTCGAAACAGATAGTATTATTAACTCGAAAATAGATTACTTTACCGAAAACTTGGCTGGTATGGTGCATGTGTTGGCTCCATACTCACCCTTTGTTAACGATGAGATCTATTCAAGAGAAGATATTAAGTCTATTCGATTCCCTAGCAAAAACGAGATCCTTTTTGTGGGTAACGGCATTAAGAAGACGTATTCATTGAATACCGATACTGTATGGCTCACGAATACAATTCTAGACACGTTCTTTAAGACTTCTTCTAAAGAAGTTCTTGATGCCCTGCCTAAGCTCGATGTTATCAGTCCCGAAGAGTTTAGAAAGCTTAAAGAGGAAAACAGAACTCTTAATTCTGTTGTTGCTTCTCAGAATAACGAGATTGAACAATTGAAAAAGAAACTTGCTGAAACTCAAGCTGAACTCGATGCTTTTGTTGAAGATAACGGTGTTCTATCCGATAAAAACAAGTCTCTTACCGGAGAGTTAGAGTCTGTAAAGGCCGCTCTGTCAGCAAAAAGATACGCTATGCAAGCTAATGATAATAAGGGAGCCGCATCTACTTCATTTTTTACGCCGGAAAAGGATCTTTATGCAGGTGAGATCAATGACATTATATTAAAGGTTTTGGATAAAGAAGTGTCACAGATGCAAGACCCTAAGATTAAGAAATCAAGAAAGTATCATGTCTTATCGTCTTTGGTTATCAATAATGTAAGAACCGGCGAAGATGAACGCATTACAGAAAGTCTTAAATCCATTTTGTCAGGTGGTGCAAGCCTCCTTGACTCTTCCGTTATATCACAATTGGAAGAATTAGGAATAGAAGTAGATAAGTCGGGGACTCATCCGAGACTTATGTTTAAGGGTGATCCCAGATATGTTCACATAGCATCGGCCACATCAAGTGACTTCCGAGCAGGTAAGAACTCCGCTGCTGAGTTCTCAAGACTTCTATTCGGATATTAATGTTTGTTTTTCTGAATGTGGTGCTGTGAATATATATAATTCGCTTGTAAACATTAATTAGAGCAGAAGGGAGTATATGACAATGCGATGGGTGACGGTTGTAGATGCTGATAATAAGGATGAGTATCTTGTGAATGTTGAGCAAATCTCGGTCATTCATCTTCAGTCTAATACGATAATTGTTAATGGTAACTCAGGTGCCGGGAACGGTGTTTATCACATAACGAAGGACAGCATTATTCATAGCATGCAGGTAATTGCTGTTAGTAATGAAAGGTAATGGTAGATGATTATGGGTATGTATCGTGTAAGTGTTAGGCATCCTCAGTATAAGACTGCTCATAAGATGCCGACAATCAAGTCGCTTAAAAGCGAGATAGGGGACTGATGTGGATAAAGGCTTTGATAACTCTGATATGGCGACATTTCTGATAATCGTAGCATTTGCATTCTTGTTTGTGGCGTTCTTGGAAATCGTTGAAACTGGCGACACAAGCAAGAGCGTGGTGCCTGTCGACAGCGACTTAGTTTATCAGGAAGGGGCAATCGAACAGTCGTATCAATATGACCCGGCAGCCGTAGAGCTTAATTCTGATTTTTTGAATGACGAGGTTTAAGTTATGAAGTTTAAGGTAATAGATAAGAAGACAGGCAAAGAAGCCGATGTTGAAGAGATCGCTTTGCATGAAGATTGGGCTAAGGGCCTTGTCTATTGCGATATCGAAGGGTTTGCCATCACAGAAGACGGTGAACTCATACTCGCGGATGAGTGCGGCAAGTTTGCTTATTGCCCGGATGGTAGATTTGAGGTTCAGTTTGATGCCGATGAAGATAAAAGTGAAACTAATCCTACTATAACTTGTTGGTATGATTTTGATAGAGGATATGAAAAGGGATATGAAAAGGGTGTTAGAGATACGAAGAAGGACTACGAAAGACCAACAGGTAAGTGGTTAGCGTCAGTTATTGAGGAACTTGAAAGTCGCAAGAGCTATGGTGTGGAGTATGCACAGGCTATGGAAGATGTTATTGCTATCTTAACGGCAAAGTTAAGAGCAGATACGGAGGAAAGAGGATGATGCTATTTTTAAGTTTTGGTTTTCCGATTATTCTTTCGTGTATCGGAATTTCCGCATTTATAATAGGTGCTTTTATCGCAGCAAATTCAGGAAGTATCAGAGACTGGGCCATTATAGGTGGAATACCTACGCTGATCGTTATACTGATCTTATTAGTAGGTAAATGGGATGTCAGGGAGTTTCGAGCCGATAAATACGATCTGACTCGATTAGCTGCCGATCATAACGCGGTAATAGACGAATCTTCGGAAGATGAACCGTATGTATTCCATTCACGTTTCTTTAAGTTCGATTATTGGGCATACCGTATTCCGAATGACGATTATTCAGAATATTTGATCACTAACAATTCTGTCGAGGATATAAACAATGACGAGTGAGCAATTAGGTTATTTTATATTTTTAATATTGATAGGAATTATAGCAGGTTTGATTTTCTCGTTCCCGATCTT
>JAGAXM010000002.1 GCA_017940895.1 Clostridiales bacterium | reverse complement strand
GTCAGAATTCTTACACTGCCATTCTATTCCGACCTTGGGAAGAATACTTTACGTGAATCTTGTTCAATTCTTAACTGTTTCTTACATGTGCTATACTCGAATCATGAATTACAACTGCCTTATAATCGACGACGAGATAGAACTTTCCAAGACGACACAGGAGTATTTCGAGATGTTCGAGGTCTCCTGCGCTACCGTTTCCACCGCAGACGAATGTCTTGCATTTCTTAAGGAAAACACGGCTGACGTTTTCCTTCTGGACATCAATCTCGGCAACGAGAGCGGCTTCACATTATGCAAGCAACTGCGCGAAAAGTACGACACGCCCATACTTTTCATATCCGCACGCCAAAGCGACGACGACGTCCTCGTGGCGCTCAACATAGGCGGCGACGACTACATAAAAAAGCCGTACACATTAAGCGTACTCCTCGCGAAAGTTAAGGTTCAGCTTAAAAGGCTCGAAGCCGTAAAGCAATTGGGCGGCGGCACACCTAAAGAAGAAAACACGGACAATTTCACCATCGACCCCGCGACGCTTTCCTGCCGTGTAGACGGACGCGAAGTGCAGCTCAAGGCGAAGGAGTTCGCGCTCCTGTCCTGCCTTTATGCGCACAAGGATACCATCGTTACCAAAGAAAAGCTTTTCGACGAGGTGTGGGGCGACAGCTTCTACTCCGACAGCACGCTCAACGTGCACATAAGAAGACTTCGCGAGAAGCTCGAGGAGAACCCCAACGAACCCAAGTACATCAAGACCGTGTGGGGCACGGGTTACATCCTGGAGACGAATAAATGAAACTGAAGGTCATCGCCGTCCTGTACACCATTCTTATGCTCGCGTGCGCGCTTGTGTTATGGTTCAGGATCGAAGCCAAGACCGAATATCAGCTTGATATGCTCGATCTCAACACGCGCGCGGATGCTGTAGGCGCGGCTCTTTCCGAAGGCACCGACCGCGACGCGCTTGAAGCAGAATACAACTGCGAGATCATACTTGTAAGTGACATCGACTACGCGACCATGAACAACGAGTTCATTAAGCACGGCCGTTCCGTGTTCGACTACAGGCAGGACGGACAGATCCTCGGCAAGGTCGCGTTCGACGCACGGGGTGAAGAATACCGTCAGACAGTCATCAAGGAGAAGACGCAGCTTGTTACCGTCTTCGGAAGCGCTTACGCAGCAGGTATCGTGCTTCTTATCGTCATCTGGTATTTCTATATAAGACCTTTCAACAAGCTTAAAGTCTTCGCGAGCAACGTATCCAAGGGCAACCTTGATATGCCTCTTAACATGACGAAGCATAATTATTTCGGAGCGTTCACGGAGTCGTTCGACCGCATGAGAGAAGAGCTCAAGCTCTCCGCCGAGCGCGAGGCTGCAGCGAACAGAAGCAAACAGGAACTCGTCGCGGAATTGTCCCACGATATCAAGACTCCGGTCGCGACCATCAAGGCCACGTGCGAGGTTATGGAACTTAAGCACAAGAACCCCGATGTGCAGGAGAAGGTCGCCGTCATCAAGTCCAAGGCGGATTCAGTCGAGCACCTGGTCGACAACATGTTCAAGGCAACTCTCGATGAACTCGAGGAGCTCAAGGTCACGCCGCGTGAAGAGAGCTCGCTCATAATCGGGGATATGCTTAATGATCTGCGCTTCTACGGCGAAGTAGTTCGTGAAGAAGAAATCCCTCAGTGCCTGATCATGGCGGACGAGTTAAGACTCGAGCAGGTTATCGACAATATCGCGGGCAATTCGTTCAAGTATGCGGGCACACCGCTTGAGGTATCTTTCAGCGCGGACGAAGAAAATGTTCACGTCTTCTTCTCCGACAGAGGTCCCGGCGTTCCTGAAGATGAGATTGCCATGCTGACAAGCAAATTCTACAGAGGAACCGCGGCTTCAAATTCCGGAAAGAACGGAAGCGGACTGGGGCTTTTCCTTGCATCACGTTTTATGGAGAAGATGGGAGGCGGACTTGAGATCCGTAACCGCGAAGGCGGAGGATTAACAGTAGAGATAGTCGTAAGAAAAGTGTAAAATATATTTGTAAATCTTTCGAGGGAGGATGAGCAATTATGAATTACATTGAATTCGGCAAGAACAACGTTATGCTTTCCACCGTTATCCTCGGCATGATGAGGATAAGCTCACTTTCTCCCAAGGAGACAGAAAACCTGATCGAGACGGCGCTCGAATCAGGTATCAACGCTTTCGATCTCGCGGACTGCTATGCAGACGGTCTGTGCGAGAGGATCGTAGGCAAGGTTCTCTCCAACCGTCCCGACCTTCGCGATAAGATGTGGATCCAGTCCAAGTGCGGTATAAGACGTGACGACGGAATTAAGTACTTTGACTTCTCCAAGGAACATATCACGGAATCAATCGACGGGATCCTCACCCGCCTTAATACGGATCATATCGATTCGCTTCTCCTTCACCGCCCCGACACACTCATGGAGACGGATGAGATCAACGAGGCGATCGAGGCTGCGGTTAAGGCAGGCAAGATCATAGACTTCGGTGTCTCGAATATGAATCCCATGATGATCGAGCTTCTGATGCGCGACGTTAATGCACGCATCTGCACAAATCAGATACAACTGTCCGCTGCTTTCACGCCGTCGATCGACGCAGGTCTTCACGTCAACATGAGTTCCGATGCAGGTATCGAGCGCGACGGCAGCATACTCGAATACTGCAAACTTAACAATATCGTTATCCAGGCGTGGTCGGTACTGCAGTACGGATTCTTCGAAGGTGTCTTCATCGGCAATCCCAAGTACGCCGAGCTTAACAAAGTCCTCGACAGGATCGCCGAAGAGCAGGGCGTTACTTCGTCCGCAGTCGCGATCGCGTGGGTGCTCCGTTACCCTCACAAGATCCAGGCCGTCATCGGCACCACACAAGCTAAGAGAGTTCAGGAAATGGCATTAAGTACTGAAGTCACATTAAGCAGAAAAGAGTGGTACGAGATCTATCAGGCCGCAGGCAATACGCTGCCCTGATCAGTCCTTCTCGAAGTAAACGATATCCATGCCGTCTTTGATGTGGTCGATCCGCCCCGTCTGACGGTAACCCATCTTCTCATACAGGTGAATGTTACCCTTCTCCTGCAAGATCGTGTCGAGACACCAGTTGGTTCTGCCGTGGATTTCTTCCGCCGCTTTCATCGCGTCCTGTGCGTAACCCTTACCCCTGTACTCCTCCATGATCCACAGAGGAGAGATCCTCTTGCGGCTCCCGTCGTTCCTGTCGATAACTCTTATGACACCGACACGAGTGCCTTCAGCCTCGATAAAATAATATGTCGTCTCAGGCTGCGCGAATCTCTCTTCCACTCGCGACAACGGCTCCGTCGCGGGACTTATGTCGTCATCGTGATACTTCGCGAGCAGACCTTGAAAAGCCTGCACCTGCATCTTCCACACGGTCCCGACTTCGTCTGCCTTAACCTTAATGAGCTTCACTCTCATGCAATTAGTCCTTCAGC
Source organism: Clostridiales bacterium (assembly GCA_017940895.1). GTDB lineage: Bacteria > Bacillota > Clostridia > Saccharofermentanales > Saccharofermentanaceae > Saccharofermentans. The sequence goes on along the minus strand of JAGAXM010000002.1, from coordinate 149,023 downwards.
GACATCACATAGATCTGGCAAGGGTTTGCCTCGTCCCACAGCAGAGGGAACACCTCGAACTCCTTGAACCCGCAGCTCAAGTAAAAGCGGTTCGTTATGTCATAATCCTCGTACACGCCCATCTTCACGGTCTTGACCTGCATGAAGGAATACCCCTCCTTCGCCGCCGTCTCCTTCGCCTTCTCGAAAAGTTTTCTTCCGATCCCGTGGCGGTGGAATTCTTTCTTCACGCCCATGACCGCAAGTTCGATCGTGTCCTTACCTGTCTCCTTAAGGCACAGGAAGCCTGCGTAATTATCATCTTCTTTATCGGCAATAAATATCTGATCCGCGCTCTCCCTGATATACTGCTCGCGGCTCTCATCGACCTCGAACCATTCCTTCAACGCCTCGAGCACTTCACGTGCGATCACGGGTTTTAATGTCTTATCTGTAATTACTTCTATCATTTACAAATCCCTCTTCATAAAAACATCTGCATAGGGGTTATCGTTGAACCGCTCCGTGGGTACGAACCCCGTCCTTCAGCTCATCGCAGTAATCAACTATCGTATCAGTCATCATAGGAAACCTCAGTATGAGAGCAACATCTGCTCCCGAGCGGACTTACGCAGCCCCGTTTGTTCTGAGAGCGGCAAACACTCCCGAACGGACTTACGCAGACGCTCCGCGTCGAGTACGTAGTGAGGGTGTTTGCCGTGAACATGGCACCTCCAACAGGAATCGAACCCGTACCAGCAGTACCGGAAACTGCTGTTCTATCCATTAAACTATGGAGGCATTTCCACAAGAGATTATATCATAGTAAGAGCCGCCCCGAAGGACGGCTCCCATTGTACTTTGTCGTTTTAAAAAGACCTTATACTGCTTCCTCTGCCTTCTCGGCAACTTCTGCCTTAGCTTCTTCTGCTGCCTTCGCATCAAGCTTAGCCTTCTCTGCAGCAAGCTCTTCTGCCTTAGCTGCCTCAGCTGCTGCAGCCTCTGCTGCCGCCTTAGCTTCTTCTTCGAGCTTACGTGCTGCTGCCATAGCCTCTTCGAACTTCTTGGCAGCTGCTTCAGCCTTCTCTCTTGCCTTAGCTGCTGCGATCTTAGCCTCTTCCTCAGCCTTCTCTGCAGCGATCCTGTGATCCTCTTCAAGCTTCTTCTGGTTGGCAATATCGAATGCTTCCTGAGCCTTCTTGGTAGCTGTCTTTGCCTCTTCAGCCTTCTGAGCCGTGGACTTGGCAAGCTCCTCGGCATGTGTAGCGGAATTCTTAGCTTCAAGCTCAAACTCCTCTGCAGCCTTACGCGCCTTCTCCTCAGCCTGAACAACGGACATTACCGCTTCATGCTCGGTCTTCTTCTGGTTAGCGATCTTGATCGCATCCTGTGCCTTGGCGATTGCCTCCTCAGCCTTCTTCTGTGCCTCGGCAGCCTCAGCCTCGGCCTTCTGTGCAACCTCGAATGCTGCAGCGTACTCGCCTTCAACAACCTTAGCCTTCTTGACTGCTTCATCCTCAGACTTCATTGCAGCCTCACGGACTTCGCCGGACTTCTTAACTGCAAGCCTTGCTTCCTCTGCCTTGGATGCGGCATTCTCTGCTTCCTTGACAGCACGCTCCTCGCGGCTCAAAGCCTGATCGAGTTCGAGCTTAGCCTTCTCTGCTGCGATAGCGGCAGGAGACTTGTTTGCTGTATGAATAGGCTTAACCGCAGCATCGGTATGGCTTGCAACGGCACCGGTGTTGCTCTGAGTCTGTGCAGCACGGTTGATTGATGCCGACGGAGGTCTCTTGATAGGAGCCTTAAGACCAACGGGAGGCTTTCTCTCGCCGTTCTCTTCAGGTTTCTTCTCTTCTTCCTTGCCGCCTGCCTTACGGGACTGTTCCATTGCCTTACGAGCTTCGATCTGAGCCTTAGCTGCAGCCGCACGTTCTCTTGCATACGAAGCAGCCGGCGAATCGATCTTCGTCGAACCGCTCGCCTTGGCATTGCTGGAACTTCCGGGTCTGCTGCCGGAAACCTCTCCTGCCGAATTCACTTCAACTGCAGGGTTGTTATTGTTCCCTTCGTTCTTGCCCTTTATAACATCGAAAAAGCCTGCCATGATTTCCACCCCACCATAACATTACAAAAATAAAATCTTACTGATATATAGATTATACTTTGTAAACAAATTATTTCAAGTCTGTTGCCCAATTATATACAGATTGACGATAACTGTATGGTGTTTTTTGTGATATTAGAGATCGTAATACATCTGGTATTCCATCGGAGTGGGCATCGCGACGTGTTTTTTGAGGTCTTCGCGCTTGTTTTTGATCCACAGCTCGATGAGCTCCTCCGGGAACACTCCGCCTTCCGTGAGGAACGCGTGATCCTTTTCGAGAGCCTTGAGAGCGGAGCCCAGAGACTTCGGCAAGCCCTTTATCTTCTTCTTATCCTCCTCAGACAGCTCGAAAAGATTGAAGTCATACGGGCCGTAGCCTTCCTTCTCAGGGTCGATCTTGTTCTTAATACCGTCGAGACCCGCCATGAGGATAGCCGCGTAGCAGTAGTAGGGATTGCACGTAGCATCGGGGTTACGAAGCTCGAACCTCTTCTTGTCGGGATTCTTCGCATAGGCCGGGATGCGGATGACGGCAGATCTGTTTGCCGTAGCATAGCCGATCGTTACCGGAGCCTCAAAGCCCGGAAGCAGTCTCTTATATGAATTAGTAGAAGGATTGGAGAATGCGCATATCGCGGGGACATGACGCAGAACGCCGCCTATAAAGTGCAGAGCCGTCTCGGAAAGACCGGAATAACCGTTTTCATCGTAGAATACGGGCTTTCCCTCCTTGAACATAAGCATATGGACATGCATACCGGAGCCCGCCTCGCCGTAGATAGGCTTAGGCATGAAGGTCGCAGTCTTGCCCTCCATTACCGCTTCGTTCTTGATGATGTACTTTGTGAGCATGGTTTTGTCTGCCATGTTGGTCATGGAATCGAACTCGACCTCGATCTCCATCTGACCGGGACCGCCGACCTCGTGATGGTGGTAGCGGACCTGAATGCCCTGCTTCTCCATCTCCATGGTAACTCGGGATCTGTAGTCGTATCCGATATCCTGCGGAGGCGCTGCATGATATCCGCCCTGATGAGGAGTCTGATATCCGTTGCCGCCGTAAGCATTATTGCCCGTATTCCAGAAAGCCTCTTCGCCGTCGATCGTGAAGCCCGCAGCCTGAGGCTTGTTCTCGTAGGACACCTCATCGAATACATAGAACTCGAACTCGGGTCCGAGAAGGAAAGTATCGGCTACACCGGTCTCCCTCATATACTCCTCCGCACGCTTGCTTACGTTACGGGGCTCCTGGTTGAACGGAATATTGGCATCCTTGCCGATAACTCTGACGTCGCCGATCATGGCGAGAGTCGCGATCTCACAGAAAGGATCGATCTGTGCGCTCGACAGATCCGGAATAAATACCATGTCGCTCTTCTCGACAGGAGCAAAACCGTAATTGCTTCCGTCGAAGCCGATACCTGATATCATTGTGTCTTCCGAGAATCTTTCTGCCGGGATCGTTAGGTGGTGCCACCTTCCGTTGATATCGATCATACGGAAATCGATCATCCTGATGTCGTTTTCCACGACAAATTTCTTAACGTCTTTCACCGTCTTAAGCATAATGGTCCTCCCCTGATGGACTTAGATTGTAATCACATCATACCATTAAGATTTTATGAGAATGTTAAGAATGTTTATCGCATCCGTGGCCGTCCGGCCCCTGTCCTTATCCTTTGGTTTGTAATGAAGATACGGCTTTTCCTGCGCGCAGAAAAGGATACGTCCCTGATACTCGGGGCGCGAGAGAAGTATACTCACCGTCTCGAAGTCCGCCTTACGGTCCGAGGCGAAATACAGAAGCACGCCGGTCTCCCTGATGCAAACCTTCTCGAATCCGGCCTGACTTGCAAGAGCCTTGATGAGCGCGACATTCGTGAGGAACTCGACCTGCTTGGGAGGCTGACCGTAACGGTCGGTCAATTCGTCGATGATATCGTCGGCATCCTTCTGCGATGCGATCGCACCGATCCTTCTGTAAGCCGCCATACGTAAAGCCTCGTCCTGAATATACGAAGGAGGTATATAAGAGTCGAAGTCGATCTCGACATTGACCTGAAGCGGGAGCTTGAACTCAGTGTCTCCCGTCTCGTTAAGATGCTTGATCTCCTCGTCGAGCATTCTGCAGTAAAGCTCATATCCGATGACATCCATCTGTCCGTGCTGCTCTGCGCCGAGAAGGTTGCCCGCGCCTCTTACCTCGAGGTCACGAAGTGCGATCTTAACGCCCGAACCGAGCTCCGTAAACTCGCGGATCGCCATGAGTCTCTTACGCGCATCGGAAGACATGTCCTTGTCCGGAAGATAAGTGATATATGCATACGCCTGACGGTCGGATCTTCCGACACGTCCCTTGATCTGATAAAGCTGAGACAGGCCGAATCCGTCCGCCTTCTCTACTATCATTGTATTTACATTAGGCATATCAACGCCCGACTCGATGATCGTCGTACACACGAGAATATCCGCCTCACCCCTGATGAATGACTCGACTATCTTCTCCATCTGATGCTCGCTCATCTTGCCGTGGGCATAGACGACCCTGACACCCGGCATGATCTCCTTAAGATGCGCAGCGACCGTATCGATATCACCGGTCTTGTTGTGAAGCCAGAAGACCTGACCTCCTCTTGATATCTCGCGAAGGCACGCCTGCACGCATATCTCTTCGTCATATTCCATAACATATGTCTGAACGGGACGGCGGTTAAGCGGAGCCTCCGACAGCATCGAGATATCGCGTATTCCCGACATCGACATATGAAGCGTTCTCGGGATAGGTGTGGCGGTCAGAGTGAGGACATCTATATTCGCCCTCATCGCCTTGATCTTCTCTTTGTGGTTAACGCCGAATCTCTGCTCCTCATCGACGACGAGAAGACCCAGCTTATTCGGTACAACGTCATCCGAGAGTATGCGGTGCGTTCCGATAACAACATCCGCCTTGCCTTCTTTAATGTCCTGAAGATTTTGTTTGATGATATTCGCGGGAACAAATCTCGACAGCAGCACCACTCTTAACGGGAAAGCACCGAGACGCTCCTTGAAATTATCGTAATGCTGCTGGGCAAGAAGCGTGGTGGGCGCGAGCATGAAAGCCTGCCTGCCGTTCATGACACACTTGAATATCGCCCTGAATGCGACCTCGGTCTTACCGAAACCGACGTCTCCGCACAGGAGTCTGTCCATCGGGATGACGGACTCCATATCGTTCTTTATATCTCTGATAGCCGCGATCTGATCCGAGGTCTCCTCGTAAGGAAAACTCTCCTCGAACTCCTTCTGATACGAGTCGTCGGGGCCGCATGCGAAGCCCTTGTTGGCGCGTCGTACCGCATACAGTTTCACAAGGTCGAAAGCAAGTTTCTTAACAGACGATCTTGCCCTCTCGACATTCTTCTTCCACTCCTGCGAATCGAGGCTCGACAGCTTCGGCTGCTTGCCTCCGGGACCGACGTATTTCGACAGCTTATCGATCTTGTCAACAGGAAGATATATGACCGCGTTCTTGGCATAGTTGATCTTCAGGTAGTCCTGTGAGGACTTGCCCATCTTGAGGTTGACGATACCCTCATACAGACCGATACCGTGAACGTCATGGACGACGTAATCGCCCGGCGCGACATCACCGAAAAAGGTGATCCTGGCTCCGCCGCTCTTCTTCTGGACGTGCTTCTTTTCGCTGCCGAAGATCTCCTGCTCGCCGATAAGAACAAGTCCTGCTGCGGGATACTCGAAGCCCGACGGCAGAGCCTTGCTTATGATGTTGATATCAATCCCGCCTTCGAGCATCCTCTGTCTGAACGAGTCGCATCTTGATGTACCTGTGATCATGAACACGATCTCGGACGAATAAGTACCGGCACCGTTCTTTATGTAGTTGATAAGATTATCGTCGCGGCCGACCCAGTTGTCCGTCGACAGTCCGGGGCAGCTTATAGTCTGTCCTCCGGGAAGACCGCTCATGGAAGACTTAAGACAGGCGAGCGTCACCGTGCCCGCATGAGAATCCAGAGCCTTCATCGCATCGGGGATCTTAAATACCGAATCGTAAGCGCAGGACGGAGCCTGGCCCAGCTCATAGGCACTCTTTATTCTTGTAGCGAAGTCCGCGTTATAACCGTCGATCCTGCTTCGTGCTTCGGAGAACTCATCTACGAACAGCATCATGCGGTTCGGATTGATGTACTCAAGCACGCTGTGTGCGGAAGGATTGATGACGCCGATCCATCTTGCGAGGGCGGATATCCTCATGCCCTGCCTGATCGCCTCCGAGTCAGCCTGGCTGTATCTCTCGAGGATCTCGCCGACGGACCTTTGCGAATTCGAATTCATCTTGTTGATGTCGAACGCAGCCGCGTGGATCATATCCGAGCTGATCTTGTTACGCTGCTCCTCCGTAAACGTATACAGGAACGCGGGGCAGATCACGACCTTCTTCAAGCCCTCTATCGACCTCTGGTCATCGGGGTTAAAAGTCTTAAGCTGGTCTATCTCATCATCGAAGAAACTGATTCTTACAGGCTGATCCATGTCGGGCGGGAACACATCGATGACGTCTCCTCTTGCGGAGAACTCGCCCTGTCCCGATACCATGCCGACTCTCTCGTAACCGCTTAATGACAGATCGGAGACGAGCTTGACCGGATCGTATGCCTTGCCCAATGTCAGCTTGATAAACTTCTTTTTGAACTCTTCCGCGGAAGGCATCTTGTTAAGCAGTGCCGGCGCGCAGATCACCGCCGCATCGAGATTGCAGTTTACGATCTTGGCGATGACGCCCGTCCGCTCACTTTCATTCTCGTGTGAAGAAGCCACAGCCGATACGAGCGAGAGCTCCGCAGGCTTTAACACCGGCACGTCCGTTCCCGTGAACGGAGCCATGCCGCCGATAAGCGCTTTCGCGCGGGTTATGTCAGAGACGATGACGACAGGTTTCTTGTCGTACTTATATGCAAGCGCCGAGATGATATACCCTTTCTGCTGCTCACAAAGTCCCGTTATATTAACGGGACCTCCCTTAAGCACCGCCTGCTCCATGGCAGACATCAGAGTCTTATCCAGACTTATCTTCTCGAGTAATTCTTTAATCTCTTTTGCCATTGACGATATCCTCGCAGGCCTTGCAGCCCTCCTCGAAAGAATCGTACATCTTCTGCCTTAAGTCCTTCGGAATATCCTGCAGGACGAATGTGATCAGATCCGTCGTCTCGGGCACGGGACCCGTTCCGATCCTTACGCGCGGAAACTCCTGTGTGCCCAGATACTGAATGACGGACTTCATGCCGTTATGCGTACCCGCACTGCCCTTGGCTCTTACGCGTATCGTTCCCGCCTCGATATCAATGTCGTCGTACACGATGATGATGTGCGACGGGTCTATCTTGTAGTATGCCGCGAAAGGTCCCACTGCCTGTCCCGAGTTGTTCATGAAAGTATTGGGCTTCATCAGGAACACGTCGTTCCCGCCTATTTTCCCCTTGCCGAAAAGAGCATGAAACTGCGTCCTGTCCACACGGATATTATTCCTCTCGGCGAGCATGTCGAGAGTTAAGAATCCGCAGTTATGCCATGTATAAGCGTACTTATTCCCGGGGTTGCCGAGACCTGCGATCAGCCACGCATCAGACATCCGTATCAGACCTCCGAACGGCGTGTATCGAGCTTGATATAATTCGCTCCGCGCATACGGTTTTTCTTGGCTACCCAGTCCTCTTTGTTCTCCTGCTTCTTACGGGCGATGCCGAGTCCCAGCGCGGGAACGTCATCCGTGATCGTCGAGCCTGCAGCGATATAACTGTCGTGACCTAAGACGACCGAAGCGAGGATGTTGGAGTTACCGCCGATGAATACGTTATCTTCGATCGTACATCCGACCTTGTCGACACCATCGTAGTTACAGGTAACCGTTCCGCATCCGAAGTTAACATTCTTACCGACCTTGGAGTCACCGATGTAAGTAAGGTGTCTTGCTCTTGTGTACTCGTCAATCTCGGAACTCTTGATCTCTACGTATGCACCGATCGTTACATGATCCTTGATGAGCGATCCGGGTCTTATGTGTGAGAACGGTCCGATGCGGCAGTCAGCGCCGATGATCGACTCCGTCGCGATGGACGAATCCACGGTCGTACCGTTGCCGACCTGCACTCCGTCAAGTCTTGTATTCTCACCGATGATGCAGTCCTCTCCGATGATGGTGTTGCCCATAAGTCTTGTGCCCGGAAGAATGATCGTATCTCTTCCGATCTCGACTGCGGAGTGGATCCAAGTCGAATCCTCATCGACGATCTCGACACCGTTCATCATGTGCTTTCTCAAGATCCTCTTGTTCATGATCTTGCTTGCCTGCATGAGCTGGTATCTGTCATTGACGCCGAGTGTATCTTCAAAATCACATACAACGGAACCTACCGTTCCGCCGTCCTTAATGAGGATGCCGATCGTATCGGTAAGGTAATATTCCTTCTGGGCATTCTGTGCGGAAAGTCTTCCGAGTGCCGACAGAAGCAGCGATGTCTTGAACACATACATCGAGGAGTTGATCTCTCTTATCTTGAGCTCGTCTTCGTTACAGTCTCTGTGCTCGACGATCCTTAATACATTGTCCTTCTCGTCTCTTACGACTCTTCCGTAACCTGTCGGATCATCCGCTCTTGCAGTGATTACGACCGCTGCATAATCACCGTGCTCCATCTTGGTCAGAGCCTTGTCGATCGTAACTGCACTTACCATCGGACAGTCGCCGGGAAGAACGATAACATATCCGCCTCTTCCTTCAAGGAAAGGCTCTGCCTGCATGACCGCATGTCCGGTACCCAAGCGCTGCTCCTGGAACACATAAGCGACGCCTTCACCAAGAACATCTCTTATCTCTTCCTGCTTCTCGCCTACGATGTAAACCTGCTCTTCGCAGCCCGCCTCACAAAGGGCATCGTAAACCCACTTTACTATCGGCTTACCTGCAACCTGATGCACTACCTTGGAGTGAGAGGACTTCATCCTCTTACCATCGCCTGCCGCCATTACAACTGCACATATATCCATAAATGCGAATCTTCTTTCGAAAAGTTTTTGTCGACTAATTATAACAAAGATATATTCGTTGTAGTGTATAATAAGTAAAAATCTGTTGAGGAGACACTTCATGATCGCTATTCTTTTGGCTGCAGGTTATGCCACCAGACTTTACCCTCTCACGAAGGACAAACCGAAGTCGCTTCTGCCTTTGGGAAGCCGTCTTATAATCGACTATATTATGGATGCAGTCGACGAGATACCTGATCTTAAGAAGGTTGCCCTTATCACCAATTCGAAGTTCTACACACCCTTCTGTGAATGGGCTGATTCCCAGAACAGGGACGGCAAGGCTCCGATCATCGTACTCGATGACGGCACTACAGATGACACCAACAAGAGAGGCGCCATCGGCGACATTATATACACGATCGATACACTCGGTATTGATGACGATATCTGCATCCTTGCAGGTGACAATATCTTCACTTACAGCATGACTCATATGTATGATTTCTATAAGGAGAAGAGCGCACCCACTCTGATCGCGATCAACGTTCCCGAACTTCACCAGAGACAGAAGCTGGCAGTAGCCGTTCTCGATAATGACGGACGCGTACTCGATATGGAAGAGAAGCCGCAGGAGCCCAAGAGCGAATGGGGCATCTATGCGACATATTTCTACGGCCGCGATATTCTCCCTATGTTCAAGGAATACATCGCCGAAGGCGGCTCACCCGATGCCCCCGGCAACTTCCCTTCATGGCTCTATAAGAAGATGCCCGTCTACGCTTTCAAGGGGGACGGTTCATGCATCGACATAGGCACCATCGAGAACTACGAGAAGACTTGCAAAGAGTATGAGAACAGATAACCGGTTCTTTAAACTGGCATGTGTTTTTATAGCAGGTTCCGCTTTCATCGGCGGAACTTCTTCTTGTGCAAAGCCTGCCGCTGTAGAGACGGTTGTTGAGACGACAGTCGCGGCGACTCCTACACCGACACCTTCGCCGACCCCTACACCCACACCGTCACCGACGCCTCTTCCCACTCCCGTGCCGACTCCCGTACCCGAGTATGTCGAGCCGCAGTTCGAGGAGACATGGTACAACGGTTTTGTGGATGCAAGATCAGTCCGCGCGCAGATCGTCGATAACCCCGAAGACATCGCTGTACTAGTCAACAAATATTACGCACTCCCTTTAGACTATGTACCGCCGGATCTCGTCGATGCTCCGCACTCGATGAACCAGCAGATCAGAGCCGAGGCATGCGATGCATGGCTCGCGATGTATGACGCATGCGTCGAAGCGACGGGACAGGGACTCTTTCTTGTCTCAGGCTACAGAGACGCGAATATCCAGCAGTATCTTTTTGATCGTTCGACTAATCTTCGAGGCATCACTTTCTCGGTTCGTAAGAATGCTGTTCCCGGCCGCTCCGAACACCAGTTGGGTCTCGCCCTCGACATCACACCCGAAGGTCAGTACGAGATCCTCGACGAGTTCGGCGAGACCACCACAGGTATGTGGGTCAATGAACACTGTCACGAATTCGGATTCGTAAGACGCTTCCAGCAGCAGTGGGTCTATGAGACAGGTTACGACATCGAGGCATGGCACTACCGCTACGTCGGCGTCGAGCTCGCGACTTACCTTCACGAGAATGACATGTCGCTTGAGGCATACTACGGTCTCGAGCAGGTCCTCCCCTGGGACGAGTAAGCTCTAAGCGTTTGCTCTTGGCGTCGAACAGTCCTCGACGCGAAGCGTCTGCGGAACTTGCAGAGCAGAACGCTTTTCGCTCAGAACAAATCTGATATCTTGTTGCATTAACAACTCCATGTGTTTATAATCTCCACAGAATCCAAGGCGGGGTGTAAGTCCCCACCGGCGGTGAGCCTTCAAAGCGATATGCAGAAAGGTAAGCCCGCAACTCCCGTTAAATCTTATGACGGGACTGACGCGATGAGATTTCGCGGCCGACGGTTAAAGTCCGGATGGAAGGAGTTGTTTTTTATGTCCGAAATTACCAAAGATTCTGTAACACGTTCGAGAGTCAATGCACGTAAGATCGCAGTAACCGCTATCTTCACCGCAATGGCCGTAGTACTCATGTATCTTGAGTTTAACCTCCCGTTCGTACCGCCGTTCCTGAAGTTCGATTTCTCCGAGCTTCCGGTCCTCATCGGTTCGTTCGCATTGGGTCCCGTCTACGGCATCGTTATCGAGCTTCTTAAGAACCTTATTCACCTGCCCGTCACAGCAACAGCAGGCATCGGCGAGATGAGCAATTTCATCACGGGAAGCTTCTATGTATTCACGGCAGGCAAGATCTACGAGAAGCACAGAACAAGAAAAGGTGCGATCGTATCCATGCTTATCGCGACAGCGGTACTGGCATTACTCGCAGTGCCTTTCAACTACTTCATCACACTGCCTCTTTACGGCTCGGTTCTGAACTATTCTACTGAAGCGATCGTCGGAATGAGCTCAGCGGTTAACCCCCTGATCACAGACAAGACAAGCCTCGTTCTCTGGGCTTTCCTTCCCTTCAATCTGTTCAAGGGACTGGTTATCGGATTCATCACTTTCTGGGTATATAAGCCGATTTCAAAACTTATTAATTCCACTTACAAGAAGACGCGCTGAGAATTCTTCACTTTACTCTTCAAAAAATTAAAAAAGGCAGAGCACTATGCAGAATTTGACCGATATTCTGCATAGTGCTCTATAATTTGGCCCCAAACGTAGAAAGGTATGCAGAAATAACCTCTGCTTAACCTTCAGCTGGAACATCCGACTGCATCGGTTGAACCGATGCAGTATCAACAGGCGCCGTCTCAACCGGTGCAGCTTCCGTCGGAGCAGTTTCAGTCGGCGCCGTATCGGAAGGAGTCGTATCGACAGGCACGGTATCCGTAGGCGGCGTATCGTCGGGATTCTCATCATATACACGAACCGGCTCGGTATCGATAATGTACTGTGTGTAGTCGCCGTTCGGATCGCCGAACAGGTATCTGAAATAATTCGAAGACAGAACTCCGCTGCAGTAATTGATACGGTTGGCAACGATCGCACGGACCGTATCTACATAGCCTTCAGGAATCTCGGCATCGGGATCATCCGGATAGAATGTCGCGCGCGAACTTAGGTAAGTTCCGAGGTCCGTCCTCCAGTCGTATCCCGCATTGAAGTACAGCGGCATCGCATCCGAGAAAACATCACGTCCCGGAAGCAGACGGGAATCATATTCTATGCCGAACAGGTTGAGCAGAGTCGGCAGCATATCGATGGACATCGTCGGTGTGTCGACGATGATCGGATCTTCATCTTCAAGACATCCGCACCACAGGATCAGACGGTTGTGATCGCGAAGAACCGTGTTGGTAACTTCGTATCCGTACAACTCCGACAGGTGCTCATTGTCGAGTCCGTAAGGATAGTGGTCGGCGCAGATTGCGATGACCGTATCATCGAGAATTCCTTCTGCCTCGAGCTGCTCGAGAAGATATCCGACAGCGCGGTCGAGATCGACCTGACATGCGATATAAGCGCGGATTGTATCGGAGCACTGACCTTCGAGAGAAGCAGTCTCATCCCAGTGCGCACGGCTCTGCGCATTCGCATAACGGGAATAATTCGAGTGTCCGCTTACCGACATGTAGTAGATATTGAAAGGCTGCTGATCGATATACATCGGGATCGTCGCCTCCATCATCTGAAGGTCGCTCTCCGGCCATACGGGATCGATATAGGACTCGAGTCCGTTGCCCCATCCCATGTAGCCCTCAGAATATCCGAGCAGGTTGTGCGTAACATTTCGAGTGTAGTACTGATAGTCGTTGTTGTGGAACGCCATGCCGTAGTAGCCGAGAGCATTGAGTCTCTGAGACATCGTAAGATACGTGTTGCCCCTGCATGCCATGTGATAGAAAGACACGCCGCCGTCCTGCGGTAGCAGACCGAAGATGTGCGAGAACTCGCCTCCGATGGTACCCGCGGTCGCAGGCACATACGAATCAGTGAAGTTAATTCCGCGTGTCGCGAGACGGTAAAGGTTCGGCGTAATTACAGGGTCGATCGCCTCTGCCGTGAATGCTTCTGCGGTTATCATGATGAGGTTCTTCCCCTCGAAAAGACCGGTGTACTCATTGCTCATCGAAGGCTCGAGCGTCGCGCAGTAAGCCGCGAGGTTCGCGATGGTTCCGGACTCAGTCTCGGCGATACCCTCGAAATCAATATCCATAACATGCGGATACGGCGTCGGCGACGGAGAAGGTGTGGGGGTCGCAGTGGCACCGGGCACTGTCGGAACAGGGATCGGTGTGGGCGTAGGTGTCGCGGTCGGCAGAGCCGTCACGGGAACCTGAACCGTCTGGAACTCAAGATCCGAGTCACCCTTAAGCAGACTTCTGATATCAAGTCCCAGCGCCTCCGACAGACCGAACTTCTCGGCTGCAGCAGGGAAAGTATATTCATTATTATGTATCGCTTGGGAAGCGGGATTAAGCGAGATCATGATCACATTCGAGAAGAATGCGACCGGCATGAGAACAGCAAGAACACCGATCTTCCATCTGTCGGGCATCACAGGTCTGAACTTACCGAGAAGCACTCTTACCACGAACAGCACCGTCGGCAGCAGGTATAAAGCGATGTGTCCTATACCGGAAGGACTTACTATCAGACCGCGGATGGTTGAAGAGAATCCCGTCAGCGCATCGCCGCCTCCGAATAAAACGGTGCGAAGATCATACAAAGTCTTAAACTGCATATTGATAAAGAACTCGACCAGGAACGGTATAGCAGTAAGAACACGCGCAACTATCTCGGCCGCAACTCTTCCCTTGCCTCTGAAACACAGAAGCAGCAAAGCAACAGGTATGCCGATATAAAGTGAGCTTAAGATTATGCCTGGTATGGTCGCAGCGAACCCCGATCCGAAGACCGAGAAACCGAATATCAATTCATAGTAAAAAAGGACTAGTACAAACTCAGCCGACAGCATTCTCTATTATCAACATCATTGCCGTATGAGATTCCTGCCAAGCAGGATCGGATATCGCATAGACATGCTCTGCCACACGGCTCTCATTCGAGATCGCATCGTAGAACTTAACGGGTATCCCTTCTTCGACAAGGAAGTCCCTCATCTCAATATTAATATCGTGCAGAAAGTCCTTGTCGCCTGTAACCAGACATGTGCGAGGAAGGCCCGTGCGCTTGATGACTTTCGCTAAGTCGTAAACATAATCTGGAAGATCTATGTCAGCACCTTCCGAACCTGCGGGCTTGGTAAAATATATTCCCGGGAATCCCTTGGGACTTCCGCCATAAAGACCGCATATAGATGATACCGAGAGAACCTCGACATCGCAGTTGATGAACACGCCCATCTCGTGTCTTACATCCTTATCGCGGAGAAGGCATGTAAGCAGTACCGACAGATATCCGCCTGCGGAATCACCAATGATATGAAGCTTACGGATGCCTCTTTGCTTGGAGATATAATCGATCGCTGCACACAGATCGTTGAACACACCGGACAGCGACTTGGCAGGCATAAGATGATAGTTGACATTAACGACAGGGACTCCGGAGAACACCGCAAGATTCATTCCGAAGTTCTTGTCGATCTCCTTGTAACCGTATACGAAAGCTCCGCCGTGGATAAGGAAGAAAGCCGTATCGCCCACGGTCGTTCCGCTCAAATTATATATATCGAGTCTGTGTTCGGGGACATCGGGTTGTTCATAAGGAATATCGCATTCCGCGTTGCAGTTAACAGGATAAACTTCACTTGCCATACGCACGCGGTCATTTTCTGTCGCGTTTCTTATAAATGCTTTTCTCTGCTTCTCTGCGGCGAGCATCTCGAACATAATTACAAACCCCGTAGGTAGTTTATAGGCAAGGCTTATTATACTTTCTTATTATTAATACAGCAAGGTCTCACACGACAAGCTTTCGTGATATAATTAGAAAGATTTTTGCAGGATTAAATATCCGGACGGAGGTTTTTCTATGTACGATGAAAAGATTGTAGATCAGCTCTCTGACCTGGTATCTTCCTTTATCTGCTACGCTGGATCTCATCTTCCCGATGACGTAGATGCGAAGCTCAAGGAGATGGCTAAGGTTGAGACTGAGGGTTTTGCTCCCACGATTTACAAGGCTATGGCTGACAATATGGAGCTTGCGAATAAGCTCAAGCGTCCTTCCTGTCAGGACACAGGTATCATCCAGTTCTTCGCTAAGGTCGGCACAAACTACCCTTATCAGAACGAACTGCCCGAGGCTTTGAAGCAGGCTGTTCTCAAGGCTACAGAGCGTGCACCTTTAAGACACAATGCCGTTCAGGTCTTCGATGAGATCAACACAGGCAACAACGTCGGTGTACGCGTACCGTGGATCGACTGGGAACTCGTTCCGGACAGAGACGATATCGAGCTTTATGTTTACATGGCAGGCGGCGGATGCTCCCTCCCCGGTATGGCTAAGGTTCTCATGCCTCTCGAAGGTTATGAAGGTATCGTAAGAATTATTTTCGACCAGATGACATCTTACGGCGTTAACGCATGTCCTCCCGTACTTCTCGGTGTAGGTATCGCAGGTTCCGCCGAAGTTGCCGCTAAGCTTTCGAAGAAGGCTCTCCTGCGCCCCGTAGGCTCTCACAATGAGAACCCCAAGGCTGCAATGATGGAAGAAGAGCTTGAGAAGGGCTTGAATGAGCTCGGTCTCGGACCCGGCGGACTTTCCGGTAAGCTCTCCGTTATGGGCGTAAACATCGAGCAGGCTGCACGTCACCCTGCTACACTCGCAGTCGGTATCTCTACTGCATGCTGGGCTCACAGAAGAGGCTGCATCAAGATCAATCCCGACTTCACATATGATTTCGTCACGAGCAAAGGAGTTACATTATGAGCATTTGGCATCTGACTACACCTGTAACGGATGAGGATATCGAGAAGATCCATATCGGCGACGTAATCTATCTTACGGGTGACATCACAACAGGAAGAGACGACGTTCACCACAGAGTAGTTGTTCAGGGCAGAGACTGTCCTGTAGACCTTAAGGGCAAGGCTGTATTCCACGCAGGTCCTATCATGAAGAAGATCAGCGAAGACAAGTGGAAGTGCGTTGCCGTAGGTCCTACAACATCCATGAGAATGGAGAAGGCCGAGAAGGAATTCCTCGCTGCTACAGGCGTTAAGATCGTTATCGGCAAGGGCGGCATGGGTCCTAAGACAACTGAGGGCTGTAAGGAGTCCAAGGCTGTTCACACTATCTTCCCCGGCGGCTGCGCAGTAGTTGCTGCAGAGTGCATCGAGGACGTCGAGGGCGTTGAGTGGCTCGACCTCGGTATGCCTGAGGCTATGTGGAAGTTCAAGGCTAAGGAATTCGGACCCCTGATCGTTTCCATCGACTGCCACGGCGGCAACCTGATCGACGACAACAAGGTCAAGTTCAACGAGCGCAAGGAGAAGCTCGTTCCCGAGATCTCAGAGAAAGTTCAGTTCATGCATTGATGCTTCCTTTCCTTTCTTCACTTAAAGGAAAAGCAGATGCTTTGATATTTGATGTTGACGGTACCCTGCTTGATTCCATGACTGTATGGAATCAGGCGGATACCGTTTTTCTTAACTCGCGCGGATTTGAGGTAACCCCCGACTACACGGACTACGTCAAATCCGTACGAATCGAAGACGCCGCGGTCTACACGCGCGACCGCTATCGCCTGCCGGATACGCCCGGGCAGATCATGGCTGAGTGGAAGGCTTACGTTAATCGCGCCTACGCAGAAGACGTCCTCCTTAAGGAAGGTGTTTACGAGTATCTTAAACAGACCCGCGAGTTTGGTTTCAAGACCGCCTGTGCCACCGCACTTACGCGTGAGAACATAGACTCGTCCTTCACGCGCCTCGGAATACACGACATGTTCGACGTCATAGTCGCGCTCGACGACATGCCTCACCTGCCCGACAAGAGCGAGCCCGACATCTACCTTCACACTGCAAAACTTCTCGGGGCAGTTCCGTCCTCCACCCTGATCTTCGAAGACGTTCCTGTCGCTTTGCAGGGAGCCTCGAAAGGCGGATTCCTCACATGTGCCGTATGGGACGAGATCGGTGCCGGAAGTGAGGCGGCATGGAACGAAATGTTAACAAATTCTGACTATTCGATCGAATTTTGGAGCGATCTTATCTAACTTTAATTTTTTATTTACTTTTTATTAAAACGCGCATCAAGCGCTTCATGTATAGTGGTGTCATGGATTACGATGAGAAAAAGATTTTTATACGCAGCAGAGCCGCGTTCGCGATAACGAGCATTATCTATACCCTGATAATAATCGCAGGGTTGTTCTTACAAAACTTCGTATTTGTCGGATATGCTCAGGTCATCATTTCCATATTCATCGTAATCGCAGGTTTCTTCCTTAATCTGCTGTTCGGTATCCCGGGTTTCTGGATATCGGCAGCACTTTCAGTAGTTCAGATATTCATCTATTCTTCAGCATTCTCGCACAGACGGAACAGCGACCTGTTCATGCTGGTCGGTCTCGCATTGCTGTCCATACTCATCAATACCATATTCGAGTTTTTTATTCTGCGCGTGGGCGAGCGTATAGATACGCTCGATAAGAAGCTTTCCGACGAGAGATCAAGACGCATTACATATGAGACCTCTGCAATGATATCGAAGACCATGTCTTCACGTCCCGGTACTATCGTAAGACACGAGGACATCGCGGATAAGTCAGGTTATGCGGAGGCAGTCGAGTCCAGCCGCTATATGGCTCTCGATCCTCTGACTACGCTTCCCAACAGGCACATGATCAACGAGCATGCCGACATCAAGATCCTCGAGTATAAGAAGGCATTCCAGGCAGCCTCCGAGAAAGAAGTTTTCTGCGATGCCAATCCGATCTACGCGATCTATCTTACAGTCTCTGATCCGGTCAGATTCTCACAGAAGAACGGCCATATCGTAGTTGACCTGTTCATTCAGACCATGGCGCACAGATTAAGAGAAGCCGCTGACTCCAAGGACTTCGTAGGACGAATCGCCAACAACGAATTCGCGATCGTAACGACAAGACTCAAGGATGATACGGAAGTGCTCCTCTATGCCGTCGAGATTGCCAAGGCTCTGAATGAGGAATCGGACGGAAGCTTTTTCGCAGGTATTGCACAGTATCCCAGAGACGCGATCTTCGCGGGCGAACTTATCCAGCACGCGGAAGCTGCAATGTACGATGCGGTGAACGAGGATACTGATGCCAAGATCTACGAACCCAAGGAAGGCGAAGGCAGATGCTCGTTCCTTGAGGACATGACCATAGACGAGATCAAGAAGCTGTTCGATAAGGCTTTTGATAACGACGAGATCTATATGGTTTATCAGCCGAGATTTGATGCCGATAAGATTCTCACGGGATTCGAAGCATTCGTGCGCTGGGACTGCCCCGAACACGGCACGGTGGACACCAGAGACTTCCTGTTCTATGTTGAGAAGACAGGTCACATATATGCCTTGGGCGAGCTTACTTTGAGCAACGCCTTCAAGACGCTCGCTCTCATCAATGAGATCGACCCCAAGCTGTCCATGACGGTAAATCTGTCAACGACTCAGCTTCACACTCCCGACCTTCAGGTAGACCTTCTCTCGCTCGCGGAGGATGCAGGATGCAATCTGCATAATATCATCATAGACATCCCTTCCGACGGTGCGACGATCAACCTGTCCGAGATCCAGAACACACTCGATGCATTCGCATCGTCAGGCATCACGATGTCGCTTGATAACTTCGGACGCGGATACTCTTCGCTTAACAGTATCCCGCTGCTTCCCATCTCTCTTGTTAAGCTCGACAGACACTTCACGGCAGACCTCAAGGAAGGCACGGCTCCGGATGTATTGACGCACTCCATGATAAGTCTTCTTAAGGAACTCGACATCCCCGTCGATGCGACCAACGTAAGTTCCGAAGAGCAGTTCGAGAAGCTTAAGAAATACGGCTGCACATACTTCCAGGGCACGTATCTGCATGAGCCCATCCCGGTTGACCTCGTAATCGATTATATAAAGAATTACAGTAAATAATTATCCTATATGAAGATGTCCGAGTATCCTCGACAGTCTTCTTACCGGTAATCCCACCACGTTAAAATAATCGCCTTCGACCGTCTCCACGAGGAGCGCGCCGCCGTTCTGTATACCGTAAGCGCCCGCCTTGTCGTAAGGCTCATCTGTATTGATATATCTTTCTATAAGTTCTTCCTGGAACGAGTCGAGGTCGCCGAATCTTACGCGGGTAATCTCCGCATAATTCTCCTCGAATGATGCGGACTTAACGCATACACCAGTTATCACTTCGTGCGTCCTTCCGCAGAGCATACGAAGCATCTTGCGTGCGTCGTCCTTGTCCTCGGGCTTTCCGAGTATCTTATCGTCGCATACGACGCTTGTATCCGCGCCGATAACTATGCACTCATTACGCTCACTTATCGGAAGCGAAGAGAACACGGCAGACGCCTTGGCTCGTGCGAGCTCCTTCTGAACCGCGACAGAATCGCCGCCGTCTATCAGCACACGCGCCTCTATGGCACGCTCGTTTACCTCTTCCGAGATTATCTCGAAGTCGGATGTAATGAGACTCATGATCTCTTTTCTTCTCGGGGATTTGCTTGCAAGTATTATTCTCATGCGGATATTGTACCACTTCGACGCACGAAAAAGGGATGCGGTTAAACCTCGCATCCCTCTCTCTCCAGAGTTGGTTAATATAAATAAAACCTTTTACAATTTACTGTTGAGTATTGCCGCCGGGCAGATCGACTTCGGGAATGTCTTCTACCGACGCCGCCGGTGCAGGTGCAGCACCCTTTGCCGCCTGAGCCTGTGCGAAAGCATCAGCTACCGATATCTTCGCGAAAGACGATTCATTCGCGGGCTGGGGCTTAGGCTCGGCCTGCTTTGCTCCTGCCTGCTGCTTGGGAGGCAAAGTCTTTGCTTCAGCCGCAGCGATCGCCGCCTGCTGTTCCGCCTTCATCTTGGCAGCCTCGATCTTAGCCTGAACACGCTCTCTTGCAGCAGCCGCTGCAGCAGCTCTTTTCGCTGCGTCCTCGTTCGACAGAGCAGCCTTTGCCGCAGACTCTTCAGCTCTCTTAAGAACAGCCTCGGAAACCTTACTTACTTCCTCCTGGCTCTCATCGGGCTTCGCAGCCTTCGCCGCCTCGGCAGCCTCAGCCGACTTCTCAAGATCAATCCTGTCAGGTAATACTTCATTGCCGGGACGCGTAAGAACATCAACAAGAGAATCATGTACCTTACGCACTTCACTCTCGGGAAGGATCGCATCTACCGTGCTCTCGTAGTTGGCATCCGGATTGTTCATGAACAGAGCATAAACTTCCTTCGGGTTATCCTTCTTAGTGATTCTGCAGAAGCGGCTTACCCACTTGTCCATGGACTTGCTCTGTGCCCACTTCGGCATCTCCTTTACCATCTCGGTACCGGATGTCGCCGTCACCTCGGAGAAGAACTCCTGCGCGGACTTGTACTCACCGTTAAGGATATATGTACCGCCGGTCTCACCGTTCTCACATACCGCAACGAGAGCAGAAGCTACATTACGTACATCAACGAAAGCATGTCCGCCGGATACCGTGGATACCTTGTTCTCGAGATACTTTCTGAGGATCTTGTTCATATCGTAGTCCTCGGAGAATCCGGGACCGATAATGAATGTAGGAAGAAGAAGAGATGCATTGAACTTATTAAGAGTAATCTTCTCCATAAGATATGCGGAAGCCTCTGCCTTGGTGACTGCGTAGTCGCCGTCAACCTTTGTTCTGTCAAACTCTACCTTGCCGCCTGACATAGCAGTATCGGGATCAAGGGAATATGCGGAACCCAGGTATATGAATCTTCCGATCTTCGCACGCATCGACATGTCGATCATATTGATCGCACCTGCGACATTCGTACGGCGCATATCCATATTCTTATTGTTAGAGATAGAACGGATCTCCTCGGTGTGAATAACCGCGGAGTGTCTGGGATCTTCTACCGTAAGGAAGTCCTTGAGAGAGTCCTTATCGACGATCTCACCTTCCGCAATCTCGGCACCCATGCCCTTAAGCAGGGAATAATCCGATTCGGGCGGTACAAGAACGCGAACCTGTGCGCCCTCCGCCAACAACATCTGAACGACCAGTCTTCCGACAGGGTCCTTTGCTCCGGTAACAAGATACTTCTGGTACAGCATAATTGTTCCTCACTTGTCCAAAATAAACTCAGATACCAACATTTTAATTTGATTAAATTAATAATTAAACGCCTCAGATGTAAAACCTATGTAAACAAAATATTGTTGACAATCAATTGCTCTGCGTATATCATGGCATTGTTTTATACACAAATGCTGTGACGAAGAAGGTCCGGCCGTTGATGTACACAGAGAGCCGGGGGTGCTGAGATCCCGACAACATAGACCGCCAAGTGACTATCGCTTCCGAGCTGATGTGCCGAATGATGTATATATGATGTATAAGATGACATTTATATACTTCGAGTAGACCGCATCCGTATGGCCGCGTTAAGGCATAGGGTTTGAAGGAACCTGAAGTGGTGATCTTATAAAGGGATCACAAGTTGAGTGGTAACACGGTAATGCGTCTCAACGTTCGAGGAACGTTGGGGCTTTTTTATTGCCTCGGCGTTAAGAAAAATGCCGGAACACATGGAGGTAACAAAAATGGCAGAGAACTTAAACAACGAAGTCGAAGCTAAGCTGCTGGAAGTCGCAGGCAGAGTTAAGTCCTTAAGACAGGACATGGGACTCTCCCTCGAGGAAGCTGCACAGAAGATGGAGCTCACGGCCGAAGAGTATGAGCGTTACGAGGAAGGAAAGGAAGACTTTAACTTCACTTTCTGCTACAAGTTCGCTAACCTTGCCAAGGTCGACATCGCCGATATCCTCGAAGGATTCTCCCCTTCACTTACGGAGTACTCGGTAACAAGAAGAGGACAGGGACGTCCGATCGTAAGACGTGCCGATTCCCAGACAAAGTATCTCCGTCTCGCTTCAAGATTCAGGAACAAGATGTGCGAGCCTTACCGCGTCATCCTCCCCTACTCCGATGAGGCTTTGAATCCTCCTTATAAGCTCGTTACTCACGGCGGACAGGAGATCAACATCGTAGTAAGAGGCTCTTTGAAGGTCATGCTCGGTGACTCTTTCGAGGTGCTCCACGAAGGCGACGTCATCTATTTCGACCCTGAGACACCTCACGCTGAGTTTGCCATCGGCGGCGAGGACTGCGAGTTCTATGCGATCATCATCGATCCCAAGCTTGCAGACAAGAATGACGATTATATTCCTCCTTATAAGACAGAGATCAAGACAGACTCACAGACAAACGTAGATGCTGCAAATCTCAAGGACCCCATCTACGCCAAGTACTTGAACGGCGTTCTCGATGAGCACGGACATCTCGTTGACGTTGACGTAAACGTACCTGCATGCAAGAAGTTCAACTTCGCTTTCGACTGTGTTGATGCCATCGCCGAGAAGGATCCCGAGAAGCTCGCCATGCTCTGGGTTGCAAAGGACTGTGTAACAGAGAAGCGCTTCACTTTCACTGACATCAAGAAGTACTCCAACATGACAGCGAACTACTTCAAGTCCTTGGGCATCGGCAAGGGCGACAAGGTAATGCTCGTTCTTAAGCGTCACTACCAGTTCTGGTTCTGCATGATGGCTCTCGAGAAGCTCGGTGCCGTTGCTATCCCCGCTACCCACCTGCTTCGTGACAAGGACTACGAGTACCGCTTCCAGGCAGCTTCCGTCAAGGCGATTGTCTGCACATCCGATGACGATGCGGCTGATGAAGTAGAGAAGGCTGCAGCTGTTTACGGACTTCAGACACTGATCCTCTGCAACGGTTCAAGACCCGGCTGGAGGTCATTCGATGAGGAGTTCGTCAAGTTCTCCGATGAGTTCGAGAGACCCGCTGACTACGCATGCGGCTACGATCCGATGGTTATGTTCTTCACATCAGGAACAACAGGCTATCCAAAGATGGCTCTCCACTCCTACATGTACGCTATCGGTCATATCACAACAGCCAAGTACTGGCAGAATGTCGATCCTAACGGACTCCACTTCTCCATCTCAGATACGGGCTGGGGTAAGGCTCTCTGGGGCAAGCTCTACGGACAGTGGCTCTGCGAGGCTCCCGTATTTACATTCGACTTTGACAGATTCAAGGCAGAAGAGATCCTCCCCATGTTCGCGAAGCACAACATCACAACATTCTGTGCTCCTCCGACAATGTTCAGATTCTTCATCAAGGAAGACCTGAGCAAATACGATCTTTCTTCCCTGAAGTACGCAGTTACTGCAGGTGAGGCTCTGAACCCTGAGGTATTCAACCGCTTCATGGAAGCTACGGGAATCCGTCTCATGGAGGGCTTCGGTCAGACAGAGACAACACTCGTTATCGCTAACCTCGTAGGTTCCGGAATCAGACTCGGCTCCATGGGCCGCCCGAATCCTCTCTATGAAGTTAAGATCCTCGATCCCGACGGCAAGGAGTGCAAGCCCGGTGAGACAGGCGAGATCTGCATCAACACACAGAAGTACCACCCGAAGGGACTCTTCCTCGAGTACTACCTCTCACCTGAACTTACAAAGGATGCATGGCACGACGGCTGGTACCACACAGGTGATACTGCTTGGCAGGATGAGGACGGTTACATCTGGTATGTCGGAAGAACAGACGATGTCATCAAGTCTTCCGGTTACCGTATCGGACCTTTCGAGATCGAGAACGTTATCATGGAGTTGCCTTATGTACTCGAGTGTGCCGTTACGGGCGCACCTGACCCGAAGGGCGTAAGAGGAATCGTCGTTAAGGCTACAATGACTCTCGTTAAGGGCACAGAGCCTACAGAGGAACTCAAGAAGGAGATCCAGGAATACGTTAAGGCGAAGACCGCTCCTTACAAGTACCCGAGAATCGTCGAGTTCGTCGATGAACTTCCTAAGACTGTATCGGGTAAGATCAGAAGAAAAGCCATCCGCGAGGACGACGACAAGAAAGCCTGATCGGCATAGGTTTTTGCACCATTTTGAGAATTAATTAATTTGGTGCAACTTTTGAGGCTGATTTATGCACCAAAATAAGATTTTTGAATTTTGGTGCAAGATTATCGCAAATAATTGCACCAAATCTGTCAGACGGCGATTTGGTGCAATTTTTATTCCCTCTTTTTGCACATTTTCCCAAATAATCGAAAAAAGGGGGGGGAGCACAACGCTTCCCCGTAAAAACTTATGCGATGCGCCACAGCGGATCGAGGCTGTCCGCGTCGCGGATTTGATCCTTTCCGGTGACCCTGCCTGTCACATTCATCTCACCTGTCACATACGGCCAGAAAGCCTCATATACCTCATGAGCATCTCTTACGTCAGGCACCGGAAGGTGTCTTATGTCTATGATGTCATTCTCGCTGCCGTTTCTCATGAGGATCAGGAAATGACGCCTGTCGTAAGCGAGGATATCGTCGTAGCCGGGATCATTCAGTATGCGGTTCTTTATAAGCGGAAGAACACAGTTACGGGGATTGATGGAAGTAACTGCTACCCTGCCCTCCCGGCGCCAATCCATCGCCTGCACCAAAGTCTGCGACTCGCGGTAAAGATCTCTTATCGCCATCTGGATGCGTTTCATCGTCTCATCTTCATAGTCTTCGGATATACACGCACCGAATCTTATCGCGCGGCTCACAAGTTCATATAAGTCTGTCTCCATCCGCGGCAGACTTGTCAGAAAGCAGTCGATCATCATCTGCTGGATCTCGGCAGATGCACACTGCCCGATGTACCGGTAAAGTCTGTCAGCCTGAGGAGCATTCGTCCGGACGAACAGATACCTCTCCTCGTAAGGCTTACCGTTCACCATAAAATCCGGTCTTATATCAAGAGGTCTGACCTTCATGGCAATGCATTTGATATATACCGACAGCAGCCCTTCGAACGTCCCGTCGTATGTAAAGTCATGTATCACGTGCGGCATGGCATCATTCTAGCAGGCAAACATTCGTTTGTAAATATACTATGTGGGCAATAAAAAGGACCATTCATCAGAATGGTCCTAAGCAAGATCAATTTATAAGATCCGATCAGGGACGGGGAAGTCCGAGTGCGCGGAGGATCGTATTGATGTCATCTCTTGCACCGTTGTCGTCATCAACAGTAACGATCGCGAAGAGCTCATCCTCTACATAGTAGATACCGCCGTACATGTAGCTTCTTCCCTGGTAGAAGTCTCTGTCATCGCATTCGCCGTTAAGAAGGATATAACCGTAAGTATCGCGGTTGACCAGACGTGTTCTTCCGTCGAAGTCCTTATCATCCATCATATCCTCATAGTCATCAACTGTATCTTCCCATGCATCGAGGGCATCGTCCTCATCATCGTACTGTGAGAAAACGATAGCGTAATCGTCATCCATTACTACGATCATATCGCCGTAAGAGGTGTAATCGTCATCATCGAATACCTCTTCGATGGCATCCTTGAACTCACCTGCTCTGATGTGCTCGATCTTCTTGGCACAGCCTGCGAGAGGCAGCAGCATGGCGCCTACGAGTGTTGCTGCAATGATCTTCTTGGTATTCTTCATAGTTGGCTCCTTTCCTTATAGAAAGGACCGCTTAATAATAAGCGGTCCTCATGTAACTCATTCTAACGATTCAATCAGGGATGAGGATAACCGATAGCGCTCAAGAACTCGTTAACGGTCTCAATATCTCTGTCTCTGTCGCTTCTTACGAGAACGATAACTACTACGTCTTCCTTGCAGAAGATACCGCCGTAGAGGTCGTCATCATAGAAATCGCTGCTGTGGCTCTCACCGTTCAGGAGGATGTAACCTTCAGAATCTGTGAGTCTGCTGGATGTTCTTCCGTCGAAGTCCTTATCATCCATCATATCCTCGTAATCATCATAGAAATGATCCTCGAAGAAATCCATAGCGTGAGAATTGCTGTCGAACTGGATCCACTCGTAGTGGAAGTCACCGTCGTAGCAGTCGATGTCGTGCTCGGAGTGTGAATAGTATGTTGTGTAGTCATACCAATCGTCCTCATCAAGGTCACATACATCCTCGAGAGCATTGGTGAAGTCCTTCTTGGAAACTACCTGATAGTTCTTTCCGCAGCCGGCAATAGAAAATGCCATTGCGCCGAGAAGAGCTACCGAGATAACCTTCTTCATCGTCTTCATAGTTCTATACCTTCCTTTAAGAATTTGGCGTCAAACAACTATTGTTTAACATACAGACTTAATCATAATACCACATTTATCAAACTATTTTAAGTCTGTGATAAACTTTTTTACCCTTACGCGCGATAGCTTCGCCGTCCTTGTCGAAGTCCTTTTCGGTGAGCTTGTAGAACTTGTCTGCAACCACAACGTCATTAAGGTAAACGCCCTTCTGGTCGATCATTCTTCTGCACTCGCCGTTGGACTTGAATACGCCCGCCTCCACGAGCACCTGCGCAAGGTCAACGCCCTCGGCCAAGGAAGCGGAAGGAATCTCGGTTGTCTTCATGTCGTCAGACTTACCGCCCTTGTTCTCGAAGAGATCCTCAGCAGTCTTCTTGGCGATGTCAGCCTGCTCCTTGCCGTGGATGATCGCAGTTACTTCGTAAGCAAGTCTCTTCTTAGCCTCGTTGATGGCTGAGTCGGTGAGCTTCGCGTACTCGTTGATCTCTTCCATGGGCAGGAACGTCAGAAGCTTCATGCACTTGATGACGTCAGCGTCATCGACATTTCTCCAGTACTGGTAGAAGTCATAAACGGGTGTCTTGTTCGCGTCGAGCCATACAGCGCCCTTGGCTGTCTTACCCATCTTCTTACCCTCGCTGTTAGTAAGGAGAGTGAATGTGAGACCGTAAACGGAATCGCCCTTCTTTCTTCTTACGAGCTCCATGCCCGCAAGGATGTTGGACCATTGGTCATCGCCTCCGAACTCGAGGTTACATCCGTACTTCTCGTGCAGATAGTAGAAGTCGTAGCCCTGCATGAGCATGTAGTTGAACTCGAGGAAGGAAAGTCCCTTCTCAAGACGCGCCTTGTAGCATTCGGCTGTAAGCATCTTATTTACGGAGAAGTGTGTTCCGATCTCTCTTAAGAACTCGATGTAGTTCAAGTTACGAAGCCAGTCGGCGTTGTTTACGATGATGGCCTTACCGTCAGAGAAGTCAACGACAGTACCCATCTGCTTCTTGAAGCACTCTACGTTGTGGTCGATAGTCTCGACCGTCATCATCTGACGCATATCGGATCTTCCGGAAGGATCGCCGATCATGGCAGTACCGCCGCCCATGAGAGCGATCGGTCTGTGACCTGCCTGCTGCATGTGGCTCATTACCATCATCTGCACGAAATGTCCTACATGAAGCGAATCCGCCGTGGGGTCGAAGCCGATATAGAAGCTGACACCGGGCTTGCTCAACAAGTCGTAGATCTCTTCCTTATGTGTAGCCTGGGAGAAGTATCCTCTCTCTTCAAGCGTATCGAAAACATTCTTATACATTTGCTTTTGCCTCCGCGAAAAGTTTAGCACGACCGATATAATACCATCTTTTCTTTTAAATATAAAACCGCGGGGAATATGATACGCTCAACTCTACTTCACGTCGGTCGGGATATGTTTGCCGAGTCTCCTTTTGAAAGTAAATATATGCAATACTGATTCATGCTGATCCCTTCGGCCTTAGCACGAAGAGATAACGAACGATGAAGGCTCTTAGGCATCCTAATCTTAAACTGACCGGAATACTCTCGGATATCTTCTCCCACAATCGGCTCCGGAATGATATCGCCATCTGCAAGAGACGCTTCAAGCCAAGCCTTTTTTGCATCTTGTGCATTTACGATCAGTTCTTCCATTGTATCTGCACAAGTTAAACAACCTGGAAGTTCCGGAAACGAAGCCATATACCCGCCCTCTTCAATATCGGGAACTACCTCCATCCTGTAAGGAAGCGACATATAATATTCAAGATTCTTCATTCTCGTTTTCCTCGCCTTCAACTATCGCTTTTACTGCTCGTACATATACAACCTTTATCGACGCATGCTTGGGTATCGTTATCTTCGGTTTACCTGCTTTTCTGAAAGTATAGTGACTGCTTCCGCTTGCAGGATTTGAAGACTCGTACCCATAGTACTCCAGAACCCTCTTTAATTCGTCAAATCTCAAGCTCTTATCAAGCTTCTTTATTCGCCTTATCAGTTTATCAAATTGCGACATAAGCCACCGCCTATTCTATTTAAGTATAACACCATATATGGTGTCATTCAATTTCATGCAGCATCGTCGTAATCGAGCTGGGATTTAATGCTGTCGATAACACTATCAATCTGTACAGAGCGGATCATAACACAGTCCCTATCAGGGATCT
Organism: Clostridiales bacterium; assembly: GCA_017940895.1. Lineage (GTDB taxonomy): Bacteria > Bacillota > Clostridia > Saccharofermentanales > Saccharofermentanaceae > Saccharofermentans. The sequence continues at coordinate 120,423 of JAGAXM010000002.1, read as the reverse complement.
TCGAATATATTTCCTCAATCTCATCGACAATTGAAAGCGCAGGTCTGTCATTCGTAAAAAACGAGAACATCTCACAGAACCGTCCTGCAACAAATGCTTTCTGAACATAAAGAGAATCGAGGATTATCTGCACTTGACGATCAACAGCATCGACATACAGCGCAGTCTTTCCATCCTCAGTCCTGCAGTAAGCTCTTGGGAAAGGACACGGATCATCATCGCATGGCAAAGGATCATGGAAATCAACTGTATATCCCCCTTGAGGATGCTCGAAGTAAGCCCGCTTATTCCTCATCTCCTGCTGCAAATCGTAAGCGATACCGGCTCGGATATCTCTCTCGTCCGAGAATATCCCATAACTGCCGCTGAATCCGTATCCTTCTAATCCCGGTAAAAGAATTCTTCGAAGAAACATAAGACGCGATACGATCTCATCCTCACTTTTCTCCAATTGACCACACTTCTTCAATCCTCGCGATTCAAATAAGATATTTCTATACTGTCCTGTCCAGATCCTCGAGTAGAAATCAAGCGCATCGATTACTACATTGATTTCTTCGTCATATATTCTTAGCCGCATTATCTTCCCCCTTACCGTTGCAAATACACAGCAACAGCTTTATAATAACCAATGATTACCAACATTTTATATAACCATCGGTTATTCGTCAACATAGGAGGACGTATGGAATTCATACCCGAACGACTCATCGAACTTCGCACGGAACTTGGGATAACAAGAGCTGAAGCAGCAAACAGGCTTAACATGTCTGCCATGGGGTACGGCCGCTATGAAAAGGGCGAGCGAACGCCCTCGTATCAGACTGTCTATTACATTGCAAAGACATTCAACACCTCACCCGATTATCTTTATGGAATAACCGACGACAGATCGGCCGCGACGATTACCATATCCTCAGAGACAGATCCCGAACTGTTTTTGTTGGTCAGCCAAGCAAAAGAAGACAAACATTTTCTGTCACGTCTAATCTCATATGCAGAGGGTTTGAAGAAATAATAGTTATCCTTTCCCCATAAACCGGATCCCCCTTAATTCCCTGGAAAAACAAAATAACGCGCCCTTTACAGAACGCGTTATTATGATAAAAGACAAATAATTAAAAATTCCTTAAAAGGTAATAGACCTTACCCGCCGCGGCTCAACCTCGAAGCGGCAACGGCAGCGACAGCACCGTCAGCGGCAGCGGTAACCAGCTGACGCACATCTTTGGTACGGCAGTCTCCCGCCGCGAACACACCGGGGGTCGATGTCTCGCACGTCTCGTCGGCAATGACATACCCCGCGTCATCAAGATCGACCAGCTGCAGGAACACGCCGTTCTCGGGGATCAGACCGATCGCCACGAACAGAGCATCCGTAGGAAGCTCCTCATCATGTCCGTCGACAGATGTCAGCGTCACACCGGTAAGCTTATCGTCTCCGTGTATCGCAGACACGGTAAACGACAGTTTCGTCTCCACATTGTCGTGCGCAAGCATCTCATCCACCAAAGCCTTATTCGCACGGAATTCGTTACGTCTGTGGATGATGTAAACCTTCTTGCAAATATTCGCGAGATAAGCCGCATCCTCGACAGCGGTATTGCCGCCTCCGAACACAGCCGCGGTCTTACCCTTGAAGAACGCTCCGTCACATGTCGCGCAGTATGAGATGCCTCTGCCGGTATACTCCTGCTCTCCTGCAAGACCCATTTCGCGGCGCTTGACTCCGCTCGCGATTATTATCGTCTTCGCCTCGCATACGGTGCCGTACTCGGTCGTAAGCACAAAGCCTTCCTCGAGGCTGCCCTCGACCTTCTTTACCTTATCGAAAACAAACTCCGCCCCGAACGCCTGCGCCTGTTCGAAAAGCTTATTCGCATACTCATATCCGGACACGCCCGGAAGCCCCGGAAAATTATCGATCTCGGGTGTGTTGATTATCTGTCCGCCGGGAGCCTCGCCCTCGAATATCGTAACGGATGCCCCCGCACGTCTTGCGTAGACTGCTGCGGTAAGACCCGCAGTACCTGCACCAATGATAGCTACATCAGTCATATTGTTCCTCCACATACTCACGGATCTTCGCATCCATCTCGGGATAGCTTCTTGCCACCGATACGATCTTGCCTTCGGAAGAGACGAAGCAGTGCTCGCTCTGACCGGTGCAACGAACCACTCCCGTAGCCTTATCCGTGATCACATATTCTATGTAAAGCCTCACTCCGGTGTATTTCGCGAAGTGCAGATTAACTACGACGGTGTCATAGAATTCCGCGCTCGTCTTGTACCTTGCGGAAACAGACGTAACGGGGCTCATAACGCCCTGCTGCTCGCACTCCTTGTACCCCAGGCCGATCTGCTCGAAAAAGTCTATCCTCGCCTCCTCGAACCACCTGATGTAATTGCTGTGATGCGCGACCTTCATCTGGTCCGTCTCGTAGTACTGAACTGTGTGCTCGTATGGTTTTATCTCAATCATTTACTGCTCCCAGAAAGAAATTACCTATATCACGGAAGTAATCGAATCTGACACTCTCGTTCTGAATCTCGTGGCGGTAGTGTCCGTAGTTTCTTTCCGTGACTTTAACGCCCTTCGATCTTAATATCTCGATGACCTGACGCACGCCCTTGCCGTAATCGCCTACGGGGTCGTCCTCGCCGTATGTAAGCATGACCGGCTTATCGAGAGGGACGTTATCGTAAGCATCCTTCTTCTGCATGCGCATAACGAGCGTAAAAAGATCCGCGAAGCCCTTATTGGTAAACAGGAATCCCGCGAGATCATCCTGCATGTATTTCTCTACTTCAGCCTCATCGGAAGTAACCCAGTCGTAGTCCGTCTTGGGATTCGGGATCTTCTTGTTGTACGCGCCGAAAGCAATCTTGTTTACAAGCTTGCCCGGTGCTCTTTTACGTCCGAAGACCTTCATCATATTGGTAAGAGTAAGCCCCGCACCCGCAGCCGGATTCGGACCCATCGTAGATGCGAAGATAAACGCTTCGAACTCCCTGCTGTACTCAGGCGTAATGTAAAGATTACGCGCAACGAACGAGCCCATGCTGTGACCGTAAAGGAAATACGGGAGAGTCTCCCCGAATCTTTCCTTTGTAAGTCTGTGAAACTCCATCTCGTCCTTTAAGATGCACATCGCAGAATCAGGCGCGTCACCAAAATACCCCTTGGGCATCTCGCGCTCGGCATTAAGCTGAAAAGTAGCTCCGTGACCCATCATATCCATGCCGCCGACGATGAATCCCTGCCCGGTCAGGTACTCCGCCATCTGCATATATCTTGAGAAGTGATCCGCCATGCCGTGGCAGATCTGGATCACTCCCTTAGGCTCATTTACATCGATATCATCCGGCTTGCACCAGCTGTAAGCTATCTCGTTACCGCCGCCGCACGAAGCCTTAAAGATTCCGTCTTCTCTGTTCACTTAAGTGCTACCCTGATTTCCTTTCCTATCTTATCCTTGGGAAGTACGTTGGTGCCCTCGGATACGACAGTTCCGTCGACCTCGATCTTAGCAACAGTATCGCAGCCGCCGTCCATGACATAAGTTACGTCTACGGGTACGCCGTTGAACTCGAAGGAAACGCCTGCCTCGCCGTTCTTATCGAACTGTGAGGGGAGAAGTCCGGGCTCGAACTTCATGTCGCCGAACTCGCCCTTAACGCCCATGATCTCGTTCAATACCGTGAGGATAAGCCATGATGCGGCACCCGTCAGATAGTGGTAAACACCTCTTCCCTTCGGGTCGAAATACTCGGGCACGCCGGGATAGATCTTGGAAGACTCGAAGTCGGCTGCATGTCTGTAGAGCGAGCCTATTACCTTCCAGCCTGCTTCCTTGCAGCCTCTGGTGTAGAGAGCATTACCGTACATGACTGCCATGTGCGAGAATACCGCGCCGTTCTCCTTCTGACCGTAAGCAAAGCCGAACATTCTTCCCATATTTGTCTTGATCTCGTGGAAGTCGGTGTTAAGCCTGTAGCCGCCGGCCTTCTCGTCGTAGAGGTACTTGTCGGCAGACTCGATGATCGCCTTGACCTGATCGTCTGAAGCGACGCCGCTCATTACGGTGAATACCTGACCCGTGATCATCATCGCAGGGTTACCCGCCTTGTCGCCGTTAGCCTCAAGAGGATTGCCGTCATTATCGTAGTAGGAGTTGAATCTGGACAGACCGAACTCATCCGTGAACCACTCGTTCTTTCTGATATGCTCTGCCAGAGCATCAGCCTTAGCCTCGAGATCGCGTGCGATCTCATTGAGCGAGAACTCCTTCCTGTCTCCCGAGAAGCCGTTCTTAACGACCTCGCAGTACTTCATGAGAGTGTCTCTTCCGCCTTCCGTTCCGAGCAGAGAATCAAGCTCGGAAGCGAGGCTTACTTTGTCGCCGTTTACAGAAGCAAACTTGTCGAGGATCTGTGCGAGCTTTCTGTAGTTGCCTGCATATGCGGCAGTGAAAGCCACAGACTCGCCCTTGTCTTTCGCCATGTCAAGAGCGTCGTTCCAGTCTGCGCCTCTAAGCTTCATGTTGCCGTGTTCTCCGATATCGAAGAATGCCGCGAGGTTCTGCAGGAGCAGGTGCTCGAGGACAGTACCCTCGCACTTAACTCCGGGATCATTCTCAAGGAGAGCCTCACCTCTCATTACCTGTCTGTCGATGAAGTAAGGCGCTGTCTCGTTAAGGATGCCGATATCGCCGCTCTGCTTAATGTACAGATCCATCGTCATGAAGGGCCACATAGCATGGTCCATCCATACTCTTGTGATGCCGTTACGGTCAGCGATGAACTCGCCGCTTCCCGTGCCGATGATGGTCGCATTTGTACCGTCCGTACGTACGCCTCCGAAGTTATCGACGAGCATCGATCTTACGTCCGCGGGATCCATAATGATCAGCGCGAGGCAGTCCTGCCAGAGATCTCTCCAGCCTCTTCCGCCCTTGCCGTAGTCGTGGTGCGGCAGGAACGAGCAGCCGTAGATGCGGCGCAGGATCGGCTGGATACCGACCCAGTACATCCAGTTATCGAAGTTCTTGTCACCCGTGTGGAGCCTTACGTTCACCTTCTGCTTCCAGTAAGTCTTGTTCTGGAACAGCTGCGCGTCGAAGACCTTTGCCGACAGATATCTTAATGCGACATCATCCGTCTTGCCGCGCTCGCCGATGACAAGCGCCATTACATACTCGACGCTGTTGCCGGGAGCAAGAGTCTTCTTCTCGAACATGCACGCGCCCATAGCCTCGAAGCCGTCGATCCTGTCTCCGATCTGGTACTTGGGTGCACCTACGACGGGAAATCTCGGATTATCAAGCGTGCCGCCCTCACCTATGAAATCCTCGAGAACGGGACAGAAGCATACAGGAGCTATGCCCTCGTCTTCCGCAGCGAAAAATCCGTACTCGACCTCGTTCTTTCTGTGACCTCTCTCATCGAAAGTAAGAGTAGGATCGTTAACGACACCGTACTTGCTCGTATGGATGCGGTTGAGCATCGAAGTAACGTTTCTGTGGTCTCTTATATTGTCTGCGGATCTTCCGTAGATGGGCACTGCAGCAGTAGGAGTAAATGTGATCGGCTCGGGTGTACCGTTCGTGATCTTGATCTTAGTAAGCTCGATCTTATCGTCCGTGTCAACGGGAACGAATGTCGTTACCTCTGTCTTAAGACCGGTCTTGCCGATGTTTCTCTCCACTCTCTGGTAGAGCATGCCTGCATACAGGGTAGCCTCATCTTCGCCTGCAGCACCCTTAAGCGCATGCTGTCTTGCCGAGTTGCCCATGGCAGATACGAGATAGCCGTCCTCGATCTTGATCCAGAAGTTTCTGGTCGAACGGTTATTGTGAAGATTATCCGAGCTTACGGGCTCCAGGATAAATGTGTTTTGGCTTGTCTTAAGGTCTCCTCCGAATTCGGGAGTGACCGTACCCATCATGCCGGAAGCGGCTCCGTCCGGAAAATAAAGATAACTCCAATTATCGGGACTTCCTAACTTAAATTCTCCGTCCTTGCCGATGTATTCGTAGCCCATGTGCGATACCTCCGTTATATGTTGTGTTTTTGTTTTCGATTAAGATTATGCTCAGCGTCTTCTGCTGCTTCTGCTGCCGCGTATGACAAGAAGTCTCATCAGCGTGAGGGCAGACGATGCAAGTGCGACCGCATAAGTGTCACCTGCGGCGCGGAGTGCTGCGCGTGCGATCGGAAGCTGGTCGTCCGAGACCCAGCCGAATTCCTTCATGTCCTTGAAAGCGCGGTTGCTGGCGTTACGCTCGACGGGGAGCATAACAAGGTAGAACAGGAACGCGATGAAATAAACAACGATGCCGATCGTACCGATCGTATAACCGATGTCGGAAGTGCTGCGTTCCGCGAAAGAAGAGACCAACAGACCCGCGATAACGATATAAGGTCCGACCCTTGATGCGATGCCCGCAGCAGGTGCGAGGAGCTGTCTTAACTCGTAGAGAGCCATGTTCTCATAATCCTGCACCGCATGTCCCGCTTCATGTGCGGCAACTGCGATCGCGGTTACCGAGTCACGTCCGTATGTGGAATCGGAAAGATAGATCTTGCCTTCCTTCGGGGAATAACAGTCAGTAAGATTGCCGGGCTTGTGCTCGATGGTAATTCCCATAACGTCGTGTGCACGGAGCATCTCCTCGACCACCTCATTGGCGGTCTTGCCGGAGCCTGCGCGAAGACCTGCACCCTCCTGCATCTTGTACTTAAGGTTAGCCTGAACGATCATCGACCATACGAATACGATTACTGCGCCGATGAGATAAGCAAAATAACCCATACGCCACTCTCCTCTTTCCCATATTTCACTCTTATAATTCTATCATGCAGACAGGTAAATACTCGTGAATATTTAATGAAAAGAACGGTTAATACTGATAGCGGGTTTTGTACTTCCCGAGAAATACGACAGTTATGATCAGGCTTATGATTTCTGCCACGGGCCACGCCGCCCACAATCCGAAGCCGCCCATTAATATCGTCATGCCATAAAGGCACAGCGAGAACACCAGGAATGTGCGCACAAACGACAGTATTCCGGATATAAGACCGTTCGAGAAAGCCGTAAAGAGTCCCGAGCCGAATATATTGATACCGATGAAGAAACATGCGGGAAGCGATATCTTCAGACCGTATTCCGCTATCTCGAAGAACTCCGTGCCCGGATCGAAGAACACACCTATGAGCTGCACTTTGAAGATCCAGAATACCGCGAACAGAACAACTCCCAGAACGAACGACCAGATAATACTTAATCTGTAGACCTTCTTACGCATATGAACATTGCCGCTGCCGTAATGATATGACAGAACGGGCTCGACGGCAGATGCATATCCCATGAACACTGCCATTATCAGAAACTGCATGTAGCTCCATACACTTAACGAGCTGACACCAGGCTCACCGTAACAGCGGTACGCAAGATGATTCATAAACAACGCCGTAACACCGGCAGCGAGATTGGAGACCATATCAGAAGATCCGTTAAAGCAGATGTGTCCGATATCCTTCATGACTATCTTCGTGCGCTCTATCTTGTACCTACTCTTCTTCGCTATGAGGTAGAAGTACACCGCATAGACGATCGTACTCATATATCCGATAACCGTAGCGATTGCCGCGCCTTTGATGCCCATATTTAAGTACTTCATGAACACATAGTCGAGAACGCAGTTGAGACCGCCTCCGATCATGATGACTACCGCCGCCACGACGGTCTTGCCTTCACCGATGATCAATATTCCCAGCAGGGACTGCATAATTATCGCTAGCGAGAATGCGCACATAACCATGTAGTACGGGCGCATATATTCCACATTACCTGCCGTCGCACCGCATAATTTCATAATGGGATCAGCAAAGATGAGACAGACCGCGGTAATGATGACACTTATAAGGACCGTGAACTGGATGAGCTCGGAGAAGACTTTTCCCGCTTCCTCATTCTTACCCTCACCGACAAGCTTGACTATCATCGCATTACCGCCTGTACCGAGCATGATGCCCGTCGCCACGAGAAGTCCCAGAACGGGGTAGTACAGATTGGTCGCACTTATCGCGAGCTCACCGACATAACGCTCGATGAAGATGCCGTCTACCATCTGATAGACCGCGATAAAAACGAACGTGAAGATACTCGGAAACACGAACTTAAAAATGGAAAAGAAATTAAAGTCCTGTGCCAGTTCGTTATCCGGCTCGCTTACATGTACATGCTGTTCTGCCATCTTTACTTCTTGCGCGAGAAGATACCCTTAACCGCATCGAAAAGGGTCCTTCTGTCATTTACTTTGTCTCTGAGGTCCTTGACCGTCATATCCTCGTGATAGTTGTGAGTAACGATAAGATGTGCGATCTTGGCAAACAGATCCTTGAACTTATCGATGGATTCATCTTCATAAAGACCGGCCGAATAATCGATCGCGATCTGAAGACCTTCCGCACCGTCAAGGATCTGGATATCCATGATGGTCTGCGAAGCCGCCTGATTCTGACGGACTTCGACAGTCTCAACGTCCATTCCTTCCATTCCGTCCATATCGCGGATGTCCTGCTGATACAGAAGATATGCAGCTTCATCCTGCATTGCCTGCGCATCAGCCTCTACATAAGGATAAACCGAGTGCTCAATACCCTTCTGAACCTGATCATGAACCTCATTCATGAGATTTCTTATTGTTACATCGTCTTCAAGTTTCAACCCGATGGGAAGGTCTCTGAACAGCAGACCTACCGTGGTAAGGAGTTCCGAATCCTCTCTGCCGTTATAAATCCAAGACAGCTTGATGTTCTTCTTGTTGTTATAGTAAGAGATCGCGAGAGCCGCCACGGTAATAAAGAACTCATTACGGCTGACCTTGTAGTTTCTCTCGATGGCGCGCATGAGCGGATCGTCAATGTCGAGAGATGCCTTAAGTTCGCCCATCTCGTTCTCGCCGTGCTCATTATCAACGTTGGGATACGAAGACCACTCCACTCCGTCATAACGGTCTTCAAAATACTTCTTACTCTCCAGATAGAACGGCTTGTTGATCGCATCTTCACGACGCTTGAGCATCAGATAGTAGTAATCCTTGTCGGGTTCGGCGCCCATGTAGATCTTGCCTACATCGCCCATGAACACCTTGAGTGACGTACCGTCAAATACCGTGTGGTGAACATCAAAGAATACATAGCCTGCTTTCTCAGTCTCGAATACGCGGCAACGGCACAATCTGCCTCCGACGATCTTGAACGGATAGACCATGGAATCTTTAACAAACTTGAACTCGAATTCACTTAACTTCTCGACATGGACAGAAGGAGCGATATCGGGTGTATATACCTGCTCGAGGATACCGTCATCATTCCACCAGATAGTGGTAAGGAGCGACGGATGATTTTTAATCGCTTTCTCCAGCGATTCCGCCAGACGTTCCATATCGAATAATTCCTTATCGACCTTAAGCATCGAGAACAGGTTGTACATGGTCGAATCAGGTACTGTGAGCTGATAATCAACCATATAAAGCTGTTCCGTCGTAAGTGGATGAGGAACCTTCAATGCTTCTTCATTCATCTCGTCCGGATCTTCTCCGTTATTGGCGGCTCTGTCTGCTTCATATATCTTGGCTATCTGTTCAGGCGTACGGCCACGGAATACCTGACCGGCATTAAGGCCTTTAAGACCGGCCTCAGTAATCAGATTGATGGAGCGGAGCGAGTCGCCGCCGAGTTCATAGAAATCATCGTGTATTCCGACACGCGCCAGTCCGAGGACCCTTGCCATACCTTCACAGAGCTTGGTTTCAGTATCATTAGTCGGAGCGACATAATCACTCTGGTAGTCCTTCATATCCGGTGCGGGAAGAGCTTTACGGTCCAGCTTACCGGTTGCCTTAAGAGGAACCTCGTCTATCTTGATGAAGAAGGCCGGGATCATGTAATGAGGAAGTCTCTTCATCAGCTCCTGACGCACATAATTAGCATCTACTGTAATGTCATCCTTGTAGTATGCACAAAGGAAGCTCTTATCTCCGTCTTCGAATCCTCTTGCAGCGCACCAATCGATATCAAGGACCTGCTTAACCGCCGCTTCGATCTCGGCAGGCTCGATTCTGTTACCGTTGATTTTGATCATATCTCCGCTTCTGCCGAGAAGAACAAGATTGCCTGATTCATCATAACGGGCAAGATCACCTGTGTAGTAAAGACCGTTGTTAAATGCCCTCGCGGTCTCCTCAGGAAGATTAATGTAACCTCTTACATATGGATTATGGAAGCACAGCTCTCCAACTTGTCCTTTGGGAACGTCGTTGCCATTCTCATCTTTAAGGTATATCTGTGTCTCTACTCTCGGATAGCCGATCGGGCACACCTCATAGGGCTTATCGATCTGGAAGAATCCTACGGCAAATCCGCTCTCGCTCGCCGCATAGATATTGATAAGTTCAACGTTCTTAAGATACAGATTATTGGCAGGCTCAGAACCGACGAAGAACATTCTTAAGAATGGTCCTGTCTGATTTCCGATCATCCTCGCATAAGACGGAGTCAGGAATGTGATCGTGATTCGCTTACTAAGGAAGAACTTCGCGAGGGCCGCGGTGTTCTTGATGGTCGCGTATGAGACTATAAAATTCTTTCCCTTGTATACATTCAGTCCACACAGTATTACGATAACCGTCGCGACGAAGTTCATCGGTGCCAGAGTCGCGAGTCGGTCGTCCTCGTTAAAGGGACATTCATTGTCGATTCTGATCGAATCGATAGCACGTTCCAGATTGCCTCTCTCGTGAAGTACGCCCTTGGGATTTCCGGTTGTTCCTGACGTGTAGATCGCATAAGCAGCGTCGTGAGGATCGGCTTCTTCGAAGCCCTTAAGCGGCTCCATATCCATGATCTCTTCCCAGTTCTCCATGGAGATATCACACTTACAACTGCAGTCTTTATAGATGTAATCGATTCTTTCCGGCGCATAAGTATCTTCAACCAACGCCCATGCTGCACCGGCCTTCCATACTCCTATCATCGCGATAACGGGGAGTACTCCTCTCGGCAGTCTTATGAGGACAAAATCCTCCTTGCCGATACCGGCTTTCTTGAGCCACGCGTACAGTTTGCCCGACATCTCATCGAGCTGGGCATAAGTTATACCCTTCGTATAAACCTCATCAAACAGGATTGCAGAATTAGGACTTTTCTCGGTGTATTCGGCAAGCCTCTCTATAATCGTGCTCATATGATAACCCCCTTCGGTTTACAGCCATAAATCAATAATACACCACGTAAATATCAAAAACGCCCGCGCCTCTGGGCAACCGTCAAAGTTTACCAAATGTTAATTCTATTATTTGAGGGGGGAGGGAATGCCAAATAAACTGCCTATTTTCATACTAGGCAGTGATAATTGCAGAAAAGCGGCTGTTTCTGCCAAAAACACTGCCTGTTTTCAAAAAAGGCAGCCCTTTTGGCAATCGCAGTAATAGCAACCGCAGACTTCGCCGCAGTCACCGCACAAACGCACAATCGAGTAGGAGGGGGATTGAAAAATCCCCCGACCTCTCACACCACCGTGCGTACCGTTCGGTACACGGCGGTTCCTTAGTTTTCACGTACTTGCAAATAGTAGTCGGTCATGGATATATATCCAAGACTGGCTACTTCCTTGTTGGTCAGTGCCTGATTAAGGATTTGTGCTGAACGCCAAATGCCTTTGCGATAGTTCGCTATCTCAAACACCACCCATTCTGGAAGGTTAAGGCTTCTCAGTTTCCTTATCCTTGTTCTGACTTTCTTCCACCGTTTCCAGTAGATTGCCCGTATCCGTCTTCGCAGCCATTCGTCTGTCTGCTCCAGGAGACCTTTCATATCCGCAAGTCTGAAGTAGTTAACCCAACCTCTTACAAACTGTTTAAGTTTTAAGATTCGGTACTCATCTAACCATGCATCACTTCTCTGCGTCAATTCCCGAAGCCTCTTCTTCATCTTCAATACAGACTTAGGGTGCACTCTCATTCTCGTGCCCTTACCTCTGTAGAAGGTGTATCCGAGATACTTGACTTTGTTGATATGTGCTACCGTTGTCTTTTCACGGTTTACCTTGAGGAAGAGTTTTCCTTCAATGTAAGGCAGGATATTCTGGAGTGTTCGTTCTGCGCTCTTTCTGCTCTTACAGAAAATCATGCAGTCGTCTGCGTAGCGGACAAATCTGTGTCCTCTGCGCTCCAGTTCCTTGTCCAGCTCATTCAGCATAATGTTGCTCAGAAGAGGACTTAATGGTCCTCCCTGCGGTACTCCGATGTCCGTCTTCTCAAACAAGCCGTTAACGACCACTCCTGCATTCATGTACTTGTGAATGAGGGAGATAACACGTCTGTCTTTTATGGTTCTGGACAGGACTTCAATCAGTTTGCTCTGGCATACATTGTCAAAGAACTTCTCCAAGTCCATATCGACCACATAGACGTATCCGTCATCTGCGTTCTTCTGGCATTGTTTCAATGCATCGTGTGCCCCTCTGTTCGGGCGGAAGCCAAAACTGTTCTCAGAGAACTGTTTCTCGAAGATAGGGCTTAGCACCTGTGTTATCGCCTGTTGATATACGCGGTCTGCCACAGTCGGTATTCCCAATCTTCTGACCTTTCCCTTCTCTTCTTTGGGTATTTCTACCCGTCTGACCGGATTGGGTTTGTATTTACCCAAAAGTATCTGTCGGTTGAGGTCTTTGCCGTGTTCACGCAAGTACGGTAGAAGTTCATCCACGTCCATTCCGTCAACTCCGCCAGAGCCCTTATTAGACTTTACCTTGAGGTAGGCCTTGTTAAGGTTTCTTCCCTGTAAAATCTGTTCCAGCAGTCCAGTCGTTTGCAAGTCCGTAACGATGTTGGTGTTTTCAGTAATCTTCGGGCAGGCGCACGCCTCTGCATATTCTCTCTGTTCCGCAGATACCTTTTGCAGTTGACCCTCATCCTGAGGTTGTCTGTGCTTAATTCTGTCCTCTGTTACATTCATTTCCTGACATCTCCTAAAGTTCAGCCCTTCCCATGGTTCTTGCAATCACCTTGGTACTATGGCTTCTGCTGACTTCTCGCCATTCGTTGTTACTACGGCTTCTTACTCTGTTTCCACCGCTGACGAGATCTCCCCGAGTACCACACGTTTCTTTCCCTCCATATATCTGCCGCATTTACTACGCACAGTTCCGTACAGTTATTGGATTTCGGTCTGTGTTGCGACCTTATCCCCGTGCTTAGCCTGATGCGGTTTCTGTTCGTCAGACCAGAGGTTTGCTTACACCTTCCTTCAGATTCCGTCTCACGGCGGACACCCTTGGTGTTCGGCTATACCCTTCCCACTGTCGGGCGGGTTCGGGACTTTCACCCTTTAGAAACGTGCGCCGTCGGGCGCACAACAAAAACCGCCTGCCCCGAAGGACAGGCGGTATAAAGCTTTCTGTTTCTGACCGTTTATCAGCCTGCGTTGCAGATAACGGAGAAGTCCTCAGCCTTGAGGGAAGCACCGCCGACGAGACCACCGTTGATGTCCTTCTGAGCGAAGAGTCCGTTGCAGTTCTTAGCGTTGCAGGAACCGCCGTACTGGATCGTCATAGCCTCAGCGCACTTAGGGCAGTAGAGCTCAGCGATTACGCCACGGATGAACTTGCAGACTTCCTCAGCCTGCTCATCTGTAGCTGTCTTACCTGTGCCGATAGCCCAGATAGGCTCGTAAGCAATTGTGATCTGGCAGAGCTTTGAAGCAGGGATATCCTTGAATGCGCCAACAATCTGGCCCTTGATCCAGTCGAATGTCTCGCCTGCTTCTCTCTGAGCAAGAGACTCACCGCAGCAGATGATAGGTCTTACGCCGTACTTGAGAAGAGCAAGTGCCTTCTTGTTAACTGTCTCGTCTGTCTCAGCGTTGTACTCTCTTCTCTCGGAGTGACCGATGATGCAGTAGTTAACGCCCATCTTAGCAAGCCACAGAGGTGAGATCTCGCCTGTGAATGCACCCTTCTCCTCGAAGTGGCAGTTCTGAGCAGCGATCTTGATGTTGGAGTAAGCAGCAGCCTCAACAGCAGCAGCGAGTGCTGTAGCAGGAACGCCGAGAGCAATCTTAGCCTTAGCGTCCTTAACGAGGGGCTTGAGCTCGTTGATAAGCTTAACAGCGTCAGCAGGGATACCGCAGTTCATCTTCCAGTTACCTGCTGCGAAGATTCTTCCGTTCTCCTTATCGGAGAGGCAGTCGATACCGGGGAGAACCTTACCCTCGATGTACTCGAGAGAAGCGCCGCCGCCTGTGGAGATGTGTGTAACCTGATCAGCGAAACCGAGCTTCTGGATAGCAGCTGCGGAGTCACCACCACCGATGATGGAGATTGCATCGGACTCAGCGATTGCCTTAGCAAGAGCCTTTGTTCCTACTGCGAAGTTATCGAACTCGAATACGCCTGCAGGGCCGTTCCAGATAACTGTCTTAGCTTCCTTGATAGCTGCAGAGAACTTCTCGATTGTCTTAGGTCCGATGTCGAGGCCCTCCCAACCGTCAGGAATCTCCATTGTAGGAACTACCTTGGAGTTAGCATCGTTGGAGAAGTCATCAGCAACAACTGTATCCTCAGGAAGGAGGAGCTTAACGCCCTTCTCCTCAGCCTTAGCCATGAGCTCCTTAGCAAGCTCAACCTTGTCAGCCTCGAACAGGGAGTTGCCGACAGTACCGCCCATAGCGCCGATGAATGTGTAAGCCATACCGCCGCCGATGATGATCGTGTCAGCCTTGTCGAGGAGGTTTGTGATTACGCCGATCTTATCGGAAACCTTAGCGCCGCCGAGGATAGCAACGAAAGGTCTTGCAGGATTGTCAAGAGCACCGCCGATAACGTCGATCTCCTTCTGAATGAGGTAACCGCAAGCGGAAGGAAGGAAGTTAGCGAGGCCTGCTGTGGAAGCATGAGCTCTGTGAGCTGTACCGAAAGCATCGTTTACATAGAGGTCAGCCATGGAAGCGAGCTCAGCAGCGAACTTAGGATCGTTCTTTGTCTCTTCCTTGTGGAATCTTACGTTCTCGAGCATGAGGATCTCGCCGTCCTTAAGTGCAGCAGCCTTAGCCTTTGCATCTTCGCCGATAACGTCAGCTGCGAGAGTAACGGGCTTGCCGATGAGCTCTGCGAGTCTGTCAGCAGCGGGCTTCATGGAGAACTTAGCCTCAGGACCGTTCTTCGGACGACCGAGGTGTGATACGAGGATAACCTTCGCGTTATTGTCTACGAGATACTTGATTGTAGGGAGAGCTGCAGTGATACGCTTATCGTCTGTGATAGCTCCTGTCTCCTTGTCGAGCGGTACGTTGAAGTCAACTCTTACGATGACTCTCTTGCCGCTGACATCCAAATCTTCAACATTCTTCTTAAGATACTGTGCCATGATGCCACACTCCTATTAATTATTTTGTAGCGTTAACCGCTTCATTACCGCGTAATATTATATATGCTTTTAAGCCGATTATAAAGGCTTATTGTCCCCATTTTTTGCTCCAGAGAGCGATAATCTCCTCATCGTGCTTCTTATTCATAAGGATAAGGGCGATTACGACAGCCAGGCCGGAAGCCGCGATCGTTATCCAGTCTCCGACACCCAAACCGACCATAACTCCGCCGCTTTGGGCAAGGTCGCCCCTCATAAATTCCATAAAATCAACGGTTGTATGAGCAATGATCGAGGGCCAGAGGCTTCCGGTACGAAGGAAAACCGCACAGAAGAGCATTCCGACGCCAATGGCATAGAAAGACTGGATCGTAGAAGCAAACACATCTCCGCCGGCTGTTATATTAAGGATATGCGTAAGTCCGAACACAACGGACGAGAGCCAGAATATGATCTTTATGCTCTTGCCGCTCTTAGCGTTTCTCATGAAGTTCGCGACTCCGAGGCCTCTGAATGCGATCTCTTCTCCGAATCCCGGCGAGAGTGCAGCAAGAAGCGAGAGTACTATATTGCCTGCGAACCCGAACTCAGTCCAGCTTACGACACTTCCTGCGTAATGAACAACCAGGAACGGCAGCAACATAAGAAAAGCCCAGCCGATCTTGTTTCCCTTGAGAATTCCCTTATACCCTTCCTTACGAAAACAAAACCAGAACAGGAACGACAGCACAAGAGTGCAAGCCGCAGTACCAAGGCCTGTTGCGGCATCTTCGTAAGTCTCGGAAAAGGCAATTATCGCGACGGTTCCCGCGATCGTTCCGCAGATAGATACCGACATCAATGCGAGAAATCCGATCAGGAAATAACTGATGATACCGTGATCCAATACAGGATGCTTTGTCTTATTGCTCATGTCTGACCTCCGTCTCTTTGTTTTCCGAGCAACTCTACCACCTGGTGAACCTTAAATACCTTCTGACCGTCCACATAAAATCTGAACAGTTCGCCGTCCTTGCTGTAGATCTCGAACGCCTTGCCATACTTCGCCACGAGACCTCTCATGGTAGCGATCTCGAACACCTGTGTTATAGGCTTCGAGACACCATCGAGAGTACGGTTCTTATACTTCTTCATCGGCTTGCCCTTCTTGTAGGGGATGCCGTCGGACGCATCGCAGTCCGTGCCTTCGTATATGATCTGTGTCGAAGTGATCGTGACCTTGCCGCTACCGGTCTTTGCCCATGTAAGCGGGTCGAACATCTTGTGAAGATCAGCATCGAGCTCCATACGGAAATCACCTGCGGCGATTTCTTTGTCGACCTGCTCTCTTTCCCACTCGGTCCACTTGTGAAGGTCCTCGAAGCTCTTATCTTCGCCGGAAGCGCCCTCAAGAAGACCCGTAGGCAGATAGCGCACCTTGTTGCCGCACGAAGAGCAGACAACGCAGTCGCTCTCCTTCTTTCCAGCCCACTTTACAGTAAATTCCGACGCGCACTTGGGGCAGATGTAGCCGATGTTTTCGAGACCGCGTGCGAGGTTCTTGCCCTTGTGTACGGGATGACACTCGCGGCTGTAGTCATTCTCGTCGTACTTGATGCCGTCGAGGATAAACTTCTGGATCTCCTCCGCGCTCATCTCCTTTACCTTGGAGCCCGGAAGCTTATATGCGAACTCGGACGTGATCTTGCCCTTGCGGATCGAAAGTCCTTTGCCCCAGCGCGGCATCGTCAGGTACGCGCCGTGGATGTGCTGGATATAGATCGCAGCGCCCGCCTTCTTCGCCATCTTGGCTACGCCGTCGTCGAAAGTAATCGTGGAGCCGTCAACGGAACGCGTCGCCTCGGGGTAGATAAAGAGCACGCCCTTACGCTTCATGACCTTCATCATGGCCTTAACTGCGATGGTGTCCACCACGAACTGCTTCTTCGGGATCGCGCCCCCCAAGCGGAACCAGTGGCCCCAGGGGTTCTTACGAAAAACAAACTCGCCTGTAACGAAATTACCTGCGCGTCCTCTCGTAAGCTTGCTCGTAACCATCGGGTCCAAATAAGACTGGTGGTTCGCAACAACTATGATCGGTCCTTCTTCCTTGAGATAATCCTGATCGGGTTTAACCTTAATGCCCGTAAACAAAGCGATGAGCGATACCAGGATGTTCTCTCCGATACAGTGATACCACCAGTTGCTCGGCACGCATCCGATATCGTATTCATAAGGCTTATTTGCCATCTGAAGGCCTCCGTTAACAATAAGTTTTCATTATTATAGCAAAGCATTTGTTGCATTTCTGTCGACAGTGCTCGTATTATAATATATGTAAATTTATTTTGTTAAATACTTTTGGGGGTATCCTATGTCTGATACATCGACCGTGGCAAGTATTGCCACCAACGGAATCGAGACTATTGTTCTATTTGTAATTTCAGGTCTATGCTACATTCCATTCTTTAAGAAATGCGGTCTTGAATGGTGGAAATCATTCATCCCCGGCTACCGTATGTACTGCCGCGGACTTTGTGCCAGAAGAGAGCAAGAGGGTCGTATACTCGCATTTCTCGAGGTAATGACCTATCTTTTAGCCCTAACGATGCTCATCGACGGCGTTCCCGGCGCTTTACTGCTCATCTTGAGCCTGGTGCAGGTTATCTGCCTCATAATCAACTTCATTCAGGCAATCAAGCTTAACATCGGTACGTGCGATATTTTCAATCACAGAAGAACATGGGTACTCCTCTGGATGCTCTTCGCAGACATTGTTGCACTGCACTGGGGTTTATCAAAGAAGTTCCAGCCTTCAAGGCTCGCAACGGATAAGGACGAGGGCGCTGAAGAATCAGGCATCACCGCAGATGAGGAAGCTGAAGGCCTGTCCGTCAACATCGCCGCAAGAACTGCCCGCAGCGCATTCCAGACAGTTACTCTCCTCAAGGATATCCACATGGTCATTCCTAAGGGTCACATGGTTCTCCTTCTTGGAGGTTCCGGTGCCGGCAAGACTACTTTCCTCAACGCCGTAACAGGCTACGAGAAGGCTGATGCCGCCATTACGATCAACGACATCAATGTCTACAACAACTACGAGCAGGTAAAATACAACTTGGGCTTCGTTCCCCAGCAGGAGCTGATGCGCGGCAACGACACTGTACTTAAGACACTCGAAGACGCCGCCAACATTCGTCTCCCCAAAGAAACGTCCGTCAAGGACAAGAAGCAGCATGTGCAGGATATGCTCGAGTCTTTCGGTCTGTCCATGCTTCAGAACACCATGGTAGAGAAGCTCTCGGGAGGCCAGAAGAAGCGTCTTTCCATCGCGATCGAGTTTATCTCTGACCCTGACCTGTTTATCCTTGATGAGCCTGACTCAGGTCTCGACGGCGTAGTCGCGAGGGGACTGTTCGAGAAGCTCCGTGACATCGCGGACCAGGGCAAGATCGTTATTGTTATCACGCACACTCCGGACAGAGTCATCGACCTTTTCGACGACGTTATCGTTCTTGCCAAGGACACGACCCGTACGGGAAGACTTGCTTTCTACGGTCCTGTAAGCACCGCGAAAAGGTTTTTCGCAAGAGGCACCATGGAAGCCGTTCTGCGTACCATCAACCAGAAGGAAGAGGGCGGCGAGGGCCGTGCCGACGAGTTCATTGCGATGTACTCACATATAGCCCGTCTCGTAGGAGAGGGCAAGACGTGTGAAGAGGCCGCGGACACAGTTATCGTCGAGAAGTACAAGGGGGCAACAGCATGAACAAAGAGATAAAAGATGCCAAGCATCAGGGACGTGTATATCAGACTGGAATCTACCTCGGCAAATTCTTCAGAATGTTCATCTACCAGAATGACTGGAAAGTAATGCCTATCGCGGCTCTCATCGCAGGTCTCGTTGCATTAGTCATGAAGAACAGTCTGTTTACCACCATGGAGGGCACGCTGCTCGGCTCCTTCGCCATTGCATGTATCTGCGTATGGAACGGTTTTTTCAACTCGATCCAGAATGTCTGCCGCGAACGCGCCATCGTAAAGCGCGAGCACAGAAGCGGACTTCACATCAGCTCCTACATCACGGCACACACGATCTATCAGGCATTCATGTGCCTGCTGCAGACCATCATCACCATGTTCGTTCTCATCAAGATGGGCGTCTCGCTCCCGCAGGAACCTAAAGGTCTTGTTACAGGAAACATAATGCTCGACCTCGGCATCACGATCTTCCTCACCACATTCGCTGCTGACATGATGAGCCTGCTGGTATCATCATTTGTCCGCAATACGACTACAGCCATGACGGTAATGCCGTTCCTGCTTATCTTCCAGCTTGTATTCTCCGGCGGCTTCTTTGCCCTGCCTGACAGCATCACGTTCCTCACTGATTACACCATCACCAAGTGGGGTCTTACGGCTACTTGCGCACAGGGTCAGTACAACGACCTGCCCATGACGGCACTTTGGAAGAGTATGAAGAAGATGCGTAACGGTTCCATCACAGCCGGCCAGCTCAAGGAGTTCATGCTCGCATCTCCCGACTTCTCTGAAGACCCTGAGATGGTCATTCTTCTGAACTCTATTCCTGACGATAAGGAGATCATGTTCGACGACTTTATCACTGCCATTGAAAGCCAGGGCGGCGGCTATACCATCGAGATGAAATCCGGCGAGCTTAACCAGGAGGAAAAGTACGCCTCCGACCCCGCAGTCATCTCCAAGTGCTGGCAGATGCTCGCCATCCATATACTCATCTACATCGGAGTCGCGACAGCCGCACTCGAGTTCATCGATAAGGATAAACGCTAATCGTTAGAAAACAGTAACACTCCTGTTAATTGCAAATCACGGATAAATTATATATTATTACGTGATTGCAATTAAAAGGAGGCTCCTTATGAGCAATAATAAATGGGTTTGCGCTGCTATCCCTGCTCTCCTTCTGCACTGCAGTATCGGTACGGTTTACTGCTGGGGCACATTCTCGAAGGAAATCGCAGAGTACATCGGCGCGGAGAAAAGTGCAGTACAGTGGGCATTCTCGCTCGCTATCTTCTTCCTCGGTATGTCTGCCGCTTTCCTTGGCGACGTAGTTGAGAAGGACATCAAGAAATCATCACTCATCGCCACCATCTGCTTCACAACAGGTATGGTCGGAACAGGCGCAGCTATCCTGCTCAAGTCTCTCCCCCTCATCTTCCTGTGTTACGGATGCATCATGGGTATCGGTCTCGGAACAGGTTATCTTTCCCCCGTTAAGACACTCATGCTGTGGTTCAAGGACCGTAAGGGTCTTGCAACAGGTCTGCAGTAGCAGGCTTCGGTCTTGCCAAGGCTATCGCAACACCTATCATGCAGTTCTTCCTTAACAAATTCGACAACAACCCGGCTTACATGTTCTTCATCATGGGCGGCATCTACTGCGTAATGATGTTCATCGGACACCTGCTTCTTAAGAAGCCTGCCGACTGGGTTGAGGCTCACGAGGAGGGCGGCATCAAGGAGTTCTTCGCCACACTCGGCAAGAACTTCAAGTTCTCTTTCACAAACAAGACATTCATCGGAATCTGGATCATGTTCTACATCAACATCCACTGCGGTCTCGCTCTTATCTCCCAGGAGAAGGCGATCTTCACGGCAGTCGGACTTACAACAGGTGTAGCTGCCACATTGGGTTCCGTAACAGCTATCGCGAATGCAGCAGGCCGTTTGGGCTTCTCCGCTTGGGCTGATACATTCAAGGACAGAAATACGATCTACAAGATCATCTTCATCATGTCCATCGCACTCACAGGTGCTACGATCCTCACACACGGTATCGAGAACAAGATCGTTGTGCTGTGCGTTGCACTCTTGATCGCAGTTAACGCAGGTTACGGCGGAGGCTTCTCCAACGTTCCTACTCTCCTGTCAGACCATTTCGGTATGAAGTCCATCTCCGCAGTTCACGGCATGTGCCTCTCTGCATGGGCTGTCGCAGGTCTCACAGGTAACCAGATGGCAACAGCTATCATCGAGCGCGTCGGTGACAACGCCACAGGTTATCAGACAGTTCTGTATGCTACGGGAGCTTTATACGTTGTCGCTCTTATCGTCTGCTTCGTTCTTGTAAAGCCTACGAAGAAGGAAAAAGCAGCAGCCTGATAACAGCAGACCGGCAGCAACATCCACTACGGAATGCTGCTTAACGAACATTGTTGAAACACATATCAAAGCCGCCATCGTGTAAGAAGCGATGGCGGTTATTTTATGTCCGCGCTTCCAGAGCACGCGGCCGAATGAGATGCCGCATGCAAGCGAGTTAAATACATGAATTGAAGGGATAACATTAGTTGAAGTATCGATTGAATACAGATACTTCACAAGGTCCGTGCAGAAGTTGTCGCGGGGAAAACCGGTAGGACGAAGCTGAAGTCCGTTCGGGAACACGAAGCTTACCACGATAAAAAGCGACATACCGATGATAAGGTGCCAGCACATCGCGAAGAACTCCTTCTTATCCTTAAAGAATACATACGCGATCGCGACCGCCATGAAAGGAAACCATAACAAATAAGGTATGATAAACCCCTCGACGAAAGGGATACAGTCGTCGAGGGGTATGTTTATGTATGTTACGTCGTGTGTTGTCTTCTCCGCGAGGAAGAAGAACGGCATGTATATTGGTACGTACAGCACGAACTGCCAGTACTTGAGTTTCTCCTTAAGCGTTTGCTCCATCGGTCTTTGCAACTTCTACTTTCACTTCTTCTATCGGACCGGCATCCGAGATCCTGATCTCGTCACCCTCGGCGTCAACGAGAGCTATTCTACCCGATTTGATGACTCCGTCAAGAAGTGCTTCAGAGAAATTGTCTTCGATCATGGACTGCATAACTCTCTTCAGAGGTCTTGCACCGTACTGCGGATCGTATCCCTTCTTGGCAAGAAGTTCCTTGGCCGCATCCGTGAGTCTGATCTCGATACCGATGTCGGAGATTCTCTTCGCTACCTGTGCCGTAAGGATGTCGACGATCTTGATGAGCGACTCCCTGCCGAGCATTCTGAAGAAGATGATCTCGTCCACACGGTTGATGAACTCAGGCGAGAAAGCCTTCTTCAACTCATCGAGAACCGTAGCCTTAGCGTCGTCGTAGGACTTGCCGCCGTACAGCCTCTCTCTGCTGGCCTCGTCCTGATCCTTGTCGTCCGATGCCATGTCAAAGCCGATCTTTCTTCCCGCAGCTGTCGTGAGCATTCTCGCACCGATGTTGCTCGTCATGATGATGATCGTGTTCTTGAAGTCTACGACTCTGCCCTTACCGTCGGTAAGTCTGCCGTCATCGAGCACCTGCAGCATGGAGTTGAATACCTCGGGGTGCGCCTTCTCGATCTCGTCGAAAAGAACAACAGAATAAGGATGACGTCTTACCTTCTCCGTAAGCTGACCGCCTTCGTCGTAGCCGACGTATCCCGGAGGAGAACCGATGAGCTTACTTACATCGTGCTTCTCCATGTACTCGGACATATCGATACGGACAAGCGCGTTCTCGTTGCCGAACATGACTTCCGCGAGAGCCTTCGCAAGCTCCGTCTTACCTACACCGGTAGTACCGAGGAAGATAAACGAGCCGGACGGCTTCGTGGGATCCTTCAAGCCCAGGCGTGATCTTCTGATCGCCTTGGCAACTGCCGTAACAGCCTCATCCTGACCGATTACTCTCTTCTTCAATTCATCCTCGAGAGTACGAAGCTTCTCCGCATCCGTCTCCGTGATCTTGGATACGGGGATGCCGGACCACTGCGAGAGAACGTCAGCGATATCATCTACCGTAAGCGTTCCCGTGAAGCCTTCCGCATCGGAAGCGGAACCGGACATGCTTTCGAGATCTGTCTTGATCTTGTTCTCTTCATCACGAAGAGCCGCAGCCTTCTCGAATTCCATATTGTCTACGGCAAGCTTCTTCTGCTCCTCGATTTCCTCGAGACGTTTGGTCAGCTTGTGCTTCTTATCCGTTACGGCGAAGTTGATCCTCTTTCGTGCCGCAGCCTCATCGATAAGGTCGATCGCCTTATCGGGAAGGAATCTGTCGGACACATATCTTGAAGAAAGGATGACCGCCTGCTCGATCGCATCATCAGGGATATGGATCTTGTGATGCTCCTCGTACTTCGGACGAAGTCCCTTAAGGATCTCGATAGCCTCGCTCTGTGAAGGTTCGTCTACGAGTACCTTCTGGAATCTTCTCTCAAGAGCGGAATCCTTCTCGATGTACTTGCTGTACTCATCAAGAGTGGTCGCACCGACAATCTGAAGTTCATTACGCGTAAGCATAGGCTTCATGATATTCGCGGCATCGAGAGAACCCGAATCTCCGCCTCCGCCGGCACCGATCAGTGTGTGTATCTCATCGATAAAGAGGATAACGTTCGGATCTTCGGATGCCTCCTCGAGAACATTCTTGATCCTCTCCTCGAAGTCACCTCTGTACTTGGATCCTGCTACGAGCGAACCCATGTCGATGCTGTATACGGTCTTGCCCTTAATGATATCGGGAACGTCGCCCTTGGCGATCGCCAAAGCAAGTCCTTCTGCGATAGCAGTCTTGCCTACACCGGGATCACCGACGAGGCAGGGATTGTTCTTCGTTCTTCTTGCAAGGATCTGCATGACGCGGTTGATCTCCTGCTCTCTTCCGATAACGGGATCGATCTTGCCCGCGGAAGCCATCTGGGTCAGATTCTTACCGAACTTCTCAAGTGTCTTGTGACCGCCTGCTTTACCCTTCTTATCGGGTCTTCCCTGACGCGCACCCTTGGGCCCGCCGCGAAGATTGCCTCTGTCCTGATCGTCATCGCTGTCCGAAGACAGGAAGCCTTCCGCACCGTCGAGCTCGCCCGACTCAGAAAGAGTTCCCGAGAGCTCGTCGATAAGTCCGTTTATATCGGCGCCGAGCCTTACGAGAACCTGATTTCCCGTAAGAGCCTTGTTGGTGGAAATTACGAAAAGCAGATGCTCGGGCTTTACGATACCCTTGTCGCCGATCCTCGAAGATACCTCCATGGCATCATTAAGAAGTCTCTTGGTCTCGAGTCTTAAAAGTCTCAAGCCGTCCTCGACCTCATAGTTATTTACAGTATCCTCGATCACTGACTCATCGAAGCTTAATGCATCCGCGAGTGTCTCGAGTGTCACGCCGCTTCGCTCCAGAATGTCGGTAACGGGTCCTGAAAGAGCACAGATTCCCGCGAGCATATACTCGGTCGAGATCATACGGTTGCCGGATGAGTCGGCAAACCTTTTCGCGTAGACGATGACGCGTGTTGTTTCTTCTGTGAGTTTTATATTCATGAAGCCTGTCCTCCCTTCATTATGTCGCGGATAAAGGCGGCGCGGGCCGAAGCTCTGTCCTTGGGACGCACACCCTTAACAGCCGAATCCGTATAGTTGCGTCTTACTTTCTGTGTAAGTTTATTGATCTTGTTCCAGTCAAGATCGGCATCGGAAGTATCGATGTAGTTCTGTCCGAGACGAAGCCAGTTGATAAGCGTCAGCGCCTCGGCGGTCTCGATCCTTCTGCAGTAGGAAAGCGTCGCATAAGCCCTGTAATACTGGTCTTCGACTACTCCCTTCTTCTTCGTGCAGATATTCTTTCTGCATGAGTTCTCGAGCTTGATGATATCTTCCTGAACCTTCCTTGTCTTATCGATGATCTCCTGCTCCGTGATACCTAATGTGGCTACATTCGTGAGCACATAGATGCCGTTCTCACGGATGCCGTCGGAATGGGTCATCGGGATCATCTGCCAGTCGTATTTCTCGACTCTCTTCGCGAGTACCTGCACGGCGCCTTCGGTCTTCTCGATACCGGGCAGTGCGAGCGTCATCATAAGCTGCATTCCCGTACCGACCGACTTGATCTGCGATGTAAGGAAACCGAACTTATCCGTGTAAGCGATGTCCATGCTCTTCTCGAACTGCACCGCGAGATCATCTGCTCTCTTATAAGCGGTAACGACATCCGTGCCGGGCACCATCGAGACGATACTGATGTGGTCCGTGTTGTTTATGATGACACCGAGGCCTTCCGTCTTGCTCATGAGGTAACCCGTCTTCGCATTCGAATTAAGGAAAGCGTAACCTGCGTAGAACTGGTTATAAAGATCCTCCTTGGCGTTATCCTCGAGCTCATCCGTCCTTACGAAATTAAGCCCCATGGTTCCCGCTGCCTGTCTTGCCATACCGAGCACGTTCTCACGGTCGGCATCACTCATCTTGGGAGGGAAAGGGAATCCCTTGATGTTACGGTTAAGGACTATCTTCGTCGACAGTACGACGTCCATGTTATTTCCTTCTTTCTCGTACCACATATCAGTTTCCCTCCTTTCTTGACTTAAGCTCGTCACGAAGCTTGACGGCAAGACTGTAATCCTCTGCTGCTGCCGCCTTCTTCATCGCATCTTCGATCTCCTGATCCGTGAAGGTGCTTAAGTCGGCATCTTTCATCTTTGTAAGTATGTCATCGTTATTTGCTTCAGGCGCCTTAGGCTCTTCCTTTACCTCCGGCTTTACCTGAGCAGTCTCCTGTACCGGTGTGTCCTGCTTCGCCTCGCCCTTGACGTCGGCAGCCTCACCGGGCTTTCTTCCCATGTACTCGCTGCTGCCCTGACGCTTAAGGATATTCTTCATGATGCTCTCATTGAATGTGTTGTAGCACTCGATGCATCCGAGTTGTCCGCCCGACTCGATATCTCTTAATGTAGTCCCGCACCTCGGGCACCTTATCTTCGCATTCGCGAAATCAAGATCGCTTCCCGCCGAGAAAACTCCCGGGAATTCGTCAAGCATCGGGAATGCCTGATCGAAGATCGAATTCTGTCTTCTGAATACCTCATCTATCTTAAGTTCTCTGGCGCAGTCTTCACACAGCAATACGCCGTTGAATCTCACGTATGAATTACCTATCTGCGCTCCGCATCTTGAACACCTCATAGCCATGCTCCTTTCACTCCTTATATGAGTAAGCCCGCAAGTGCATTCCTGAATATGTCTGCACGAACCTGGGCTCTAATGTCTGTATCAACTTTTGCCAAAGATCTGTCCGATACCGCCGACATTATCGACGTCGCCTCACGGGGCTTGATCGCTCCGGTCTCCACCGCATTCGCAAGATAGATCTTCGCTTCCTGCTGTGTCATACTGTCGCCGGCTGACTGGATTATCGATCTTATATAGTCCTCGGCGCCGACCGGCTTGATCTGTGTGATCGTTATCTGACCGCCGCCTCCGCGTCTGCTCTCGACTATGTAGCCGGAGCCTGTCGAGAACCTGGTCGAGAGGACATATGTGACCTGCGAAGGCACACAGTTGGCACGTTCGGCGAGCACGCTTCTGCTGATCGTGGCACTGCCGTTATTCTCTTCAATGAGCTCTTTGATCATCGCTTCTATAACATCTACGAGCCTTGCCATTGATTTCCCCTCCTGTTCTGATTTTGACTTTGACTTTCTTTGATATTAGTATTATCGTCTTAAGGTCAAAGAATGTCAAGAGGTTTTTGACATAAAATAAAACCCGGCGTCAGCCGGGTCTGAGAATCTTATAAATAATCACTTGTGATACAGCTTTTTCGTCGCGTAGACCGGTTCGCAGGTGATATTCACCCCGAGTTTCCTGAACACATTCTCATCTACGCTCGAAAGCATCGTAGTCGAGTGAGCATCAGCATTCTTAAGGTTGTTGAGCTGCTGCATGGCAAGCTCTGCAACCGGGTTAGTCGTAGCCGACATAGACAGCGCGATCAGCGTCTCATCCATATGAAGTCTCGGGTTGTGGTTGCCCATATGATTGACCTTAAGATCCTGGATAGGCTCGATTACATTGGGTGAGATCAGGGGCATGTTGTGGTCGATACCAGCGAGCACCTTCAGCGCATTAAGCAAAGCTGCGGAAGAAGGACCCATCAAGTCTGTCGTCTTACCTGTTACCATGCGTCCGTCAGCAAGCTCGATAGCAACTGCAGCGCCTTCCGTCTGATCGGCGCGAACCATAGCCGCACCCACACAGCGGCGGTCAGCCACATCAATACCCGTCCTATTAATAAGAAGTTCTATCTTATTAACATCTGATCCGTCGGACAGACCCTGCTTAACACCGCACTTTGCCTGATAGTAGCGGCGGATGATCTCCTGCTTGCTCGCCTCACGGCATGCATCGTCGTCGATGATCGCGAATCCCGCCATGTTAACGCCCATATCCGTAGGGCTCTTGTAAGGAGACTCGCCGTAGATCTTATCGAAGATCGCATTAACAACCGGGAAGATCTCGACGTCGCGGTTATAGTTGACAGTAGTCTCACCGTAAGCCTCGAGGTGGAACGGGTCGATCATGTTAACGTCGGACAGATCGGCTGTTGCAGCCTCGTATGCGATATTAACGGGATGAGCCAGAGGCAGACTCCATATAGGGAATGTCTCGAACTTCGCGTAACCCGCCTTGATGCCGCGCTTATTCTCGTGATAAAGCTGTGACAGGCAGGTCGCCATCTTGCCGGATCCGGGACCCGGAGCCGTAACTACAACGAGCTTATGGCTTGTCTCGATATAATCGTTCTTGCCGTAGCCGTCGTCACTTACTATAAGAGGAATATTAGACGGATAACCTTCGATGGGATAATGCTTATAAACCTTTACGCCGAGCTGGCGGAGACGCTTCTCGAACTTCTCGGCAAGTGTCTGCCCCGTATACTGCGTGATGCACACGGAACCAACGCACAGCCCGAACTCAGTAAAGGCATCGATAAGACGGAGTACATCCTGGTCGTATGTGATGCCGAGGTCGCCTCTTCTCTTGCTCTTCTCGATCGCGTCTGCATTGATCGCGATGATGATCTCGACGTCCTCCTGCAGCTTCATGAGCATCTTGATCTTGCTGTCAGGCTCGAATCCCGGGAGCACGCGCGATGCGTGATGATCGTCAAAAAGCTTGCCGCCGAACTCGAGATAAAGCTTACCGCCGAACTTCTCTATTCTCTCTCTGATATGCTTACTTTGAAGCTCAGCGTACTTCTCGCTGTCAAAACCGACCTTAAACATTTACCTTCTTACCTCGCATTACGATTACCTTGTGGCCTTCGGGTCTACACTCGAGCTCCAGCTCGGAACCTTCTTCCTGCACCTGCTCGAAAAGCTTTATGAACTCATCCACAGTTCCGATCTCGTCATAACCGAAGCCCTCGCCTCTGTAATGCATCGGGATCGTGATCTTCGGGTTAAGCTTATCCACATACGCTTTTGCCTGCGCGGCGTCGATCGTGTAAAAGCCTCCGACCGGGATCAGCAGGACATCGCAGTCCTTGATCTTCTCGATATCCTCGTCGGAAAGCTCACATCCGATGTCACCCATATGCACCAGACGAAGCCCGTCCACGTCGACAATTATAACATTGTTACAGCCTCTCAGCGCACCATTTTTATCATCGTGAAATGTCTCGATAAAACTGATCATGAACGGGGTATCCGCGCGGGTGACCGCCAGCTTAACTTCACTTAATCCGAAGTGGTCTGCATGCTTATGGGAAGACAACACCTGGTTGGCATTCTCCTTCAAAGGAGCGTAGCCCGGCACCGATCCCGCCTTATACGGATCGATGATCATCGCGAATCCGTCCTTCTCGAACTTAAAGCACGAGTGACCAAGATAGGTAATCTTCATGGAAAAACCTCCAAGCTCGGTTGTCTTGGATTAATTATACGACAGGGGAAGCGAAGCACAAAACGACATCGCTTCTAGTATAGACTGCCTGCGAACCTTCCATAACAGAGACATCACACAGAACATAAGCGGGAGCATTGCCGTTCGCTGCCGTGGTGCACTGGATATCATGGAACATAAGGCTGATGGTATAAGTCCCGTAATCGCCGTAAGCCGCGAAAGAAAGCGGGTTTGTAAAGTCGTAGTACTTGATGGGAACAATAAGTCCGGACGCATTCGGATCAGTCTCGAAATATCCGAAGTGCACATAACCTTCATTGGCATCACGATGCTGAGGATCTCCCGCCGGATCAAACATTCTGTAGATGGCACGGCTTGCAGTAGTTCCGTTGGCGCCGGTCTGAGGTACGCCTTCACCAGCTAAAGAAGCTGTCTCCTCTTCCAAGACCGCGTTATAAGCATTAAATTCATCGTTCTGAAGTGAATAGCAGGACGCGATAGTCTCGCAGTGATTGTAATTGCGTCTCATCACAAGCACCGGTCCGCGCGAAGCAGTAAGCGGCAGAGTGGTAAGTTCATAAGCAGTCTCAGGTGCCGCCGAGATCCACACATCATCCGGGGAACTCATGTAAGTTCTGGCACACTCGGCACGCAGCGCATCCACCACGTTATCGGCAATTACCTGCACACGGGCCTGCTCATTAATATGCGTGTATATTCTCGAGATGGGATACATGAGAGCTATGCACGCGCTCGCGAAAAGCATCGTCAGCGCCATCGCCACGACCAGCTCTACGAGAGTCAGTGCTCTCTTGGTAAATGCCCTGTTCTTAACCCTTCTCATATCACCCTTCTACCGGTTCTAATGGAGACACATCATAACGGACGAACACGTAGGTCTGTCCGTCAATTGTCTCGCTGTAAGTCTCGATCTTAACTCGGTCAGCGAACTTTCCGATTATCTGCAAAAAAGTATCATCACGCTCACCGGAAGCCAGCCTGTACTGTACCCTCCTTAATGCCTCATCGGCATTCTCTCTTGTTCTGTTCGCCCTGAACTCGGCGTTAGTTGCAAATGCAATTCCCTGAGAGAACATCAGCATGATTATGGAGAGCAAAGTGAAAGCAACGAGAACCTCAACTATGGTCTCGCCGGAATTACACGCAAGTATGTTACCTGTCTTGCTTATGCGCCTCATAATATCTGCCTCGTAAAATTATCTGAGTTGCCTGCTCTGCTGTAATAAGCAGAGTATATGTACGTCTCACCTGCCACCTTCGCCTCTACCTGCAGGACATAACCTACTCCGGAAGGAGTTACCGTAGCCGTTACGGAAGAATTCGGAATCGAAGTGGGCGAATCGGTGATAATCACCGTACCATTAGGGTCAGTATAGTTCGTAAGTCTTATTGTCTTAGTGACGATCAGATTGTCTAACGAAGCTCCCATGCTGGTAGCCATCATATAAGCCTGATCCTGTCTGTACTGCTTGTCAGAACCTGCCATCAGCGAACTGGTACTCATACGAAGAATAACCACCGCGGTAATAACAAGGATCGCGATGATACTGACGAGCACTATGCTCGCACCGTCGTTACTCTTAAGTATATGAGCAGCTCTCAGGCCGGCAGACGTCTTACTTATCCTTCTCATAATTATCAGAAACCGTTATAACCCTGGCTGTGGTTTATCAGAGATCTTCTGTCGCCCTCATTGATCCACAGATGAGTGTCATCAAGATTATTCCTGTTGCAGATTACGATAAAATGCAAAGGCATGCCTGTACTGCTTATGGAATTAACATTACGTGTCGTTCCGTTTACATTAAATGCCGTTTTCGTAATAACAGCAGGGCTCTTCGTCGGATAAATATATCTCCACTCTCCGTTAACATAGAAAACGGCAGGAGAATTCTGATCACGCATGTATGCCAGATAGTAGACTGTATATTCTACATCTGCATCCAGCGTAACATGGCTGGATGTATTCTCGATTCCGGAATAACCCACTCCTATGATAAGGACATCCGGCTGATGTGCTCTGTCTATACCCATAAGGTCCAGAACACGGTCGCCATACTGAGCATTTGCTCCGCTGTACCAGTTAAGGTTGTTTCCGTCACTTGTAGTAACACTTCTTGAAGGATCTGTAAGCGGATCTCCATACTGAGCATAGAGTTCGGTAAGCACCGCCTGGGCAGCAACGCGGGCATCATAAGCGATGTCATAACACTTAGCCCTCTTCGCCTGCTTTATATAACCGGTAAGCGCAGGAACAAGCATCGCGGCTATTACTGCCAAAATAACAAGGACAACAATAAGCTCAACGAGCGTGAACGCCCGCTTGCCCCGTCTGTGAACCTTGTTTGTCAGCCTTACCATAAACAGACCTCCGCCTTTATAACACTAATCCTCTATTTAATTTGATTTTACACCGCGAGCCCCTATAACTTCAATATTTTCAGGGTTACGTTCTGTGAACAAACAGTCACAAGACCGTAAATAAAAAATGCCGGGATTACCCCGGCATCATGTCTTCATACCTTATTAAGCTTGGCTTTTTTGTAATCATATACCGCAATCCCGGCCAAGAGCAGAAGTCCGACTACACTCGCGGCTATTCCGTAACCGAGTCCATATGGCTTCCATTCAAGGCGGATGCTGTGCTCACCTTCCGGAACAAGAACAGCGATGAAGCCGTAATCGACCTTCTCAAGTACCGCCTGTTCTCCGTCGACATAGGCTGTGAAGCCCTTGTCCCACGGGATCGTGAAAAACACAAGATTCTCTCTGGGAAGATCTATGGTTGCCTGATATCCGGAAGGATCGTATGTGAATGTTGTGCAAGCAGAAGCCGCACGTTCATCCGAGAGTCTGTAGAATTCTTCTTCACTCATAGGCTCTTCAGGATATTCCGTATCTTCTTCCAAGATGCCCGAATATCTCTCAGCCTGCTCATCTGTCAGTATCAGATCACGGACAAGAATCCTGTCGGAAGCATATATCTTAAGATCTATATCATTCTTTATCTTCTGGAAGAGTTCGTCTCTTATGAAGTAATCAAACGTAAAACCCATAGGAATGTAATGAGGATTCTCATAAACATCAAATCCGTCTGTCTCGCCATAGTACACAAACCCCTCAGGAATATCTTCTTCACCCGTCGCATCCGCTCCGGACAGGAGAGTTACATTAGTTTCTGACGTTTCTTCATCAGACTCTACACTGAACGAATATGCTTCACCATTTGATATATCCGGCTTATTTTGGTTATTCAAATAGTAACGCGTAGACAACAGTTGCCTTAACCCGATACAGTTCAAAGGAATCGGACTTAATTGAGTCCTTACGATGAATGTTAAATTCTCATATATTACAAATGTCGAAGGATGAACCGTCGAAAGAAAGGTATTATTATTGGGCAGATTCCAAATCAATGACCAATTTGTTGCCGTTTCGTCATTCTCTATTCTGGTATATTGTGTTTCGTCCAATTCCGGACGTCCGTCTACACACTGAAGTCTAAAGCCTTCTGCAGCCGAATTATCATAAACCTTAACTCCATTAAACAAGACAGCTCCGGTCATAATTACCGCGGAAAAAGCTAATACTCCAACAATCTCATTATTGATGTATTTTTGACCATCCTTCATCTTTCTGTTACCAAAAGCAACGTAATACAATATCAGCAGTAAAAATACAGTAGACAAAACAACCAACCAATAATTTTCAAAGTTATTCGGAATGGACAAGAACCCCTTGGCAACTGGAGTATGTTGTCCCGGAAGGAATGAAAAAATCAACAAACCTCCCGTTATAAATAACACTGCTTTGGCAGCCGTCTTTATTGCTTTCTCATCCTCATTTTCCAAAGCAACAGAAGTCATCATGGACATTATAAGAATCGGGATATAATACCATCTGGCATAATACTGTGTATTCAGAGCAGAAAACATAGCATTAAGTCCGGGGATTACCGCCATCACCGACATTATCACGATAAGTCTTATGCTCCAGTCACTCCACTTTTCTTTTACAGATCTAAAGTAAACTATTACTCCAACAATCGAAATGCACGGAATGTATAGACTTACAGATGCCCATGATACCTCAGAATTAAAGAAAAGTGCCTGCCTTCCCATCAACTCAGGAACAAAGAACAATGACTTTAAAATAGTCCATATGGTCAGCGACGAATCATAGGCAAGAAATGAATTGCCCTGTATAATATTTCCTAGACGAGTATTACCCACCAGACCGTTCATAGCCTGAACAATAAAGAAAGCCGATATAATTACCCCTAAGGCTCCACAGATCAAAGCATTTAGCAGAAGATTGAGATTGCCTTTAATTCTCTTCTTGTTAGAAACGGAATAATCTGCGGGCTTCTCCTTGGGCTTAAAGACATAAAAACGCACAAAGAAATACAGAATCAGGAATACAACTTCTCCGAAGAAGAAAAAGTAATTGATGATAAGCATAAATGCCGTCATCAGAGCAAAAGCAGTCCGGCTCCAGTCCTTACGCAGCATTAATCGGTCAAAAGCATACAGATACAAGGGAAAAAATGCCGTTACATCATGAAATGACGAGAAAACGATATTTACTGCCTGATAACCGGAGAATGCATACAGGATAGCTCCAATCAAAGCGCCTCTTGAGGTTTTTGTATACTGTCTGATCCAAATATACGCTGTAAGCATCGCACATCCGTAACGAAGTGACATAATGAGTGGGAGAATATAGGGAATCCACTTAGTAGGAAATAAGACAGAAATCCAAAAAAACGGACTTCCCCAAAGATAAAACGCATACGCACCCGCCATCGAAGATCCAAGTTCTATATTGGGATTCCAGAAAAAATATCCATTCTTAACCGCTTCTACCGCGGATGTATAAAACTCTATAGTTTGAAAATTGTAATCTCCATAATAATAGAAAAAACCATGTCTATATATGATGGATGGCATAACTGCGATCAAATAGAGAATCATGCCAAAGACAAAAATCAGCAGGTACTGTTTATTCTTGTTCTTTCCTAACGTCATACCCCAAACCTTCATTATGATGATGCTCTAATATTAAATTATTTTTAACAATAAGGGAAGCGCCGTTTCCGGCGCTTCCCGTTAGTAACTATTAACTAATAACTAAGCTGTCATTATGTTTTAGCAGAATTTGCAGACCAGCTAGAACCATTCCAAGAGTATGTATAAGAACCAATAGTAACTGTACCACTTGTAATAATACCGCTTCCATCAGTTGCAAACTGACAACCTGTAAAACCTGTACCTACTAACTTCGCAACAGTCTCACCATTTCCAGCCTCAGTACCTTCAGAAATAGTACCTGTAGCACCCAATGAGTACTGATATGTTGCTGCTGCCTGAGCTGCTGTCAATACAGTAGCAGCCATCTGATAATCCTTCTCCTGACGAGCTCTTCTGATGTATCCTGTGAGAGCCGGTACGAGCATTGCTGCGAGAATAGCAAGGATAACGAGAACTACGATAAGCTCAACGAGTGTAAAACCCTTCTTAGATGACTTTCTTGTCTTTTTCATTTTTTGTTTCCTCCTTCGATAATTTGAGTTAGAATTTGTGTTTATCAACCGATCAATTTTTGCTTGATTTGTTGTTATGTCTGCACTATACCAAGCGCCAAAAACCTTTGCAATAGCATATGGGCACAATTAACTTTCGCTTAACAATTCATTTACTATTCAGGGCTTTTTGAATGGATTTATTGCGAATTCGTAAACCGAAAACACACGATTATTACTCAAATACATGTATAAAAGTGCTACCATTTGGTATATGCATATAATTTATGACATCTTTATAAGTTCCTTAATATTCATATATGATCTGCTGTTCACTCTGATCTACAGATCTTTTGGTAACCCGGCAATTACAATAATCGTTTTAAGTATAGTTATTAATCTTATTGTCCTTCCGCTCTACCAAAGAGCAGATACAATGCAAAAAGAAGAACAGATTAAAAAGAAATCGATGGAAGGTCACGTAAAAGATATTAAGAAGGCTTTCAAAGGCGATGAACAGTTCATGATGCTCTCAGCATACTACAAAGAATGTCATTATAACCCGCTGAGTTTTATGAAGGAGTCCGTACCTTTATTACTCCAGATTCCCTTTTTCATTGCCGCATATCAGTTCATTTCCTCACTGAGTTTACTTGACGGCGCAGCATTCGGACCGATTAAAAATCTGATTGAACCCGACAAGTTACTGATAATAGGAGGATTATCAATTAATCTCCTGCCGATCCTTATGACGGTTATTAATCTGATCGCCGGCTTTATATATGCCAAAGACTCCAATACAAAACTTAAAGTTCAAATCATCGTTACTGCGCTTATTTTCTTGGTTCTCCTTTATGACAGTCCTTCAGGACTTGTTTTATATTGGACTATGAATAACATCTTCTCGCTGGCGAAGAATGTAGTTCAGAACCAGTCTGCCCGAGTACAGAAAACAGTTAAAGTCGTCATGGCATTCAGCGTTCTTATTGTTGCCGAGACACTTTCTCTTACATACAGGATTGACACCGTACCCGCAGAAATCCTTGTAATCTGTTCTATCAGCTATATTCTTGTAACTCTTGGCGAAGCAAAAATTAAATCTTACATAATCAACCGTTTCCCAATTGTCTCCAAGCATCCAATATCATTCCCTCGCCCGTCACTATCGCTCGTATTATTAACAGAATTGGCGCTATGCATCCTTTTGGGATTATATATTCCTTCAACAGTTCTCTCTTCATCCGCGATAGAATTCGTAAACTCTTCAAGCGGACTGTTCAACTATGATCTTCTGACTTATCCTCTGACTATATATACAGGTCTTCTTTTGGTATGGCTCACGGTTATTTTTTATTCATACAAGTCCCAAGGACGATTACTAATATCTGTTTTTCTCTCCTTCTCCCTTGTATATTCCGTTATCAATCAGTTTATTTTCACAATGAGTTTCGGAACTCTTTATACTGATCTTCAATATGATGAATTAGTGCATTTCCCTGTATTATTCACGATTGTTAATTCTGTCACAGGAATAATGATACTTGCAACCTGTCTGTTATTGTTCATCAAAAAACCTGTTCTTCTTAAATACCTTTCGATTGTAATCTCCATCCCTTTGCTGATATTGAGCATACGTAATATTTCCATCATAAACAACACTGTCCAGAGTATACAAACGGATATGACAGAGAAAACTGCTTACGATGGCATTCTCCGTTTCAGCCGTACAGGTAATAACGTCATAGTCTTTATGCTAGATCGAGCATTAGGCAGAGAAGTGCCTTATATTTTTGATGAGAATCCTGAATTATTGGACCGTTATCAGGGATTTGTCTATTATCCAAATACAGTATCATTAGGCAGATGCACCAACATTGGGGCTCCCTGCTTGTTCGGCGGATATGAATATCCTCCGGATCGGATCAATCTGAGAACTAGAGAATCCATAAGTCAAAAGTATAATGAGTCCCTTCTTTTAATGCCAGCGCTATTTTCACAGAATGGGTATGATGTAACGGTTATTGATCCTCCTTATGCAGGATACTCAGAAATATCGGATTTATCAATATATGATGCGTTTTCTAACGTTGAAGCATATTCATTAAAAGGAAAGTTCTCAGATGAGTATATCGTCAATGAATTAGATAATTATTCATTCGATAACAAACAAAGACGTAACTTCGTCATGTTCAGTTTATTCAGAACATCTCCAGTTGCTTTACGCGACTTTATTTATGACAACGGAGAATACATCTACAACGCCCCTTCAGCAAACTACCCAAGAACTCTTATAGACAGTTTCTCAACACTCAACCGCTTAACTCAACTGACATCCATAGACGATGAACCGGAAGGCAGCTTCCTTCTATTACAGAATGATACTCCCCACAATCCGGCACAACTAGCTCCACCGGAATACGAATTAAGAGCAAGTTCATTAAGAATAACTAATAATGATTACAGCTCATATTACCAAAACAGAATTCTGAACGGCAGAACAATGGTAATAGCGGACAGTTTTCAGTGGAGCCATTACTGCATAAACATCGCCACATATGAAGAACTTGCCGTATGGTTTGACTATCTCAGAGAAGAAGGCGTCTTTGACAATACAAGGATCATACTGGTTTCAGATCATGGTTATCCTATACAGCAGTTCCCCGATATGTTCCTCAATGACGAAATTGATCTTGAAAGATTCTGTCCTTTATTGATGGTTAAAGACTTCGGTTCGAATGAACCATTCTCTATCGATAATACATTTATGACAAATGCCGATGTTCCGTTACTTGCTATGTCAGGAATAATCGACAATCCCGTCAACCCGTTTACAGGTAATCCAATAACTGATGATGACAAGACTGATGGTGTTGTTTATATTACCAATTCTTATAATTGGCAGTTAAATGAAGGAAACGGATTCGACCTGTCAGGTTCTGAATGGCTAGCAGTCCGAGATAATATTTATGACCTCAACAACTGGAGAATTGTCTCCGAAGAAGAAGTCTTCGGACAATAATCACCTCAGCTGTGCATATATTCATAAAGAATCCCTCTCTACCTGAAAACCCTGAACTCTTCCCTCGACAAAGAAATCAGGAGTGACATCACCGTAGCTTGATTTAAACAATATATTAATCTTAGCGGCATTCATAATATTTCTCTCATCGAGTTTATGCTTATCTTTCAATTCGTTTTCGATTTCTTCTATAGTCGGCATGGACTTCTTATACTCCTTTGGTATGAGAGTACTCAATTCATATTCAGAGATGCCAATCGGAGCATTAATCATATTAACTGCATACTGTGCCAGAACATTATCCTTTGTCTTGCATATCAACAACCCTATTGTATGATTATCTCCCTCGCCCTTAAGCAGACCGTCAACAGCTCCAATATAAGTACCTAACTGCCCCATGTCTCCGGGTTCAAAATCTCTAACTTTAACTTCTACAACCACATAGCAATGATTAGGTATGTTATAAAATAACAGATCTATAAACTGTTCTGTATTCCCAACAACCAATCTGTATTCACGACCGACAAAAGCGAAGCCTTTGCCCAACTCCATGAGCAGTTTCTGAATATTATTCATCAACGCATCTTCCAATTCTTTCTCATTATAATTCTCTCTTAACGTCAGAAAGTCAAAGTTATACGGATCCTTGATCAACTCCTGAGCAAGATCACTCTGAACGGATGGCAGTACCATTCCAAAATTCGTAATTGCTTTTCCCTTACGCTCATAGAGATCCGTATCGAGAAAGTTAAGTAATACGGCTCGTGACCAGTTATTCTCGATCGTCTGTTTAACAAAGAATATTGCTTTGTCAGTATTATTTCTGCACTTATCGATTATGAGTTTATTGTGCCCCCACGGGATATAAAAAGGTATTAGTTCAGATTGTTCCCCAACTTGGGGGACAATCTCATTGGAATATAATTCATAAAAACCTTTCATATAATAGAGGTTTGTTCTGGAAAAAGATTTTACATCCGGTAATTCATCTCGCAAATCTTTACTTAGCCTGTCAATTAAATGTTTACCATAACGATTATCTCTTTCTCGTATGGCTATTTCTTTTCCCAAACTCCAATAGAACTTTAATAGTTCTACGTTAACGCTACAGGCAGCCTTAATCTGACTCCGCTTAAATCGCTTACTGATTTCCTTTATCCATTTGGCATACTGTGAATTGTTATCTATGACATCACTCATAGTCACTTACCCCCCTTATTCAAATAGGCAAACGATTCCATTGGTATATGTTTGATTATATTGTATTCCGTTGGTATCCTCAATAGGAGGAAGGCAATAATTATGGATATACAACTTAATCTTAAAAGACTTACAGAATGTAGAGAGAAAGCCGGTCTGTCTAAGAGAGAGGCCGCCAAAAGGATCAATGTATCACAACCCGCTTACGTCCGTTATGAGAACGGCACCAGAATCCCTTCAATTCAGGTTGTTACCGCTATCGCGAATGTACTTAATACTTCCGTTGCATATCTGACGGATCAGACAGATCTTAACACGCCGGATTTCATATTAATTGACAAAGACGCATCACCAATGCTTTTTTCGCTTGTCGAAGCATGTAAGGATTATGATGAAGACAAGTTAAAACAACTGAAGCAGTATATCGACACCTTATAAACTAACAAATAAGAATAACAGCAAATCTCCGAACAACGCCGCTATAGACAGTCCAAAAGAAAGGAACGGCGCCAACTTGATCTTGGACTTCTTTCCGGCTTTCTTAAAAACCAGCAGATATATGCCATAAAAACCTGACACAAACATTCCGATAAATGCACCTGCCAGTGTGAGCTGCCAGCCAAGATACAATCCCGCTGCCGCCATAAGCTTAATATCGCCACCGCCGAAGGCACCTCTGACGATTAGAGATATCAACAGCATCGGCACCGAGATGCATACCGCACCTATAAGATGTGATATAAAACTTGCTACTGTAAACGGCTCAAGCACAAGAAAGTTAACTATACCCAGAACAGCAATAGCAATAACCACAATATCCGGTACTATCCCTGCATTTATGTCTGAACATGCGCATGCGACAAGGAGCAGCAGGAACATAGCTGTGAACACACTTGCAACGGAAAAACCGCACACGAAGAATGTACAGAATAAAGCAACCGCCGCGAAGATGTAAAACACCGGCGACGGTATGCTTTTAAGATCTTTAATAAACTTGGACGAAGCGTTAATCGTCATTGTAGGCTACACGCTCAAGTTCTTCCATCGAAGTGATACCCTGCTCAACGAGAATCTCGGCGGCCATTCTAAGAGTCTTCATTCCCTGATTCTTAATGGCATACTGCTTCATCTCTTCAGCCTCAGCGCCTGCTGAGATCATCTTACGCATAGTCTTATCCACAACAAGCACTTCATGGATAGCGGTACGACCAAGATAACCGGAGTTATGGCACTGACCGCAGCCGGTTCCCTTCTTGGCACCAGGAATATCGTGACCCAGGAACTCAATCTGTCTCTCAGTCAGTGGTTCTGGCTTGGAGCAGAACGGACACACCTTACGCATAAGTCTCTGTGCTACGACACCTACGAGAGCTGATGAAAGCATATACGGCTCAGCACCGATATCGACAAGTCTTACGATAGTCGATGCTGCATCGTTGGTATGAAGCGTAGAAAGAACCAGGTGACCTGTAACAGCCGCTCTGATAGAGATAGCTGCAGTCTCAGCATCTCGGGTCTCACCTACCATGATTACGTCAGGATCCTGACGCATGAGGGCACGAAGGCCAATCTCAAATGTAAGTCCCGCAGTAGGATGAACCTGAACCTGATTAAGACGAGGCAGATTCTTCTCTACAGGATCTTCAATGGTACTGATATTGATCGGCTTCTGCGAGAGCATGCCGAGAGCGTTATAAAGCGTAGTTGACTTACCGGATCCCGTAGGACCTGTAATGTAGATAAGACCGTTAGGCGACATAAGCATCTTAATGAACTTATCGTAACATTCCTGTGTCATACCGAATGTAGAGTTATTATCGATATTAACAGCCGACATGATAAGTCTCATAACGACCTTCTCACCGAATACTGTAGGAATGGCGTTAACACGGATATTAACGATCTGACCTTGAATCCTTACACGGAAGTGACCATCCTGAGGAATACGTCTCTCGGCGATATCCATGTCACCCATGATCTTGATACGGGCAACAAGCGAATCCTGTACATTCTTCTGCAGCGTAATGTAATCGATAAGCGTACCGTCGATACGCATTCTTACCATAACATTAGTCTCGAAAGGCTCGATATGAATATCAGAAGCGTTGTCTTGGAAAGCTTTATCCAGGAGTGAGTTAACAAGGTTAATGATAGGAGCGTCATCTGCACCCGCGGAAGTATCGATAACCAGCTCATCTACATTAAGTCCTGTAGTATTCGCATTAGCATTCTCGGCTGCCAAACGGGCTTTGATTCCTGCATACTGATAGTTGATAGCTTCCTTAAGAGGATTTTCCTGTGCCAGAACCGTTCTTACAGGCATACCTATCGTCTGTCTGATATCCTCGATGGCATAAAGATTAAGAGGATCGTTAACGGCCAGTATAACTTCACCGTTCTCCTGGGCGATCGGCAGCATTACATACTGTTCTGCAAGCTGCTTAGGTATTAGCTTAACCGTTTCAACATCGATTGGAACGGCGGTAATGTCTATGAGCTGAACATTAAGTCTGTCAGCCAGGGCAGAAAGCATCTGTACTTCAGTAACATAACCCAGATCAAGCAGAACCTGACCGATTCTTTTACCGCCGGATTCCTTCTGTATGCCGAGAGCTTCTTTCAACTGATCTTCGGTGATATATCCCGCCGAGACCATCAAGTCTCCTATACGAATCTTGGAATTATCAGCCATATCAACCCTCCGCTCCTGCAGCTTCAACAGCGTCGGAAACCAGCGCCTCGTAATCTGCAACATTAGTCATATACAGACGGACACTGACCTGCAGTCTCACATAATCAGGTTCGACAAGTTCTACACTGCCGGTCTCTTCATCAATCCGCTCTATGGGATCTACCGGCAACCACGAAAACGCCGTTATTCTTACAGCATCCTTTCTGCACAGGTCATCTATAAGAGCCTGGCAGGAAGATTCAGAACCGGTCATTACGAAAGTGATATCAGCAGCCTGAACACCGGAATACGAAGTCATAGTAGCGACGTCGCGCGCCTGATTATATGGGACAAACAAGCTCTCTACCTGCATGGCACTCGAATCAGTACCACTGAGAGCCTCAGTAACCGTGTCGCTCACCTCTTCTACAGCTTCCTCAACAGGATCCGGGGTCGGTGTAGGAGCAGCTATCAAGGCTACCTGATCCAAAGCCGCCTGAGAATAAGTATAAGGAATCTCATCTACCGGGCCATGCGGCATATTAATGTACAAGTCTTCAGGGAACAGACCGAAACTCAACACATAATTAGTCACTATTCGATCTATCTGAGAACTTGTCATAACCTCATAGTAACCGGAAGTTGAATCGTTAAGATCAGAAACTACCCTATCAAATATGGTCTCAGCGCTGCTAAGGCTCATTACCTTGCCCCTGCACTGAATCTCCTGGATCTTGGCTTGTTCAATATCATCGGACAATGACCTTATGCTCATTATGGCAGGTCTTATCGCATACCAGGAAAACACAAATACGACACCTATGAAGAGGACGATCGCGATAGTCGCTTTATCTTTAGCACTTAAATTAGTTTCTAACTTAGCCATATCAGTTCACCTCCCCTGCATCTTCGGAAGCTTCGGGGGCAGGCTCATTGCCTGCGAGAGTACAGACAACATTGATCTGCCAGGTATCCACTTCTTCTTGATTAAAGTAATCCTGTACAAGGTTATATCCGGTGTAATCAACATTGTAGAAAACATCAAGCGACATAAGATCTGCAATGAACATATTGATATCATCTACTATCGGAGATGATGCCGTTATACTGAAAACTCCGCTCATAGCATCGTATGTATTGAATCTAACCTCAACATCATGAGCCGATGCAGCTGCAAGAATCTTTGCATTTATAGATGAATCAGGAATCGGATAAGATGCGATATCTTCTCTCAAAAGATCCGCTCCTCCCTGTATGGTTCCTATCTCTTCCATGTTCTCATACATGGCATCATATTCTGCTACCTGAGCCACAATAGTGGGATTATTTATGTAATCTTTAAGCTCCTTAAGTTCCGACTGTTTTGCAAGCTTTACAGCGGTAAGCACTCCAAACACTATCAGGGCCAATGCGATGATGCCGGCAAACGGAAGGATCAGCTTCTTTGTAATACCCGCGCCCTCTCCCTTAGACTTGCTTTGCTTGGATGCCTTAAGGATAGGAAGTTTCTCATCTATCTTACGCAGACCTGCTATCGGATAGACATAGAACGGGAATGCCGAAGGTCCGTCGGAAATCGTCGATCCCTGAGGCGGCACTGCGATGCTGACATCGATCTCGCTGTCCATATTAAGGATATCGTTAGCAAGTGCACTTACCTGAGGCTGGTTGATACCCGCGAACATTATATCCTTCAACGTGACCTCGAGCCTCTGGGCCGAAATGAACTGTCTTATGGACGATACTGAAGAATATATCTCTCTGGCGAACTCGGGAGAACCCGGCTGAGAGAATACTCGGGATGTTGAATCATAATAGAACTTACCATCGGCGAAGAAGATAGTAACAAGAGAATTACCGTCAAGGATCATGTAGATGATGGTCTTGCCCGCTGCACCCTTTGCCAGATACTCGGTCGCGATCTGTACGCCGTTATGAATTGTCTTAAGTTTTAAGCCTGCCTTCTCGAATATCTCTACATATGTCTTAACAAAGTCGGTCTCAGCAGTCTCGTAAATGATCTTCTGTGTCTTAGCCTTATTATCTTTGCCGATCGTGTACCAACCGGTAACAGGATTTGTAAATCTTCCGTATTCTGTATCAGCTGTCGCTCTTGCGATGTAGTCTGTCGTCTTCTTATCAGCCTGAATAGGGGCATCGATTCTGTTGGCACGCAGCTGAGGGCTGTTCAGGATGAGCATGACCTCAGACTTTGGCAGCTTATACTGCTGCCAAGCGGATTTGATCGTATCTGTTACAAGATCACGATCCATAACAACGCCGTTCAGAACTGCGCCTTCCGGAAGCGGTGCCGAGTAAAGTTTGCTTACCTTAACACCGTTGCCCGCCGATGAACCTACGGCTATCTGTATGTTTGTATTCGACAGAAATACTACTTCAGACATCTATGTGTTCTTCCTTTCTTTACGAACCTGCACCGATCGTAGAATACGATCCGTATATAGGCTGTATGATAGAGATCATGATAAATCCGACAACTACCGCCATTACCACGATCATTACAGGCTCGATCAAAGCCGTAAGCTTCATAAGAGCCTGATCAGAGTAGAATTCAAGATCATTGGCAACAGACTCGAGCATCGGGCCTAGCATACCGGTCTCCTCACCTACTTTGATCGTAGATGAAAGCTTATTAACAAAGCCGTCGACATCCTGCAGAGCATAAGACATGGGAGATCCTCCCAGGACCTTACGCTCTACTTCATCGAACTGCCTCTCTATATACTTGTTTCCTATTGTTCCCTTCGATATCTGAATGCAGCTGTAGATCGGGATACCGGATGAATAAAGAGAACTCATGGTACGGGCAAATCTTGCCGAGTAGATAACCTTAAGAAGACTTCCCCACTTGCCCTTCGTCTTAATCAGATCAAAGTAATAATTGACTATC
The DNA here is from genome assembly GCA_017940895.1 of Clostridiales bacterium. Classification (GTDB taxonomy): domain Bacteria; phylum Bacillota; class Clostridia; order Saccharofermentanales; family Saccharofermentanaceae; genus Saccharofermentans. The sequence continues at coordinate 75,971 of JAGAXM010000002.1, read as the reverse complement.
GGTATCTTCATAACCATCTTACCGAAGATTACAAACAGCACTATGATGACGCCGAGAATATACCATTTATTCTTAACAAAGTCGGATATGGCCATAAGGATCCTGGTCGCGATAGGGAGTTCCGGCAGAGTCGAGAACATCTCCTCGAACTGGGGAAGAACATAACCGAACAGGATCGCCATTACGATTACGATAAGTCCGCTTAAGATCTTAGGATACGTCAGTGAACTCTTGGCCTTAGCCTCAAGCTGTGCTTCCTTTGTGTACTGATCTGCAAGACGCAGACATGTGGTATCCAGAGTACCTGATGTCTCCGCTGCACGGATCATAAAGATAAGAAGCGGCGGGAACGCGGGATCCAACTCCTCCATGGCATTCGAGAGCGCAATACCCTGAACTACGCGGTCACGCAGTCTGATATAAAGCTGTCTCTCATAAGGAGATATGGACTCATCATTGGCAATAATCTCAATAGCCTTTACAAGAGTAACACCGGCCTTTACGAGAGTTCCAAGCTGACGGCACAGATCGGCAAGCTTAGGCTTCTTCAGAGCCTTAAGCGCCATTTGCTTGACGACAGGCTTAGCCTCAAGCAGGAGCATGCCGCCGTCATGGAAGCGCCTCTGAAGATCTACCTCGTCGGCAGCTTCTGCCTTACCCTTAACGACTTTACCCTTACTGTCTTGTGCCCGATATTTATATTCCGGCATTCGTCAATTCCTTTCCTTACTGTGCATCAAATCTTAATACTTCGAACGAGTAGTAAACGTGGAAGTCTCCCTCTACTCCGACTGAGATACCGTCATAGCTGCCCGTATCAGAATAGATTACCCTGTAAAGACCCGTTCTGTACTCGAACTGCAAAGGTGCATTGCTTTCTTCATCCCAGGAATAAAGGATAACTTCTCCCTGCCTGGTAGATATATCAGCGATCTTCTCGGCAGCTCCTTCAGTCATCCCGTTCACACTGTACTGGTCGTAGATCGAGCTCATGTTACCGTAGTACTCGGTACCGACGATCCTCAGCGCCCTTCTGATATCACGGGCTTCTTTGAAAGCCTGTCTGGCACCGGCATCTATGATAGCCCAGGCAGCCAGTACAAAGATCGCAACAAAGGTTACGATCGTGATGATCACGATGCGCAGAATATCCCTGACGGCACTGCGCCTGTAGAATTGAGTGCCCTCAACGTGCACTTTCTCTGATGATCTTCCTTTTGCCACCTTCATCTCCCCCTGCCTACTGCAGCAAAGTACAGTAGGGCATGAAAGCATATATATATAATTAAATATTAGTACGTTATTTTAAGGTGTCAAATAAATTTATTGTTAAGAACATTGCCAGTTTGTTACGAGAATAACCCGCATGCCCCGCCGAAAATAAAAAAACGGCACCCCGGAAGGTGCCGTTAATCAGTTATGTTTGGCTCTCAGCCCTCGTCTTCCTCCCACTGAGCATAAAGAGTGAAGCTTTCGGTTACCGGCGAGCCGAAGTCATACAGTTCTGCCCCCTCTGCTTGTGATCTGGACCATCCGACAAATGTGTAGTCATCCCTGGTCGGATCAGCAGGCTGAGCTACAATGTTGCCGGAGATTACATCCGCCGGGTCTACAGGAGTTGCCCCCGCACCGGAATCAAATGTTACCGTATAAACAACATCCCATCCTGCGTAGAGCGTACGGTCCTCATATACCAGAGCTTCAAAGGGATAAAGCAATGTGCATTCCGGATTAGTGTACCAGTCTCTGAATGCAAATCCCGGACGTGTAGGAGGATTAGCAGGTCTTGTAGCTGCAGTTCCCTGATCTACATACTGATTATCAATCGGAGTTGCGCCTTCACCGGTTACGAATGTAAATGTGAAGCACCTTATCCAGTAAGCATAGAGTGTAATATTTCTATCAACCGGCTTGCTGAAGTCGTACCTGTCAGCCTCGGAATACGAAGTTGACGTAAACCATCCGTGGAAGGAATAACCCGGGAACGTCGGAGTCGCAGGCTCGCTTGCAGTCTGCCCTTCTCTTATGTACTGAGTATCAACCTGTGAAGCACCGGAACCTGTAATAAAGGTTACTGTGAACTGATTATAGATGGTATACGAAGCATTAATAAAACCTGTATAGTTTCCTATACCCGTAATCACGATCGGCTTCGTTCCGACACTGATTGTGTCAGAAGGATAACCGATTGTATAATCTGTTCCCCTCGTGAGGGTCCTCGTTCCGACCGTTACCGTAATATTATCATTCGGCTCGATCGGCTGACCTGTATGAACATAATCAGTAGGATCTATCACTACACTTCCGGTACCGATATCAGCCTGCGAAATCGTAAAGCTTACGATCTTAGGTACAGGTACTTCATAGTCAGGCAGATGTCCCTCCCTCGGCTGAGGATCTGCTACAGTAGCTTCCATATAATATGTACCGGCATTAGCCTGAGTAATATCTATCTCATTCTCGCATGCAGGATCCGAATAGAATTTGAACTGAACTTCTCCGTAGCGCGCGGCTCCGCCGGGAACACTCATGGTTCCGCCCCATGTCCAGCCGTTGATCGAAGGATCTGTCGTCCATGCATTCGTAGCAGTCGCGATAGAATAGTGTACAACCTTGGTTCCTCTGTAGCTTCCTATACCGGTAATGATTACAGAAGCCGTATCGTTTCCGGCACTGATATTGTCATCATAATCGATCTCATAATCAGTATTAAGCGTGAGCTGCTGACCGCCATATCTTACAACAACAGACTGCGGAATCTGTGCATTACCGTTATAAACAAGTGAATCTACACCTACGAGAGTAACCTGCGCACCTGCAATATCTACACCGACGATATCGAACCATATGTCTCGGTCCTCACTGCCCGGTGCGGGATCAGGGATCTCTCCATGGTAATTGCCCATACCATGCACAGTAACATAAACACGACCAATATCCGTATTATTACCGATATCTACAACATGGCCTTCACCATCAAGTCTATAGTATGTGAAATAGTAGTCCACATTCTCAACAAGCGTATCATCACCAAGAGTTACGGTAAGAGTAGGTGTAATAGGCGCACCTGTATATGTTTCTTCACGCACGATATTAGTTACAACCGCACCGCTTATATCTGCGGAAACGATCGTGAACGTACTTGAAATAACTCCGTAATAGTCACCCTTTCCTGCTATCTGAACCGTTGCCGTTCCGATACGGTCATTATCCTTATATCCGAGTACATAATCTATGTCATATCGGAGTTCGTGTCCCTCAACACTGACTGTAATATTCTGTGCGTCAAGCGTTACTCCGCTTCTTCTGTACGGGAAATCATTCGGATGTTCAGGATCACCGGAATTGATGGTTACTACAGCATTCTCGATGGAAGTTTCTCCGGAACTTCCGAGCGACCAGTCACCATAATGCTCATTGTTGATTACGGCACGCAGAGGGAAACTGCCCGGGAGCGTAGTATCACTCGGATATGCAGTGTAAGTCTTACTATTATTGATTTCTTGAGCCGTTGCCCAATTAATACCCGTCACAGGATCACCCGATCTTCCGACGATGCTGATCAATCCGCGATTAATATCACTCAAAACCTGATTCTTATCAGTTGCAGTCTGAGTAAGCCCGCTGATAACACCTGCGAAAGTACCGACATTCTCGACTCCCGATACAAGACCGGAGCAATAGCTGTTGGTGATCTTTCCGCTCTGACCGTTTCCGACAAAGCCGCCGACATTGGAGCCTCTTCCGAGGACGGAAGCTGTGGAATAGCAGTTGTTAAGTATCGTATCCGCAGAAGGACCGTTCAAGATGCCGACGAATCCGCCTACATTACCGTTACCCGTTACATTACCTTCTCCGTAGATATACTGACTCTGGAATGTATGTCCGCCTACATAAGAATTGTCTATCTTACCCTTCGCAATATAGCCTGCAAAACCGCCCGTGCAACTTGTACCTTCACTGACGGAGTTCACCGTTGCAGTGGTTGAGCAATACTTAAGAGTTCCGTTAGTAATATAACCGACAAAGCCTCCGGCACTGATATTGGCTCCGGCTGTCTGAGTGTTGCTTTCGGGACTGGTCGTGACAGATCCCGTAATGCGGACACCCTGAACATTACCGGCAGTGATCCTTCCGGCAAAGCCGCCTACTCCGGTGTTTGTTCCGATTCCTCTGACCAATACATCGGCCGATGCATAAACAGTGTTTTCCTTAAAGATATTTGTCGCACTTGAATGATTGATCATGCCTCTGTCGAGCCAGACTCCTGCGATACCGCCGACGTTGGAATAAGCGGAATAAACATATACAGGAGCAGACGAATTCGTTGTAGCAGAAACCTCAATGCGGGTAGTATCAGTCATGAACGAATTGATTCGGCCGAATGCACCGCCTACGCCGAAGTTAGTTACGGGATTAGCAGTGTCAGAAGTCGTTCCTCCTGCCCAGATTCTGGAAGTGGCATCAGCATGAACCCGAATAGGAACATACAGACGGGAATAATAATTAGTCGAACCTGAAGGAGAATTAACGAATCCTATCGCACCACCGCACTCATAACAGATCGGATTATACGTCGTTGTATCACCCGGCATAGCATTACCGGTTATATCACCGATGTTCGAATGATCCCTTAATGTGACATTGATGCTTCCGCCTGTATACCAACCGGCACTGTAGCTTCCGAATGCACCGCCGACCTGTGTACGACCGGTAACGTTAGCCTGTGACAGATCAACGTTGATGGTTGCATATATCCACTTATTTGTTGTCGAGTTACCGTTAAGGGCATCGAGACGACCCATAAATCCGCCGACTTCACTTCCGGTGCTGTATACGGTTCTTACATTAAATACATCATATACAACAGGATTGGTCGTAGCAGTCTCATTGCCGATACCGCCGTGGGTTGCATATCCTGCACCGATCCATCCGCCTACGCAGTTACCGCCGTTTGTTGACATAACGCAAAGGCCGGGACCTCCTGCAGCAGAAATATTAGTAACACAAACATTCTGCTGATAACCGGGAATACCGAGCTGTCCGATAATACCGCCGATCGTGCTTCCCTTGGCCGCCATAAGAACAGTGCCGCTGTATGTGCGGTCAGGATAAGGTGTATGTACAACACCGCCGGATCCCTTCAGATAAACACCGGGTCTGTTAGTATCATCATAAGTCACACCAGAAACGGCTACGCCGAGACGTCCGTCAACGAAATGTCCTACAACGCCGCCTACGCATACATCTTGAGATGCATTGTCAGGACCGGTTTCCTCAGTATTAAACAAACTTCCGGCATTGATCGTAGCCTCAACTCTTACGACAACCGCGGAAATATAGTTGTTACCGTCTCCCCACTTGTTACCAATCTGTCCGATGGCTCCGCCAATCTTCGAATCGCCCGACAAAGCATTATTAGCGGAAATCTCAGCTGAAACAAAATCAATTCTGCCGCTGGCGGATCCTGCAAGTACAGTACCGCCGCCGACACCGGGATGTGCCGAAGCAAATCCGATAGCGCCGCCGACCCTGTTTACTCCGTCAACATCGGAAGTACCGGTTATCGAAGATGTAACCGACCGAACATTACAGGAATTTACACCGATGGCGCCGCCGACATTGTTTCCGCCTATGACCTCACCGTCACCCTGAATAAGAGCAGATACCGATGCGATCCAATATCTCTGATCCTTGGTGGAATATGCATAACCGATGGCTCCGCCGACATTGTTGGCTCTGTTGCTGTTATCGGATCCTCCCTGAACCAGACCGGCGACGGTCGCGCTTATACTGCCCATGTGATAGCTGGTGAAGCCGACGGCACCGCCGACATTAGCCTCTGTAATCGTTTCTGTAGGTCCGTTGGTATTAGTCGAATATCTCTCGCCGCTTGCAATTACAGTACCGATAATAGTGGTCTGAATAGAATTAACATACGTAATGTTATATCCGATACCGCCGCCGACATTTCTCTGACCGGATATCTTTCCCTCCGCAGATATAGAAGTCAGCTCGACATTACCGTTATAAGATGTATTCTTTCCGATTACGCCTGCGACATTACGACCGTTTCCGCTTACTATTGAGTTACCAAGATTTACCGTGATGGGATAGGTAATGCCTGCACTCTGAACGGTGCCTTCAAAGAAACCTACAGCGCCGCCGACATTCGAATCGGCACCGGCAGCCTGTGTGGCAACGATGTTCCACTTATCGACAGTAAATGCTACCGTTATTCCGGATGAATCGCCGTAAGACGCAGGCTTGGTATTAAGCACATGTCCGACAGCACCGCCGACATTGCTTAATCCGGAGATAACAGAAGCTGTATCCGAGTATCCCGCAGAAGTTACGCTTATCGAGCCTCCGAATTCGGCATTATTGGAATTAAGTCTTCCGATGGCTCCGCCGACGTCATTACCTGTACCGATTATCTTAGATTCACCGTTAAGCGTAACGCTTACATCAACCATAAGCCTTATACCGGAGGGATCTTTCGTAAGAAGATCACTCGGAGTAACAGAGTTGTTAGTTGTTGATCTGAGAGCACCTATTGCACCGCCGACATAATTACCTCCGGTAATCCTCTCGACGAGCTTATTGGTTGCACCCTGATTAGGTGTGTGTATATGAGCAGCATTAATAACACTGGATCTGAGAATTCCTGCGACTCCTCCTATACCGTCATTACCGGTTACGGTAAGAGTCGGAGCCGATCCGTCACCTACAAGCTGAACATAGATATCAGAACCTGTTCCCACGATACGGATATCACCGCATACGCCGCCGACAAGAGATCCGTTATTGCCCGCTACTTCAGAACTGCCCTGCACGATAGTCTTTACAGTTGTACCGTCCTGATCGCTGGCAAGTCTTCCGACAGCTCCGCCGACAAAGTCCGTTCCTGTAATGTGCGCACCGTTAAGGATAGACTGTATTGTTCCGTAATTGGAATAATTCATTCTTCCTACCGTTCCGCCTACATATCTGTCCGTACCGGTAATCGTTCCGTAGTTAACGGCACAGATCTTGCCGTTATTGGCAGGAGCATTACCTATAGCACCGCCAACATGATAAACACCGGAAATAGCACCGTGGTTCTCGGCAAAAATGACCGATCCTGCAGGCAGGTTGGCATTATTATTCGAATCCTTATTACCCAATCCGCCGATGGCACCGCCGACACCGTTTGAATTATACTGATCGCTGCCGATGCCGCGTATCCGGGAATTAGTTCCGTTATAAACATCGATAATGAAACGGGCAGTAATAGCTTCGTGCGCACCCGCGATCGCACCGCCGGCACCCTGGCTGTTACCGGAGCCGCGCGCCATGATCCGGCCGTTATTATCCGCATTGATCGCGAAAAGTCTGCCGTTAGATGCTCCGGTGATATAACCGATCGCACCGCCGGAACGTATAGGACCTGCAGTAGATCCTGTATCAGACCAGTAGCCGATGACGGAATCGCTGCCGTTATTTACTTCAATATAAATCTTATTAATTGTGCAGTTAGCATCCTCGCCGATAGCACCGCCGACGTTGATATCTCGTTGGATACCGGGAGCGATTATCGATCCGTTATTGATAACTCGGATACTGTAATACGTTCCTGTACAAGCATTCAGCTTTCCGATAGCACCTCCGACAGGACTCTTATCATTACCGTCTCCGCTGTTGACCTTAAGGATAAGAGAATTTGCAGGAAGATTAACATCTACCTGGAAGTCTTCATCAGCACGAGTCGGGAACAAAGGCTGTCCCGTAACCGGATCATAATTGAGATTATCAGCCGAGAACTCATGTGCTACGGGATAGCACAGGGAATGGTTCTCGAACCAGCCGATCGCTGCTCCGACCTGACCCTGACCTACGACTACGCAGCTCAGGCGTGCATTGGTATTGCTTTCGACAGGCAATGTGTACTCGCATCTGGTGTTCTGAACAGGATTACCGTTTACAACAAGCCTTGCAGCCGTCTCGGCCTTATCATCACCGATAATACCGCCGACACTGTTGTTACCGCCGCCTACTGCGAAAGCTCCTCTTAATTCGATGACACCGTATGTAGACTCGGTTCCGCTGTTTCTGCCGTCATTACGGCCTATAACTCCTCCTGTAATGTAGTTTGAGAGATTCCAGTAATTACCGCCCAATACGATGGAGTTATTCATGCGGATTACATTGTGTTCCGCATCTGCATTCGGGTCACCTACCAAACCGCAGTTATATCCGACAAGACCGCCGACACGGTTCTTACCGGTGTCACCGAGTGCCATTGCATTTCCTGTGGTGATAGTAACCGTTCCGGAAGGATTGATCTTATTTGATTCTGCATAAGCCTCACCGTCCGAATAATCACTCGGAGATCCGTTCGTGACACTTGTCAGGATTAATGTAAGGTTATTAGTATAAATATTCGATACAGTACCGTAATTTATACATACCAGACCGTAGCCCTGATCCGTTCCGTTAACGAAGGATGCGGCACGCATCTGAAGGTTGTTGATCGAATATATCCTGCCGCCGGCTGTTGACATGGAAGTCAGAGTCTGAGGTGCTCCTAACTTACAGATAGCAGGGAACGAGACAACATTGATGTTGCCTGCAACAGCAGGAGAGTGCGAAGTTGTGGTCGTATATACCCTTACTTCACTTACTATAAGCTTTCCGCTCTCATTGATATACCAGTTAAGGTCACGGATGATCCTGTAGTTCGCAGTCTTGGTGCTCGGTATCCATCTGATGTTATAAATATGTCTGAACGCTGTAACTACGGCATTTAATGTGCCGCCTTCAGTCCATTCCGTCGCTGCTATAGTCGATCCTGAAGATACATCAGTACTGATCGAATATGTGGCATCTCCGAACATTGTATTAACAACGCATTTTCCTGTAACCGGCTCACCGGTGAGCTCATGGTCATAGTCCGACTGATCGTTTATAACGACACCGGGGCGTACGTCATAACGGTAAGCCGTATGTCCCGCAGAATTATTGGTAAGACCTGTATAGTAAACAGGATCGTCGATAGCTCTGGCTGCAAAAGTCTTGGGAAGAGCACGGCTGGTATAAATGCCGCCCTGATCATAGTATTTGTATGAACCCTCGATAGTCGCGATGATGTTGGTAGGCGAATCGAAGAGTCTGCGGCTGTTAAATCCGTTGCCGTTATCATAGGAACGCGTCATCATGCAGTCCAATGACAGTCTGTACTCATAATAAGCAACAGGCGAATTACCGGCATTATCCTTAGGGCAGCCGGTTCTTCCGTCACCTTCAACCAAGGTAACCGAGACAGGGAAAGTCATGTTAACTGCATTGGCATCCCCGATCTTAACCGGTACGGTTATGAATCCCCTGACTGTAGTTCTGGTTATGTTGTATGTGCTTATGCTTTCATAGACGGTCTCACGTGCTCCGGCCATGGTGCTGTATCGAAGGTTCGTAAGATGCCTGGGTTCGATATTAATAACAACATCACTGTGTGTACCGGAATTACCGACACCCGCATCCGTAAGAGTGATCGCGAGAGTCTCGTCATGTGCATCGTGAGAGGCTCCGCCTGCGTCATCATCGAAAATAGCCCAAGAAACATCAAGGGTCTCTCCGTTACGCATATTGAACAGATAACCTGAAGGATCTGCTGTGGGATCTTCAGTAGGTCCTACGATATGTCCGTCCAACTCATAGATCTGAGACTGAGGAACAAATACGGAAGAGATACGGGGCTTGATGGAGTCCTCGGATCCGTTGTAGTAGCCGACATAACTTGTGGTATATCTGTACTCGGCATCTCTGTACGGAAGTCCGTCAGCAGTAGCTCCGTTATTTGTGCATATGGAATCCCATCGCAGATTCGTCGACTCCGGAGCATTCTGCACGCTGAAGAATGCCGACAGGACTCTTGCGGAGTAATACGGCGCATCAACGGTAAATGTAGCACTTACGTCGAACTCTACCGTTATCGTGCCCTGGAATATCGTCATGTCGTAGAAATACGGTGAAAGGAGAGCGTAAAGCTCCTGGCTCTCTACCGAATTGGGATTGGTGGGGTTATATGTGAGGGAGAAGACCTCATTAACCGACTCGTTAGGCTCATCAAGAGCTATCGTGTTCATGTGATTCAGGAATGAGGTATTGTCATTCTCCTTGAGTCCGCGGATCCATACATCGATAGTTCCGTCGGATGCCTTCTGTGACAGAGCATTCTGAGCTGCCTGGTAAACAGTAATGGCATGCTCGGAGTTCTGATCGAATCTGGACTTTCTGATGTAGGAAACGGCGCTTCCTACGCCGATCGCAGCAAGGATCGCAAGTATCGTAAGAACGACAATAAGCTCAGCCAAAGTAAAGCCGCGGCGTACGCGTCTTGCTTCAGCGAAAGAAGTTGTTTTCTTTTCGAGCCTCATTGCCCCTCCCGTGAAGGTCCCTCATGCAGACAGTAATCCACACTAGGACACATTAATCTATATTAACTTCACTATAGACGCGGGGTCGGGAGCAGTCAAATAAACTTATTGTTAAAAAGGTGACTAATTTGTTACAGCGTTTTACGCGTTCAAGTCCTCATCGGCACTTACGGGAGTCGCATCTTTAATAACGGAACCGGGCTTCGCCTTAAGTGCGGGAAGGTTCCAGAAGCCTCCGATCGCCTCGATGACCATGGTAATACCGACGATTATCATCGCTGTTCTTACCGCAGAGAACGGATTTACGAGGATCAGCACGCCGAGACCGATCGCCGCGACGCCCACGATAAGCGTGATCCACCAAAGGCTTCTGACGTGTCTGATGATAAAAATCGCCTGAAACAGGTGGTCCAGACCGATTATGAGGATAATGATTCCGAAGATGATATTGAAGAAATTGAGCATCGTATCCGGCTGGATCAGCAGATAAACGCCCAAAGCGATGAGCAAAACACCCGATATGATCGCCGGAATATCAACGATTCCCTTGTGCTTTCCGATAAAGAACAGGATCATCTCGAATACGCCGACACCGATGATCGCGATAGCAGTCGCGCGCGCCAGTATTCTCGCGGCCTCGTCCGGCCATACAATAAACGCCACTCCGATAAGAAGGAGCAGGATACTTGCGATTATCATGTGGTTACGTACTGATTTGATTCTCTCGGGACTCATGTGATACCTCCGTCAAACGGTCTAATTGTTTGTATCACATGTGCAACTTCCTTACAACACCCGCGGCGCCGTCGACCTCTACCGTCTCGCCGGTCTTAAGCAGCATCGTCGCATTTCCGCACCCGACGACCGCAGGGATACCGAACTCACGCGCTACGATCGCGGCATGCGACAGCGGAGCACCAATATCCGTCACGATCGCCGACACCTTCGAGAATGCGGGCGTCCACCCGATATTCGTCGCCGTCGTCACAAGGATATCACCCTGCTTGATCAGCCCGATATTATCGACACTGTCTATCACAACAACACGTCCGCGAACCTTGCCCGCAGCGCCCGCGAAGCCTTTAATATCGCCCTCTTCCGCCGGAGCAGGCTTCATGTCCTGCACATAGTAATCCGCACGCCTGTCGGGATCCTTCACCCACTCGTCCGGGTCGAACCTGCCCATCACAACATTCGGGAAATTCGGGTACTGAAGGTACCTCTCATACGTCTCGCGCCTCTTCCGAAGCATCTCGACAGGCATCTTCCCTTCTCTAAGGCACTCGAAAAACTCGTCCCACATGAACATAAACACGTCATCGCCGAGCCCGTTCAGCGTACCTGCGCGCAGCAGCAACTCCCTGAACACGCAGAAGATATACACGCCCTTGCTTCGTATCTCCTCGCGAAAAGCATTCGCCCCCGCGAATCCCTTTACCTGCTTATCTATCCACTTGGCTCTGCCCGGGAACTCCCGCTTAAACTCGGCCAATGCCTCTTCATAAGCCTTATTCTGGGTCTCGAGCATCGCATACATATCGACGCCGCTTGCCCGTCTTTCCTCTATCACATTGTCCGGAAACGCCTGATCCTCATAGGGTCTCGGCGTCATCAGCTCCATCTCGGACGGGCTTCTGTGCCCGCAAATCTTCACATACTCTTCCTTACTGAGCCTGCCCGCGATCACATCATCGATCAGAAGCATCGGCTTCATGCTCTCGACCACGCCCAAACACCCGCCGCACAGGCGGTCTGCCATCTGCTCACCCGCAACCTTCGCGATCTTCTTACGTGTCCCGAACAGCGGCACCATCTGCGTTCCGCACACCCCGAGGATAGAGGCAAAACAGTCCTTTACCTGCGGCAGAAGCTCGTTGTCCCAAAGCCCCAGAAGCTCCTCATTGCTCTGAACTTTTCTTATCTGCTCTATCTTCGCCCTTGCGATATCAGGCAGGTCGCGCACCATTTCGCGCTTCTGCTTCTTACTGAGCCTGCACTTCTCCTTCGGGAAGAACAGCACCTTCATCCTGCCCCAGAAAGCCTTCTTATCGAACGGCGAGATCGGTACTTCTATCCCCTCGGGGACGTTGCCCGCGAGCTCCTTCATCGCCTCGAACGCCTCCTCGCGGGTCTTCCCGAACGCGACAGCTATTGAGCACATCACGGAGATGTTCATGTACGCCTGTCCGTTGATATTATCAAGCCAGTCGGGCAGCCCCAGCATATTGTTGATCTTCTCGAGCACGCTGAAGGTCATGGGAGAGACCGGTTTCATAAAGATCTCGCCCACATTTGTCCTTGTAAGAAGCTTATACCCCGACTTCGTGCCGTTGACCTCATAAGTCTCGGGAACAAGCCTTCTTAAAGTCGTGATCGGGCGCGCCTGCAGGATGTAAACCTTGCCTTCGCTTACCGCCCACTCTATATCCATAGGCATTCCGTATAACCTTCTGATCTCAGTGCAGTACTTTCCGAGCTTTTTCGCGTACTTCGCGAACTCCGAAGGACCGTTATACGCAAACTTTATAGCATTTATCCTGAATTCTTCGGCATTTGCTGCGCCCGACACGAGCTGCTCACCCTCGCCGCGCACGTAGTTTCCGACCAGCTCCTCATCCCGTCCTGTAATCACATCCGAAGTGAACACAACGCCGGCAAACTCCGGCTTTACAAACCTCTGAATTACCACGCCAACACCCTCAGAAGAGTCTGCATACGCCTTAACACGCTCATTGCGTGCAGAAGCCTGAACAGTCTTGATCGCTTCGGGGATGTCCTCGAACTTTACGTCCGTCACGGTCTCATACTGCCCCGCAAAAGACGCATTCTCGCCGTCTTCGCTTATCGCGGAGGAACGCACCGCATAGGTATAACCCTTCGAGAGCTGCGCCAGATCCGAAGTCTCAAAGCTTTCGCCCGCGGGCAGTACGTACCCCTCGGGAATCCTTATCTTCGTGTGCGTGAGCATATATGACAGGGAGCGCGCCTTGCCGCCTGCGTAATGAAGCTTCTCTTCAGGTATGTTGGTAAGCGGGTAGATCATAAGCCGAGTAAGAGGTCGATCCTCATGTCGATGTAGTGCTTAAGCTGCTCGGGGTCATCCAGGTCGATCCCGAAGTCGCGTTTCAGGTCTTCTTTACGGTAGATTATGAGCTGCATCATGGTCGACATCTCGTAAGCGATGAGCCTGCACTCAGCGTCCGTTTTACGGCCGTTATAGTGTTTTTTAACATAGTTAAAACTGAAAGATTCCTGCCCCAAGTCCCTTTTAAACAAGACAAAACCCGTTATCGCCTGCGTGAACTTGTGGTTCTGCACGAGACACTCGGCTACGGCGTAATGAAGCTTCTTCAGGACCTCCTTCGGGGGCAGGTCCGAGTTGATTATCTGCTCCACATCCTTATTCCCGAGGAAATTCATGTACCTGCTTTGGAAAGTCTGGTAGATAAGGTTCTCGCGGGAGCCGAAACAGTAGTTGATCATGGCGGGCTTCACGTCAGCCTTCGCCGCGATCTGCCTCGAAGTTACCGCGAGCGGGTCCTCAGAAGCCTCCATAAGCTCATATGTAGCATCAAGAAGCTTATCTTTGGTAAGTTGTAATTTCTCGTCTTTTTTCATAAAACACCTGTTATTGAACGCGTTCAATAACAGGTTACTACATGTTTCTTCCCCTGTCTACAAAAATTCCAGGATTTTCGCTTTGAAACTCACTTTTTCGGGAACGTTTTCTGGAATTTCCCCCTAAAGAAGAGCGGCAGACCGTTTCCGATCTGCCGCAAGTGTGTTTATGAGGGCCCTTATTCAAGAGGTACTTATGTTTAGTTTGTTTTTTCAGCCCTCTGCGTTATTGTTTGCTTCTGCCTTCAGTCCGAGTCCCGGTGTACCTGCAAGCTTTGTGCCTGCGAAGGATCCGATCACGGATGAAAGATCGATTCCGAGGCTGTCGCCGATACCGTCGATCGTCTGCTTGAAGGACTTTGTGATGTCCTCTGTCATCTTGGCTGTATTGCCCTCGCCATACATCGTAATGGAATCGATGTTTGCCAGAGGCTTTGCGATAGCCTCGGCTACGAGAGGATACATCTTACAGAGCATCTCGATGACAGCCGCCTCGCCGTACTTCTGCATTGCCTCAGCCTTCTTATCGATACCGATAGCCTCTGCTTCTGCTTTTGCGCGGATCGCATCAGCTTCTGCTTCACCCTTGGCACGGATACCTTCGGCTTCCTTCTGCATCGCGATGAGGTCTGCTTCAGCCTGGATCTTCTTAGCTTCAGCCTGCTGTGCAAGCTCATACTTGCGGGCCTCAGCCTCTTTCTGTCTCTTGAACAGCTCAACTTCAGCCATCTGCTGCTGACGGTAACGCTCTGCGTCCGCCTGCTTCTTGATCTCTGCGTCGAGAGCCTGCTCACGGACCTGAGCTTCCTTCATCTTCAGCTCGATCTCTTTCTCCTGCTTTGCAATATCAGCTTCGGAGTTTGCTACCTCGATAGACTTTCTCTGAGCCTGCTCCTGGATCTTGTAAGCGGCGTCTGCTTCAGCCTGCTTTGTATCCTGGATAACCTGAAGCTCGGATCTCTTGATCGACAGTTCGTTCTGCTTGATCGCGATCTCTGTCTCGGAAGAAACCTTCGCATCGTTGGCTTCCTTTGCTGCCTCTGCCTGAGCGATCGCTACGTCCCTCTCGGCATTCGCCTTAGCGATGGATGCTGTCTTCTGGATCGTAGCCATGTTGTCCTGACCAAGCGCTGTAATAAGATCGTTCTTATCTTCTACATGCTGGATGTTGCAGGAGATGATCTGGATACCCAGATTGTTCATGTCTACCTGCGCCTTCTCCTGTACCTGATCACCGAAGGACTTTCTGTCGTTGCAAAGCTCCTTAAGTGTAATGGTACCGATGATTTCACGCATGTTGCCCTGCAGCGAGTCTACGAGCTGAGCATTGATCTGCTCGCTCCTCATGTTGAGGAAGTTCTTCATCGCGAGCTTGATGCCCTCTTCGTCGGTCCTGATCTGGACCTTCGCTACTGCGTCGATGTTGACGCCGATGAAGTCTGCTGTAGGAACGAAGTCACCCGTCTTGATATCGATAGAGATCTGCTCGATGAGAAGCTCGTCTTTTCTCTCAAGGAACGGGAGCTTCAGACCTGCTTTACCGATGAGGATCTTAGGCTTCTTCTTAAGTCCCGTGATGATGTACGCCTTGTTCGGCGGAGCCTTTACATAGCTCGTTGCGATAATGATGATAAGCAGGATAACTGCTACAGCGATCAATATCGCGGGTACCATAAATGTTGCCTGAATTCCGGCAGGCACAACCGCACCAACCCAAAATTTCATTGTCTTTCTCCTATTCCTTATTCCTAATGTCTAACTATCCCATATGTTCTCGCGAGGAACATTGAAAATATCTTATCATGCCCCCGCCCCCGGTCAATATTCCGGGAACCAACTTTAACTTTTCTTAATAATTGGTCAGGAGGCAGACTTATCAGGGCATGACGAACCCTGACTTATGAAGAAAGCAACCAGCAGAGGAATGCTGTAGATCAGCGGGAAAAGATAACGCGGATGGCCGTGCATAACGGGCGCAAGCGTTACTCCGAATACGGTTATAAGCGGTATCAGGAACACGGTTATGTCCTTCCTCCTTCTTACGAGAATAACCGTCATGATGATCAGGATATAGAAGTATATTGATATGTTCCAAAGCATATTAATTACAGGCAGACGGTGAAGGATCATAAGATAATCATACAAACGCATCTGGACCGCTTTACGCTCCGGGCTTGTGTTGTACATATCCGTTCTCTCGTCGGAAATCGTGCGTTCGATACCCAATTCATATCCGTTATGTGCGTTCAGATAGTAAGACGCATCATCAACCTCAGCTTCGGGAACGAACAGATAATAATTCTGCTCCCAAGTGGCAGCAACATACGTCAGCGGGTGCCGCAGGAACTGATGTCTCCACACCTCGAAATAAGCTTGGAGCTTATCATGATCACCGTCGCAATAAGCTTTAACGGGATCGCTGATCCTGGGGTCGTATCTCGACGCCAGAGTATCATATACAAGAGCGTTGTCTATAATGATTCTTTCCTCTTCGGTTACATCCTCGGGATGATCTCTGACATAACGTGCAGTCTGTTGAAAAGGAACCGAGTACATTTCGGCAGGCGAACCCGTAGATGGACTGACAACAACCTTGAAAACTATGGTTGTCAGCAAATAAATGATTATCGAGAACGCCAGAACAATAGCCAACTTTGACTTGGGAGATGTATCTTTCGAGCCGTCCTTGGGCCTTGTTATGAAACTGCTGATGTAATAGAAGATCAGAAGTCCCGTAAAGACATACTCTCCGTTCTTACGCACCAGGCAGGCCAGAACCGCCGCAGAGCCAAAGAGCGCCAATTTCAGCTTATAACGGGAGATCTCCGTAAATGAATAGAATTCTACTATTACCACCATCGCTTCAAGCAGCAAAACCGCATACAAAGCGTCTTTAAGTGCAACTCCGATGTAACCGCTGATATACGGATTAAATATGCAGACTATCAATGCTGTCACTGAGCACCACGTTGGTATACCAAGTCTGCGGATCACCAGAAGAGAATGGGCAAACACAGCTGCGTACAGCAGATAGTGGATCGTTACGAAAATAAACAGTCCCGCATCGGCAATCCCGAGCCTGTCAAAAAGGTTCAGGAAAGAGCCCATACAAAGCGTATAGAATACCGACTGCTGTTCCGATATCTCATGATACCTGTACTCAAGGATCATGTTCCATGTATCCCAGCTCATCGCGCCGGGATATTTGATCAGAAGAAACGGAAGCCATACAGCAAGCAGGATAACAAAACACAGAAGATAATACTTCGCGTCAGTCAGTCCCAAACGGTGCGGCACACCAGCTTTAAGCTTCGCGAAAACATGGAATGCACACCATAACACTGCAGCCGCCAGCACAAAATGGAACACATAATAATACAGCGGTCCGGGATTATAGAAATACATACTCCCCGCTCGCAGAAAAGACAACAGCAATATGCAAACTGCCGGAACTCTCTCGCTCTTACCCGATGCTGTCATTTTATGCCTTCCTTTAAAATCTGAAATTCATTATACAACACAGCATCGTTACTAACCGTTATCAGAATGTTCATACCCGCGATGCTATAATCAAGTTATATTGACACTTATTAATCCTGATATTCAGAGGAACAAGATGGAACACATAGAGCGAAGATTCAGTATCGGCAAGAAGATGTACGTATTCGTCCTCGGCGTTGTCGTGCTCACTATCGCGGGAATCTGGTTCCTCTCCTACCGATTGACCTCCAATCAGATCGACAGATACTACAAGCGACTTACTATCAATTCAGCCGAGAACTACGCTTCTTTCGTTGATGTTGAGTATATCCGCGAGCTTCGTGCCGCAGCTGAAACCGACGAATTTCAGGAACTGCGCGACCTCGCAGAAGAGACCGATGACGAGTCTCTGATTCAGACATATCTCGAAGAACACGGACTTTGGGAAGACTATGTTGAGCAACGCGAGATCATGCGCACATATGTCGAGAACATGGATGATATCGATTATCTGTATATCGTTGCATGGGCTCCGGAAAAAGCCGAAGACGGCGAACACTACGACATGTATATCCTCGATGCAGATGATGTTCCTTTGTACGAGACAGGTTACTACGAGCAGCGCGAGCCCGAGTTCGGTGACTTTGATCCCCGTTCTGAAACAGAAGCCATAATCTCAAACGGCGACTGGGGCTGGCTCTGTTCAGGCTATGCGCCCGTATTTGACGACGAAGGACATCTGATATGTACTGTAGGCTGTGATGTCAGCATGGAAGACGTTATGGCAGACAGAAGAGACAATATGATCTCACTTTCGATAAGTGCCGTCATCTACACCGTCATCGTTCTTATCGCAGCATTCCTGGTAGTAACGAAATACGTTGTAAAGCCACTGAACCGCATCTCAGCAGAGATGAAGAAGTTCTCACCGCAGACAGATCGTAACTACGAGGAATCGGGCGTTATCAATCTTAAGTCTACACGTCACACTAAGGACGAGATCGACGATATTTACAATGAGATCCGCTCCATGCAGATAAGGATCATCGACTATATCGACGACATTACCGCCATCCGCGAGGAGAAGGAGAAGGTCGAGAGCGAAGCAACCCAGATCAGCATGGAGGCGCAGAAAGATGCTCTTACCGGCATCGGCAATAAGAAAGCTTACGATAACAAGACTTCTGAGCTTAATGAAGCAATTGCATCAGGCAATGCCGAATTCGCGATCTTAATGATGGATATCAACTATCTTAAGACAGTCAACGATAACTACGGTCACGACAACGGCGACAAGTATATCAAAGGCTGCTGTCATATCCTGTGTGACACCCTTAAGCACTCGCCCGTCTACCGTATCGGTGGAGATGAATTTGTAGCCGTTCTGACAGGCGAAGATTATGAGCACAGAAACGACAGATTGAACGATCTGCGCAAGATATTTGAGAAGACATTCGCCAATAGCAGCACCGAGCCTTGGGACAGATATTCCGCGTCCCTCGGCATGTCTGAATATAAAGAAGGCGACTCTTCTGCAGATGACGTCTTCAAGCGCGCTGACTCACTGATGTACGATGCCAAGAAAGCGTTCAAAACGAAGCACGGCCTCATCACCGATTAATACTCATCCTCCACGTATACGAAGCAAAGGAATGTAAATGCCGTTACAGCAGCTGCTGCAATGATCAACAGAGCGAATCCCACACCCAATCTGATCTCGATACCCGAGCCTCCGCCAATAGAAGCATACAGGTCGCTCAATGTTCCCATAAGGGACTCGGAATTACGAAGAGAAGCCTGCGCAGTAGATACCTTGAATATATCATAAGCAAGTCCTGCTACCTGAAGCGCTCCGGAAATAAGGATATTACGCCTTCTGTATCTTGCGACTACGGTAACGATGCCTCCGAGAGCGCAGATCGCGATCGGCCACGAATACAGGCTGCTTATAAGCCTTACCGCTTCCGTCTCAGCTTCGAAAAAAGCACCTCCGCCGTACTCAATATAGTACGCCGGTACGATAAGACTGATTATCGTCAGAATGCATGCGAAAAGAAAACCGTACATGAAGATGGTCTGCTGTTGTGATCTCATAAAAATATATCTCCCTTAAGCCGGGCCGTAAGGCCCGTTCCTAAGGGATAATATATCACTCAAATTATCAGGAAAACAATATTTATCTGTACGTGTACGGATAATCTCCTCTGGTTACTCCGTAAGAGTTACAGATTGAAGTAAATTCCTGCGACTCTCCGAAGCCGTGGATGATGCATCCGTAGTCATTGCCTCTCTCGAGGAAGGATACCCAGTATGCGATACCCGCTGCATCAGGCTCTCTGTTGAGATATACGGTATATGCACGTCTTACGAATTCCTCATTGGACAGATGCATATCGCGAAGCTCATTGGAAAATACGAAGCCTGCCGATACGTCAACCGCAGACATGCCGCCAAGGATCTTGTTTACCCAATACTGGCGTCCCGCATCATCAGCGGATCTTCCGAGGAACTCGGCATACAGTCTGTCGACAAATGCGCTGATCTGCTCGACATTCGCACCGGAAGGAGCTGCCGATCCGCCCGTTGTACCCGTGATACCGAGAGCCGCAGCATTGACCCACATACAAGGTCTTACGCCGACGAGGGCGCCCGTGGGAGACTCGACACCGTCAAGTCTGATAGAACCCGTGTAGTTAACATACGCTGTGCTGTAGGAGAACATACCCGGTGTTCTTAACCACCAGTAAGTATTGCCTGTCGTAGGATCACTTTGGGCAGAACCGTTACGGGCGGCACCGACACCGCCGAGAGCGGCATTGGATGCTACTGCAGTTCTCTGCTGATCGTTCGCGAAGTACTGATTTGCCTCGTCGACACTTAATACAAATACCTTGTCCGTAACCGCGCCGCCGTTGGCACCGACAGTTCCGAAGCGTGAGTTAGGAGCAGTCGAGATGCTTGTAGGAATGATGATGCTCTGATCTACAGGAAGGCTGCTCAGGAACGCGCCGTTAAGCCATGCACGGAGAGAGCTTCCCTCCCAGCCTGTAGTCATACTTGCTCTGCTTGAGTAGTTGGAAGAGAACATCTTGAATGCGATGACTTCGTGTGTGATAAGAAGTGCGTTGCCGTTACTTACAGCAAGTACATCCCATGTGTAACCGCCGAAGTTGACCGTGCTTCTTGCGCCCTGGATCGATGCACCCGCGGAACCGAACGTGATACCTCTCCAGTAAGGATATGTAACTACCTTGTTGTATCCCGAATCCGCTGCGAGAGCGTTCCAGTTCGCCGCCGTACTTCCGTAGTGGATATTACGCAGACCGCCCATCTCGTTAAAGGCATTGGAGCCGATATAAGTTACACCGGCGCCGATCGTGAGATCCATTACAGAGCCGCATGCGTTGAACGCACGCTCGCCGATGACGCCCTGATTAACAACGATGTTCGAGGACAGCGGAGCGCCGTTGAAGGCACGCTCGCCGATATAAGTGATGCCTCCGGGAAGAGTCGCATGCATTCTCGCACACGATGCGAAAGCAAAACTTCCTACCGTCTTCAATGAATTAGGAAGCGTCGCCGTAGCGATGTTCTGGCAGTTATTAAAAGCGTACTCGCCGATCGTCGTGCAACCCTCGGGGATCGTTACGGAAGTGATCGACATGCAGTGCTCGAACGCATAATCACCTACTTTTGTAACGCCGCCGGGAATAACAAGATTCGTTACGAGGGCGCCGTTAAGATAGAGGTTATGAGCGTACTCGAGCGGGCTTGCCTTGTTGCCGCCGAAATAGATCCTGCACCATGCCGCGATGTCACTTATATAGACGCCCGTAAGACCCGTGCAGTTCTCGAAAGCACTGATACCGGAGGCCGTTACGCCGGGACCGATAGTGACTGTGCGCATACCGCTGCATCGGATGAAAGCAGCCTCGCCGATAACGCCGTTGGGAATACTTATGCTCCCGAGCGCCGCATCATCTGCGAAAGCGGCAAATCCGATCCTCTGGACAGAGCCCGGGATCGAGACCGATGTCAGGGCATTACATCCCCAGAATGCACCTGCACCGATGGAGGTGACACCTTCGTTGATAACTATGGAATTGATATAGGGTTTAAGATGGAACCACGGCTGCGCAAGTTCATTGCCCGAGTCAGGTCCGTGAAGATGCTCGGGATAATCGTACATATCGCCGGAACCCGAGATCGTTAATACGCCTCCGCTGAAGCTCCAGGACAAGCCGGGACCGCAGTTCCCGCTGTCAGCTCTGACGACGCCGCAAGGGATCATCAGAAGGATTAATGCAAGACTTATGATTACGGATATCAGTCTTGTTCTGTTTGTTGATATCGCTTTGTTACTTAACATAATTATGCCTCCGGGAAATCCCAATTAAGGAGTTTGATAATTATGATTATAAAAGCTGTATAAACACCTGAGATTATTATTTAATTAAAGATCTGTAAACTATGCTCAGATGGTCTCAAGATAATGAAGAATGCCTACAAAGTTATAAAGAAGAACCGATGCGAGAACGCAGATGATCGCGACTACGAGAACCATCTCCATGAGACAAAGTCCCTTCTTCGAATCCTGTAACTTTTTCATTGTCTTACTCCTCCTTGGCGTGCGTGTTTTGCTTGCAGTTCGATTATCACAAGCGCCGTCACGCGAACCAATGATTAATGTTAAGGAGGAATGTTGCTTAATCAACACTTACCGGGCAATGTGTTGATTATCTCGTAATCTTATTGAGCGATGAAGACCGTATTCTCCTCGAATAAGCCGAATGCGAAGGCGAGCTTTAAGAACAAAGGCATGTCCTCATAAGCGTCAAATCTGGTTCTGCTTAAGAACTCATCGAGTGTGATCTGCTCGATATATCCGTAAGGATTCGCGACAGTTATCTGATCGTTCGGAATATCCATTCCGATGATAAGTGAATAGTGCAAAGTCCACGTATCCTCATAAAGCGCCGCCCACTCACACGGAACCGGAATACCTCTTTGCAGACTGGCGTAAACAGCCTCTATCAGCTCAGAGTTAGTCATATACTTATTCATCGTTGTGGTGTACTGAGGGAAGCGAAGATTCATCTGTTCCAAGAATGATTTTCCAGTAGATGTCACTACCTTTCCGTACTCATCGTAGAGGCTTTCTTCGGTGATGCTGTCATCCCCGCTCCAGCCCGCGAACATCTCAAGCACGGCATATCCGCATGATACATCCTGCGTTATAAGATCAACACCTTCCGCATACACAGGCTCGCTGTATGCACTGTCTTCATAAAGGTATGTGTAGTCATCGTTAATTGAATCAGTCTTGATCTTCAGAAGCACCAGAGCCGCTGCTGCCGTGACAACCGATATGAGCAGGATGCAGGCTGTGGTGATAATTACTTTTCGGGTCGCTTTCGCGGCAAAAAATCCAACTTATACTTTCCTTAAATATTGTCTGCCTTCCGTTAATATATAATCTTTCCCAATAAGGATTCATTTACGGAGGATAGAGAAAATGAAAAACAAGATTACAAAGAAGTTGATCGTCACAGGACTGATCGTTATCGCTGCCTTTGTACTGATCACGAATGCATTTAAGATCGTGCCTACCGGATACACCGGCGTGCGCGTAAGACTCGGTCAGGTAAGCGAAGAGAATATCCCTTCGGGTATCGCGATGGAGATCCCGTTCGTTGATAACATCAGACTCGTTAACAACAAGCAGCAGGATATCACGATCGACGGTCAGATCTGGAGTGAGACAAGCGAGCGTACGACGCTCTACTATGAGGGTATCAACATCACTTACAGGATCAATTCCGGCAGGTCTGCATGGCTGGTCGCGAATGTAAATGATTATGAGCATACGCTTCTTACCAGCAGCTTCGTATCGTCTTCGGTAAAAGCGGCATCCAAGCAGTTTAATGCGATCGATGCGACCAACAGAAGCATCATCGAGCCCGCCATCGCACAGGCTCTTCAGGCATCTGTAGATGAGAAGTACGGCGAGGATACGATCACCATTATCAAGGTCGTCGTAAACAATGCCGATTATGAGGATTCTTATAATCAGGTAATCGCCGAGCAGCAGGCTGCACAGATCCGTTATCAGACACAGCAGATCGAGAACCAGAGATCGATCGAGCAGGCTGAGGCTCAGGCTACGGTAACAAGAACTTCCGCACAGGCCCAGGCAGATGCACTTATTATTGAGGCAGAGGCAGAAGCTGAAGCTAATGCAATTAGGGAAGAGTCGCTGACGCCCAACATTATCCGTTATGAGACCATCTCCAGATGGGACGGCAGACTGCCTATGATTCAGTCAGGCGAAGACGGCGGGATCATTCCGATGATCGACATGAGCGGCGTCTACGATGAGGCTTCATCAGTATCGGCACTCTCGCCGACATCAACTGATGCCGCACAGGAAGGTTAAACAAAAGGGTCGCTCCGAAAGGGGCGGCCCTTTTAGATTATTCTTACCGGTAATCTCTGCGCTTTAATACTGCGATAGCCGCGTAATGCAGCACGTCAAAAGTATCGGGAACGGTTTCCATGAACTTTCTGTGTTCCGCATCCCACTTCGCAAGCTCCTCCGGCGATAACGAAGCGCCGACACCTCTGCATGCGATCATGCGGCCGTGCCAGGAGTCTCTCGTGAAAGGCACCATCAGATCGTACTCTTCGTGGTATTCAAGGTCGAAATACCCGTACATCGCATCCGGAATGTCGATGGGTTTTCGTGTCGCGCCTGCGCCCGTCCAGTCAGGACTGTACTTACAAACGATCGCCTCACTCTTGCCTGCGATCTCGTCTTCGTAAGGAAGCCACGCCATGTAGAGGATCACTATCCTGCCGTCCTTCTTGAGGATACGGTGAAACTCGGGTGCGACCTTATCGTGATCGAAATACCAGAAGCACTGACATGCTGTGATAATGTCGAAAGTCTCCGCGGGGTAATCTATCTTCTCTGCAGAAACCGTCTTAAATTCGATATCCATGCCGGCTTCTGAAGCAAGCCTTCGTGCCTGCTCTATCTGCTCGGGCGAGATGTCTGTCCCGGTCCAATTCGCGCCATACTTATACATATTGCGCGGCAACACGCCGGTACCCGTTCCGAGGTCCAATACTTTCTGTCCCGTAACGCAAAGCCCGCGGTCTGCAACCTTGCGGTAAAACTCCTCGGGATATATGTCCCTGTATTTGGCATAGTATTCTGAGGTCTTTCCCCAGTCGAAAGCCTTACCTGCATCTATCCTGCTGTCTTTAATTTCCATCTTATTCTCCCCTTATACTGTCAGTTCGGCAGAAACGTCCTTCCCTATTCTAATGTATAATTGAGATCATGAACACATCACAAAAAGTACTGTTTATACTTGAATCCAATAAAGAGGACTATACTTCCGGAGAGGAAATGGCGAGGCAGTGCGGCATCTCGAGAAACGCCGTCTGGAAAGCCATAAAGGACCTGCGCAAAAAGGGCTATAACATAGACGCCGTCAGCAACAGGGGTTATAAGCTTACTTCTAATACCGACATCATATCCGTCGAAGGAATAAAAGCTGAATTACCCGAGTCTCTCAGGGATACTGATATATCGGTATATGACAGTCTTGAATCCACAAGCGACAAAGCAAAAGAGCTTGCCGTGAAAAGTGCATCTCACGGAACTTCCGTTGTTGCCGTTACACAAACCGGCGGCAGAGGGCGTAAGGATCACTCCTTCTTCTCGCCTGAAGGCGGGATCTACCTAAGCATTATTCTTGACCCCGGGGAGCTGACCGACACAGACAGCAAAGCTGTCACCTCTTTCGTCGGAAGCGCTGTGATCAATGCGATAAATGAACTTACCGGCATAGAGCCTTATATAGACGGGATCAACGATCTGTATGTTGACGGTAAAAAGATCTGCGGTATTCTGCTCGAATCCGGAAGCGAATATGACAGCAATACCCTGCAGTGGATTGTGGCCGGAATCGGCATTAACTTCGATTCGGACATAAGCAGTTTTCCCGATGATGTCAAAGAAAGAGCAGCAGGTTTATTCGGTCCCGGCAAGGCTGTGATTACCAAGAATCTCCTTATAGCGAAGATCATAGAGAAAATAATGTATTGTCAACCTTAATCAGATTACAGGTTGACGATAGTCTGTTGATGTGCTACCTTCTCATATGTATTTGAAGGAGGTGTCGCACCGTGAGCCACGAAGTAACAGACAAGTCAAACAGCAGATTTAAGACATTAGATCTGGTCTATTGTTCTATCGGAGCGGCATTGATCGCCATATGCTCATGGATAAGCATTCCCACGGCGGTTCCCTTCACACTTCAGACATTCGCGGTATTTCTCGTGCTGCTTCTTCTGGGCGGTAAGAGAGGAACTATAGCGACACTGATTTATGTGCTGCTCGGAGCCGTCGGAGCACCTGTTTTCGCAGGGTTTGGAGGAGGCTTCGGTGTTCTTCTCGGAAGCACGGGCGGATACATAATGGGTTTCCTTTTTATCGGTCTTATTTATATCCTTTTCGAGCGGGTGTCTAAGAACAACATTGCAGTTAAAATGGCTGCTCTTGTGCTCGGTCTTATCGTCTGCTATGCGTTCGGAACGGCCTGGTTCATGCATGTTTATACGACGAACACCGGCGAGGTCGGGCTGCTTACCGTTCTCGGGTGGTGCGTATTCCCGTTCATTGTTCCCGATCTTGTTAAGATGGCTCTTGCCGCAGTGATCGCGAAGAGGATTGAGCCCGTTATAAAGAAATAAGAACTTTATTGATTCTTCTGGCGGGCATTCTTACAGATGGTTCTGATGACCCACACAATGAAGAAGACTACCGCATAGGCGGTGAATGAGCAGAACGCCATAACCGTCTGACCGAAGCCTTCCCATGTATTGTTGTCGGCACCCATCATCCAGAAGAATAGCGTCACAACAGCGGCAACTGCTCCGAGTATATGTGTCACGCATGTAAGAACAGGATACGTGTTTCTGATCTGCTTTCCCTGCTTTATGAGCACCAGCGAAAAGAGGACGAACACTACAGCTTCCGTGAATATCGCCTCCTGCCAGCTCTTCGAGAGCGCGATAGCGATTCTGCCCGGTACCGTAGTGTACCTGTAATCACTGTCGTCCCAAACGGTCTTAAAGACGCTTCCGTCTCTGAGTATCACCTGCACGGTATCGCCGACCTGCTTGTCGGGAGGTGTGAGCAGCACGACTGATCTGCCTCCCAGATCAGCATCGAAGGCCGCCCTTTCGCCGGGATAATAGTCGTAGTACTCATTCGTAAGGACGGCATCCTCTACCGTTACATTTGCCTTGAATTCCCGGACCAGGTTATATCCGAAGATAGTCAGATTGGCGATCAGACACCATAATGCAATTATCTTGATTCCGTATAGGATATGAACAGATGTCTTCTTCCACATAACAGTCACCTCTTATCTGCTTATGCGCTTTCCCCTACCCTCTTAACCACATAATAAATCATTTAGTTTGATAATCAAACTAAATTTGCGGCAATCATTAAAGAAGCGGAGGAGAGATCCTCCGATTTTCTTTTCAGAAAATCCCATTCTTGTTATCATTAGATGAACAAGGGAGGGATAGATTTATGAAGAATACAGAGATCTGTTTTTCGATTGGTTCGGGGATGAAATACTCGATCGACAAAGAATTAAAGAGTTTATCCATATACAGCGGTTCGCTGGTAGGCCGGCTGTATCCGATGATCAATATCGGATACAGGCTTAATAAATGCAGATCCGATAAGTATGTATCTGTGCGCCGATTATCCACTCCCGGATATAACGGGGAGACTATCCCCTCATTAATCATTGAACCCAAAGAATGCGGGAAGGATTTACCGTGTATTGTTTTCTTTCACGGAGGCGGCTTACTGATGAGCGCATCTGATGCACATTATCAGGTAGCAAAAAGGTATGCACGGGAGGCAAACTGTAAAGTCATCATGCCTGATTACAGATTATTGCCTAAGTTCCCTTATCCTGTTGCCTTGGAGGATTGCTATAACACATATCTGTGGGTTTTACAGAATTTCGAGAGTCTGGGAATAAACAAAGACAGAATCGTTTTCGCAGGTGACAGCGCAGGAGGCCACATCGCCGCTGCACTGATCGTGATGCTAAAGGACAGAAATCAGCCCATCCCCCGGGGAGCGATGCTTATATATCCTGCTTTGGATAAAAGAATGATCACGGAGTCAATGAAATATACAGATACTCCCATCTTTGATTCGAAGTGTTACAAGCTGTTCTGGAGCATGTATCTTAAAGATCAGAATGCGGATGAGGCAAAATACGCATCTGTTGCCGAACTCGATCACCTTGAGTTCTTCCCTGATACGTATGTGGAAGTTGCCGAATTCGACTGCCTCCATGATGAAGGAATTGCTTTTGCCGAGAAATTAATCTCATCAGGCGTATCTGCCGAGTATCACAACGTAGATGGTACATTTCACGGCTTTGAAGCAGCATCGAAAAGCTCGATCCTTGACAGATGTATAAAGCGACGTATTCATTGGATTAAAAGAGTTTTGCGAACGGAAAACGTTTTGGGATAATTGATCGTGTACACATTAGAAATTGGGAGACATCAATATGACGGTTCGAAAACTCTGATGCACGTTTTCGACAGGTTTGAAGATACGGATCTGATCGCCGAGTTGCTGAACGGCATGCACGCGGAACTGCCCGAGAAGAAACCCAAGAAAACAAAGTAGAAGGTTATCAAGATGAAGGAAAGCATTAAAAACAAGGTAGATCTGCTTATTGCTAACAAGGAAAATATCGAGAAGCAATTTAAGTGGGGCTATTCGATTATGAATATAGCAGCAGCACTTGTATTCACAGGCGCCGGCAAAGAAGCTGATATTGAAAGACTGAAGGAATGTAAAAAGATTCTTGAGAAGAATACCGGTGCACTTTCAAGTTTTCAGGCTAATTCAGCAGCTGTCATTGTAAGCAAGATGGCACTTTCTGATAATCCCGAACAGTACATTAAAAACGTGAAGGCTATATATGATGTACTTAATAAAAAGCATGTCATTGATAATCCCTATCTTATACAGGGTGCAATTTGTATCTATGAAGCCGAAAGAATGAATGATACAGAAATGCTTGCCGCAAAATACAGGGAGCTTTATAAGAAGATGGAAAAGAAGCATCCGATTCTTACTTCGTCAGAAGATATTGTATATGTAGTTCTTCTCGCAATGACAGATAAGGATGTTGACACTATAATTAATGAGATTGAAGACTGCTATGAATATCTTAAGAAAAACGTAAAGCTTAAGGTCGGAAACAATGAGCTTCAGGGACTCGGTGAGATACTCGCTCTTACAGACGGCAACATCAGGGAGAAGTGTGATAAGGTTGTTGATCTTTATAACACTATTCTTGCTCATGGAGTTAAGTGGGGCAAGGAATATAATGAGTTCGGCTCACTCGGAACACTTATTGATATCAACGCAGATAACGATGTTCTTGTTAATGAGATAGTTGAAGTTTCCGATTATCTTAAGAGCTGTAAGGGATTCGGCGGATGGTCTCTTGATACTAAGCAGAGACAGATGTTCTCGGCAATGCTTGTAGGTGATTCTTACAGCGAGAACGGTTCCTTAATGGGAAGCTCAGCAGTAAACAGTACAGTTGCTATGGTTATCGCAGAAGAAGTTGCACTTATGATATGCATAATGGCCTGTACATCCGCTGCTTCATCAGCCAGTCACTAAAAACACTATGATCAGGATGAAGAGAATAATCAGTATTACGCTTATTTCAGCTGTCATAGTCATGACAGGCTGCTTGGGAATGCCAACGGAGAGCTAT
The DNA here is from genome assembly GCA_017940895.1 of Clostridiales bacterium. GTDB lineage: Bacteria > Bacillota > Clostridia > Saccharofermentanales > Saccharofermentanaceae > Saccharofermentans. The sequence continues at coordinate 46,609 of JAGAXM010000002.1, read as the reverse complement.
ACTCCCCCTGAACAAGACTGGTATCCTCCTGAAGAGGAGCTTATAAGCAGGGTCACGGAGTTCGTGGACGGTGAGAACATCGAGTATCTGGGTAACTACCGTTTCAGGTCTTTGGACCGCGACCTTGAATTTTGTGAGGGGTGGTCTTTGGTCCATAGTGAGGGCATGTATGGCTATGTTTCCGGCAGGGCTGAAATCGACTCGAACAGTCCGAGTGAAAGCGATATCAACCGTTATGGCGGAGGTCCCAATTACCGGGTTGCTGTCGCGCGATATTGGGCCGGCTATATTCAGGATCTGATGGATGAACACGACTTTGATGAATCGTACATTAATCCGGAAATGTCCAGATTCATACAATATTTAGGCGAATTGGATGTTTTTATATACATTTCACGTGATGTCACTGATGAACAGCTTGCTGATATCACAGACATGCTGATCGATCTGAGGGATATCTGCCGCGCTGAAAACGAATTTCACACTGAAGGCGAACCCCGCGGATACTACATTGAGTTCCATGTAGAAGTATATTTCCAGGAAGAAGGACAACGTGAATGCGCTCCGTGCGGTCATACATGGATAACGGCTTCAACAAGTGACGAAGAGTGCGACGTCAACGGCTTTATTGATTTCAGTTCGGACTGGTATGCCGATCTCGATTATGACCTGACCGACAGGATCTGGTTCGCGGTTTATGACTAGTCCTCACCAAATGTGTTCCCCATTAAGCAGTCGATTTGGTGCCGATTTGAGCAGTCCATGGGGAATAGACCCCCTCTATTCCCCATCAAACTATCAAAACAGGAGCAAAATGAGCATTGTCTAGGGAACAAAATCTAAGTAATGGAAATCAAAACAAACGATCACGCGGAAGTAAGATAAGAACTATCATTCTTCTTATGGTGCTTATTCTTCTTATAGTGAATCTCATCGGCTATATCCTGAATTATGACCAAGCCAACAGATATATCGGTATACTTATAGATCAGAAACATTATGATCAAGTGGAGATACAACCTCATAACAGTGCGATTGAATCTCACATCAACAATGAAGGAAACGGATAGATTATGTTTTGGATCATCGGAACAATACTTGTTGCTTTCGGAATATATGAGATAGTATCAGCGATCGTTGATTTACAAAAGAAAAAGAAAAACAAAGATCATTAATAGACAATAAAAACGCCTGGAGCATTTACTCTAGGCGTTTATCGTCGGACGCTTCTTTTCTAATATGTTGTTTAATTCTGGCTGTCTGTATTGTATTGAACATACGTTACCGTCTCACCGTAGATCGTAGTCCAGTCATCTCTCATTGATACCGGGATCCAGCCGTAGGTCTCGCACAGACCGTACATCTTATCAGCCTTATCAAGATTGCCGTTTTCACGCTCAAGGTCGTCGCAACAAAGCATAAATGCCATGCTTCTGAACGGGTTATTTGTAATTGTGTATTCCGCCATGCTGTTATCGCTGGAACTGTTACCGAAAGAGAGGACAGGCTGAACACCTATCTCACGTACGATCAGATTGACCTTGTTCATGTTGAGATCCTTAAGAAGGAATTCTCCTCCGAAGATGAGCTCATCTTCACTCGTGAACTGATAATCAAGTCCGGCGGTATCCCCCTGATTGCTTGCCAATACAAGCTGATCTGAACCGATGATCCTGCTGTTAGGAATATTAAGCGGTGAGTTCTCGAAGATACCGCGCACAATAAATCTGTCGGTTCCGCTTACTACGTATACGGTAAAGTCGTTGGCCTCGAGGTAATCGATGACCTGAATCATGGGCAAATACCAGCCGTTACCACGGGTAAGCCCCTCATAGCTTGGCATCTCCTGTTCCTTGAAAGCCTGCACATAGGCATCAAACTCATCGAGCGTCATGCCGCTGAACGCTGAAGCCAAAGCCTGTCCGTGGTTTACCATCATGTTTTCGGGGGCGACACCCGTCTCGTTCATGGTGATAATGTCCTGCGCCACCTGTCTTTCAAAATCCGACGCGATATCACGGTAATCCGGGTCTTCCGTAATCCTGTACAGCAACAGCATGTGGTCGAAATAATTCGGGTCGGTCTCGCAGAAAAGGGTTCCGTCAAAGTCGAACACGGCGATCCTGTTCTCCACGGGAATATAATCAGGTCCGTTAACATCAGTAACAGCCTCAACATAATCTATAAGCGCATTACGGGATTCGCAGTCATTCCACATTGAGAGCGCTTCTTCTCCCGTAACAACAGTTACATCTGCATTCTCTTCAGATTTCTGTGAACAGCCCGAAATGCCGAGCATCATGGCAACAGAAAGTATTAAGCACAAACATCTTTTCATAGTAGTTTCCTTCATCTCCTTTCTGATTTACAACGCAATTATCATCAAGAAGCAGATCGAAACCAATAATCAATTAAGCAACGAAGTGTCGATTAATCAACACAGTGCTGAATTGTGTTGATTATTAATATATATATGCGATTTTTGTCGTACTAAGACACTTTAAATCTTGGAGGGAGTCGACCGGCAGTTCATATGAGCTCCACCCGGTTGCTCTGCAAGTTGCGGAGGAGAGAAGCGACGAGCGCACTGTTCGCGGCCAAGAGCAACCGGTGGGAGCGAATCCCTCACGGGTCCGACTCCCCCTCGATGTTCAGTCAAAAAACAAAAGAAGCACCACAAATGTGATGCTTCTTTTGTTCTGGCGGAGATGGAGGGTGTTTTTGTCAACCCTCTCCGCAAATCTTTATATGTGCCCAGAACCCAATGATTTCAAGCCTTTCGAGACTTCTGTTTTATATACATCTCTTTGTACCTCTACAAGAATATTTCGCGTTTTGTGGTAAGTTTTGTGGTAACCTTACACAGCTCTGTTGAAATAATCTTGAAGCAGACCGATCTCTCTTTGCTTGAATTCTCTTGAAGCATCTGTATAAGTCTTAAGGGTTATCATGATTTCTTCGTGTCCCATCATATCAGATGTGGCTTTCATATCTGCTCCGGCTTCTCGCATCCTTGTAGCAAATGTGTGCCTCAACATGTGATTATGGAGACGCGGGAACTTTTTGATACCATATCCTCCGTTCAACTGGAGCTCTCTATTGATCTCATCGCAGATGCTATAGAGTTTATAATTCAGTTTCTTGTGATGGTGCACGTGACCATTCTTATTAAGAAAAACGAAGTTCGTATATCCGTCGATTACTGAATTACACTTGATACCTGCAAGTTCCTGATATTCCTTTTCTGCCAACAGTGCTTCTTTTACTTTTGGTAACATCGGAACAGTACGAACACTGCTCCTTGTCTTGGGTGGATTGATCTTATATGCACTGCCTTGTCCCTTACCTATATCGTAAAAGACCAGAGTATGGTTAACATCTATCTCGTTATTATCGAAGTCGATGTCTTCCCATCTGAGTCCGAGCACTTCGCTGACTCTCATCCCCGTCCAAAGCATTACCGTAAAGATCGGACAATACACATGGAATCGTCCCGGCTTGGCAAGATAGTCTTCAAAGACTTTCTGTTCTTCAAGAGTAAGCGCCCTTACATCTTTGACCTTCATGCCGCATTCCCTTTTCAATTCGCGTAATGCGCCTTTACAGGGATTGTTTCTCAACACATCGTCTTTAACGGCTATTTCAAGAATCATCGAGAGAGTGACTTCTATCTTTTCTATTGTGCTGTAACTCAAGCCCTTCTCTATCGCAAGTTTCTTGAAGAACAATACAACATCACTGTAGTATATGTTTTTCAGTTTCATCTTACCGATGTCATTCTGTATATAACGCTCGTAGAATCTTAAATATGATGCGAACGTCGTTTCTCTGATACCGGTCTTGAGATTCTTCCACAACTCGAAGTAATCATTAACTGTCCTGTCGAGTTTTCCATAGTCGATCCCTTCCAAGACTAATCTGTTGATCTCGTCTTCCTTCTTACGTAATTCGGGAAGGGATTTGGCATATACATACTGTCTCTTGCCGCGATTATCCGTCCACCTGTATTCAAAAGTATTGTTGGGTCTTTGATATTCTCCTTTCCTCAGTTTGGTCTTATTCTGGGTATATCTTTTGTTTTGCATCTCTTATAAACCTCCTACGGTTTCATAAAAGAGACACCCGAGTTCATTATAAACCCGGGTGCCTCTTACTGACAGTCTTTGTTCTCAGATAGAATACTGACTATACAAGAATTCTTCTAACGGCTTACGCTTTATAAGTCTCTTGCTTCCAATCCATAACACATACTTACAACACTCATCGTTGGTGATCTCGCGAAGCTTATTGATACCAATGTTGTAGTAATCGGCGGCTTCTTCCAATGTGAGAAATGCCTTATGTTCCAGCGGTACGCTATTCCTCATAGACTTATCCTCCTTCCTTAAGTTTTCCGTTTCTTTTTTATCTTTCATCTGATCCTTACCTTTCCTTTCTTGTTAATCTTGGGGTCTTCCGGCTTTACTGTCGGTGCGTCGACATTCTTCAAAACTCTGTCTGAAGTGATGAAGATTTCATCGCACAATTTGAGTTTCTTTCTTATCTCACGTATCTTCCGCGAGGTCTCTCGGATTTCCTGCTTATCGCGGTTGATCTCGTATCCCTTGTTATCCTTAACCACTTTCTTCTTATGGGAGTAGAGTCTCTTCCTTTGAGCGATTAGCATGTTAAGCTTCAGCTGCAACTGATTCTTCATTGCTGTAAGTTCTTCCGTGTTCGTTATCCTACTGCCGTAAAGAAAATCCATCTGCTCGATATAATCATCCAATTTAGAAATGTCTTCTCTAAGTGCCATCGGGATATACTCACGCTTTCTCGGCTTACTGATATAGGTATACAGCCTGATACAGTATCTTCTGTAAGTAGACGGTAAGCCGGGGATATCGCGTTCAGGGGGAGACCACTGCTTATAAGACTTCTTCTCTTCTAGAAGCGGTGTTCCCGGAGCGGTCATATTCTCTATAACACGCCGTCTTATGGTGTCGAAATCATAACCCTTACCAAGACCATCGAACCTGAAATAACTCTTAGCGCCTGGCGGTTGCAGACCGAAATGCTTAAGCTCCGTCACTCCGTCTTCTTTATAGAACTTGAACTTGTAGCCCATTTCCTTCATGGTCTTCACGAAGCTTTTCTCGCTGTAAGACATTCTTATCGCATAATCAATGTCTTCACGGATCATGCTCCTTATGGTGGGCTTACCCGCTCTTTCTGCCATCCACTCATCATAGGTCTTACCTCGTGCGACTGACGGAGCATCTACAACATGCAGGCCATGCATACGGCATAGTTTGTCGCTCATCTTCTGCATACGCTTGTAATCCGCATTGGTGCGCACATACTTCAACCCATCGAAGAAGGAAACTGAATTGATCACAAAGTGGTTATGGTAATGCCCTGTGTTGAGGTGAGTGGCAACTACTACCTCAAAACGATCACCCCAGAGTTCCTTAGCAAGCAGTACACCTATTCTGTGCGCTTCCTCTGCGGTGATCTCTTCGTCGCCTTCCTTGAACGACTGATAGCCGTGATAAGCGAGCCGACCGCCTTCCTTATGCCACCGTCGCTTCGTTATAAGGAAATCTTCAACTGCATGATCCTTATCGCAATTGATACCGGTAACATACATCATCTTCTCGGTCTTATCACCGTTCTCGGCATAGTCGATAACATCACCTAAGGCACGACGTACGGCAAGCGCTTCCTTCGACAACTCAGGTCGCTCTACTGTCTTCTCGGGATTGTTAACATAATCGATTACTTTATCGATGCGGTTGTTTACTGCCCAAATTGAAGTTACTGCCAACTTTATCACCCCTTTCCTGTTTATAGTTTCGTGGCAATAAAAAAGTTCGGATCGCTCCGAACACCTGCTGAAAAGAAAAAGCCTTACCTGGCTAAAAGAAGATATTGTTAAGCCTGACATTTACATCGTGAATAAGACTTACAATGTCACTTATCAGTTCTTGTGTATAATCATCCTTCTCGATAATAATCTTATCTAAGGTAGTAAGCTTATTACCGATACCCTTGATATCCCAGATGATCAGATCAAAGTCCTGTGATGGTGCTGATGTTATCTTCTTTCCTCTTACAAGCCTTCTTATAAATTCCGAATGTGATAATCCGGCTTTATTTGCTTTTCTCTTAAGCACTTCATATTCATCTTCACTGAATCTTACTAATACCTGTTTTGTAAACACTGCTTTCTTTTTTGTTTGTTCCTTGTTCATAACGACCTCCTTCCTCTATACGTTTCTACGGTAGTTACGTTTCTCTTTTTAGCTAGTAATTTAATCTATCCGTTCTTGGTAACATACGGTATTACTTGTGTCTGATTATCGGCATGCGGGTTACCGTAACCTGATATCACGATGGTGGCTTTATGGAGACTTCATAAAACGTGTATTCCACGCGTCCCATCCGCCCATCCGCATCACGTTTCTGCTCACGTGTAAGATAGCCGTACTGCTCGAGTTCCTTAAGAGCCGATCTCACTGCTGTCTTACGATCCTTACAAAGTGTAAGGAAGCCTTCTACCGTGAAATCCCATGTGTCCGGCAACGACAGGATGATAGTAAATACTCCTATCGTTTTCTCCGACAGTCGCGGATCCCGTAGATACCGATTGTCTATCTTGGTATAGTTCTTATCTTTACTTGCGCGATAGATCTTCATGCATTACCTCCTTTCGATTATTCCCTTCGGATGCATCCGTCCTCGGGGTGTCAGGGGGCCGTCCCCTGAAGCGTTTTGTATCTGTATCGATATACAGATACGTTGCTTGTTAAGACATGTTTCCCTTCGTGTAAGAATTGGACTTAAAGGCGCACTTTCCCTATCAGTGGATAGTATCAACCGATAAGTCACGGAATTAATCTCCGCCGTATTTCACCTGCGCCCCCCGGCGGAGCAAGCCGGAATCCTTTCCCTCTTATTGAGGAGTATCCGACTTAGGGAAACCATCAGACTCTCAGCAGCTAACCGAGTACATGGGACTATTACCCCGGGATCCCTCCCGCTGCGCTCGAGGGTGTGACGGCTCACGGGGACAAACCCGCTTCAACGCTCAGCCTGTGACAACGCAGAAGTATCATTATTCCCTGTATCTGTCTTCGCCTCCCCCGAGTGGCTGTCTCGGTTCTGACTCATCCTCCTTATCGCTCGCTTCTTGTAGAAGGTCATTGCGGGTTCGAAGTCACTTGGCTTGGGATTTTAACCCCGATACAGGTAACGTACCTGATGGTTTGTATGAAGTTGTCAATGTCCGTGAAGGAAGTCCAGAAATACCCTTCACTACAACGGAAAATTGACCCCCGTTTTTTTACCCCCCTAAGGGCAAAAACTCGAAAAAAGTTCGAAACTGTTAACAATCGTTAACAGTCTTCTCTCAAAAATCTCGAAAAGAGCCTCAAAAGGGGCGATTTCCTCTAAGATATTTGAGATTTAGAAGTCTCATTTTCTGTGTAAATACAGGTTTCTGGGAAAAACCCTTCACCTATACCGACATTGATCCCCTGTTTTTTAACCCCCTAAGAGCAAAAAATCTGAAAAAAGTCTTAAGGTGTTACCATTTGATAACACCTTGATCTCGATACATGTGTTTTTACCTGATGCGAATAATGAGACTTAAGAAAACTATCAGTCTCTCGGGTACGAATCCGAGAACATGGGACTCTCACCCCGGATCGCTACTCCGCTTCGCTCTCGGGGTGTGACGGCTCACGAGGAGATCCTCGCTTCTACGCTCGGCCCAAGACCACGAAGAAGTATCATTATCGTGTTCCTGACAGTTTGATATGAAGTTGTCAATGTCCGATGAAGGCATTCGGTTAAAACCCCTTCACTCATATGGACAAAGCCCCCAAAAATTCGACCACCCTTTACGAAGAAATCTCGCTCGGAGTAAATCTGTTTAACACCTCATGTGTATTTTTCTTATATTTGCCCCTAAAATCGGCTCAAATATCACGTTTTCTTGAGGGTGCGTTGCCGACGTTCGTGAAACTGGTTGTTGATACTCTTCACAAACTAGGAATGGCAGACCTCGTTTTTGGGGTGGCAATTGAAAATATCATCGAAAACGATATTTCTTTAGATCAACGAAAAAATGATAGAATGACTCTTAAAGACGAGAGTCTTGAAAAGTGATTTGGCATATAGAATCATCAGTAAGATGAACTATTATCCCTGTTAACAAAACTAAACGATCTGTTATGAATCTGTGAAAACCGTCATTTTATTGCACTGCTGTGATATATTCCCTTATATAAGCATACTGTTTGGAAAATCAGTATGGGAAGGCGGCTTAACCAATAATAAAGCATTATGAGAAGTGGGTTTTGTGAGAGAAAATTCAGTTCAATGTTTTTGTCAGGCACATTCACAAAGGCTGTCATGTATATCATGCTTCTTTGCGACAGTATCATTGCCGGCTATTTTATCGGTGAATCAGGCGTCGCTGCGATCAATGCGATAACTCCGGTTACAGGTATCGTGACGTTTTTCGGAGACCTGGTCTCAACAGGTGTCGGAATTGTTTTCACCAGAGAGATCGGTGCAATGAGGAAGAAGCGGGCCGATGAGATCTACGGACAAGGCTTGATCATAAGCATTTCAATAGGTCTAATCTCCGCCCTTACGATATTCTTCATACGTGATGCTTACTTCGGAATCAACGATATCAAGGGAGATATCCTTAACAACGCACTTTTATATTATCGTCTTTGTCCAATAAACGCTTTTCTCACCATCCTGATCTTTTATCTTGAACAGATGGTGTACAGTGATGGCGATGAACTCTGCAATAATATATGCTATGTGTTCCAGATAGGCGGAAACATCTTTTTCTCAATCTTCCTTACAAAATACATGGGCATGATGGGAATCATATTAGGATCGGTCATCGGAAACGGGCTGGGGATCATTACATGTTGCTGGCATTATTTCCGTAAGTGCAATACACTTCATTTTACATGGCATTTCTCTGTTAAGGATTTCCTTTTGACATCTCGCTACAGCATCGTGGATTCATCCGTATATCTTTGCTGGGCACTTATGGATTATGTAATGATCGGTTTTGTCTCCAAGAATTACGGCGATACGGGTCTGATAACACTTGCCGTTGTTGTAAGTCTTATTGAGTTTGGTGTCGTTCTGGACGGCGTCGGCATGGCAATGCAGCCTCTTATAGGCACATATTATGGGGAGAAGAATCATAAACTCATTAAGAGAGTCATGAAATCTGCCATAAAAGCTGCTCTGATCGAAGGTGTTATAGCAACTATATTAATCTGCATTTTTGCCAGACAGTTCTGTGGTCTGTTTGGGATAACTGAAGGTGCGGCACTTTCTCCGTCAATGTCGGCAATAAGGATCGTATCACTCGGATTTATGTTCGTCAGTGCGGTCTCGCTTACAACATCCTATTATATGTTGATTGACCGTATCGGGATGTCTGTTTGTATCTCTTGTTTCCAGAATGGTCTGCTGTATATGCTCCTGCCGATTATCGGCTCAACGCTTCTCGGCATAAACGGGATGTGGGCAGGGTTTGTCATAGCTCCCGCTGTAACGCTTGCGCTTGCCATGCTTTTTGTCTATCTCAGGTTCGGAAAAGATAACTTTCCTTTCCTTCTGAAGGATATAGACTCCGAGATAGTGGTTATGGATGATATTCTCACAGATAAAACCGCATCAGAACTCTCGACAAGGATCGGTGAAAGTATACTTTCTCACAATTTTTCAAAGCATGAGGCTACACGTGCGTCTTTATTTGTTGAGGAGATCGGGTTAACAATTCTCGAGAGAAATAATAAGGCTAAGAAGCCTGTTCTGATAGAGTTCTCGCTATTCTATGAAGAAAATTCAGTGCTTATCATAGAACGCGACTCCGGAGAACTGTTTGACCTTACGGATCCCGATGCTCAGATCAAAGGGCTGAGCGGCTTCATACTGGGCGGACTCATGGAAGCCCATCAGGAAAAGGCATATCTTGTGACTACGGGATATAACCGGAATATGATGCGGTTTGCTCGGACAGAAAGCAGTGAGGAAGTCGAATGAATGTATATGATTTTGACGGAACAATATTTTATTCTGATTGTTCAATAGGCTTTGCTTTATGGTGCATGAAACGCCATCCCAAGCTTTGTTTTACATATCTTCCCATGATGATCAGGCAATTGATTCTCTACAAAAGAGGAAAGATACCGAATCACCTTCTGCAGCGTAAGATGTTCAGCTACCTGACAATGGTTGATGATTTTGATGTTCAGATAGAAAAATACTGGGATAAATATGAGAAGAAGATCTCTTCCTGGTATCTGGCCCAGAAGAAACCCGATGACCTGATAATAAGTGCGTCCCCGGCATGTATTATCGGTCCTATAGCCAAAAGACTGGGCGTGAATTATATGGCTACGGAATATGACCGGGAGCTGGGAGTCTTTGTAGATAATCTTATGTACGCCAAAGAAAAGGCAAGATATATGGTCGATCACGGGTTCCCGGTTATCGATAATTTCTATTCCGATTCACTGGCGGATTTTCCGCTGGCGTTGTGTGCCGAGAAGGCTCATTTGGTTACCGATAAGGCAACAAAAGTAAATGACTGGCCTGACCTTGATCCGGAAACTATGGAGAGAGTCAGCAGAAAGATCGATACCGGGTGGAACATTCATCTGAAAGAGGGTGATAAATAATGTATGTTATTATTTATGACTTTGGTACCAGCAGCTTAAAGACCTGTCTGTTTGATATAGATCAGGAAATCCGGTTGCTTACAAGTTCCACCGGTTCTTATGGTCTTTATTTCTCTGATGACGGCGGCGCCGAGCAGGACACCGAAGAATGGTGGGCGGCGTTATGTTCTACTACACATGATTTGTTTGCCAAATCAAATGTTAAACCTGAGCAGATTGAGGGACTGGCATTCTGCGCGCAAATGCAGGGAACGGTTCTCGTTGATAAGGACGCTAATGCAGTCAGACGCCCGATGAACTACCTGGATCAGAAGGGCTTCAAAGAATATAAGGAGTGCATGGGACGCGGAATAATCAAAGTTTCCGGCTGCAGCTTATATAAACTTGCAAGGAATCTGATAGTTAATTATGCAGGCTCGACCAGTGCCAAAGATCCTGTCTGGAAGTATAAGTGGGTCGAGAATAACGAACCCGAAGTATATAAGAAGATCTATAAATGGCTTGATATCAGTGATTATCTGGTTGCCCGCTGTACCGGCAGAATAATAAGGACTGCCGATACTGCATTCGCAACATTCCTTTATGACACCCGTAAAGGCAGGGAAGGCTGGAACAAAGGTCTTCTCAAGATGTATAAGGTTAATCCTGAACATATGCCGGAGATTATTGACAGTACAGATCTGGTCGGCGGTCTGACACAGAAAGCAGCGAATGATCTGGGGCTCGTGGAAGGGATCCCTGTTTTCGGTGGCGGAGGTGATACGACTTTTGTCAACATAGGAGCAGGATGTACCCGCCCCGGCGATACCCATATTTATGTGGGAACATCCGGATGGGTCTCTACATATCTTGATTACCAGACGGTTGATATCAATGCGATGATTACCGGTGTACTGTCAGCGAAGCACGGGTATTTCAATTACTATGCAGAATTAGAGACTGCCGGAAAGTGTTTTGAGTGGGTAATGGATCATCTGGCTCTTGATGAGGTGGGAATCTACCTGGAACAGAAAAAAGTTACTGATGATGTGGAAAGTAAATATACCAGCCTGTATGACTATCTTTCTGATGAAGTAAGCAAGGTTCCTCCGGGAGCAAACGGAGTGATCTTTACTCCTTGGATGCATGGCAACCGCTGCCCGTTTGAGGATTCAAATGCTGCCGGTATATTTTTCAATATTAAGATAGAGAACGGCAAAAGGGATATGCTCCGGGCAGTACTTGAAGGAGTCTGTTATCACCTGCGATGGCTTCTTGAAGCCCAAGAGACCAAGGTGAAGACATCTGAAACCATCAGATTTGTCGGCGGAGGTGCCCTGTCATCTGTTACATGCCAGACGCTGGCAGATATTACCGGCAGAACGATCGAGACTGTAAACAATACACAGGAAGTGGGTGCGATCGGAACAGCTCTTGTTGTAGCTGCAGGAATAAAAGGTGTTGATGTGTTGCAGCTTGCGCAGCAACTCGTTAAAGTCAACCGCACTTATATTCCGAACCCCGGGAACAAAGATGTATATGAACGTAACTATAAAGTGTTCAAGAAGCTTTATAAGACAAATGCCTCGAATTTCAGAGAGCTGAATCAATAAGATTTTTCTATCGGTTTACACTTACACAATATTCTGAAAACAGAATGATAGTACTATAAACTTAGCGTTTACTGTTTTCAGGAAGAACACAGACTGTATATAGATCTATTCAGATTTTCAAGTACCAGGGAGGCGTTTATGAGCAAAGAGGGTGTATCTGCCAACACTGAAAGAGTCTTTAGAGAGAACGAGACCAAAGCGAACCGCATGCTGACGCTGATCTTAAACGTTACGATCTTGGTTGTCGTTCTGACCTGGTTGTTGTTCGAGAGCGGGTTCTTCTATATACGTGTTCATTTCAGGGCTCTCATGATCTTCAACGTTGTTATCATGGGCATTGCGAGTGGTATCAGCCGGTACTTTAAGTATGAGAAGAAATGGATCAAATATCTGCTGATGGGAACGCTTACTCTCGTATATGCCGGTACGACCTCTGCACTTACTTACAATGTGGCATTACTTATCGCGATCCCCATCATCATTTCGATAAGGTATTTCAGCAAGAGATATACGATGTTTATAGCTGTGTTATCGATTGTGGTGTTCTTCATAGCTTATCTTTACGGCGCTAATCACGGCATGCTCGACCTGAATTTTGTCCAATATGAGCCCGGAACAACAATAGTTGCAAATGATAAGATGTGGCTTGATGATGCTGTAAGGGACATTCCGTATGACGGGATGCTGATGATCCAGAACACGATGATATCCAATTATTTCGTCAAGTTAATGCAATATGTCATTATTGCCGTATCGGCAGTCAAGCTCGTCGGACATTGCCAGGATGTCATGCAGAAGCAGAAGGAACTTACCGAGAGCAGTGCAAGGATCGGAGCAGAACTCGATATGGCATCGAACATCCAGAACAGCATGCTTCCGAATCTTTTCCCGGCATTCCCCGAGAGGAAAGAATTCGAGATATACGCATCGATGAATCCTGCCAAGGAAGTCGGAGGAGACTTCTATGACTTCTTCCTTATAGATGATGACCATCTGTGTATGGTTATAGCAGATGTTTCCGGCAAAGGCGTTCCTGCCGCACTCTTTATGATGGCATCGAAGATCATCCTTGCCAACAATGCCAAGTCGGGCAAATCCCCTGCGCAGATACTTGAGGACACGAATAACACTATCTGCAGCAACAATGAGAATAATATGTTTGTAACGGTATGGCTTGGCATCCTCGAGATATCGACCGGTAAGGTCATCGCTGCAAATGCAGGTCATGAATATCCGGCAATAATGTCGCCTGACGGCACGTTCTCGCTCTTTAAGGATAAGCACGGTCTCGTAGTCGGAGTAATGGAAGGCGTGAAATATAGGGAATATGAGGTTCAGCTTGAACCTGGTTCCAAGATATTCGTATATACAGACGGAGTTCCCGAAGCAACGAACCATGACGAGGAACTCTTCGGTGTTGAGCGAATGGTAAGAGCATTGAACATTAACTCCAAAGATACCGCCAAGGAACTTCTCGGAAATATGAGGCATGCGGTTGACGGATTCGTACAGAATTCGCCGCAGTTTGATGATCTTACAATGCTTTGTCTGGAATATAAGGGACCTGTTGATAAATAAAACGGTTATAAGCACCTGGATCGGAGGATATATTCATGACTAGACCCATGCGCGAAATCTCGATAGAAGGCTGCGAAGTGCTCGGCAGAGGCGGGAACGGCATTGTTTACAAGCTGGATCCTGAGACCATAGTTAAGGTCTATTTCGGCAAGCGCAACAGTATGGAAAAGATCGATCAGAACAGGGAAGTGACAAAGAAAGCTTTTGTTCACGGTGTCCCGACGACGATCGCTTTTGATATGGTCAAGGTCGGGGAGAACTACGGCGTTGTCTACGAGATGATCAATGCCAGGTCCCTGGCACAGGAGATCGCGGCTAATCCTGACAGACTGGATATGTATGCAGGCCTGATCGCAGATACATTGAGCGGTCTTCACCATACTGAATTTGAACCGGGAACGCTCACTGATTCAAGAGAACGGTGCAAGGCTGATATACAGGCGACTTACAAAGCGGGTTTCTACACGGATGCACAAGTTGAGCACCTTTATAGGATCGTCGATCAGATCCCTTACAGAAATACGTTTATCCATCAGGATTTCCATCCCGGCAATCTGATGATGCAAAACGGAGAGATCGTCCTGATTGACGTTGAAGATTCAGGCCTCGGCCATCCCGTTCTCGATCTGTCGTCGATGTATCTTGTCTATGTCACTGCTGCCAAGACGAATTGGAAGTCGACGAGCATGGGAATTACCAAAGAACAATTCTCGCGCATTTGGGATATCGTTATCAGGAAGTATTTCAACACTAATGATCCGAAGGAGATTGCAGAGATCAACCGGATCCTCGAAGGCTACTCGATGATCAAGCTTATCAGAGGACTGGCAACTTCGCCGTCTGTTCCCGGTATTCTCCGCAAGCCCCTTTCTGCAGCGAAAAAGAAGACTATGTTCAAGGTGATCGATACACTTCATCCGATCCCAGAATTGTAACCTCTTCAGGAGATTGAAAATGAAAGTCAACGTGATCAAGCTTCCCGGTGTATTAAACGCAAGAGAGCTCGGAGGTTATCCCGCAGGGAACAGAACCGTCCGGAGCGGCGTTCTCATAAGGAGCGGAGTTCTTAATAAAGCCGAACCTGGAGCAATAGACATCCTAAGTGCTGAATACCATGTGCAGACTGTTGTTGACTTCCGCATGAGCGGTGTGCGTGGCGGTGCTCCCGACAAAGAGATCCCGGGTGCCGGGTACATAAGACTGCCGGTCGTCGAGATGGAAGACTATCTGGCCATGGTTAAGGACCTTAAGATGGCAAAGCAGTTTATGTCAGGCAATGCAGACCAGAGAGCCATGATCGACATGGCGTATGAGAGCGGCCTTTTGAGCCCGGATATGTATGTCATGTTCCTCCTTGGAGACAGGGGAAAGAAGGCATTTGCGGAGTTTTTCCGGATACTGCTCAGAACAGATCCCGGCAGAGGTGCGGTTCTCTGGCACTGCGTTGACGGCAAAGACCGGGCAGGTCTTGCCACGATGCTTCTTCTTAGTGTATTAGGTACTGACAAACAGACCATCATTGAAGACTATCTTATGTCAAATTCAGGCAAGGAAGAGAAGCTCGGGAAGATCCGTAAGGACTGTGAATCATTAGGTATGCCTCCTGAGAAGATCGAGGCACTGCAGTTCGCCTCCGGTGGTGTTTTCGAGCGCTATATGACACATGCGATTGATACTTTGGAAAACAAATATGGCTGCGTGTGCGGATATCTGACGGATGAACTCGGGCTCACAGAACCGGACTTGGAACAGCTCCGTGAAAGATATACAGTATGATGAACGGAGGAGCATTTGAAACATGGTGAAAAACGGTTTTTGTGAGAATAAGTTCAGATCGATGCTGCTGTCCGGTACTTTTACGATGGCAATAATCTATCTGATGCTTCTTTGCGACAGTATCATTGCGGGTATGTTTATCGGCGAGACCGGTGTCGCTGCCATAAATGCCATAACACCGGTCACGGGAATAACCACCTTTTTTGCCAACATTATCACGATCGGTACCGGAATCCTGTACAGCAGGGCCATAGGTGCCATGAACAAGAAACACGCTGATGAGCTTTACGGACAGGGATTGATCCTTTCCGTGGCTGTTTCTTTGTTTTGCGCAGTTATGCTGCTGCTGGGAAGAGAACTGTATTTTTCGGTTAACGGTGTTACCGGAGATATTTACATTCTCGCTTCGGATTATTATAAATGGACACCGCTTTGTGCCGTGTTTACGATCTTGAATTCATACATTGGCCAGATGGTATATACAGACGGAGATGAGACCTGTACCAACATATCATATGTTCTTCAGATCATCGGAAACATAGCGGTATCGATAATCCTTGTAAGACCTTTGGGAATGCAGGGAATAATCCTCGGTACTATTACCGGAAATGGCCTCGGACTTATACCTGCACTTGTCCACTTTATGCGCAAGTGTAATACTCTTCACTTTACATGGCATCTGTCGGTAAAAGACATTATGCAGGCCGTAAGATTCAGTGCTGTCGATGCGGTTATCTATATATGCTGGGCCATAGCTGACTATGTTTTGATAGCGCATGTCTCCGGACGCTATGGCGAAAACGGCCTTATCTCTCTGGCTGTGGTTATCAGCCTTCTTGAATTCGGTGTCGTTATGGACGGTGTCGGACTTGCCGTTCAGCCTCTGCTCGGGACATATCTGGGCGAGAATAACAATGTCATGATCAAACGTCTTATGAATGCTGCCAAGGCTGCAGCAGCAGTGGAAGGCGGTATTGCTAACATCCTGATACTGATATTTGCCAAACAGTTTTGCGGACTGTTCGGCATTAGAGGCGGCAACGCACTCGAACCGACCATACTAGCTGTAAGGATAGTCTCACTCGGATTGATATTTTGCAGCATGATATCGCTGATGACATCATACTATATGCTTGTTGACCGTGTCGGGCTGGCTGTGGGTGTTACATTCCTTAAAGACGGGATATTATACTCCGTGCTTCCTGTTTTGGGTTCACTTGTTCTCGGAAAGAACGGAATGTGGGCAGCTTTTGCCGTAGCTCCGGTTGTGGCTCTGATAATCGCAATGATCTTTATCCGCTGGCATTACGGTAAAGCACAATTCCCTGATCTGCTCATACCGAAGCACACGGATATCACTGTGCTTGAAAACATCCTCTCACTTGATAAGTGTTCTGAACTCTCCGAACAGGTGCAAAAGATCATGCTCGAACATGAATACTCCAAGAAACAATCTATGAAGGCAGCGCTTTTTGTTGAAGAGATCGGACGGACTATCATCGAGAAAAACAAAGACAACAAGCATGCTGTGTTAGTGGAGATCTCGTTGATGTTCGAGAAAACATCCGTTCTTTTGGTCGAACGTGACGCAGGTAAAGTCTTTGACATTACCGATCCTGATATTAAGATCGACGGCTTGAGCAGCTTTATCCTGAGCGGACTTATGGAATCGCATAAAGAAAAGGCTTATCAGACCACAACAGGATATAACCGTAATATGATACGTTTCTATAAGAACGAAGACTGAAATTTGCGTCAGACAAGTCATTATGAGTAAGAAACAGATAATAACGCCTATAATTGCACTCATCGCTGAGATGGATCTGGTGGTCAAGAATCTGATCAACATCTTTTATGTTAGCCGGAATCTTGGTTCTGAAGGCATTGCTGCATATGAGCTGGTCATGCCGTGTGTCATGGTCGTTTCTGCCTTTGTTGCCCTGGGATATAATGGTATACAGGCTGTCTGTGCAAAGGATTATGGCTCAAATGACCACGAAGCTTTTGAGCGTCACAGAAATGCGGGATATACATGGCTGCTGGTCGCAACG
Organism: Clostridiales bacterium; assembly: GCA_017940895.1. Classification (GTDB taxonomy): domain Bacteria; phylum Bacillota; class Clostridia; order Saccharofermentanales; family Saccharofermentanaceae; genus Saccharofermentans. The sequence goes on along the minus strand of JAGAXM010000002.1, from coordinate 28,909 downwards.
GCTGTACTGACATTGGTGTTTGCCATATTCAAGGTTCCGATACTTGATCTGTTGGGAGCTAATGACGGAAGCAACACTCTCGCGATACTCAGCCGTGAGTGTTATTCTATGTTCCTTTTATGCTTTGTGCCTCAGAGCATTTTCAGTATTGCCTGCTGTCTATTTTTCTTTGAAGAAAAGGTTCAGCTCCTGATCATTAACATTATCCTTTATACTCTGATGTTTGCGGGATGCGGTTTTGTGACTGCAACAGGGCCGTCAATGACGGGATATATTTTGGTTAATCTGGTCAGCATTATGGCAGCGGATATTTATATCGTTATTTCATGTTTCATCATCCGTAGAAAGAGCTCAAAGGCAGCTTTTACGGCCATAAGTCTCCGGATTTCCGATATAAGGGAATCATTCTTTACGGGACTTCCTGATTTTATGGAATACGCATTTGTGTCAGTATTGTATCTTGTTGAAAATCTCTATATCCTTCGCCGCTTCTCAGAATCGGTCATAGCCGGTCTGGGGGTATTTGAGGCAATAGATAATCTGCCGGAGATCATCTGCGTAGGCTTTTCTTTCCTTGTGACCGCCTGTCTGGGAACATGCGTCGGAAAGCATAAAGCCGCATCGTCGGAAACAAGTATCAGAAAAGCAGAGGAGATCTTAGATAAGGAAGCAAAGAAACTGACATTAGGAGGCCTAACAGGTGCCGTTGTGACAGCAGCTTTTCTTATCGTTACAGCAAGACCCGCAACAGCCCTGTTCCTTACAGATAACGATCCTGCAGCTGCCGGGAGTGCTGTTTTGCTTACCGTATCCTGTGCTCTCGGATTCGTATTCTATCTGCTTAATTCGGAACTGGTCTGCTATTACAAGATCATCGGTGCCTATATTCAGGCTCATGTTCTGTTTTTGGCAGAAGCATTGTTATTTCCGCTTGGAGCCAAGATCCTTCTCGGAGAGATCTTTGGTGTTGCCGGCTTTTGTATGGGAGGAGCTGTTGGAGAGTTTGCGGCATTTATCCTGAATCTGGTCATTGTATGGATCTCAAGCGGCAAATTCCCTTTGAAGATGAGTGATTTCCGTATGGATAGATATCTGATGAGACTCAGGAAGAAGGGGGGAAAATGATATTATGATCGAGTATAAGCGTTATGACAGATCGTATGAAGACGAGGTGTTAAAGGTCTTCACAGCATCTTTTGTTAACTATCCTCTTTTTTGGGGAGTTTTCGAGGACCGGTTCAAGTCAGAGACAGAGCTGCGCAGTTTTTATGAGCGTCTGATGAAGGGGATATTCAGAGCTACTGTCCGCAAGGATGACTGCTATATAGGTATTGCGGACGGAAAAGTTAAAGTTATTGTAATCGTAGAGAAACCATCAGACAAACCGGTCGGTTTTTGGGATTATGCTGTAAGCGGAATGGCAGGTATCATAGCGAGGATCGGGATTAGAGACACGCTTAGATTTATGGAAATGTCAGATAGAACGGAAATCGTCGTAAGAAGCATCCCTGAACCCCGTTGGCATTTGTATTTCTTGGCAGTTGATCCGGGATATCAAAAGCGGGGCATCGGATCGGGCGCGATACAGGATTTTCTTATCCCTTTGGTAAGATCCAATGGTGGAAATCTGATCACCGTTACCACCAATTCTGAAAATAACGTGGCTTTCTATATTGATAACGGGTTCAAGCTTGTAAAAGAAGAAACGCTTGAATGCAATGCAAAATCTATTGGAAACTGGACGTTCAGAATGGACCTGTGAGGGAGTGGTCCCTTAGTACAGAAAATAAGGAATATATCGAACTAAACGTTAATTAACGGCATCAGATTTTTAAGAAAAAAGCTGTTAAGGGTATTAGAAAAATCACTGTTGCTCATGATTGGTATGCCTTGACCTCAGCTGCCTTCTTATCCTGTTTATGTGTCTTTCAAAAGAGCCGTTGTTTATAAGTTCAGTCAGGACGAGCTGTTCGAATGTTGGAACCGTGCATGAATAGAATCCCAGTTTCTTATTGAACGTATCGATCAGGTGTTCGGGAAGGACCATATAGCCCACACGAATAGCCGGAGAAATAGTCTTTGAGAAGGTGTTCAGATATATAACATTATCTTTTGTAGCCATCGAAAAAAGTGTCTCAACGGGTTTGCCCAGAACGGAAAATTCAGATTCAAAATCATCTTCAACGATTATCCTGTCAGAAGAGTCAGCCCATCTTATGTATTCATAACGTTTGGATGCAGAAGCTGATATTCCCGTGGGAAAACTTCTGAATGGAGAAATGTGCAGAACCTGAGCTTTTGTCTTATTAAGCGCTTTGCTTTCGATTCCGTCATTTCCGAGTGCGAGCAATTCATATTTAACATTCGCATTTTTATATACTTTTCTGATCTTTTCGTAAGAAGGATCTTCTAATGCGAATATCCTGTCACTTCCGATAAGACCTGCGATGAGATTATAAAGGTATTCGGCACCTGAGCCGATCACGATTGCCGAAGGATCGATATGGATATCTTTGTTTCTTGCAAGATATTTTGAAATGGCTTCACGGAATTCGGGAAGGCCTGCATTAGGTGATTTCAGGAGTATTTCATCCTGACGGTTGGTAAGGATGTTTCTCATTGTTTTTGATAAGACGGATACAGGGAAGACCAGACGGTCTGAATTGCTGTTAAATGATGTGTTGACTGATTGCATTTCTTCAGGGAAAGATGAGAAACCGTCTGTGGCGCGGAAGTCGACAAAGTAGCCGCTCTTCTCGACACTCCGGATATATCCTTCGTCGCGGAGAAGATCGTAAGCGTGCTCTACTGATATAACGCTTACGCCTGCTTCGGAAGCCAGGGTCCTTTTAGAAGGGATCTTTGTATTGTAAGGATATACTCCATCAACAATGTTTTTCTTGATCTGCTTATACAATTTCATGTATGCGGAGTCGTCTGTTTTTTTCATCTGGTTATATAAAAAACTCCTGTTCTGGATATTTAATATATTCAGATAAGTTGTACCATAGTGTCATTCAGAAAACAACTTCTTCAGGAGATATAAGGCGATGAGCGATCATGAGAAAAACAAAAAGACAATAAAAAAGATTGCATATACAGGTGTTCTGGCAGCATTCATTTATATTGGTACTCAACTTCATATTCCGACTGCGATAGGACACGTTAATCTCGGCGATCTGGTCATATTGGTAGCCGCATATATCCTGGGTCCTTTCTCGGCGATAGCAGGTGCGATCGGTTCAATGTTGGCAGATCTTACTGCCGGTTATCCGCAATACGTAATACCAACGTTTTTGATCAAAGGAATCATGGGACTTGTTGCAGGACTTCTGATGAAGCGCAACGGTGAGAACAAAGTTCCATTAGTGCGCAAACTGACAGCAGCGGTAGTTGCCGAACTGATAATGGTGGCAGGGTATTTCGGGTTTGAATCTTTGCCTTTTATGTATGGAGTAGAAGCCGCATTAGGTTCAGTAGTACCTAATCTTATTCAGGCAGCTGCAGCAATAATCGGCGCTATCCCTCTTACCTATGTAAAGCTGTTCGACAGAATACGCGTATAACAGTAATAATTTATATATAGTGGACATAAGAGAGAAACGGCCGGCAATTTCCGCCGGCTGTTTTCTTAATAGCCAATCCCTATAACTACATATAAGTTTTCGAGATTAGGCAAAGTTTTTGGTTTTGATAGAATACTCGCAACCCTTATAAAACCAACGAATGAGGAGATAAAGAAATGAAGAGGATATTGTATAAAATGCCTTTCATAACACTGCTTAACCGAATGTGTCAGACAGAGCAATGTTAAATCATTAATGCAAATAAATACACATAAAAAAGTTGACTAAAGATATTAGAGACTGATTTCAAATGTATTTGCGTTTGAGGTCACTCTATTATTGGATTTTCTCCATTCTCTACCTGTTGAAGGAATGAGTAAAACCCTCCTTCAAAATTCCACTTATTGGGATTCCATGTTAATAAGTAAGCGTTGCTCATATTAATCCTCGTCGATCAACTGAAAAGTATCAAGATCTATTCCTTGGGCCACCTAATCTTGAATTAAACGTTCCAAGAAAAACATCCACTTTAAATATGACAGCAAAACAAAAACGACCGGCGACGGTCGTTTTCTTTTGGGTGTCTCTTTCTCAATTCTGTCGCAGTTTGTGGTAAGTTTGTGGTAAGCACCGATTTTTCGTCTTTCCTCAAACCCGCAAACCCCTGATTTTATTGGGTTCTACGACACCGTTAATAAAATTTGGCGGAGATGGAGGGAGTCGAACCCTCGCGCGAGTTGCCCCGCCTAAAGCTTTAGCAAAGCCTCCCCTTCGGCCTCTTGGGTACATCTCCGTGCCGAATATAATAGCGCTCTTGCGCTGACGAGAGTTGATTATAACACAAATTAAAAAATAGTGCTATCATTAGTGCCATGCGTGAATTGGCAGGCAAAATCACGGGCTTTATCAAGAAGGACCCGATACTCATAATCTCAGGGATACTCGCGGCGGTATCCTGCTTTATCGTGCCGCCGGATGCCGAATATATAGGCTATATCAACTTCCGCGTCCTCGCGATCCTAATGAGTCTCATGCTGGTCGTCGCGGTCCTGCTCCGTATCGGCACCTTCGATTTTCTGACCGACCGCCTGTTAAAGAAGCTCAAGACCTCAAGAAGCATCTGCCTCCTTCTTACCACGCTCTCGTTCTTCATGGCGATGTTTCTAACGAACGACGTTACGCTCGTAACTCTCGTCCCCTTCTCGATCGCGGTATTGAAGAGCTTCGACGACAGAAGGACTCTCATGTTCACGCTCATACTCATGACTGTCGCGGCCAACCTCGGCAGCATGCTCACCCCCATCGGCAACCCGCAGAACCTCTACCTTTACACCAAATATCAGATGGAGCTTCTGCCCTTTATAAAGCTCATGCTGCCCTACAGCGCAGTCTCGCTTATACTCACTGCACTCGCAGTTATACTTCTGTGTAAGAATAAGAAATCCGAATACAAGAACATCACCGAAGTACCCGTACCTGACGCGAACAAACTCGCGGTATGCGTGATACTTTTCGCCGTGTGCGTACTCGCCGTCGCTGACATCATCAACTGGATCGTGATGTTCGCCGCCGTGTGCGCGGTGATAATCATAATCGACCGCAAGGCATTCAAATACGTCGACTACATGCTGCTTCTGACGTTCATATTCTTTTTCGTACTTATCGGCAATATCGGCCGCATAGAAGCCGTGTACAACGCGCTGTCGAAGGTCGTTGCCGTCTCGCCCGTACTCACCGCAGTCGCAGCCTCACAGATCATCAGCAACGTCCCCGCAGCGATGCTCCTGTCGGCTTTCACTGACAACGGCGAAGCACTCGTCGTCGGCACCAACTTAGGCGGCCTCGGCACACTCATCGCGAGCATGGCTTCCCTCATCACATACAAGTTCTACGCCGCCACCCCGCGGGACAAAAAGAATACCGGCATGGGTTACTTGCCGGCATTCACTGTGGTTAATATTGTTTTTCTCGCGCTGCTTCTGGCGCTTTGGGCAATCCTTCGCTGACGCTTACGAACCCTCGCCGTTAGCGGGATCCGGCGCATCCGGACACGTCACGTTATCGTCGTACGCATCCCTCTGGAACACACGCACATAATCCACACGCATCTGCGCACTCTCATCGAAAAGCGTAGTCTCGTCGGGATCGCCCGGCCAGTTGCCGCCGACAGCGACGTTCAGGATGATGTAGAAAGGCTGGTTGAAAGGAGCGGGATACTCATTCGGCTCCTGTCCGTCCATCGCGGAATACCAGTAGCTTGTCGAATAGTAGCAGACATCGTCGCAGTACCATCTGATCTCGCCGGGCTCCCACTCAACTGCGAATACGTGATACTCGCTTGCGAAGTCGCCTGAAGACAGATCGTAGATACCCTGGTTCTGCATGTGCGGATTACCATAGTGCAGCGTGCCGTACAAAGTGTCTGTGTCGCTTCCCAGGATCTCCATGATGTCGATCTCACCGGACTTCGGCCATGAGCCGTAAGACTCGTCGTCGGACATCATCCAGAAAGCAGGCAGGAAGCCCTGTCCCTGCGGGACTCTGATACGCGCCTCTACACGTCCGTATGTGAATGCATGAAGATGATAAGTATTGATCCTTCCGGATGTGTAGAAAGCGCGTCCGTTATCGTTGGTACCCGTCAAAGGCTGGATAACGAGATCGCCGTCCTCTACAAAGTAGTTATCTCCGTCGACAACATAGGTCTGAAGCTCATTGTTAACCCAGCCGGGTCTGTGATATTCGCCCGCCCAGTTCGACGAATCAAGCTCATCGCCGTCGAACTCATCGTGCCATACAAGATAGTAGCCCTCGGGAGGCTCGATGTTGGGATCTTCGATAGGAGGCAGCGGTGTAGGTGTGGGGGCCTCTGTAGCCTCGGTAACTTCGGCTTCGGTCTCGGTTGCTTCAGTCTCGGCGGCTGTCGTCTCGTCAACAGTAGTCTCGGCCTGAGCGTGCGCCGTCTCGGGAGCAGTTGCCTCGGGTTCCTTAGCGCATGCGCTCATCGCCATGGCTGCTGCCATCACAAGCGCTGCGTATCTGATAGATCTCTTCATATAAAACCTCCTTGAAAGTAGGTATGCGCTAATAATATCAGACCATCTTCTGATAGTAAAAGCATGCGAGCTGGGTTCTGTCGCGAAGATCGAGTTTGGTAAGGATAGAGCTCACCATATTACGCACCGTTCCCTCGCCTAAGAACATCTTCTCAGCGATCTCCTTATTCGACAGACCGTCCGCCACAAGTTCTATCACCTCGAGCTCCTTGGGCGTGATGTCAAACTCCGACGGATCGAATCTCTCCTTGCGGTTAAGAAGGTCAGGCAGCTTCTCCACCACCTTGCCTCCGAACACCGCCTGACCCGATGCGACAGCGCGCACGGACGAAGGCAGCGAGCCACAGTCCTGCTTGATGATGTAACCCATCGCGCCGATCTTCAGCGCCTTGTTGATATACTCGTCATCAAGGAAAGTCGTGAGGAAAAGCACCGCCGCCTTGGACCCGTTCTCGAGGATCTTCTGCGCCGCATCGGTGCCGTTCATGCCCTCCATACGGATGTCCATGACGATAACGTCGGGAGCGACTTGGGGCGCGAGCTTTACCGCCTCCTCACCCGAATTCGCCACAGCCTTGACCTCTATGTCCGGCTCGTTGTCGAGGATGATCTTCAATGATCCCGATACGAAAGGATCGTCGTCGACTATCATTACGCTGATCATGTTATGCCTTCCTTTCCTTGGGAATCGTGACCATCACGGTAAATCCGTCCTCATCGGACAGGACACTCGCGCGGCCTCCGACTGCCCCCGCTCTTGATGCGATATTGTTAAGACCTATGCCGCCCTCACCCGTCATCTCAGACGAAGACAGCTCGAACTCCCTTACGGGATTATTTCCGTTATCATGGATCTTCACGCGCCAGAAGGAGATGTTCTCCACCACTTCGATGAGCACCTTATCGCCGTCAGAATGTTTCGCGATATTGGTGACGGCTTCCTTTATGATGCCCAGGATATTGCTCTTGAGCGCATTGTCCGCGGGCGAGTCGATGACGGTGTTCACCGTAACCTCGAACCTCTCGGGCAAAGTGGAGGTTATGTCGTTGATACCGATAGACAGATCGATAGATTCGTCGTGAAGTTCGTGTACGCTTTTTCTCATCGAAGTCATAGCAAGATCGAGCGTCTGCGACACGGACTCGAGCTGCTCGCCGACACCGGGGTCCTTGTTGATTATCTTGAGCGCCTGAAGCTGCACGATAACGCGCGTGATCATGTGACCGACGTTGTCGTGGATCTCACGTGCGATGCGGTTACGCTCCTTAAGACGCGCCATGTAGACCTCGTTGTCCGCATTCTTCATCGTCTCCTCACGAAGCTTCTGCGCATTAAGCGAATCCCAGCGGGCATCGTCGTATTTCGCGCGGAGGTTCTCTTCCGTTTTCTCGTGGCGTCCCGTCTTGAATGCGAGGTAGAAAGCAAGACCCGAGATAAGAAGCGTCATAGCTTTAAGCGTGAGGCTTATGTCCGCGAGCGCCACTGCAAGTGCCATCGCACCTCCTGCCACGCCTCGAAAAGCAATCGACTTAACTCTCTCAAGCTTTGTGTCACAGATCGCTAATGAATAAACCGCAGTAGGCATCACAAGCGCCATACCGGGAAGGAAGAACGCGGCTGCAAAAACTGCCGCGGAACTGAGTATCGCTATCAGCTCATTACGCTTAAGTTCGCATGCGATACCCAGGATGAAAGATACCAGAATAACAGCAATATCCGCCGCCCCCGGATGCCCTCCGCAGAGGACAAATACGGAAGCGGCGGTGCCTGTCCATATTACTATTCTGTCGACTATCCTGTAGGTCATGACTACATTATACGATTATTCAGTCTTTACTGCGCTCCTTGCTTTGCCAAGGCCGGACGACTTAACGAAAGCCGCTGCCAGGGTAAATGCTACCGTGAACAGGATCTCGATGCCGAAGCACATGAGAAGCTTATCCGACTCGAAAGCGGTATTCACATCGACCATGTTCGAAGCATATACGCACCAGTACATAGGCATGAACTTGGCTACTGTAAGAAGTCCTTCGCCGAGAAGATACTGCGGAACGAATACGCCTGACATGAATGCCATCGAGAGACTCACGATATTCGTAACCATCGACAGCGAATTGCTTGTAAGATCGAATGACGTTACGAACGATGCGAATGCGCATGCGATGAGCGTCGTAAGGAACGAGTTGATCATAAGAAGCCACCAGTACTCTACGAATGCATCCGAGCCTTTTGCAAATCCGACGATCACATTGATAAGCATGAAGAAGATCCACAATGCGATTCCCGATACGGCGATACCCAGAGAGTTCGAGAAGCTGATCTTCTTTCTGTTTACGGGCGAGCACTCGATACGGTCGCCTATGAGCTTATTGTTGTTGGCGATTACAGTGTGTCCGATACCGAGCGTCATAAATCCAATAGCAAGATACGGGAAAAACTGATTGATGAATACGATAACAACATCACCTTCTGATGTGGAAGATCTTCCGTCGTCCTTCTCAACGATATTAAGAGCCGCTGTATCAAGCATCAGTTCCTTCGCAAGTTCCGCGCACTTCTCGGGAGCATAACCCATAGCCTCGTAATCCTTATAGGCCTGAATGTAATTATTAACTGCATTGTCTATCATGTAGATCGAGCCGGACTTATCCATATTGGTAAGATATGTGATCTCTCCGGTACCGTCAGCAAAACCATCTTCGATCTTCAGGTGATACTCGCTTAATCCGAAGAATACCAGGTCCTGTATGGAGCTTTGGGATCTGCCGAACACAGGTGTTACATTGTTGTTTACGCTTAAGTAATCGATAAGTCCTTCGGACAATGCCGAATGATCGCCATCAATATAAGATATCTCTATCGAGTCCTGGACGGCATAGTCCGGGCCGCCGGTCTCGGATGCCATTGCAGGTGCTGCGACCATTACACCTATTACCATGGCTACAAATATAACCGCATATATGATTACACCTGTGTTGTTGCTCTTAAGAAGCTTGAAGAAATTCTTAAACAGAAGCATACTTTTCCCTCCTCAATACTGCGATACCGATGGCAAGGAAGACCACGGTAAGACCTATGATCTCCGCGATGTTCATGAAGAACCCTTCTGCGGAATTGCCGATCGTAAGCTTGAACAGTGCCATGTTCAGGACTGTCGCCGGGTTGATCTTGTTAAAGATCGGGAAGTATTTCTCGAATAATCCCGGCAGCTGCGATATCATCTCGCCGCTTAAGAAAACGGATATCATGATCAGAGACGTCGCCTTGTTTCCTCTCTGGTGTACATCACCCTTGAAACACAGACCGCAGATAACGCCGAAGCTTATCGAGAACATTACTGCCGCCACTGCGAAAAGCGCGAGCTTCAGGTAATCGTTCCCAAGGTAGATCCCGAACACATACTTCATTACCATAAGCTGTATCGCTACTATCACGAGACCGGGGATAACCCTTGCAGCAAAAGCAGTAACGACCATCTGCCCTTTTCGGGCGGGGGAAACCGAGTAGCGCATCGCTACCGCAGAGACGTCTGCGCGGAGGTCTCCCACCATGTTTATGCCCATCATGGCCATGAAGAGAATTCCCATTACAAGAGTGCTCAGGAAATACCAGTTGTACGGGTTCGGCTCCGCACCGAAAGCTTTCTCCTTCTGGGACACCGTGTAGGTTACGTTCTCTCTGGCATCATTTACGAGCTCCATCGCGTAAGCCGGATCCTGCTCTAGAGCGTCCGCGATGAGCTGATAACGCTGCTTGTATGTGTCTGCTATAGAGCCCGCAACAGCCGCGGAAGTTATCGAGTGATTCTCCTGAAGATAGACCTCGACGTCGCCGTCGGATACAACGAAGATTATCTCTGCTTCTTCCCCGGCAAGCTTAGCCTTGGCATCCTCGAGTGAGTCCGCCTCCTCAAGGATGAAGAGCTGATCCTCGGAGCCTTCCTCCGACAGAGATTCTATAAGGTCTTCGAAGCCCTCCTGATATACGCCCTGACCTTCGGTGATAAGGATTGTCTTCATGGGGGCGATGCTGTTCTGGTAGCTGTAGATGGAGTCGAATGCGAAGTGCATTGCCGTCATGAGCACCAGCGGGAATATGAACATCCAGAACAGGCCACCGATACTTCTGAACATTTTAATTATCGAATACTTAAACATGTCCTGCTCCTTTACTCGTCACGAAGCTGCTTGCCGGTAAGCTCGAGGAATACGTCGTTCAATGTCGGCTGCTCGGAGAAGATCTTCTTCATCTTGTAGCCCTTGTCCTGCAGCATGTTCACGATATCGATAACGTTGTGCTTGCCGGATCCCGCCTCGATCTTCAGTGTGTTGTTCTCGTAGCTTACGCTGTATACGTTCTTAACTTCCCTTACCATGTTGAGGGTCTTGTCATCCAAGCCTGCGACTTCGATCGTGATGATCTCGCTCTTCTTGATCATGCCCTTAAGCTCATCTACCGTGCCCTCTGCGATAGTGTGACCCTTGTCGATGATGAGGATGCGGTCGCAAAGCTGCTCGACCTCCTCCATGTAGTGCGAAGTGTAGATGATCGTGGCGCCGTTCTGCCTCAACTGCTCGATACCCTCGAGGATCTTGTTTCTGCTCTGGGGATCGACTGCAACTGTAGGCTCGTCAAAGAAAACGAGCTTCGGCTTATGTGCGATGCCGCAAGCGATGTTAAGTCTTCTCTTAAGGCCGCCCGAGAGCTTGTTCGGCTTGAACTTTACGAAGTCATTAAGTGCTACGAAGTCGATAGCTTCCTGCACATACTTCTTTCGTGTCTCCTTATCCTTGATGTAGAGTCCGCAGAAGAAGTCGATGTTCTCATAAACCGTAAGTGCGTCATAGACTGCAACATCCTGGGGAACTATACCGATCTGCCTTTTGATCTCGTATGCCTTGGGGCTCATCGGCTTGCCGAAGATCTCGATCTCACCCTTGTCGTACTCGAGGAGCGAGAGGATGCAGTTGATCGTAGTGGACTTACCGGAGCCGTTGGGTCCGAGAAGACCGAAGATCTCGCCTTCTTTAATGCTCATATCAAGGTGATCGATCGCGATCAGTTCCTTGTATCTTTTTACCAATCCCTTAACCTTTAAAATCTCAGCCATATTATTGCCTCCTTATCCTTACGGTCTGATTATCGGATATACAGCTTCGGCGGGGTAGTGAACAGCATCACTTTAGGAGATGACAAATGTCATTTTAAGAAATGACGGCACTAATATGCGTGTGTTATTATCAACACATGGAAAAGAAGCAGAACCGTCTTACCAGAATTTTCAACATCGAGCGCCTTAAGATGCGCATCTTTTTGTGCATTGTCGGAACCATCCTGTGCGGAGTTTCCGTCGGCTTCTTCAAGTACGCGGCATTCGGTGTAGATCCGTTTACATCATTCGTAAGCGGACTTGATAAGGTATCCCCCATAGAATACGGGATGCTTTATATCGTTATCAACGCGGTTCTGCTGATCGTAAGTCTTATCTTCGACAGACATATGATCGGACTCGGAACTATCGTCAATCTGTTCCTTGTAGGCTACCTTGCCCAGTATTCACAGCAGTTCCTGACGTCTCTTCTTTCCTCCGACTCAATCATCGCGCGCATCATCTGCCTTGTGACCGGCATAGTAGGTCTGTGCTTCTCGTGCGGTCTTTATATGCCCGCTGACATGGGAGTATCCACTTACGATGCCATCGCGATCATCATGGACAAGAAGTGGCATATAGGCAAGTTTAAATATAACCGAATCGCCACAGACTTCGTCTGCGTAATAATCGGCTCTGTCCTCTACCTCATGTCCGGGGAACCTTTATCCACGTTAACAACGATCGTCGGCATCGGCACCATCATCACTGCATTCTTCATGGGGCCGCTCGTCGACTTCTTCGCGAATAAGTTCACAAGGAAATATATTCTTAAAGAGAATTAATCCTTTTCTATAAATTCCAATACTTCTTTAAGCGATGGGAAGACCTGATCTGCAAGCGCTCTGATCTCATCGTCGGGCTGCACGATATCAGGCACCATGATCGTGTAAAGACACGCTGCCTTCGCTGAGCGTACGCCGTTAAAAGAATCCTCTATGGCTGCCGCATCCTTCGCTTCCATGTTAAGTCTTCGAAGCGCCTCAAGCCAGATGTCGGGTTCGGGTTTACTTCTTGTAACCATGTCGCCGCACACGATCTCGTCGAAATACTTCTCGAGGCCCGCAGCGATGATCTCACGCAGAACGGACTTGCTTGATGTTGAAGACGCGAGTGCGACCTTGACCCCGTTATCCTTAAGGTAGCCCAAAAGCTCACGCACGCCGGGCTTTACGGCAACAAGACCTGCATCGAACATTCTCATGAACAGCTCACGCTTCTTCTGATTAAGTCCGTCGTAATCGACTTCCGCTCCGTATCTGCTTACGAAAAGCTCATGCGTAACCTGCGAGTTGGTGCCGAGAGCGTCCTGACAGAACGCCTCAATATCCTTAAGTCCCGCTTCGGGCGCAACGAGCTTCCAACACTCGATAATCGCTCTTTCGGTGTCGAAGATGACACCGTCCATATCAAACAATACAGCTTTAAACTTCATACATCTCTCCTATCAATGTACCAAATGGGGACGGTTCTCAAATGGTACCATGTACCATTTGAGAACCGTCCCCGGATGGAACATAATTCAAACTGCTCCCAGGATCTTACGTGCATTCTCCACGCGGTCAGCCTCGGGAGTCTTGATACCCTCGAGCTCATATGGGATGCCGAGCGTCTTCCACTTATGCACGCCGAGTGTGTGATAAGGCAAAACCTCCACCCTCTCCACGGTCTTCAGTGACTTGATAAACTCGGCAAGCTTCATAAGATACTCATCCTTGTCATTACGCTCGGGAACGAGCACGTGACGGATCCACATCTTTACGCCGAGGTCACTCATCTCACGCGCCATCGCGAGGATATTATCAAGAGGCTGCTTGGTAAGCGCCTTGTGTCCTTCGGGATCGATATGCTTGATGTCGAGCATGACAAGATCTGTGACCTTCATGAGCTCGAGAAACTTGTCGTGCCACTCGGGATTTGTATTATAAGGGTTGCCGGAAGTATCGAGGCATGTGTTTATGCCCTTTGCCTTAGCCTTGGTAAAAAGCTCGAGAAGGAAATCGATCTGCATCAAAGGCTCGCCGCCCGAGACGGTGATACCTCCCTGGGGACCCCAGTAAGTCTTATATCTTAAAGCCTTCTCGATCAGCTCGTCAGATGACATGAGCTGTCCGTCGGTCATCTTCCACGTATCGGGATTATGGCAGAACTGGCATCTCATCGCGCAGCCTGAGAAGAATATGATGTATCTTACGCCCGGACCGTCAGCCGATCCGAAACTTTCTAATGAATGAATGTATCCTTGTGACATAAATACCTGCCGTTTTTGTGTTTATTTTAACAGAAAAGGGGTCGTGCATATGCCCGACCCCGGTTCTTAAGTCTTACCTAAATCAATAGGAATCTTATCTTATGCAGTACGTTTTGTTATCACAGTCTGTCGTGGCAAGTTCTTGCGATAACGTCGTCCTGCTGCTCCTTTGTAAGGTCGATGAACTTAACTGCATATCCGGATACACGGATTGTGAAGTTAGCGTACTCTTCCTTCTCAGGATGTGCCTGTGCATCGAGGAGCTTCTCAACACCGAATACGTTTACGTTGAGGTGGTGAGCACCCTGTGCGAAGTAACCGTCGAGAACGTTAACGAGGTTATTCTTCTGATCAGCCTCAGAGTTACCGAGAGCTGCAGGGTTGATCGTCTGAGTATTGGAGATACCGTCGAGAGACCATACATAAGGGATCTTAGCAACAGAGTTCAGAGATGCGATCAAGCCGTTCTTCTCTGCGCCGTATGCAGGGTTAGCACCGGGAGAGAGAGGCTCGCCTGCCTTACGTCCGTCAGGAAGTGTACCTGTCTTCTTACCGTAAACAACGTTGGATGTGATGGTAAGGATGGATGTTGTAGGCTCAGCATTTCTGTATGTGTGATGCTTTCTAACCTTTGTCATGTATGTGTCGAGGAGCCATACAGCGATATCGTCAGCTCTGTCGTCATCGTTACCGTATCTAGGGAAGTCACCCTCGATCTCGAAGTCTGTAGCGATTCCGTCAGCGTTTCTGATAGCCTTAACCTTCGCATACTTGATAGCGGACAGTGAGTCAACTACGTGTGAGAAGCCTGCGATACCTGTAGCGAATGTTCTTCTTACGTTAGTATCGATGAGTGCGAGCTCAGCTGCCTCATAGTAGTACTTGTCGTGCATGTAGTGGATGAGGTTCAGGCAGTTAACATAGAGGCTAACGAGCCAGTCGAGCATAGGATCGAACTTAGCGATAACCTCATCATAGTCGAGATACTCAGATGTGATGGGCTGATAAGCAGGACCTACCTGTACTCTCTTAGGATCTGTCTCGAGCTCGTCCTTACCGCCGTTGATAGCGTAGAGCAAGCACTTAGCGAGGTTAGCTCTTGCACCGAAGAACTGCATCTCCTTACCTGTCTGTGTAGCAGATACGCAGCAGCAGATGGAGTAGTCATCGCCCCATACAGGTCTCATTACATCATCGTTCTCGTACTGTACGGAAGATGTTGTGATGGAGATGTGAGCAGCGTACTGTCTGAAGTTCTCAGGGAGTCTCTTGGAGTAGAGAACTGTGAGGTTCGGCTCAGGTGAAGGACCCATGTTCTCGAGTGTGTGGAGGAAACGGTAGTCGTTCTTTGTAACCTGTGAACGTCCGTCGGAACCGAGACCTGCAACTTCGAGTGTAGCCCATACCGGGTCACCGGAGAACAGCTCGTTGTAGGACTGGATACGAGCGAACTTAACCATACGGAGCTTCATAACGAGGTGGTCGATGAGCTCCTGAGCCTCGGACTCTGTGAGAGTACCATTCTCGAGGTCTCTCTGAATATAGATATCAAGGAAAGTAGAAACACGGCCAACGGACATAGCAGCACCATTCTGTGTCTTGATAGCTGCGAGATATCCGAAGTAGAGCCACTGAACAGCTTCTCTTGCATTCTTTGCAGGCTGGGAGATGTCGAAGCCGTAAGCTGCAGCCATTTCCTTCATCTGCATCAAAGCCTTGATCTGCTTGCCGAGCTCTTCTCTCTGACGGATAACATCATCGAGCATAGTGCCGTCACCGCAGTTAGCAAGATCCTTCTTCTTGCTCGCGATGATGAAGTCGATACCGTAGAGAGCAACTCTTCTGTAGTCACCTACGATTCTTCCACGGCCGTATGTGTCAGGAAGTCCTGTGAGGATGTGTGAGTGACGAGCTGCCTTGATCTCAGGTGTGTAAACTGAGAAAACAGCGTCAGAGTGAGTTGTATGATATTCAGTAAAGATCTTGTGGAGTTCCTTGGAAGGCTCGTATCCGTACATCTGGCATGACTGCTCAGCCATCTTGATACCGCCGAAAGGCATGAATGCTCTCTTCAAAGGCTTATCTGTCTGAAGACCAACTACCTTCTCGAGATCCTTCATGGAATCGTCCATGTAAGCTGCGCCGTAAGCGAGGATATCGGAAACAACCTCTGTCTCCATATCGAGAACGCCGCCCTTTGCTCTCTCTTCCTTCTGCAGTTCCTTGAGCTTGCCCCAGAGCTTATCTGTTGCTTCTGTAGTACCTGCGAGGAATGATTCGTCACCGTCATAAGGTGTGTAGTTATTCTGGATGAAGTCTCTTACATTGACTTCCTCTCTCCACAATCTTCCGGAAAAACCTTCCCACTGGTCATAATTTTTCATGGCTACTATTTCCTTTCTGATTTATTAAGACTTTTCGGTACTGCTAATATAGCAAAATGAAAATCACTTTACAACCCTAATTTATAATCATTCTAAAAAACAACACTAAAAATTCACACTTTTTGCGGTGTGTTCGAAAAGGGTAATTTTTCTTGACGAAAAGGATACGCCCTAAGGCTTAACCCTCGATTCCGGGCTGCTGTGCCTCCTCCTCGGGAGCCGTGTGGATAGGGCAGACATTATCCTGCGTAGGTGTCAGGTAAGAGCCGAGGATGAAGTAATCCGTGACTGTAGTCTGAGCCTGGCGGCAGTATTCACTCGGATAATAACCGGACTCGCACACTTCCATTTCGAGCACGTTGTCGGGACGAACCCAGCTTGCACCCGGAAGATCCTGATGGATCCTGCTCATGACGTAGTACCAGATCCTGTTCGCATTCGGCTTATCTATATTAGGTATAAGAGTCTGTCTTAAGCGGTTGTCGTAGCCGTACCAGACCGCACCGCAGTAGTAGGGGGTGTAGCCGCAGAACCACTTATCGAGGTTGGCGTCTGTCGTACCCGTCTTACCGGAAGTGGCGATATACTCACCGCTGCTGTTGGTAATGACGGAGACCGTACCCGTCGCGGTACCGTTCGTGATAACGTCCTCGAGGATATCGCTCATGATGAACGCAGTCTCCGCAGAGTAAACGCGGTGTCTCTCGGGAGAACACGTAAGTACGACTGTCTCGGAGCTGTCGAGCACCTGAGTATAAGCATAAGGCTCCGTATAAGTACCGCCCGATGCGAGCGTATTGAAAGCGCCGCACATCTGCAGGGGCGTGATACCCGTCGTGAACGAACCGATAGCCTGAGCAGGGTATGAACCCTCGGCTGTCATGTCGATGCCTTCCTGTCTTAAGAACCACAGCGCGGTATCGCCTCCGACGTCGTACCAAACCTTAACGGCGATGGTATTCTTGGACGTCGCGACAGCACGCCTGATCGTCATGGGACCCGCGTAAGAACGGTCGGCGTTCAAGGGCCATGCCGCCTCGGGGTTGTTCGGATCGAGATGGCTCTCCTCATCGACGTAGATCATCGACGGAACGATAATGCCGAGCTCGATCGCGGGAGCATAATCAATAATAGGTTTAATAGAAGAACCCGTGGACCTGTAAGCCTGGGTCGCGCGGTTAAGCACCATGTTGCCGGGCTTCGGACCATATCCTCCCTGCATACCCGCGATGGCTCCGGTCTGGACATTGATGATGACCATACCCGCCTGCGGTTTCTCAGGGTAGTCGACAAGCAGCGACGGATCCTGCTGGAAAAGGTCTCTCGTACTGAACGCCTCATCGAGCACGGCCTGCACGTCGGGCTCGAGCGTAGTATATATATGATAACCTCTGTTATATACGATGGTAGCCGCGAGATCGACCGAGATGCCTCTTGTCTCCGCGATATCGTTGATTACCTCGGAGATAGCATACTCAGTGAAATACGAGTTGATATCCGCTGCCGTGTGCGCTTCTTCCGTGCGGAAGAGAAGCTCCGTATTAAGCGCATTCTGGTACTCTTCCTCTGTAATATAGCCGAGCTCGTACATCTTCGACAGAACGATACGCTGTCTTCTCAGGGCATTACGTCTTCCCGACTCTCTTAAAGGGTTGTAATAAGAAGGGCTCTTGGGAAGTCCCGCGAGGAAAGCGCACTCCGCGAGATTCAGCTCGGATGCATTCTTGCCGAAATAATTCTGTGCCGCAGCCTGAACGCCTACGTAGTTGTTGCCCATGGGCGCGAGGTTCAGGTAAAGCTCCATGATCTCGTCCTTGGACAGTTCCTGCTCAAGGCTCATGGCCGAGAACCACTCCTGGATCTTTCTTGATGTGGAATGCTCGTCGTTACCGGAGATGAGCTTTACGGTCTGCTGTGTGATCGTGGAACCGCCGTGTGTAGCGGAACCGCCGTTCGCAAGAGCGGAAAGCACCGCACTTCCGATTCTTCTGATATCGATACCGGAGTGATCGTAGAAACGCTCGTCCTCGATACTGATGACGGCTTCCTCGAGATAAGTGTTACGTACTTCACTTATAGGGACATATATTCTGTCAACGTTCTGGCTTCCCGTGAGTCTTGCGATCACATTGCCCTCGCTGTCGTAAACGAACGACGTCTGCACCTCATCAGTCTGTGTGATATCGGAGATGGACAGGGGCTTGGTCATGGAGACATAGCCCAGAAGCATTCCCGCACCGAAGCCTCCGAACGCGAACGCCGCGCACAATACGGCGACAAGGCCGATCCTGACCACCGATGCTATAAAGCTGATGATCTCATGCTTAAGGCTTCTGTTAAAGCCGGATACTGTAGGCTTGCCCTTAAGAACGCGGCGGAGCTCGTCCGCGAGCGCACTGTTCTCGGGTGCTACGGGGTTCGTATTCCTTACAAATCCCTGATGCCTGACGTTACGGTTGTCTCTGTTATCAGATGTCATAATTCAGTATTTTACCATTTTTACTATACAGATGTTTTTTCATTGTTAACAACTTAGTTACACGAAATGATAGATAAAATTCTCTTTGCATTTATAATAACATTATGATAATCACGAAAAGAAAGGAGATATTATCATGAAAAAGACAGGTATATTCCGACGGTTATTGGCATCAGCAGTAGCCATGTCGATGATCATGACCATCGGTTCCGCAGTTTTCGCGGGAGAAGTCGGTCAGCTGCAACTTGGTGCTACCACGTCAGTTACAGCTACATCTACTACCCCCACCGGCGACTACTACACCTTTGAAGCGCCGATAACCGGCAGTTATACATTGACGGCAAAAAGATCTGGCGGCTCTAACAGAGGAAAAATCGAGTGGTCTGCTTCATCTGATTTCAGTAACCCCACTACTATAGAGGATATCGGTAAGAATGATAAGACAGCTACCTTTAACTTAACAGGCGGCTCAACTTATTATTTAAGAGTTACAAAAATCCAAACCCCTGGCACTGGTACGGGCAACCCGACTATTCAGATTACACTGAATGGCAATTTTAAGACAACAGCGATCACTTTCAATTCAAACGGCGGACAAGGTCAGATGAGCAGCATCACTGTTCCCCGTAACTATGAATCAACTCTGCCTCAGTGCACATTCACAAGAAGCGGCTATGAATTCGCAGGCTGGGCAACGAGTAACTCAAGTTCTGCACAGGTTGTTTATACTGACGGCGGTTCCATCACTCCGACTCAATCCACTGTGAGACTCTTTGCTAAGTGGAATCAGATTTATACTGTTTCATTCGATAAAGCTTCCCAGGACGCTACAGGTACTGTTAATCCGATGACCGGTACAGCAGGAACTACGATCACACTGCCCGACTCCGGCTTCACAAGAAACGGCTACCGTCTTATCGGATGGTCAACAGGAGGCACTTCTCAGACGATCATTCCTCTCGGAGGCGAATATACGATTACCGCTCCTTGGATGAGTGACACTATTACTCTCTATGCTGTATGGGGACATGAACTCTCATTTGACGCCAACGGCGGTACGGGTTCAATCGATCCTATACTTGCAAGAAGAGACAGCTCTGTACGTCTTCCCTCAACAGACGCAGGCATCTCAAGAGAGGATTATACTTTGGTAGGCTGGGGAACATCAAGCACCAGTACATCCGGCAGCAATCCGGGAGCAAACTACACGATGCCTAACTTCGATAGAACTCTGTACGCTATCTGGAGAGGTTCATTGAGCTTTGATTCCAACGGCGGTACAGGCGGGATCAATCCCAGAGCACTTGTAATCGGAGCAACAACATCTCTTCCTTCTGCAGGTGTTACAAGAACCGGTTACGGACTGCGCGGTTGGGATACAAGTGCTACAGCAACTACTCCGACCTACAGTACAGGAACTGATTACACATTCACCGGCAACACAACTCTCTACGCTGTATGGGGACCCACGTTAACTTATAACGGCAACGGCGGTTCAGGCTTCATCCAGGGTGGAACTTATGATTATAACTATCAGGTTCAGCTCAGCAGCAACACCGGAAATCAGAGATATACAAGAGACAATTACACGATCCTCGGTTGGGCAAGAAGCGCTGATGCAACTGCTCCCGAATTCGGATTAGGCGGAACTCTTACAATCACAGAACCTACGACGCTCTATGCAGTATGGGGCCGTAACCTTGCATTCGCTCCTAACGGCGGCACTGGTGAGATTCCTTCTATCCTCGCTGTTCCTGGAACAACGATCACGCTGCCCGAGACCGGCTTCACAAGAGACGGATACACTCTGGCAGGATGGTCCATCTCAAGCGACGGAACAACTAAGGATTACAAGCTCGGTGATGAATATATAGTAACCGATGGTAACGTTACACTCACGGCAGTTTGGGAGTGCACACTGTCCTTCGACGCTAACGGCGGTACAGGCGATGCTATGGATGACATGACTGTTATCGCCGGCGCTACTGTTAATCTCCCTGCATGTACATATGAGTACACAACGTATTCATTTGCCGGCTGGGCAGATACAACAACCGGTACACCTTCAATGACATACACACCTACTGCTTCAACTACACTGTATGCAATTTGGACTGAGCGTGATGTATACCAGGTAATCTTTAACGCCAACGGCGGTGAAGGTACAATGGCAAGCATTCCTCTTACAGATGACGTAACAGGAACGATCCCTGCATGTGAATTCACATACACAGGATTTACATTCTTAGGCTGGACAACTGATTCCGAAAGTACAACCGTGGACTATGCTGAAGGCGATCCTATCGTTGTAGTTGACTCCGACGTTACACTCTACGCTTTGTGGTCAGCACGTGATGTCTACTATGTAAACTTCAACGCTAACGGCGGTGAGGGTTCGATGTCTCCTCTGGCTCTTACAGATGACGTAACAGGAACGATTCCTGCTTGCGGCTTCACAAGAGACGGCTACACATGCATCGGCTGGGCTGTAGACGCAGATTCTGAGACTGCTGATTACGTTCAGGGCGACAGCATCAGACTCACTAACGACAACCTCACTCTATACGCTGTATGGGAAGAGGGCGTAACTCCCGGACCTGACGATTCCGATGATCCTGAAGTACCCGACGAGCCCGTTTACACACCTGAGCAGTTGAGAGAAATGAACATCACTCACTTCGTAGACAGACTCTATCTCGTAGCCCTCGGAAGAGCTTATGATGTAGACGGTAGAAACAATTGGGCTAACCTGCTTCTCGTAAACGGTAACTCAGGATCCGACATCGTATACGGTTTCCTTAACAGCCAGGAGTTCATCGGAAAGAACTTGAGTGATGAAGAGTACATCACTATCCTCTACAGGATCTTCTTCGACAGAGAACCTGATGCAGAGGGCATGGCAAACTGGAAGAAGGCACTCGCAGGCGGCGCGACAAGAAACGATATTCTTCGCGGCTTCGCAGACTCACCGGAGTGGCTCGCATACTGTGCAAGATATCAGGTTAATCCTTAATCTTCCTGATACACAGTAGTCAGTTTAATCACAAGAGGCTGTCCCTTCGGGGGCAGCCTTTTACTGTGCTTTAATCCTCACGTGCAAAGATGCCTCCCCGCATGTTACAATTTCATCTATGGGTTATATAGAGACAGTAACTATAACGGCTCTCGGCAACGAGGGACAGGGCGTAGGCGATCTGCCTTCCGGCAAGAAGATATTTGTACCGGCAGTGCTTCCGGGCGAGACATGCGAGGTGGAAGTTACTTCCGAGAGCTCGAAGTTCGCCGAGGGCATCTGCTACAACCTTCTTAACGTATCCCCTGACAGAATCTTAAGCTACGGGAATTTCGTTCCCGGCGCAGATCTTGCTCATCTGTCGTACAAGTCCGCACTCGAATATAAAGAGGACAAAGTCCGTAACTGTCTGATCCGCCTGGGCAAGCTTCCCGCTGACATGGTCAACAACGCGATAAAGCAGATCCTGCCGTGCGTCAACCCTTTGAATTACCGTAATCACATGCAGTACCGTCTCGTCGGCGGCAAACTGTGCCTTATCAACTCCTTCACGAAGATGGCAGAGGATCCGGGCAACCCGATCCTCGAGTACGATATCTTTACAAAGCTGAGGGCATCTTTCGAGCAGGTGTTCTACAATGCGCCGACCAATCTTTTCGAAGAGGTTGTTATGCGCGCCTCCGAAAGGACAAAGGATGTGCTTCTCGAGCTCGTGTCGGGCAACACCTCCGCACACGAAGTCATAATCGGCTATGCGAATAATTACATCGAAACCACTTCACTCGTGCACCACATCCAGCAGGCATGCAAGGACAACGGCTATAAGCTCGCGGGCATCACGCTGCGCATCAGCGCCACGCCGACCGACAGACGTACAAGAGGCGGCAAGCGCGTGCTGCTTTACGGCAACGATTACTATGAGGAGATCCTCCTCGGACACAAGTTCAGAATACACGCGGGAGCTTTCTTCCAGGTCAACATCCCGCAGGCAGAATTGCTCTACAAGAGCGCTGCCAAATTCACGCGCGACGATGCGTCTTTGCTCGACCTTTACTGCGGAACGGGCTCCATCGGTCTGTCGCTGCTGCAGGCGGGACAGAAGCTTGTCGGTCTCGACACGGTACCCGAAGCGATCCGCGCGGCCAAGGAGAATGCCCTCCTTAACGGCATCTCGAATGCGACCTTCAACGTTAAACCCGCAGAGTCGATCGACTTCAATATGCTGCAGCTGCCGTCACCCATGACGGTCATCGTGGATCCCCCTCGAAAAGGCTTGGACATGCTCCTCGTAAAGAAGCTTCTTACAGTCCAGCCTTCGAAGATCGTATATATCTCATGCGACCCCGCGACAATGTCGCGCGACCTCGCCCACCTCGTCGGAACAGGCGTATATCATCTCGACTCGGTAAGACCGGTCGACATGTTCCCGTGGACGCATCACGTGGAGACGGTTGTCTTGCTTTCCAAGGGCGACATATCGAGTAAACATATACAGGTGGAGTTCGATCTCGAGAAGATGGACACATCCGGATTTAAGGACGGAGCGACTTATGAAGAGATAGCGGCTTGGGTTCAGAAGAATTACGGTTTCCATGTAACCAATCTCAATATCGCTCAGACCAAACGCAAGTGCGGGATTATCGAACGAAAAAACTACAACCTTCCCAAGTCTGAGAACTCGGTTCAGCCCGAGACTACAGTTGAGAAAGAAGCTTCGATCAAAGAAGCATTCCGACACTTCCATATGATCTGATGACTCTTTACCTTGTGTAACGGACTAGCAAGCATCGCCTGTGAACGTTCAAAGGCAGATAATTAGTTAGGGGAGCCCTAAGACCCTTATACAAATTCGACTTATGGGGGAGTTATACAGGTTTTAATGTTATGCTAAATCTATATTCTCCATTACTTAACAAAGTGGGATTACTATATGTTGCTTGAAGCCCGTTAAATTGATAGAAGTCATAATACATATAATTCCCGGTCCGTAATTCATCAAGAATAGAATCTATTTCATCATCAGATAGTTCATTGACGAAAGCTTTACAACAATAACGAAATAGCAAAGTCATGGTTGTATCATCTGCAGATTCGCCCCTAAAATCTATTATTATGCCAATATCTCTGTTTTCTGAAAATTCTATGCTACAATCATTGAAATATACCCAGTGTTGTGATGAATATGCGCCCTGTGAAATCATATCTGAAGAAATCTGATAATCGGAATCAGCATATTCATTATATCTTTCGATAAATTCATCAAAACCAATTTCATTAATTGAAGCACTGCGAGGAATTGGGGTCGCATACTGTTCTAATGTGGTTGTTGAGGATACAGTTGTTACTGTTGTGGATTCTTCTGTAGTTTGACTACTCTCAGAGGAATCGACAACGCGTGCATTACCTATAACCCACACCCAAAAACCAATGGTGCAAACTATTAATACTATAGCCCATGCGGGTAATGGTTTCTTTTTTCTGCTATTAACAACTATTCTATAGTTAACATCAGCTCCACAATTAGGACAGAAAGATAATCCATCTTTTACTTCATGCCCACAATCCCTACACCTAATCATTAATCATCAATCCTTTCCACGGTAGAAAAGCCCTTGGTTTTCTTAAAATCCATATGCGATTTAAACTGTTCTATAAAATCAGATGGATCAATCGTTTTGAAATTAGTTTCATTAAATATTTCTCTAACAAAAATGACAGCAAGTATTACGTGCTTCTTTTCACATATATCAAAAGAAGAATCCTCTGTTACATTAATTACTACACGCTTAACTGGTAAAAGTGCGAATATTTCTCGAGCCAACCGTATACTACAACTACAAACATAATCCTGATATAAATCATAGAATTCAGACTTAGTATATTCCTTTATGCTTAGATTACCTGCAGGTGTTAGTGTAATTCTCTCTTTTGGTATTATGTCTACAGAATTAATTGTAAAGTCAACATGCATAGTATCCGACGAATCCGTTCCGAACTCGAATTCAGATCCAAAGTCAGCTAAATCATAAAACACTTTACTAGACTTGATTGCTTCACAATACGATTCTGTATTTCCATTTACTATACTGAAAGCGAAATCGTGAATGCTCTTCCAACTCTCATAGTTTGCCTGATCCGCAACCTTTGCCCTTTCAATATCTGCTTCAAGAGATGCTATCTTACTCTTGTTTAAGAATAGCATGTACTTATAGGCAAAAGTCTCCTGAAATGCGCGATAGTTCTGATCGGCGATTCTCTCGTTTTCTCCAATACCTTTCGCATCTAAGGGCGATTTGTTTTCGACTACCTTTCTCCACTTATATGGTTCATTACATTCTTGGTGGAGACTTCTAACTAATTTCAAGTATTCTTCGTATTCTTGAATAATCCTTTTGTTTTCTGCTAATTGAGCTTCTCGTTCTTGCTGCTTCAACAAAGCTTCCTGTTCTTTATTTGTTGTAGATACTCTCTTGTTATTTGTCGCTTTACTGACCTTTGGATTAATGGATTTTGTATAAAACAATCCTGTACCTGGTATGCCAGCCGTTACAGTTCGTCGTCCGCTAGAATGAATAGTATAGTGTAATCCTCTCTTTCCTAAGCTTACACTAGCCCCCTTTTTCCCGATGTTGAGCTTTACGCCTTTGCAGATCGTAATACTTTTTCTAAATCTAAGACCCATTAACTACCTCCAACGAAATGCAACCCCACAAAGCAATTATAACGTGTGTTACGAAAACATATTAGATGAGAATAGGAATAATAGGTAAACAAATAATGATAAAACTGTGACACTATTCTAATCGATGGGTCTTAGGGTTCCCCTAACAAGTTATCTGCCTTTGAACGTTCACAGGCGATGCTTGCGACTTCATGGGACACATAACAATCAAACAATTGTTTTTGCTGACAAGGAAGATGCGTTGTACAATGTAACAAACGTATGTTCTTACAGTGAGGGATTAAATTGAAGAAATACTATAACAATACAAAGTATGATACGTCCTTTGATCGATGGACGGGAATTGTATCCGAACTGATGATGAAATACGGACCTCATGTTTTGACCAGGCAGAGGCTTCAGAAGAGTGTTGATGAAGGAAAGGTTGATATTCTCCCTGAAGAAAAGCCTCTTTCCCGTGTTAAGCGGCTTCTTACATATCATAGAAGAATCGCTGAGGCATCAGGACCTGTCGATGAGTTACAAAACAACCCTTGCAAAAGACGCATTGCGTAAACGCCGTACATCTGATATGATGCACGCAACGCATAATTATCAGTGAGGCTACCGACGATGGACTGCAAGACAAAAATCAAAGAACTACGAGAAATGACAGGTATGAACAGAAAAGAATTCTGTGACTATTTCATGATTCCCTATAGGACAGTTACCGATTGGGAACTGGATAACCGTCATGCACCTGAATATGTATTACGTCTCTTGGAATACTACATAAGAATGAATAATTTGGATAAGGAAGGAGATATTACCGATGGCAAGGAAACCAATTAAAGATACTATACATGCAAAAGGCATCGACATTGGTATTTACACTACTGATTTTGAGAACGAATACATATCATTGACTGACATCGCAAAGTATAAAAGTAATGATCCTAATGATGTAATCAAGAATTGGATGCGTGGACGGGAAACTTTGGAGTTTCTTGGATTGTGGGAAAGCTTGCATAATCCGGATTTTAAACCCGTCGAATTCGACGGGTTTAGAAACGAAGCAGGACTTCATGCTTTTACCATGTCCCCTTCAAAGTGGATCAATGCTGTCAATGCGATTGGTATTTCAACTAAAGCCGGAAGATATGGTGGAACATATGCCCATTCTGACATAGCACTCGAATTTGCATCATGGATATCTGCAGAGTTTAAGTTGTATATCATGATGGATTATCAGAGGCTTAAACACGACGAGAACAGCCGTCTTTCCTTAAACTGGAACCTGAACAGAGCTATTGCCAAGCTTAATTACAAGATTCATACGAATGCTATCCAAGAGAACTTGATTCCATCTGATCTTACGCAGGAACAGATCGCATATAAGTATGCCAGTGAAGCAGATATGTTAAATGTTGCTCTGTTTGGTAAGACCGCCAAACAGTGGCGTGATGCAAATCCTGGAGCAAAGGGAAATATCCGCGACGAAGCAAGCATTACTCAGTTGCTGATACTTGCTAATATGGAAAGCTATAACGCTTTGTTAATCAGGCAGGGAAAAACAATGCCAGAACGATTAGTGTTATTAAGAGATCTGGTAGTTCAGCAAATGCAGACTCTATCTTTGGTAAGCCTCGATAGTCTGCCTAATCTTCCTGAGGGAAACGATAATGACAAAGTCGAATAAATGCTACATATACACCCGTGTATCCACAATGATGCAGGTCGACGGTTACAGTCTTGATGCTCAGAGGGATAAGCTTCGCAAGTATGCCGACTATCAGGATATGGTAATAGCCGGCGAGTATTCCGATGAAGGTCATTCAGGAAAGAACATCAAAGGCCGCCCGGAGTTTACACGCCTGCTTGCTGACATCGAATCAGGCAAGGATGATGTCAAATATGTCCTTGTCTTTAAGTTGTCCCGTTTCGGACGTAATGCTACTGATGTACTCAATTCTCTGCAGTTAATGCAGGATTACGGTGTAAATCTCATCTGTGGGGAGACGGTTGTCTTGCCTTCCAAGGGAAAATGGGTGAGGTGCTGAAAAGCCTTAAAATACTACTACCTGAATGATATTCCAAAACTGGTGCATCGTTCAACTTGATCGGGTCGATCCTGTCAGATAAGATTCTCGGCCCATTTCTTTAGATCGGATTCGGACACACTTGCGGCAAATCTCTTTCCCTCAACAATGTTAGCGCCAGGACAGATAGCCTTCAGGTTCTTAGTTGTATCACCGAGGCCGGATCCCCCGGAGGTCGCGAAAGGAACGATCGTCTTTCCACTGAAGTCATAGGACTCTGCAAATGTGTCAATGATCGACGGCTCTCTGTACCACCAGATAGGAAATCCGACGAATACTGTATCGTATGCTGACATGTCATCTACTTTAGTCCCAATAGCAGGTCTGGACGATCTGTCATTCATCTCAACTGAGCTTCTTGATTTCTTATCCATCCAGTTAAGGTCTGCATTTGTGTATGGAATCTCAGGTGCGATCTCATATAGATCTGCCCCGATCGCTTTTGCTAGATTTGCTGCTACCTTACCTGTTACTCCGCTTGCACTGAAATATGCTACTAATACTTTTGCCATGATCTGCCTCCTTGTTATTTGATGCTTTTGCCTATTTGATATGCTTCTTCAGGGTAACGGGAATGTTTTGTCATGGAAGGTGTTCCACAGCCATATCCCAGCACCATACCCTGATCTTGAAGATTTATATATCTTACGAGTGTTATGTTAATTTGCCGTAATCCTCATCTGATACTTTTTCCAGCCATTCATTACTCGTCTCATCACCTGCTACTTCGATCGCAAGGTGAGAGAACCAGGAATCAGGTGCAGCTCCGTGCCAATGCTTTACTTCAGCAGGAATGTTAATAACCTTTCCGGGAGTCAATTGAACGGCATCCTTGCCCCATTCCTGATAATAGCCTCTTCCTCCGATACAGATCAGCATCTGACCGCCGCCGCTTTTTGCATGATGGATATGCCAGTTATTCCTGCATCCCGGTTCAAAAGTTACGTTGAACACCGGCACCTGCTCAGTTGAGACAGGAGCAAGATAACTCTGGCCGACAAAGAACTGTCCATACGGATTCGCCTCCCCTATCGGGAATGCTATCGAGTTCTGATATCTGTCTTTCGCGGTAAGTTCGGGAACATCCTCATTCCAGACTTCTTTTGCACGCCGGAAGACTGCCCATCCCTTAGGCCAGCCTACATACATGGTTGCGTGGGTTATGATCGCGGCGATCTCATCCTTCGTAATACCATGTGCTTTCGCATTCTGAAGATGATATGCCAAAGATGAATCCGTGATTCCCGACG